>JBAZSH010000001.1:0-114337 GCA_041662545.1 Minisyncoccota bacterium
ATTAGTTTTACCTCTTTTCTTACTATTGGCAGTACCCATCTTAACCTTTCTTCTTTGATTGTTTTGACCATATGTATACTCATTCCTCCATTTTAGGAGAAACCGCCATATGTGTGTGCACATTACCTTAGTGGATTGACTTTTTGTAATTATGGGAGTAGTTTAAGTTTAGGACTTGCGTAGAGAGATGCGTCTCAAAATGCAAGAGTTCACCACATAAACAAACAAAAGAAAGAAAATACTATGAATGCGGATACGTCCAAATTCTCACTGAAACAAGCGTCGGAAATCATTGCTCCTTATCTTGAGCATTTATCGTTCAAACCACTTAGTTTTTTCACTGATCAGGTGTTTAAAGATCAGATTTGTGGTCTGGATTTCAGTTTCAAACTTTGGTGTGGTCATGTTTTGGTTTCTGCGAGGTTAACGCCAAAGGATTGGGTTTACGCTATTCCGGTTGAGCGAATCGTTTGGGTAAGGAGAGTTGAATATCGGCGACTCATTCTCGAAAGGGTAAGAGGTGATAGAGATTATGGGTACTGGTATTTTCAACAGACGGATTTTTTTCCTTCCAGCAAGTATTCAGAAACCCATTTCTATTCGGCGCGGAGCACCATAGTGTCGATTGATGATGCTGGTTTTGAGAAGTTTTGCCCACCGGACTTTCCGGAGAAGTTTTGGAAGTTTATCACAGAGTGGGCAAAAGAGTCGGCTGAAGTTCGTGAGCGCGCTCTCGCTTCTCTCAAAGCTCTCAAAGAAGCTTCTGTGCAGGAGGCGTTGAAACAAAGGGCACTGGCAAGTGGTTTGCATTTGCCCTCGCATTTGCCCCCAATAGAAACAATCGACTGACATTTTCAGGTTCATAGCGCTCTCGTAGGGGGGCGCTTTTCTTATGATTGACATTTTTTGAATAGTGCGATATTTTGTTTTTAGAAAAAAGAAAGGCAATCTATGAGAAAATTCTTATTTGAGCTCGGCGCGGCATTGGTCGCGCTATGGGTTGTTGCGGTCGCAACTTTTCTATTCGCGCCATACGATTGGTTTTGGCCGGGGTTTGGTGTCACAGTGATGGTAGTAATTTTGTATATCATCTACCGATTTCACAGACTTTGGATCAAACGCTGTGGCAGTTGTGGCAGTTTGAATATCACCATCGAGAGGAGGAGAATGTGGCCTGACCACGCTCCGCCATTCGGCTCCAAGTTTGACTGTGAAAATGTGAAAATTTGTCACAATGTGAGTTGCCACGATCACCTTCGGGAACAGTCATACTCTTGTTACATTAAATCTTTTAGTCACATTGAAATTTTGTGGAGGAGAATTAAGGGAGAAGATTTCCCCCAATGAATTTTCTTCAAGCCCAAGCCCCGATGTTCGTCGGGGTTTTTTTATTTTCAAAAACGGAGGAGGCGAGATTTTCCGCCCAAGGCGGACCAGCTTAGGGCTGGGAACTCGTCGAACTAAAACGGAAGGGGTGGGATTCGGACCCACGTGGGACTTGCGCCCCCAGCCGATTTCGAGTCGGCGCCGTTATGACCACTTCGGTACCCTTCCAGCCAATAAGACAACAATACCAATTTTTTGAGTTTTTTTCAAAAAATGCTATTATTTTTTTGTTAACTGGCCCTATCGTCTATCGGCTAGGACATGCGCTTTTCAAGCGCAGAAGCCGGGTTCGACTCCCGGTAGGGTCATCACCCAGTTTTCAGATTTCTCAATTTTTGGTATAATGCCCGCCAATGAAGACATATTTTTTTAAGTTTTCCAAAACCAAGAGATGGTTTTTGGTTATTGGGGTAATGGTCGTTTTATTGGGGGCCTATTTTCTATTTTTTCGAGGTAACGGCAACAATTACGAATTGGTAACAGTAGCAAGGCAAAATTTGATGGAAGATGTTGCCGTTACCGGCAATGTCAAAGCCGCCGAGAGCGTGAATTTATCTTTTGAGCGAGCCGGTAGGGTCAGCGCGGTTTACGCTGATGCCGGTACTCCGGTGGCGGCTGGGCAAATTATTGCCGCTTTGAATGCCACCGATGAAAATTTGGCACTTCAGCAAGTTGAAGCCAATTTGGCGGTTGAGGAAGCGGCTCTGGTAGAACTGAAGCGCGGCTCTCGGCCCGAAGATGTAGTTATTGCCCAGACTAAAGTTGCCAACTCTGAAAAATCTTTAGTTGATGCTCGCCAGTCCCTACGCGATTATTTAAACGATTCCTATTCCAAATCCAATAATGCCATTGGCGTTTACATTGACCACTTTTTTGACAATCCAAAGACCAGCAATGTGCAACTCAACATTATCGTTAACGATACTCAGCTAAAAACTTCTCTGGAAACCGGCCGTCAATTAATGGAAGGTAATTTTGCCGCTTGGCAGGATTCATTAGTTAATTTGTCAGATGATAATTTGTTGACTTCAGCTAACCAATCCGAGAATTATTTAGCAGTCATTCGTAGTTTTTTGGAGAAAATGGGATTAGCGGTGAATGCTCTATCGCCGACTTCTTCACTTACTTCGGCAACCATTAGCACTTATCGTTCCGATGTTTCTACCGCTAGAACAACAATTAATACCGCCATTACTAATTTGACTGCCGCCAAGCAGAGCGCTCGCGATGCTGAATCAAGTTTGGCATTGCAACAAGACCAACTAGCTTTAACATTGGCTGGCGCGACACCGGAAGCATTGGCGGCGGAAGAAGCGAAAGTGGCGGTAGCCGAGGCAGCCGTGGCAATTAAAAAACACGCCGTTAGCCAAAGTTATCTTTACGCTCCGTTTACCGGCATGGTGGCAAAACAGGACGCCAAAACTGGGCAAGTAGTGAGCGCTTTACAGACCATTGGCACTTTGAATTCCAACGGCGAGCTGATTGTTGAGGCCAATGTGCCGGAGGCCGATATTGGGAGAATTGTGACTGGCGGTAAGGCCGAAATTGATTTGGATGCTTTTCCTAACCAAAAGTTTGAAGCTCAAGTAGTGAAAATTGACCCAGGTGAACTGGTGATTGATGGTGTCCCAACTTACAAAGTAACTTTTCATTTTCAGACGCCGGTAACCTTTGCTAAGTCTGGTATGACCGCTAACATTTCGGCGGTAGTCGCCGAAAAAACTGGCGCTTTAGCTGTCCCATCGCGGGCCATTGATTTTCGTGCCGAGGGTAATTTCGTCAAAATCCTAGACGGTGAAAAATCGGTTGATAGGAAAATTACCATGGGCATTCGTTCCAGCGATGGTTTTGTAGAAATTCTAAGTGGCTTGGCAGAAGGTGAACAAATAATTTTGAACTGGCGCTAACTTTTTGTCCTATGGCGCTAATTGAAATTAAAAAGCTTAGCAAAATTTACGGCGAGGGCGACAATGAAACTCGCGCTCTTTTGAATACTGATCTGGTGATTGAGCGGGGTGATTTCGTGGCGGTAATGGGACCGTCTGGTTCAGGTAAATCTACTCTGCTCCACATTCTTGGTTTTTTGGATGACTATTCTTTTGGTCAATATCTTTTTGATGGCAAAGAAGTTGGTAAATATTTACCGGATGAAGTGGCGAGGTTACGCAATCAAAAATTTGGTTTTGTTTTTCAGGCTTTCAATTTGTTGCCGAGGACTAGTGTTTTGGAAAATGTAAAAATGCCTTTGGTTTATTCTGATGTGCCGGAGAGGGAATGGGATAATTTGGCAAGACGGGCGATTGAAGCGGTTGGTTTGACTCATCGAGCTGAACACGAACCGTCACAACTTTCCGGCGGAGAAAAACAGCGGGCCGCCATTGCTCGAGCCCTAGTTAATAATCCGGAAGTAATTTTTGCCGATGAGCCCACCGGTAATTTGGATTCCAAGTCAGGCAAGGCGGTGATGGATATTATCTGGCGGCTCAATACCGAACAAAAAAAGACAGTTATTTTAATCACTCACGAAACCTATACCGCCGAACACGCTCGTCGCATCATTCGTTTATTGGATGGCGAAGTGGAAAGCGATCAGTTGGTTTCCAATCGTCGTGGCGAAGGCGATTTTGAAAAATAATATGCGTTTAAAATATAGTATAAAAACAGCAGTTAAAAGTTTGCGAACCAATAGGAATCGCTCGTTTTTGACGATTCTCGGTATTGTTATTGGTATTACCGCCATTATGATGGTGATGTCTTTGGGCAAGGGTGCCCAGGATTTGATTTTGAATCAAATTGCCAGTATTGGTTCTAAAACCATCGCCATTGTGCCGGGTCGACACCCGACCGGCATTTCCGATTCAATGTCTACTTTTACCGATTCTTTAAAAAACAAAGATGTGGAAGATTTGCAGAAAAAATCTAATGTGCCTCATTTGGCGAGAATAATGCCGATTGTTTTTGGCCCGGTGGTCAGTACTCGCGGCAATAAAGTTCATCAGACAACCGTGTTCGGGGTCAACAATTTTTTCGCCGAAATTTATAACATTTATCCAGAAGACGGCCGATTGTTTACGGATGAAGAGGTTTCATCAAAATCCTCGGTGGTTATCATTGGCTCAAAAGTTAAAGACGAATTGTTTGAGCCAGGCGAAACAGTATTGGGTCAAAAAATTCGGGTTAAAAATCAAACTCTGCGGATTATTGGTGTTTTGCCTAATAAAGGCCAGTTTTCTTTCATCAGTTTTGACGATGCTTTGATTGTGCCTTATACCACCGCTCAACAGTATATTTTTGGTATTAAATATTTTAATAGATTGGTGATTGAAACGGACACGGAAGCAAACATTGCCGCCACTGTTATTGATATTGAAACTACTTTACGCAATAACCACAACATCACCGATCCCGAAAAAGATGACTTTTTCGTAGAAACTCAAGCTCAAGCAATGGATATGGTCAGTACTATTACCAATGCCCTAACTTTATTCTTGGCGGCAGTGGCGGCGATTTCTCTGGTGGTCGGCGGGGTAGGAATTATGAATATTATGTTGGTGTCGGTTACCGAACGGACGCGAGAAATCGGTTTGCGCAAAGCAGTCGGTGCTACCAATCGCAGTATTTTAATTCAATTTCTTTTGGAATCAGTAATTCTGACCAGTGTCGGTGGTATTATTGGTATCGCTCTTGGTACTGGTTTGTCGTTTTTGATTTCCTTGATTTTGTCTAAATTTGTCGGTTTGAACTGGGCTTTCACCTTTCCTTTGATGGCAGTATTTCTCGGGTTGGGTGTTTCCGGCGCGGTCGGTTTGGTTTTCGGTATTTATCCCGCCCGCCAAGCCGCCATGAAGAGCCCGATGGAAGCGTTGAGGTATGAGTAATAATCTGATAGGATTAGCAAATGACTTACGATTTTTCTCATTTTAAAAAAAGGGTTAAGGAAATTGATGAGCATCTCAAGAAAGAATTTACCGGTATTCGGACTGGCCGAGCTACGCCAGCGATTTTGGATGGTGTGTCGGTGGAATCCTATGGCTCTCAATTGGCTATCAAGGAATTGGGTAGTGTGACAGTAGAAGACGCGCGAACTTTAAAGATTTCACCATGGGACGCGACCCAAGCAAAAAATATTGAAAAAGCGATTACCGCCGCTAATCTTGGTTTGTCAGTGTCGGCTGGCGATGGTGGCGTGCGAGTATTTTTTCCGGAATTGACTGCCGAGCGGCGCGGAACAATTTTGAAAGTAGTTAAGGAAAAATTAGAACAAGCTAAAGTGTCTTTGCGCCAAGAGCGCGATCATGTTTGGAGGGATATTCAGGATAAAGAAAAAGCCGGCGGTATGGGTGAGGACGAAAAATTCCGTTTGAAAAATGAATTGCAAAAAGAAACCGACGCCATCAACAAAAGTTTTGACGAACAGTTTGCCAAAAAAGAAAAAGAAATTTTAAGCTAAAATGAACCTGATTTTATTTATCATCGTATTGGGAGTATTGATTTTTGTTCACGAGCTGGGACATTTTTTGGTTGCCAAAAAAAGTGGTATGCGGGTGGACGAATTTGGTTTAGGTTTTCCTCCGCGGGTTTTTGGCAAAAAAATCGGCGAGACAATTTATTCTATCAATTGGATTCCTTTCGGTGGCTTCGTCAAAATTTTTGGTGAAAATCCGCCGGACAGTCCCGAAGCCGAGCGTTTAGAGGTGAGCGAGGAGAGAAGTTTCAATAAAAAAAATCGCGGTGTGCAAGCCGCAGTGTTGGTTGCCGGCGTGTCGTTTAATGTTATTTTTGCTTGGCTTTTAATTTCTGCCGGTTTTATTTCTGGTTTTCCGGCGCCAGTTGGTTATTACCAAGATGTAGTGGTAACCAATCCTCAATTGGTTATAACTCAAGTGTTAGCTGATTCGCCCGCTAGTCGGTCGGGTCTCCAAGCCGGCGACGCCATTGTTGCCGTTGCCGCCAGCGATGGCTTACTTTCAGATCTGACCCCTGATTCAGTTTCGGATTTTATGGCTCGACACGAAGGCAAAGAAATTTTAATTGGTTACAAACGAGGTAGCGAAAAAAGTGAAGTCAAAGTCGCGCCGGTCGCCGGCATTATTTCCGATCAGGTGGCCATTGGCGTCGGTTTGGATTTAATCGGCACAGTTAAATTGCCTTTTTTCCGAGCTCTTTGGGAAAGTGCCAAAACTACCGGTAACTTGTTGGTTGAAATTACCAAAGGTCTCGGTAAGTTTTTCTACAAAGCTTTTATTTTCCAAGCTGATTTTTCCGAAGTGGCCGGGCCAGTTGGCATCATTGGTTTGGTTGGTGCGGCGGCGAGTTTGGGTTTTGCTAATCTATTAGGTTTTGTCGCTTTTATTTCACTCAATCTGGCGGTGATTAATCTTCTACCATTTCCTGCTCTGGATGGCGGTCGTCTAATTCTTGTTGTCATAGAGACAGTCCGTCGCCGACCGCTCAACCCCAAAATTGTTAATTATTTAAATGGTATCGGTTTTGCCCTCCTTTTAATTTTGATGTTAGTCATCACTTACAAAGATGTAATTAAATTATTTTAATGGCAGAGATTTTTAGAGCCAATGATATTCGCGGTTTGTATCCTTCGGAGATTAATAAAACGATAGCTTTCAAGATTGGTGAAGCACTAGCCAATATTTTCCCTGACGGCATTGTTGTCATTGCCCACGACGCTCGTAATGGCGCCAAAGTTTTAACTGAAGCATTGGCCGAAGGTTTTCAGCGTGGCTGGAAAGAACAGAAAAAAGTTCACGATATAAAAATCATCGGCCTTGCTACTACCCCGATGTTTTACTTTTTTGTTAATCGTTTCAAGGCCAGCGGTGGGGTAATGATAACCGCCTCGCACAATCCACCAGAATACAACGGTTTTAAAATTGTCAAAGAAGGCGCGACGGTTTTAAATCCCGCTATTATTAAACAGGCAATACGATGAATTATTTTAAAATTTACGCCGATTTTTTTAAAAAATTTTTAGCTGTGAAGCGACCGATGTTTGTTGTGTTTGATGCTTTTAACGGTGCTGGTGGTGTTGTGGCGAAAGAGGTCTTTGCCGACTATCCTTTGGTTCAACTTACTACTATTAACGATTTGCCCGACGGCAATTTTCCAGCTAATGGACCGAATCCTTTAATAGCTGGCGCGACGAAAGAGCTTTGTCAAAGAGTCGTCAAACAGAAAGCTGATTTGGGCGTGGCTTTTGATGCTGACGGCGACCGGGCTTTTTTTGTAGACAATCTTGGCCGCTTGGTGCCGGCTTATGTTATTGCTTATTTAATTTTTCAAAATCGCCGGCCACCTTTTGTGGTGGACGAGTCATTGTTTAAGATTTTTCAGCAGAATAAAATTATTGCCAATGAAAATTTGTTTTTGTGTAAAGAATCTATTCCGGTTTCCTTAAAAATGCGGTCGGTTCAATCAACAACAGCCGCTGATAATTTTGGCAACTTTGCTTTTGAAGAAACCTATTATCGTGAGTCCGGTATGTTTGCCTTCATCCAAATCCTAAATTTATTATCTTTTTCAAATAAAACACTAGCTGATTTTTCAGATGGATTTGACAAAAAAAATGGCTATGGTAAGATACCGTTGTGAGTGTGGTTAACAAAAGTTAACCCAAAAAACGAATGTCTGCGTAAGCCCCGCCGAAAGGCGGGATTTGCGTTTTTATACTCGTTTTATACAATAAGTGAGTTGTCTCTAAAAGCGACCGGCGGTTGCACTCACATAAGACATTAGTTTTGGAGTTAGCACTCCGCCGGTCACTTTTAGAGGTAAAATATGAAAATTTTAGAAAATGTTTTTCTTAAAGAACTGACGACTTTTAAAGTGGGTGGCCGGGCCTGCTATTTTTGTCGGGTAACTAATATAGTGGAAGTGGCAGAGGCGGCCGCTTTTGCGCGGGCGCAAAAGCGGCCGCTCTTTGTTTTGGGTGGTGGTTCCAATATCCTAGTCGCCGGCACCGGCTTTTCTGGTCTAGTTTTGAAAATGGATATTTTGGATGTGGAGTTTAATGAAAAAGCTGATGGCAAAGTAGAGGTGATTGCCGGCGCCGGCGAGAATTGGGACGATTTGGTTCGCCTAACGGTGGAAAAAAATTTTCAAGGTTTGGAAAATTTATCACTGATTCCTGGCACAGTTGGAGCGGCGCCAGTTCAAAATATTGGCGCTTATGATTCTGAAGTTGCCAGTGCCATTTCTTTTGTTGAGGTTTTTGATCAACAAACTTCAAAAGTAAAAGTTTTAAATAAGAAAGATTGTCGATTTAGTTATCGTAACAGTTTTTTTAAACAACCCGCGGGCAAAAATTTAATTATTACTCGCGTTGGTTTTTTATTAAATAAATCGGATGAAAAAAGGTCGCTCAAAACCAATTATCCTGATGTCCAAGAGTGGTTGAAGCGGGAGAAAATTTTAGAATTGACCACCGCCGATATCCGACGGGCAATTGTGGAGATTAGGACAAAAAAATTACCGAATCTCTCCGAAGTTGGAACAGCTGGCTCATTTTTTAAGAACCCAACTATCTCTAGTTTGCAGTACAAAAAATTTAAAGCCCAGTTTCCTGATTTGCCGGGTGTGATTGTGGGTAAGAATAGAGTGAAAGTTTTTCTGGCTTGGATTTTGGATAAAATGTGTGGCTTGAAGGGTTTTTCAATTGGTAAGGTCGGTCTCCACAAAAATCAGCCGTTAGTGGTCGTTAATTATGGGGGAGCGACGGCGGAAGAAATAAAATCATTTGCCGAAAAAGTTGCTGCCATCGTCAAAGAAAAAACCGGGCTGGTAATTGAGCGGGAAGTGGAGTATGTTGGTTGATATGAAAAATTGGCAAAATTTTTTCAAAGGCAAGAAAATTACCCAAATGGGCTTGGGGCTTTTGGGGCGTGGGGTGGGGGACGCGGCGTTTTTGGCTAAATGGGGAGCAGATTTGTTAGTGACAGATTTGAAGTCAAAAAAAGAACTTGCGCCGTCTTTGAAGAAATTAAAAAAATACAACCAGCCCAAGGCTGGCCGGCCTCGGGCCGGAAATATTACTTATCATCTTGGCGAGCATAGATTAAGGGATTTTTCCGCCCAAGGCGGATCCGCCTCTGGCGAAAGAAATCGCGATTTTATTTTGAAAGCCGCCGGTGTGCCACTGGCTTCGTCGTTTATTGCTGAAGCAAGAAAAAATAAAATTCCGATTGAAATGGACGCCTCGTTATTTTTCAAACTGATGCCGAAGGGCGTGACTTTTGTTGGTGTAACTGGCACGCGCGGCAAAACTACAACCGCCTATTTGATTTATGAAATTCTAAAAAGGTTGAACCTTAAGGATAAGAAAGGTTCAACCTTTTTGGCGGGAAATATCAAAGACACGGCAACTTTGCCACTTTTAGAGAAGGTTCGGGAAGGAGATTTTGTGGTAGCGGAATTGGACTCGTGGCAGCTTCAAGGTTTTGGTGAAGCGAGAATTTCCCCGCACATCGCGGTATTCACGACTTTTTTGCCGGACCATTTGAATTATTATGGTGGTGATATGAAAAAATATTTTGCTGACAAAGCCAATATTTTTAAGTATCAAAAAAAAGATGACACCTTGATTTTAGGGGAACAGATAACAAGGTTGAACCTTACGGAGCAGAAAGGTTCAACCTTTAAGAATTTGAAGAGCAAGAAAATTGTTGCCTATGCCGCTGATATTTCGAATAGCTGGCGTTTGAAAATTCTCGGTGAGCATAATCGTGTCAATGCCGCCTGCGCCCTCGTTGCCGCTCGGGTGCTAAAAATTCCCGACGAAATTTCCAGAAAGGCCATAGAAAATTTCGGCGGCGTTCCCGGCCGCTTGGAATTTATGCGAGAAATTCATGGCGTCAAAATTTACAACGATACTTGCTCCACTACGCCGGATGCGACCGTCGCTGCCTTGCTGGCACTTAATTCCCCCTTTGAAAAAGGGGGTGGCCAAAGGCCGGGGGATTTAAAAATCCCTCCCCCCGCTTATGGCGGGGTACTCCCTTTACAAAAGGGAGAATTACGGAAAATTATTTTGATACTCGGAGGCTCAGATAAGAGCCTTGATATGTCGGAACTTATGAGAGAAATTCCGAAGTTTTGCAAAGCGGTTGTGTTATTACCGGGAAATGGAACGGACAAAATTAAAAATCAAATATCAAAAATCAAAATTACAATTCAAAATGTCAAAAATTTAGGAGAAGCCCTAAAACAAGCTATCGCTTGTTCGGGTAGAGGAGACATAATTTTGTTCAGTCCTGCTTTCGCGTCTTTTGGAATGTTTGTGAATGAGTATGATCGAGGTGATAAGTTTGTGAAATTAGTAGAAAAATATGAAAGAAATTAATTTAAAAAAAATAAAACAACCGTATTTTATCGGTATTGGTGGAATTGGCATTTCGGCCATCGCGCGGATGTTGATTTTGGATGGCAAAAAAGTTAGTGGTTCTGATGTGGCGAAGAGTAAAGTAACAACAGAATTACAAAAACTCAGAGCCAAAATTTTTATTGGCCAAAATGCGAAAAACATTCCTCAAGATTGTGATTTGGTGATTTACACTATTGCTGTAACGCCGGATAATCCAGAATTTGCGGAATCTAAAAAACGCGGTATTCCAATGTTAAGTTATCCGGAAGCGCTAGGTCTGATTTCCAAAAATAAATACACCATCGCTGTTGCTGGCACTCACGGTAAGACGACGACCACGGCAATGATTGCCAAAATTATGATTGATGCCAAATCAGATCCGACGGTGATTGTTGGTTCTTTTCTTAAAGATTCAAAATCAAATTTTATTGCAGGCAAGAGCCAATATTTGGTAGTGGAAGCGTGTGAATATCGGCGTTCGTTTCTGAATATTCATCCGACCATTGTGGTGATTACCAACATTGATAATGATCATTTAGATTATTACAAAGACATTAAAGATATTATTTTTGCTTTTAGCGAATTCGTGGGCAAGGTGCCGAAAAACGGTTTTGTCGTGACGAATGTAAAAGATAAAAATATAAAACCAGTGATTAAAAATTTGGTGTGTGGGATTATCGATTATAAAAAAAATCCGCCAGCCGGTGGATTAAAAGTTCCCGGGGCGCATAATAAGGAAAACGCGGCGACAGCTTTGGCAGTAGCTGAGATTTTGGGGATTGATAAAAAATCTGCGATAAAATCTTTGGAAAATTTTGGAGGCACTTGGCGGCGGTTTGAATATAAGGGCAAAACCGCTGGTGGGGCATTGGTTTATGACGATTACGCTCATCACCCAACGGAAATTAAAGCGACCTTGGCTGGCGCGCGCGAACTTTATCCAAAACAGCGTATTGTGGTAGCGTTTCAGCCGCATCTCTATTCGCGTACCAAAATTTTATTAAATGATTTCGCGCACGCCTTTAAAGACGCTGATGAAATAATTTTAGCGCCAATCTATGCCGCCCGCGAGCCATTTGATTCAAAAATTTCTTCAGAAATTTTAGCCGAGAAGATTAAAAAACTTACTAGCAAAAAAGTTTCTACCTTTCCCGATTTTCAGAATATTGAAAATTATCTTAGGCAAAGTTTGAAAAGTGGCGACATTTTGATTACTATGGGCGCCGGCGAACAAAACAAAATCGCTGAAGATTTGTTAAAAGAATTTGGCGACATCAAAAATGACCAATAAACTTTATATCGTAGCGACACCGGTGGGGAATTTGGAGGACATTACTCTGCGCGCTTTGCGGGTGCTTAAGGATGTTGATTTGATTTTCGCCGAGGACACGAGAGTTGCAAAAAAACTCCTGGCACATTTTGGCATCGGAACACCCATAGTCAGAAGACATACTCGTGATGAACAAAAGGCCGCGGAGGAAATTATTGTGGCATTGGATATCGGTAAAAATGCTGCCCTTATTTCTGACGCCGGCACTCCCGGAATTTCCGATCCCGGTTCATTTATTGTGGCGCAGGTGAGAAAAGAATTGCCAGAAATAAAAATTGAGGTGGTGCCGGGGCCGTCGGCTCTGGCGGCGGCGATTTCCGTCGCCGGCGTTTCAGCGAATGAGTTTTTATTTTTAGGTTTTTTGCCGCACAAAAAAGGCCGAGAGACCTTGTTCAAGGAAATCGCCGCTACGGCTCGCCCAGTAATTTTTTACGAATCGCCCCATCGGATTTTGAAAACTTTAGAATCGCTAAAAAAATTTACACCAGAAAAGAAAATTACAATTTGTCGTGAATTGACTAAAATTTATGAAGAAGTAATTACTGGTAGTGCTGCTGAACTCGTAGAATTTTTTACTAAAAATTCAGAAAAAGTGCGCGGGGAGTTTGTGGTGTTAGTTTCGAAGAAGTAAAAACCCCAACATCTTTTGGATATCGGGGCGCGCTACTTCATGATTTTGACTACTTCTCCGCCAATGTCGGTTGGCACAACGAGACACTCTCTCTTACTTTTACCATTGGTACCAGTGTAAGCTTTTCCCGTTAGATGGAACTCCAGAACACAGTTCTGCTTTTTGGTTCCTTCAACTGGTTTTCGGTCAATCATTTCCGTTAACCAACGAAAACGAATGCCGATCCACTTGATTTTGCCTCCAGCAATATCTTTTGGGTTTAAGCACACCTCACTTGGTGAACCACAGTATCGGCAATTGGGGTTGTCTATCTCAATTGGTCCGCCCAAAAATTCACGAAGAAGTTCCATTGTCAGTAATTTGGTCATGTTGGTCATAATGTTTTTTGGTTTGGAACTTTACCAGTTCGTATCCTATCACAAACTTGTGTATAATGGTATCTATGTTCAAACCCAAAACAATTTTAATACTTGGCGCTTGGTTAATTTTAATTCCTTTTCTCGGTGTGCCTTCCTCGTGGCATTCGCTGTTACTTTACGCAACTGGTTTTATTTTGGTGGCCACTTATTTCTTAAGAAGAAAAGAGGAGTTGGTTAACAGTGTGCCTCCCGTTGAAAATGATCAACATTAGAGAAACCATAATTTTAGTGATTGGAGTTTTAGTCTTAGTGAGCGGATTCGTCGCTTTTTATTTTGTCCTGCCTGATCAAAATCCACTTTATCTTATTGCCGCCGAAGAACCGTTGGCAATTTCGACTGTTACTCATTTAAAAACACCCGTGCCCCTGAAAGCTCTTTATTTAACCAGTTGGACAGCTGGTTACAATGTCCGTCGAGAGAAATTAATTGATTTAGTTGATAACACCGAACTCAACGCGGTTGTTATTGATATAAAAGATTACACCGGCCGGATTTCTTTTTTAATTGATAACCCTGAATTGCAAGCTATTGGTTCGGCCAAAAATATTGTTCCCGATATCAAGGAGTTGATAAAAAAACTTCACGACAAAAATATTTATATCATCGGCAGAATTTCGGTTTTTCAAGATCCATATTTAGTGAGTAAATATCCAGAGTGGGCGGTTAAAAAAAACAGTGACCAGAAGGTGGTCTGGAAGGACTACAAGGGTATTACTTGGTTGGATGCCGGAGCGTCTGGTGTTTGGGATTATATTGTTTTACTTGCCAAAGAATCTTACGCTCTCGGTTTTGATGAATTAAATTTTGATTACATTCGGTTTCCCTCTGATGGTAATATGAAAGATGTTTATTATCCTTGGAGTGATGGTTATGAAAAGCCAGAAGTATTGCGCGAATTTTTTTCCTATCTTCACGATAATTTGAAGCCAATCGGCGCGGTGTTGTCAGCCGATTTGTTTGGCATGACCACTACCAACACGGATGATTTAAACATTGGCCAAGTTTTGGAAGTAGCGTTGCCGTATTTTGACTATGTCGCACCGATGGTTTATCCATCACACTATCCGGCTACTTTTATTGGTTTAGGCAATCCAGCGGAGCATCCCTATGAGGTGATTCGCTATTCTTTGAATGCGGCTTTCAATCGTTCGTCTACCACACCACAAAAAATTCGGCCCTGGTTACAAGATTTTAGTTTGGGCGCAGTTTACACTGCCGAGATGGTTCGTGCTCAAATCCAAGCTACTTACGACTCCGGTTTTGATTCTTGGATGCTTTGGAATTCGGCCAATCGCTACACGGCGGCGGCACTTTTAGGTAATGATGCGGCATTAGCAAATTGATTATGATATAATTAAAATGTTATGGAAAATCTTTTAGCGGCAGTGCCGCCGGCAGTAACAACTATAATTGGCAGAATTGAAACCAATGTCATCAATCCGATTTTGACTTTGTTTTTTGCCATCGCTTTGCTGGTTTTTATCTGGGGTGCTTTTACCTATATTGCCAAAGCCGATGACCCAACTAAAAGAAGTGAAGGAGGCAAAGGCATGCTTTATGGCATTATCGGAATGTTCATAATGTTTTCGGTTTTCGGCATCATCAATCTAATCGCTACGACAGTTCAAGGGCTATAAAAACTGCTAGCTTTTAAGTGAAATTATGCTAGAATAGTGTGATATGGCAAAGGAAAAAGAGCCAATAGCGCCCGCGGTAAGCGAGCGCGGTATCGTTTTAAGAAGTATCAGCACCGAAATGCGGGAGTCCTATTTGGACTACGCCATGACGGTGATAACTATGCGGGCTTTGCCCGATACTCGTGATGGTTTGAAGCCGGTTCACCGCCGGATTCTTTATGCTATGCAAGAGTTGGGTTTGAACTCATCGGCAAGATTTCGGAAGTCGGCGGCGGTAGTTGGCGATGTTTTGGGTAAATATCATCCTCACGGCGACGCGGCGGTCTATGAATCACTGGTGAAAATGACCCAGTCATTTTCCTTACGCTATCCATTAGCCATTGGCCAAGGCAACTGGGGTTCCATTGATGGTGACTCGGCTGCCGCTATGAGGTATACCGAGACAAAAATGTCCAAATTGTCCGGCGAAATGTTGCGCGATTTGGAAAAAGAAACAGTAGATTGGCGCGCTAATTATGACGGCACCAGACAAGAGCCGGTGGTTTTACCAGCGGCTTTTCCTAATTTAATTTTAAATGGCACTCTTGGTATTGCTGTTGGGATGGCGTCCAATATTCCACCGCACAATCTTCGCGAAGTTTGCGCTGCGGCGACTCATTTAATTGATAATAAAGAAGCAACCACTGAAGATTTACTCCAATTTATTAAAGGTCCGGATTTTCCTACTGGCGGCGTGGCTTTTGGTGAAAAAGATATTCATCATGCTTATGGTAACGGCAAGGGCGGGGTGGTGGTGCGCGGTGAAGCAGAAATCACCGAGACAAAAGCTGGGACTTTTCAAATTATCATTACCTCTATTCCTTATCGTGTAAACAAAGCCGATTTAATTGAAAACATTGCTAATTTAGTGCGGGAGAAAAAGTTGGAGGGCATTAAGGCCTTGCGGGACGAGTCGGCTAAGGACATGCGGATTGCCATTGACTTGAAACAAGGTGGTCATCCCCAAGCGATTTTGAATTACCTTTACAAACACACTCAACTGGAAGATACCTTCCATTACAATATGGTGGCATTACAAGATGGTGTGCCCCAAACTTTGTCACTTAAATCTCTACTGGAAGATTTTATCAAGCATCGCCAAGTGGTGATTCGTCGACGAACTGAATTTGATTTGCGTAAAGCCGAAGAGCGCGAGCATATTTTGCTTGGTCTTAAAAAAGCTTTAGATCATATTGATCGGATTATCAAATTGATCCGCGCGGCCAAGGATGTGCCCACTGCTCATGCTGATTTGAGGAAAGAATTTAAGTTTTCTGATTTGCAGGCGACGGCGATTTTGGAAATGAAACTTCAAAAATTGGCTGGTTTGGAACGCCAGAAGATTGAAGACGAACTTAAGGCGGTGGCGATATTGATTAAAAATTTCAAGGAATTGTTGGCTAGCCCCAAGAAAATTTTGGATGTCATCAGAGACGAGCTTAAAGAAATTTCAGAAAAATATGGCGACGATCGTTTAACCAAAATTATCAAACACGAAGCCAAAACTTTTTCTTTGGAAGATACTATTCCCGACGAGGAAAGTGTTTTGGTTTTGACTACTGGTGGTTATGTTAAACGCACTGACCCAGACGAATATCGCAGACAAAAACGCGGCGGCATCGGTGTGGTGGATTTGGATACTAAAGAAGAGGATTTTGTTTCTATTTTCCTGACCGCTTCCACTCACAATGATTTGTTATTCTTTACTGACAAAGGCAAGGTTTACCAAATAAAAATGTATGAAATTCCTGAGGGCAAACGCGCCACCAAAGGCAAATCCATTATGAATTTCTTGTCCTTGGCAGCCGATGAAAAAGTCACTTCTATTTTGCCGATGCCTAAAGAATTGAAAAAATCGGCGCTGGCGACAATGTTGGTGACTAAAAATGGCACTGCTAAAAAAGTGGATGCCGCCAGTTTTCATGATGTTCGCCGTTCAGGTATTATTGCCATTCGGTTGGATACCGGCGACGCTTTGCAGGCAGTATTTTTTGTTGATAAAGGCGATCAAGCTATTGTTTCCAGTGCCAAAGGCCAGTCCATTCGTTTCAAAGAAGCAGATATTCGGGTAATGGGCCGGTCGGCCGGTGGTGTTCGAGCGATGCGTTTGGGTAAAGACGACTTCATTGTCGGCGCTGATGTGATTCAGAAAGACGCTGTTAATCCACGCTTTTTAGTGGTGATGGAAAATGGTTACGGTAAAACAACTACCCTGAAAGAATACAAAGTCCAAAAACGAGGTGGTTCCGGTATTAAGACGGCAAAAATTACTCCAAAAACAGGTGCTTTGATGGCGGCGAAAGTAGTTACAGATGCCGAGGAAGAATTAGTGGCGATTTCCAAAAAGAGTCAGGTGATTCGGGTGGATATTAAAGAAATTCCATCTCTCGGTCGCCAAACTCAAGGTGTGCGGATTATGAAATTGCGCGAAGGCGACAAAATAGCGTCGTTGATATGCTTGTGATAAAATTAACAAGTAATGTTTTGGACAAAAATTAAAAGAGTATTGCGTTGGAGTTTCGCTAGTTTCTGGCGCAATGGTTTTGTGTCGCTGGCGGCGGTGGCGGTGATGACTGTCACTTTATTTGTTATCGGCTCTTTGGTTTTTACCGGTGTTTTGTTACGGACTTCACTTGACGCGCTCAAAGACAAAGTGGATGTTAATGTTTATTTCATCACTTCGGCGCCAGAGGAAGAAATTTTATCTTTGAAAAAATCTTTGGAGACCCTATCGGAAGTGGCTAAGGTGGAATATGTTTCTCGCGAACAGGCCTTAGAGGATTTTAAAAATCGCCACCAAGACGATCAATTGACCCTGCAATCATTGGATGAACTAGGCGAGAATCCTTTGGGCGCGGCTTTGAATATTAAGGCGACTGATGCCGCTAATTATGAAGGTATTGCTAAGTTTTTGGATCAAGGCGGTCGACTGATTGGTGACGGTAAGACGCCGATTATTGATAAAGTAAACTATTATCAGAACAAAATCGCCATTGATAAATTAATTAAGGTGACTAGTTCCGCTCAGACCCTCGGTCTGTTTGTGATTCTGTTTTTTGCGGCTGTTTCTATTTTGATTACTTATAACACTATCCGACTAACGATTTTTATTTCCCGCGATGAGGTTTCGGTGATGCGGCTAATGGGGGCGAGCGGTTACTATATTAGCGCGCGCTTTCTTTTACAGGCAGCTCTCTATGGCATTGCCTCCACTGCCATTACTTTGCTAGCTTTTTATCCGGTTACCTATTGGCTTGGTCCCAAGACGGTTGACTTTTTCTTTGGCGTTAATGTTTTCCGCTATTATTTGGATAATTTCCCACAAATTTTTCTACTCATTTTAGGTTCCGGTATTGTCCTCGGCGTCGCCTCCAGCTTTTTGGCAGTGCGCAGGTATCTTAATGCGTAAAAAATCTTCCGTTAATAAAAAATCCCCCGCCCCGATGTTCATCGGGGCACCCCCTTTTTCAAAGGGGGAATTCAGACAAAAGAACTCGATGCAATAAGTTAATGACATTTGCTAATTACTATCACAAACTGAAACCGAGAGCTAGAGAATTAAGAAAACAAGGCATTTTAGCCGAAGTACTTTTTTGGAGACAAATTAAAGCGAAGAAGTTTGGCTATCATTTTTATCGCCAAAAACCGCTTAGTAATTACATTGTTGATTTTTATTGTCCAGCTCTGAAACTAGTCGTGGAAATTGACGGTTCAAGCCATCAAGATAAAAAACAATACGATAAACTTCGTGAAGAATTTTTACAATCAATAGGTTTGCGAGTAATTCGTTTCTCCGACGCAGAAATCAAAGATAACATACATAATGTAATCAAAATCTTGAAAGAAAAGATTCTTGAATAAATCTGATTCCTCCTTTGAAAAAGGAGGTGGCGAGTTCACCTGTGGTGGACGAGACGGAGGATTTTTGTATAAAAAAAGCGAGGCGCGGACGCCTCGCTTGGTGTCTGACTCACACGCTCTTAAACCTCAATTCTTCGGAAGGGCGTGCTGCAATAAAAGATTGGTCACGAAGTTGTTGCTCGGCTTTTTGGGTTCTTTGCTCCAATTCCTCAAACCGGCGGAGGATCTCTTTTTTTGCTGAGTGTTCGCCATCAAGCTCGCAGGCTCCGGTGTCAACCAAATCGAGCAATTCTTTCAGTTGTAATTCAGTAAGATTCTTCATAGTTTTGTGTACTGGTTTCTTTTGAAGATATTAAGCATCAAAGGGTTTTTGTCAATTGTGCTGTTGGCTGACGAATCTGATAAGATGATTTTATAAAAATGGCAAAAGTTAAACGGCATAAATACATCTTCGTTATCGGCGGAGTGATGAGTGGGGTAGGGAAAGGCGTGGCGGTTTCGGCCATCGGCAAAATTCTTCAGGCCAAAGGTTTTTCGGTTAATCCAGTGAAGGTAGACCCTTATTTGAATGTTGATGCTGGTACTATGAACCCCACTGAACACGGTGAGGTTTTTGTTTTGGATTCTGGTATGGAGTGCGATCAGGATATGGGCAATTATGAAAGATTTATGGAAGTGAATTTGGGTAGCGAGGATTACATTACTAGCGGTATGGTTTATCAGCATGTTATTGAGAAAGAACGAGCCCTTGGTTACAAAGGCAGGTGCGTAGAGGCGATCCCTCACATTACTGATGAGATTCGTCGGCGGATTGAACGGGCGGCGGAAGTCAGTGGTTCCGATGTCTCGCTAATTGAAATTGGTGGCACGGTGGGCGATTATCAAAATATTATGTTTATTGAAGCGGCTCGGGGTATGAAGCTAAAAAATCCCAATGATGTTTTATTTATTATTGTTACCTATTTACCGATTCCCAACAAAATCGGTGAGATGAAAACCAAACCAACTCAAAATGCCGTCCGGCAGTTAAATTCCTACGGTGTCCAGCCGGATATTATTATTGCTCGCAGTGAAGTGGCCTTGGATGCCAAACGAAAAGAAAAAATTGCCATTTGGTGCAATGTGCCAGCCGAAGCGGTGGTTTCGGCACCAGATATTGAAAGTATTTACGAAGTGCCTTTGAATTTTGAACGCGACAATATTGGAATTTTGATTTTGGAACGGTTTGGTTTGAAATCAAGAGTGAGAAAAGATGGTTTGGCAAAATGGCGAAATTTTGTGTCGCGGGTAAAAAATCCCAAAAGCGAAATCAATATCGCGGTGGTTGGCAAATATTTTGATACCGGTGATTTTGTTTTATCTGATGCTTACATTTCCATAATTGAAGCGGTTAAACATTCAGCGGCAAAGCTTGGCGTCAAAGTAAAATTGGCCTGGCTAAATTCTAAGAAATACGAGACCGGCGAAGAAAAAGTGGAATCATTAAAAAATTATGCCGGTGTAATTGTGCCCGGCGGTTTTGGTGAGAGCGGTATTGAAGGCAAGTTGGCGGTGATTAAATTTTGTCGGGAAAATAAAATTCCGTATCTGGGTTTGTGTTATGGGATGCAATTACTTTGCGTGGAATTTGCGCGCAATGTTTTGAAATTGGAAGACGCCAACACTGTTGAAATAGATCCAGTAACCAGCGCGCCGGTGATTGATATTATGCCCGACCAAAAGAAAAAATTGGCAGCTGGTAATTACGGCGGTTCAATGCGTTTGGGCGCTTATCCGGCGGTTTTGAAAGAGGGAACGATTGCTTTTAGAGCTTATGGAGAAAAAGAAATTTCTGAAAGACACCGCCATCGTTATGAAGTAAATCCAGAATATATTGAAAAATTAGAGCAGGCCGGTTTGGTTTTTTCCGGCAAATCGCCCGACGGTAAATTGATGGAAATTGCCGAACTACCGCCTAAAATCCACCCGTTTTTCTTGGGCACACAATTTCACCCAGAATTCAAATCCCGTCCGCTGGCGTCACACTCGCTATTTACGGAATTTTTGAAGACAGCCATAACTAAAATTGTCCCCAAATAGCGCTTGACTTTTTTAAGTGAATGGGGTTACAATGCCAGTGGACTGCTAAGAATGGTTTCGCAGTCCCTACGGTTCCTCGTAGGTTGTTGGGTTGGGTGTGGGTTGAGACAGGTGTCTCAACCCATTTTTTTTTATCTTGTTTTATTTTTTATGCTAAAATACTTAAATGAATTTGGAGGCGAAAATTGAGGCGATACTTTTTTGGAAAGGCGAGCCGGTTTCTCTGAAACGGCTGGCTTTTTGGTTAGGTGTTGATGAAAAAGAAATCGCGCCGGTGCTTGATGAGCTGGAAAAAAAACTTACCGATCGAGGAGTGGCGCTTTTGCGGAAAGATAATGAAGTGGCTTTGGGCACCGCGCCGGCGCTCGGCGAATTGATGGAGTCGCTTGCCAAAGAAGAATTGTCCGGCGAACTTTCTAAGGCCAGTTTGGAAACCATAACAATAATTCTTTACCGCGGGCCGGTTGGCAAACAAGAAATTGATTACATTCGTGGGGTTAATTCCGGCTATACCTTGCGTAGTTTGTTGATTCGCGGTTTAGTGGAGCGATTAGAAAATCCTTCTGACCGACGCACCTACCTTTACAAACCCACTTTCGAGCTCTTATCATATATGGGCATCAAGCGATTAGAAGATTTGCCGGATTATCAGGCGGTTAGGGAGGAAATAAAAAATGGAGAATTATCAGAACAAAATTAGCATTTGGTCTCAAATCTATAAGGGAATGTCTGCAGTTTTTCCGTTTGTCTTTTTTTCAGCCATGGCAGTAATAATTTTAGTGAATTTTAATCCGAGCTCCATTAAGCCGGAGGCGCTGGTCAAATCAACCTCGCCGTCTTTGCCGGCGACATCGAATCTTTTTGATAAATTAAATCTAGAAGCCAAGGCGGTAATTGTTTTTGACGCTTTGGAAAACAAAATAATTTATTCTTTGAACAGCGAAGAGCAATTACCCTTAGCGTCGTTGACAAAAATTATGACAGCGATTGTGGCTCGGGAAATTTTGCCGGACTATGCGACGGTAACAATTGACAGTGATTCTCTTAAAAAGGAAGGGGACAGTGGTTTGCGAGTTGGTGAAAAGTGGCGAGTGCGCGACCTCTTGGATTTTACTTTGCTGGTTTCGTCCAACGATGGTGCCGCTTCTTTGGCGGCGGCAGTGGGGGCGGTTTCGGCGGGCGTGGGTCAAAACACTGAAGGAGTAGTGGTGGGCGCTGTTGCTAGGGAAAATGATTTCATCAAGAAAATGAATGAGAAGGCTCGGGCTCTTGGTCTTGTCCAAACTTATTTTTTAAACGAAACCGGTTTGGATTTGCAGACGCAGGTTAGTGGCAGTTACGGTTCGGCGCGCGATGTGGCGACTCTGTTAACTTACGCCGTGGAAAAATATCCCGATTTATTTGAAGCCACGCGTTTGCCGACAATGGAAGTTTCTCCGCTAGACGGCAAGAGTCGCGAGGCAAAAAATACCAATGAAGCGGTGGCTCGTATTCCTGGTTTGATTGCTTCTAAAACCGGCTTTACCGATTTGGCTGGTGGCAATTTGGCGATTTTAATGGATGCTGGTTTGGGTCATCCGATAGCGATTGTGGTTTTGGGTTCCAGCGAGCAAGGTCGATTTAGTGATGTGGAAAAACTCGCTTCCACGACAATTCAGTTTTTAAATAATTAATATGATTGCCGATGTTGTAAAAGTTTTTTTGCCCGCCGCCTTTGCCTTTTTTATTGGCATTGCTTTGACGCCTTTGTGGACGAATTTTCTTTATCGCCATCAGATGTGGAAAAAGAAAGCTGGCAAAGTTGATTTAGACGGCAAAGAAACAAAACTTTTTAATGAACTTCACAAAGAAAGGGAAGTGAGTACGCCGAAAATGGGTGGCGTGATCATTTGGTTTTCGGCGGCCTTAACGATGCTTTTGTTTTGGCTGTCGGCGCAGATTTTTTCCGGTGACATTTTTGCCAAAATTGATTTTATGAGCCGCAATCAAACTTGGATTCCATTGTTTGCCTTGTTGTTCGGCGGTGCCATTGGTTTGATTGACGATTGGTTGGACATTCGCGGCAACGGTTCGCACCTCGCTGGCGGTTTGTCGCTCAAGAAAAGATTACTTCTAGTTTCCCTCATCGCTTTCGTTTGTGCTCTCTGGTTCTATTTCAAACTGGATGTTACCGCCATCGGTTTACCGTATGTAGGTGATTTACAAATTGGCTGGCTATTTATTCCGCTGTTTGTATTGGTAATTCTCGGACTTTATTCCGGCGGCGTGATTGATGGTATTGATGGTTTGGCCGGTGGAGTTTTTGCTTCAATGTTTTCTGCCTACGCGATTATTGCTTTTCAACAAAATCAGATTAATTTAGCGGCTTTTTGCGCTGTGTTAGTCGGTGGTATTTTGGCCTTTCTTTGGTTTAACATTCCGCCGGCGCGGTTTTATATGTCGGAAACCGGCACCATGGGTTTAACCATTACACTTGGCATTGTCGCTTTTATGACCGACGCGCTCGGTGAAGGACACGGCCTAATCGCTTTGCCGATTGTCGCTTTTCCATTAGTTGCCACCACTCTCTCCAACATTATCCAAGTGCTTTCTAAAAAATATCGCGGTAAAAAAGTTTTTCTCATCGCGCCCATCCATCATCATTTTGAAGCGCTCGGCTGGCCACCTTACAAAGTTACTATGCGCTTTTGGATTTTAAGCATTATCTTTGCCATTCTCGGCGCCATCGTTGCTCTGCTTCGGTAAATTCTCAGTAAATTATTAGAAAGTTGAGGAGTTTTAGCGACGAAATACTGATGCCAGCAGGCAGAATGTGTGGTATGATTTGTAGATTGATATGGAAGAAGCAAAGAAAAAAATAAAGCAGCTTGTCGCAAAATACGAAAGCGAGAAAGCTGCCGGCGCTCTACGCAAATATTCGGAAGATGACACAAAAAGGATTTTCATTATGCCTCTTTTTGAAGCGCTTGGTTGGGATGTTTGGAAAAAAAGTGAAGTATCATCGGAAGAACATATAAAAGGAGCGGGTAGGCCAGATTATGCTTTCAAAATAAACAATATAACGAGATTTTATTTAGAAGCTAAAAAAATTTCTGCCGATCTAGATGACGAAGAGTTTGCGTTTCAAGCAATAAACTATGCGTGGAACAAGACTGTCACTTATGCTGTTTTGACTGACTTTGAAGGTGTAAAAGTTTTTAATTCGGAAAGGACAGATAGATTACATTTAATTGATAAGCTGATTTTTGAATTGTCATATAAGGATTATGAAAAAGAATTTGAAACCCTGCGATTGCTTTCAAGAGATTCTATTAGCAAGGGCGAACTAGATTCTTGGGCAGAGAAAAACGGCAAGAAAGATAAAAAAAATCTAGTTTATAATGTTGTAAAGAGATTAAATGAGGATTTGAACTGGTGTCGGGAAAGATTAACCACCGCCTTTGCAGACTGCAACAAAGACAAAAAAATTTCCACCGACTTGTTAGACGAAGGAGTCCAAAAACTTTTTGATCGCCTGATATTTTTGCGAGTGGCGGAAGATAGAAAAATTGAACCTAACATTTTGCTTAATTTAATACGAGAAGCAAGAGCCACAACTGACGGTAGTAAAATATTTCAAGCAATGACTTCAAAATTCCGTGAGTTAGATAAATTGTATAATTCGAATCTTTTTACCGAGCACCCATTTGAACATTGGAACGAATATGCTGGCGCCACAGAAGAAGTAATAAAACGATTATATGGTAAACAAAATTCATATAAGTATGATTTTTCTGTTATGCCCACCGATGTTTTGGGTAGTGTTTATGAAAACTATTTAAGTCATCGTTTAAATCAATCAAAAAAGGGAGCAAGTGTAAAAGAAGATGCGCGGATGCGTAAGGAGCAGGGAATTTACTACACGCCATCTTTCATTGTGGATTACATTGTTCGTAACGCGTTAAAGCCAGTCTTAGATAAATGTCGGAGTATTTCTGATTTGAAAAAGATAAAAATTTTAGATCCAGCTTGTGGTTCGGGTTCTTTTCTTATTAAGGCGATGGAAGTGATGAATGAGAAGTATCGAGAGTACGGCAATCCGGGCGATGAATTTACCAAGTTAGAGATTCTTAAAAGTAATGTTTTTGGCGTCGATTTGGATTTGCAGGCGGTTGAAATCGCACGACTCAATTTACTTATTAGTGCTTTGGAAAAACCAATGCCAATGCCACCACTGGAGGATAATATTAAAAACGGCAACTCGTTAATTTCTAGCACTGGTAAAAACGCTTTTAACTGGCAGGAAGAATTTCCCAAAGTCTTCAAGCAAGGCGGTTTTGATGTTGTTATCGGCAATCCGCCGTACCTAAAAGAACTTGATAGTAAAGAATTATTTCAAGAAATTAGAAAAAGTAATTTTGGAAAGTATTATCAGGGAAAAATGGATTTCTGGTATTTTTTCTTGCACAGATCAATAGAGATATTGAAAGATGGTGGAATAATGGCGTTTATTACGAATAGTTATTTTTTGAAAAGCGCTGGAGCAACAAAATTAATTGATCATTTACATGATGAAATGGTTTTAATAAAAGCTGTTGATTTCCAAGATATAACAGTTTTTCAAGATGTCAGTGGGAGACATTTGATACATATTTGGCAGAAAACAAAAGACAAAAATAATTCAACGGGAAAATTTATCAAGGTAGATAAAAATTCTTTTAACGGAGCTATCGACGACCATAACTTTATAGAATTGCCGTATACTGAAGTGATAAAAAATTCTTCAATTAATTTTGAGGAAAACATTCAAACGAGCAGTAAAAAAACTTCATTACTGGGGGATTTGTATGATGTCTCGCAGGGTGTAGTGGAGGCTACAGACAAAGTAAGTAAAAAAATGTCGACGAATGATTTCAAAAAAGGCGAAGGTGTATTTGTGTTGTCAGAACAAGAATTGAAGGAGTTGAATCTAGATCAAAAAGAAAAAACAATAATCAAGAAATATCTTAATATGAATAATATTAAGAAATATTATATTGATTTTGATAATGAATATCTTATCTATTCTGGAAAAGAAGCGAAAAGTGAAATTTTTGATGGGAGATATCCACATATCAAATCCCATTTAGATAAAATGAGATTCTTTATAACATCATCAAATGCCCCATATGGTTTACATCGTCCACGGGAGAATAAATATTTTGAAAATCCAAAACTTATTTGTAAGGGAATGTTTTTATCTCCAGAATTTTGTTTTGATAATGAAAAATATTATGTCGGTTTTTCGTTCTCTGTGATCATTCAAAAAGATAAAGATTGTGATTTGAAATACTTGCTCGGATTGCTTAATTCCAGTTTTGGAAAAGGCTGGTTTAATACGAATGGTAAAAAAAGAGGCATTGGTGTGGATATTGGAGTCGCAGTATTTAGAAATTTCCCCGTATATAAAGCAAGTAAAGCCGAACAAAAGCAAATCATTATTTTGGTAGACAAAATGCTTTCTCTTAATAAAGAACTCCGCGAGACACCGGAAAATTCGGACAAGTGGAATTCCTTAAAATCCGAGATTGAAAAAACCGACCGCAAAATTGATGTGGAAGTTTATAAACTTTACGGACTAACAGAGGAGGAAATAAAGATTGTCGGGATTAATTAAAATTATGTCTGGAGAAATAAAAAATAATTCGGTCACAAAGCAATCGAAAGTTCTCTATCTGTTTATAGACGAATCGGGGAATTTTGATTTTAGTCCAAAAGGCACAAAATATTTTACATTGACTGGTTTTGTTACTTTTGACCCAGTAGTAAAACGCGGTGATTTGGTGCGTTTGCGCTATCACTTATTGTCTGAAGGCATTGACCAGGAATATTTTCACGCGACGGAAGACCAACAGGAAGTCCGAGACCAAGTATACGCAATCTTGGCGTCACTCGGAGCCAGTTTTGAAATACATTCTATAATTGCTCGGAAAAACAAAGCACACCCGTCTCTTTACAAAGAAAATTATATGAAGGGGAACCGTTTAATTGAACGAGTAACTGGTATTGGTCTCTATCAGAAACTTTGTGAATGTCTCTTGAAATATGTGTTTCGTGGTCAGGGGAAAAAAGTAAGCAAAATAATTGTTGTTCTCGGTTCTCTCTTTGTTGGTGACAAGAAGAAAACAATACTTCAGACACTTAAGCGTTTCCTCAAGATAAACTTTGTGGGCATACCATTTGAAATATACTCTCATCAATCATGCGCCGATCTAAACTGTCAGCTCGCTGATTATTGTTGTTGGGCAATTTCAGTTAGGGCAGAGCGTGGTGAGAAAAGACCTTATGAAATCATCAAACCAAGAGTGAAAAGTGTTTTTGATGTTTTTAAAAATGGCAAAACAGAATATTACCAATATGATGAGTGAATTATGTTATAAAAAACGACCAGCCCCCCTATCCTTGCGGAAGAGCCCGGGGGCTCTTATTAGGGGGCTGGTACCTTTACTAAAAGGTTATCATAACTACAAAAGAATGCAAGTGGTTGTGGATAAGATATAAATTCAAAAAAAGATGAAAAAAGTTGATAAGTTATTTTTGATCATTGTTGGGTTGCTGGTGGTGGCCGGTCTTTTGATTTTTTTGTCTGCGGCAATGGGCTTGCTAGTTAAAGACAGTGGCGCCAGTTTCGGCTCGATAGCATTGAAGCAAATTTTATTCGGTTTATTGCCCGGTTTGCTTTTATTGTGGATTGCTTCCAAGATTCCACTTACTTTCTGGCGCCGTAATGCTCTCTATATTTTTATTTTTTCTTTGGTAATGACGGCGCTAGTATTTGTTCCCGGCATTGGTTTTGAACATGGTGGCGCGCGCCGTTGGATTTTGATTTTTGGCCAATCGTTTCAGCCGGCCGAACTTCTGAAAATAGGTTTTGTAATTTATTTTGCCGCTTGGTTGTCCGGTTTTAGAGTACGGATTGCCGAGCTTAAATACGGTCTGTTGCCACTTATTGCCTTACTGGCCATTGTTGGGGTACTTATTGTTGCTCAGCCGGATACCGATACTTTTTTGGTATTTTTCGCCACTGGTTTGGTGATGTATTTAGCTGGTGGTGGAAAATGGAAGCACGCCGCTCTTCTTCTTCTCTTGGTGTTTTTGGGAGTTATCATTCTGGCTAATTCTCGCCCCTATGTAATGAATCGTTTTAAAACCTTTTTTAATCCTGATGCTGACCCGACAGGTGCTAGTTATCAAATTCATCAATCACTCATCGCAATTGGTTCCGGCGGTTTAACCGGTCGAGGTTTTGGTCAGAGTATTCGGAAATTTAATTATCTACCAGAACCGATGGGTGATTCTATTTTCGCGGTAGTTGGCGAGGAATTCGGTTTTGTTGGTACGGCTTTGTTAATTTTACTTTTTACCGGTTTTGCTTGGCGAGGACTTTGGATTGCCAATCGTTCCACCGATTCGTTTGCTGGCCTGATGGCCGTCGGTATTGTGACAATGATTATGTCTCAATCGTTCGTTAATATGGCGGCAATGACCAATATCTTACCGCTTTCCGGCACGCCATTGTTGTTTATTAGTCAAGGTGGCACAGCTTTGTTATTCGCCCTCGCCGAAACCGGCATAATTCTAGGAGTCTCGCGGCATATTAGAAAATAACTTTTGGTGATATTATTAAAGTGTTATGAAAATACTTTTAACCGGTGGGGGGAGTGGGGGACATTTTTATCCGATAATCGCGGTGGCGGAAGCAATTCGCAAAATTGTTAGGATTGAAAAACTTGTCGCCCCCGGATTATATTTTATGTCCGACAGCCCATATAACGAGAGATTATTGTATGACAACGAAATAATTTTCAAAAAAGTTGGCGCTGGCAAAATCCGCCGTTACTTTTCATTTTGGAATTTTACTGATTTATTCAAAACCTTTTTTGGTGTGCTTAAAGCAATTGCCGAAATGTTTGGCATTTACCCAGATGTGGTTTTTGGCAAGGGCGGTTATGCCAGTTTTCCAGCCCTTTTGGCGGCGAGAATTTTTAGAATTCCAGTGGTTATCCACGAATCCGATTCAGTGCCGGGTAAGGTCAATCTTTGGGCGGGTAAGTTCGCCGCCAAAATTGCCGTTTCTTATCCGGAGGCGGCGCGCTATTTTCCAACTGATAGAGTAGCTTGCACTGGTAATCCAATTAGGGAAAGTATCCGAAATTTGGCAATAGAGGGCGCGCATACCTATTTTAATTTTGTGCCAGAAATGCCGACAATTTTTATAATTGGTGGTTCGCAAGGCGCTGAATTAATCAACGACATTGTGCTCGGGGCTTTGCCGTCACTTTTACAG
This sequence comes from Minisyncoccota bacterium, assembly GCA_041662545.1. GTDB lineage: Bacteria > Patescibacteriota > Minisyncoccia > Phycocordibacterales > DSPV01 > 2-02-FULL-44-35. The sequence continues at coordinate 29,062 of JBAZSH010000001.1, forward strand.
AAGTATCAAATTATTCATCAAACCGGTAAAAAACAATTTGCTTTGGCGAAAGAAACAGTTGGTGTGGCGATGGGTGAGGGTAGTCCGTTGTTAACGCGTTACAAGGCCTACGAATATTTGGATGATTTGCCATTGAAAATGGCGGCTGGCGCGGCTGACATAGTTGTCAGCCGCGCTGGCTCAACGCTCTTTGAAATTGCTTCTTGGGGTAAGCCTTCAATTATTATTCCCATCACCGAATCCAACGGTGATCATCAAAGAGAAAATGCTTATAATTTCGCTCGCAAAACTGGTGCTACAGTAATTGAAGAAGAAAATCTTTCACCCAATCTTTTTGAATCGGAAATTAATCGACTGTTCTCTGATCCGGCGAAACGCGAAATGCTCGGCAAAAAAGCCAAAGAATTTTCCGTCCCCGATGCTGCCGAAAAAATCGCCCGCGAACTCATCAACATCGCTGTCGCTCATGAGATGTAAGATTTGCTTATCACTCTTTGTCGGCAAATACCACTACTCGCTTAGAATAACTTCTAGAAACCTTATCCCAAACTCCTTCGCAGGTGACAAGATTAAGGTGAGCTTTGCCATCATTTGAGCTGAAAACATCAGTCGCATCTGCTTCAGCGTCATATATCCGGATTTCGCTAACCACGAAGGAGATAATCACTCCTTTGTCATCTTCAATGTTCAATTTATCGCCTTTGCGTAATTTGTATAAATTATCAAACGCCAATGCTGTCCCGTTTTTCTGTCCATAGTGTCCAGCAATAACAGCGCTGCCACTCTCCCCGGGACGCTGTCCGAGTTCAAACCACGCCACATTAACAGGATCTTTTGGTACATCCATTGCTCCGTCGGGGGTTAGGCCCACATTCTCAATAAGGGCATCGACATTGATACTTGGAATTTTTATACGCATCGATGATGGAAGACTTGTTTGTTCTTGTTTTGGAGAAACGACGGTATTTTCAACAAACGGAACATTTTCTTCATCAGGATTAATACCCGTGTTTGGCAGTTTTGGCGAAGCCACGGCGACAGTGGCAGGCGATAAATCGATGGCAGTCAAACCATGCGCGCTTCCTATGGCTGTGCCGATGTTTGTTGTCGTTTGCGTAATATTAGTTTGACAAGTGAAACTCCACGCCTCATTACTTTCCAGTAAATTATTTTTATTAAGATCTCCCGGGTGCCCTGCGACACGGCTAGGCAAGCCAGTGCATTTATTATCAGTGATACCGACATCGCTTAGTGGTTCTGTACCGGGGTTGGTTACAGTGTATGTGTAGGTAACTGCTCCACCACTAGCGGGAAGAACAAAAACATTAGGCTTTTTCTCCACGTGAATTAACGGCGGTGTTGATGACGCGCCAACAATCACAGTTGCGTTTGCGGTGTCATACCCATCCCAACCATTGGCTTGACCGTGAGCGGTAGCCATATTTGTCTCAGTTTGAGAGACTGTTTTGGTGCAACTATATACCCACGCTTCGTTAATATCGAGCATTGAATCCTTATTCTTGTCGCCAGAGACAAATGTAACGGGAGTACATTTATTGTCTTTGACCCATATGCCCATCATTGCAACTTGGCCTAAATTTGTTGCCGTATATGAGTAAGTGACAGAACCGGGCCCTGAAGGCAAAGCTAAAGGACTTGGTATTTTTGTAACATTGATAAGTGGTAACGGCGCCCAATAACCACCATCACCTGACGGTGTTGCAGCTGGTGCCGGTAGCGGAATATCAGTATTAGTGATCGTACAGGTTTTTTCGGCACCCGCGGCGAGTGTCACACTGCCATTCAGATCACAGTCCCCACTGATGACTGGCGTATAAGAGGTATTTGTATCTTCACTTACTACATATGTGCCCGCAGCGAGTGAATAAGAAGTTCCAGGGTCATCAACTCCGGATGCCGGACTTCCCACAACATCAGTCCCGGAAAACTTTACATGCACATTAAAGTCAGAAGAAATTGCCGTGCCGTCGTTCACATTATCAACGGTTTTAATGACATGAAGAGTTGCCTTGGCTGGTGAAGCAACAGGGAGAGCACAGGTCGCTTTAGCAACAGTATTAGTGTCTAAGGTGACGGCGCCATTGCGTGCCAATACTCTACCTACAACGCTGGCACCGGTTGTGAGTGTTATTGATGTTAAAGCCAGAATATTTCCCTTGAATGTGGTATTTGCCCCGAGTGTTGCGGAACTGCCGACTTGCCAAAAAATATTGCAAGCTTGAGCGCCGTTTGCTAGAACCACACTACTCGATCCCGCCGTGATGAGCGTGGAGGTGGTTTTGAAGATAAAGACGGCGTTGGGATCGCCTTGAGCGTCGAGTGTCAAAGTTCCCGTTATCCCAAATGTGCCCGAGGCGGAATCATAAATGCCGGCGGCTTTGGTTGTCCCACCGAGCTCCGTCGGAACTCTGGAAACGGGTGTTTGCCCCGCGGCGTCATTGTAGGCTGTGACGAGGTCAGTTTTAGCCTGGATTGCCGTTGCGTCACTTACATGTTGTGTTCCAACAAGAACACCTGGAGGGAAGCCAGTGACTGAAAGACCCGGACTTAATCCAAGATCTCCGGTAATCGAGCTGATACCGGTGTTAGTAATCGTAGAGCCGGCTAGAACCGCGAAATTATCAGTTGACAAAAGATCAGCCGCAACGGCCGCGGCAAGTTGTGTCTTTGTCAATAGCGCGGTATTCATTGGCCCTTTGGACCAATAAATAGCGAGGGCGGTAATTAATACAAAAAAACCAACTACACCGGAAATAGCCAGGACATTTACTGAACCCTTATTAAATTTTTTCATATCTCTCTCATTATTTATTTATTAATAATTTGCTTTTAAATAATCTCGAGTTATTGGTCCGAAATTTCCCAAAGGTGGATTAATACCTACCTTCGCTTGAAATTCAGCCAATGCCGCGCGAGTCAGAACGCCAAAGTAAGCAGTCGCGCCAACTTTAGCCAAATCTTGAGCAGCTGAACCTTTATTTTGAGAAATCAAAAATTGTTGAAGAGTTGTCACATCGTTACCCCGGCCACCTTGTCCAAGACTGATCGCAATCGCTCGGACTTGTTGGCCAAAAGCGGAAGCTGAGGGCAAAGAAGTTGCTTGCCCTGGGTTCGTCGAAGGGGATATTTGATTTGCCGCATTTAGCGCGGTAGATGGGCTAGCACCGGCAGAAATAAGTTGGTTGTATTGTTGCAGTTGCTTTGCAGTTAATGTTGAAGTTTGAGTTTGTGTAGGAGTTGGACTGGCGGGTGTAGCGGGGGTGGCTGAAACGGCAGGGGTCGCAGGATTTACTGTTGGTGCAGCGGGAGTTGCAGATGTAGCAGGGGTAGCGGGAACTGCTGGCGTCGTAGCCGCAGAAGTTGGCATGATAACAGCGTTTGAATCCAATGTAACCGCGGTCTGCGCCAATGCTCTGCCATTTAATGTTGCGCCGGTGTTTAATACAATTGCTGTTTGGTCTAATATATTTCCGTTGAAGACAGCAGTCGTGCCAATGGTCGTCTGTCCGGCAACAACCCAAAAAATATTACTGGCCTCCGCGCCACCGCTTAGCAATATGTGTGCAGCTGAACTGATATTAAGATTTTGCGCTACTTGAAAAATCCAAACATCATTTGCGCCACCGGATAGAGTGACATTTGTTGGTATTGTCACGCCGGTACCCCATTTGTAAACACCAGGGGCTATTGTTAGTCCACCGATGTTTCCTGCGCCCAGTTCGGTAACATCAGAAGCTCGTCCCACCGCGTCGGTATAGGCGGTTTGCATATCGCTTACCGCTGTAGTCATTGTAGTTGGAGTAGGAGCTGTATAATCGGCTGCATAGACTTTTCCTGTTACTAAAGCTGATGTGGAAAATGCGCTTGCTGCGGGAAGAGTTAACGCAAATCCTGTTATGGCACTCGCTGAGATTGGACTGACCCCAATATCTCCAATGATAGAGGTAGATCCGGTAGTTGAGATCCCTGTTTTCGATAAAATTGTGAAATTACCCGCTGACCCTAGATTTACTTTTGCTGGACCCGCCGCGAGTGCAACAATCGCTCCAGAGAAACCCAACACAAAAGAAACAGCCAATATGCCAACTAGAACTTTGTTAAATATTTTCATTTATTTATTCTTTTATAATTTAAGACCTTACTTTCTCTTATTCTACTCTCCACAAGATAATCTTTCAATGCCATCATTGTGTATAACTTAATGTATTGACATAAATCAAAAGATATGCTAGACTGCTGGTCTGAATAAAAATCACATAAACAACATGAAAAAAATGAACAAAACAATTAAACGGCTTGGAGGAATCATAACGGCAATGATTTTTGTCTTTTCGTTTTTCGGAATTCAGAATGCCGAAGCCGCGATAACAAACCAGTTGGATTTTGGCTCAAGCGGATCAGATGTCGCTGAGCTCCAGACATATCTTGCTACGAATGTTGACATTTATCCTTCGGGCCTTGTTACTGGACACTTTGATTATCTTACCCAATCGGCAACAAAAAAATTTCAAGTTGCGCGGGGAATCGTTTCCGCCGGAACACCTGAAACTACCGGTTACGGCCGGGTAGGACCCCAGACAATGGCAAAGCTCAACGCTCTTATTTATTTTAATGAACAAGAACAAGCAAATTTTGGGTTGGCAGTGCGTATCAAAATTCCGAAGATAAATGTTAACTCCGCTATAGAGCCTGTGAGTCTTACTCTCGATGGAGCTATGGATACGCCGAAAAGCCCGGGTAATGTGGCATGGTTTGAGTTCGGACCGCTCCCCGGAGAAACTGGCAGTGCTGTTATTGCCGGACACTATGGGTGGAAAGACGGGAAAGTGGCAGTATTTGATAATTTGTATAAATTGCAAAAAGGAGACAAATTATTTATGGAGAATGAAAAAGGGGCGACTATTACTTTCGTGGTGCGTGAAATTAGAATGTATAATTCAAAAGCTGATGCTTCAGATATATTTGTTTCAAATGATGGTAAGTCACACCTTAATCTTATCACTTGCAATGGAGTTTGGGATGAGACGGAGAAAAGTTATTCCAATCGACTCGTAGTATTTACTGATAAAGAATAGATTAGGCGTTTAACCCCAAATCTTTTGCGACTACCGACGCCGCCGAAAAAATCGCCCGGTAACTCATCAATATCGCCATTGCCCACGAGATTTAAAAGCAATGATATAGATAGATGTTTTATAGACTGCCGTTAACCTCGGCCGACATATTGGCCTGAGCCTCTAATCCGGCAATCAAAGCGGCAATAATTTCTGCTTTGGCGTTGGCGCTTGCGCTTGCGTCAAGATCGGCGCTAATTCTCTCTGACGCGACCTTCTTTACCGTATCGGCATTAACTTCATTTTCTACCTTGAACATGAAGCGGTACCACGGATTTTTTACTTTTATATCATTTTTGGAAGTCGCTACTACATTGGCGTTTAAGGTCGTTGGAATAAAACCGAGAAATTTGGCTTTTTGTTTGTAAGCTACCACAATGTCATTGTCGGCAGACACTGAAGCGATATTGTCGTCTTTAAGAAGAACCCCTTTGGCGAAATTTTCCAGATCTTTACTAGTCCTTACTTCCACAGCCACCTTGACTGAAGCCAAAAAATCAGCCTTTTCTGTGCTATCCCAACCGCGAATATCTCTTGCCATTATTCTGACTTGGCTACCAATTGTGGCTTCTGTTCCATTTGAACCTGAATCATCGTCTGATGCGGTTGTACTTGCCGATTCGCCTACATTGACGTTTGCATTAACATCGGCCTTTACCCCGGTATTAGCGCTTGTTGAAGCCGAATTGCTATTTCCTGCCGATGAATTGACTTGAATCTTGACTGCGGCGGCACCCAGATTTGCGTTCGTATCCGCATCGTATGAGCTCTCGGCAAAAGCGGAAATTCCAGTAAACAATCCCAATAAAACGAAAATTGTTATGTATTTTTTCATAATTTAATATATTAACCTATTTTTATACCTTATCACAACGACCCTAATATTAATAATGTTACAAGTATAAACATCTTACATTGTCCGTTATTTAAAAGCAACAACCTTATCCATCGCAATTTGCCCCGTCAAAAACAAATTTTTAATCCCAAATATCCACAGAGAGTCAGTCTCTGGGGCGATTTACAACACTAATTTGCCAACTGATTGATAATATCCAGTAATTATATTAATCTATTATGAGTAAATATGCCGATGTAGCTCAGTTGGTAGAGCACGTCATTGGTGGGTCGTAACTCCTGCCCATTCAGATGGTAACATTTGGATGAATCCCGAATAACGGTTAAAGTCCCGAGTCGATTTGGATCGAGGGATAAGACCGTGGCACTGTATTTACAGGGCCCGAACGACTGACAAGGGCTTCCCATTACGGCGGGGAGAAGATACAGTCTAGTCCTCCCGCAAGGAGAGGTGTAAACGAATGACGAGGTCTCCGGTTCAATCCCGGACATCGGCTCCAGAGACGAGATTTTTCAATTTACGAGCGGTTTTATATTTTACACTGGTAGACGGATTTGATATAATCAAATTTGTGTCAAATCCAAAAAAACCAAGAAAGCTGTGTCTTGTTTGTGGCAAACAACCAGCACGTGCCTCTTATAAATATTGTAGTAATACATGCCAATTAGAATATCAATATCAGTCCTATATTAAAGCGTGGAAAGATGGAAAAATTACAGGTTTGCAATCTATAGGTACTGTTTCGCCTTACATTAAACGATACCTGCGAAGAAAATTTGGGGACAAATGCCAGGTTTGTGGTTGGTCCGAAATTAATTCTAAAACAGGCCAGGTACCTTTGGTGGCCGATCATATTGATGGTGACTGGCGAAACAATGTGGACAGCAACCTTCGTTTAATTTGTCCAAACTGTGATGCATTAAGTCCCACCTTTGCCGGATTGAATAGAGGGAACGGTAGAAAAAACAGGGTTTTAAGTAATAGAGCCAAAGAAGGTCGTTCATTGATTATTAAAACGCGAAAGTATAATATTTAGATAATTAAAGTTTTGCCACCTTAGCTCAGTTGGTAGAGCGACGGTATCGTAAACCGTAGGTCCCCGGTTCAAGCCCGGGAGGTGGCTTCAAAGTTATCCCCAGTTGACCGATACCCCCTAGGGGTATAGGATACTGGTTATGAAAGATCAAAATAAAAATCAACTCATTCGTCGGCTTAAAATTGCTGAAGGACAAGTTCGTGGTCTTCAAGAAATGATTAATAGAGGCGCCTATTGTATTGATGTTATTACCCAGACCTCGGCCATCAAGCAGGGTTTGTCTAATGTTGAGGACATCCTTTTGGAAAATCATTTAAGCTCTTGTTTAGTACACCAAATAAAAAAGGGCAAAGAGAAACAGGCAACGAGTGAAATTTTGAAAGTTTATAGATTAAAAAGAAAATAAATTATAAAATAATTATTAATTAATTTAACTAATATGATGTATGGACTAAATGGCGATTATGGAGGATGGTTCGGTGGTGGTTTGATGATGATTTTGTTTTGGGCGGCGGTGATTATTTTTATCGTTTGGCTGGTGAGAGAAGTTGGCGGGAGAAACCACGAAAAAACTAGTTCCAATTCTGCCCTTGAGATTCTCAAAGAACGATATGCTAAGGGGGAAATAAATAAAGAGGAATTTGAAGCAAAAAAGAAAGATATTGTTTCAAGCTAAAATTATTAGTTAATAAAATTATTATGCTTTCGTATAAAAGTTACATTTCAAAGTGTGTTCTTGGCGCTGAAATCGCTTACATTTTGTGTCTCATTGGTGGGTTCTTGCCGTTGCGTTCTGGGCGAGGAATCGAATTACACCACTCACTGTTTGAGACCTTGCCCGGTTTTACTTGGATTACTTTTCCAAGCGTGATCTGGGGAGGCGTTTTGTTCGCTATTCTTGCCGTTGTTTTTGGTGTGTATATGGTTTGGATGCATAATTCAAGTTTGATTAAAAAATAATAATTAAAAATATATGCACGATCATAACAGTAGTGGTAATAAAGACGGTGGACACAAAGGAATGATGTGGATGATGATTCCGTGTCTCATCCTTTTGGGCATTCTATTTTTTGGTGGCGACAAATTAGCCTCATCTGGGTATCTCTGGTTAATTGTCATCGGTGTTTGTGTGGTTCCTCATATCTGGATGATGTTCAAAGGGCATGGAGGACACAAAGACGATGAGATGGAAGGGAAATCCGACCTACCTGTCGCGGGGAATACGGCGCCGACGGGCGTGGCTTTGGAAAAACCGTCTGGCGAAAAAGACGAACATAAACATAGCGGTTGCTGTCATTAATATTACCCTATGGATAATTCTTACGGCCTTTGGCCGCTCGTCATCATCAATTCGCTGATTTTTATTATTTTCGCGTTTAGTTTTACCAAACCAAAGACCTCGCGGGACTGGCGGTCATTCGGCGCATTTTCGGCGTTTCTTATCGCTCTTTTTACCGAAATGTACGGATTTCCGCTCACTATTTATCTTTTTTCCGGCTGGCTTACGAAGTGGGTTCCCGGGCTTGATCCGTTCACGCACAACTCCGGACATATTCTTGAAGACCTTTTCGGTTGGGGTGGCGATCCACATTTCGGGCCGTTCCACATTGCAAGTTATATTTTTATTGGCTACGGATTCATACTTCTCGCCAATGCTTGGAAAGTTTTGTATAAGGCGCAGAAGGATCACACCCTTGCGACCACTGGCCCCTACGCGCGCATTCGCCATCCGCAGTATGCCGGTTTTGTTCTCATTATGCTTGGATTCCTGTTTCAGTGGCCGACTATTCTAACGATTATTATGTTTCCTATATTGGTTTGGATGTACATACGGCTTGCCAAGAATGAAGAAAAAGACGCCTCAAATGAGTTTGGGTCGGTGTGGAACGAATATGCCAAGAAAACTCCAGCCTTCATTCCCCGACGGAAAAAATTAACAGCTTCGCAAAATAATCATGACTAATAACACCGCAAAATCAGTTCTGTACGGAATACTCGCAAGCGCAATCTTGCTTGGGGTTTATTTTGCGGTGCTGACGCTGGTCTCTGGATGGAGTTTTGCCCAAAGCCAATTCGCTGACTTCTGGTATTTTATTATCAGTTTGGCAGTAGGTTTCGGGATTCAGATTGCCTTGTACCAATATATTAAAAATCTGGTACATAACGGACAGGGCATGGGCAAGGTAGTTGGCGTATCCGGAACTACTTCTACTGCGGCCATGATTTCCTGTTGCGCGCATTATTTAGTGAATTTGGTGCCCATTCTTGGAATCACCGGACTCGCCACATTTGTCGCCCAGTATCAGGTCAAAATTTTTTGGGTTGGTCTCGCTTTCAATATATTCGGCATCGCATTTATCAGCAGTAAAATCATCAAATTCAAGAAACATCTATGAACAAATCAGCAATAATAATCTTATTACTGGCTATATTTATAGGAGGATTTTTTATCCTTTATCAAAATCGTTCTACGGAGCGGAATGCACCTACTACTAGTCAGACAGATCAGAAGACGAGCACAAAGCAAAATTGGGAATCAAAAACCGACGACCAAGCGATGGTTATCGTTACGGTAACCCCGATTGGTATTTCACCAGAATCAGAAGAATGGAAATTCAATGTCGTTATGAGTACTCACTCGGTTGAACTAGATCAGGATATGATAAAATCTGTAGTGTTGGTCGATGTTCAAGGTAAAGAATTTAAACCGCTTAATTGGGAGGGCCCGGTCGGGGGACATCACAGAGAGGGTTTGCTTATATTCAATCCAATAACGCCAATTCCGAAATTTGTCGAATTGAAGATTTCCGGCATTGGCGATGTTATAAGAAGTTTTAATTGGCAACTTAAATAAGATTATATGCAATACATTATTAGTGTCTAAAGAAAAGGGTACACTGCAAGTGTTATAATATAAACAATAAATGAAAAAGGAAACATATAAAATACAAGGGATGCATTGCGCTAGTTGTGTGGCGACTATTGAGCGCGTGCTTTCAAAGACGACTGGTGTGCGTTCGGCTTCGGTTAATTTTGCTTCGGAAACGGCACTGATTGAGTTTGATGAAAATATCATTTCTGAATCGGATCTTATAAAAGTAGTAGAATCAGTGGGATATCGTTTCATTTCTAATAATGTTAAGATTGATTCTCCTAAAAAAGACGATGTAATTGTTGATGGAAACATTGAAACAATCTCAGTAAAAGTTCTGGGAATGGATTCTCCTCATTGCGCCATGGTTGTGGAAGGAGCCATAAAAAAATTATCAGGCATAAAAAATACCGATGTAGATTTTTCAAACCAGCGGGCAAAGGTGGTTTTTGATTCTAGAAAACTCACCGCCGGTGAGATTTTTGAAGTAATAACAGATGCAGGTTATAAGCCGATTATAGAGAAAGGCGAAACGGAAGATATTTTGGATAAAGAGAAGGTTGAACGAGAGAAGCAAATGAAAATTATGAAACGCAAGCTTGTCGTTGGCGGTATTCTTTCGGTTTTTATATTTCTGGGCAGTTTCCCGGAATGGTTTCCTTTTGTTCCCAAAATTCTAAATAATAATTGGGTGCTTTTTGGGCTGACAGCCCCTGTCCAATTTTGGATTGGCTTCCAATTTTACAGTGGACTTAAGCTTCTTATAAAATACCGCACGGCCGATATGAATACGTTGATTGCCATCGGCACTTTGGCGGCATATTTCTACAGTGTGGCGGTTACTATTTTTCCGGTTTTTTTCACACAAGGAGGGCTAATGCCGACAATTTATTTTGATACCTCGGCGATTATTATCGTCCTGATTCTTTTAGGAAAATATTTTGAAGTATTGATGAAAGGCAGAGCTTCAGAAGCGATTAAAAAACTTATTGGTTTACAGCCCAAGACCGCAAAAATTTTGAGAGACGGAAAAGAAATTGAAATATCCATATCTGAAGTGCAAGTTGGAGATTTAATAATTGTTCGACCCGGAGAAAGAATTCCGGTTGATGGAAAAATAACAGAAGGGGATTCAGAAATTGATGAGTCAATGGTGACCGGAGAATCAATGCCTGTCCACAAAAAGGTCGGCGACTTGATTATCGGTAGCACCATAAACAAATTCGGAACTTTTACATTTCAAGCAACAAAGGTTGGCAAGGACACAGTGCTTGCGCAGATTATTAAAATGGTGGAAGAAGCTCAGGGTTCTAAAGCGCCGATTCAGCGATTGGCTGATTTGGTTTCTTCTTATTTTGTTCCGGCAGTGTTTGCTATTGCCACCCTGACTTTTATTGTTTGGTTTTTCTTCGGACCAGCGCCTGCTTTTTCGTTTGCTCTTGTAAATTTTGTTGCAGTCCTCATCATTGCTTGTCCTTGTGCTCTAGGCTTGGCGACTCCAATGGCTATTATGGTTTCTTCTGGCAGTGCTGCGAGCCGAGGAATTTTAATTAAAGATGCCACCTCGCTTGAAATTGCCAATAAAATAGACACAATTGTTTTGGACAAAACTGGCACTCTTACTCAAGGCAAACCAGTGGTAACGGATATTTTGGGCGATGTTCTACAAATTGCCGCGAGTGTAGAAAACAAATCTGAACATTCTTTGGCTCAGGCAGTAGTTAATAAAGCGAAAGAAGAAAAAATTATCCTGAGCGAAGTCGAAGGATTTAAAGCTATTTCTGGGCATGGGGTTTCTGCCATACTTGAAAATAAGAAAATTTTACTAGGCACGAGAAAATTAATGACTGACAATAAAATTAATGTCGCGGTCTGGGAAGAAAAAATAATAAATTTAGAAAATCATGGTAAGACCGTAATGATATTGGCGGTTGATAATGAGATAATTGGTTTAATCGCGGTTGCTGATGTGTTGAAAAAAGAGTCAATTGAAGCGATACGGGTTCTCAAAAAAAATAATATAGCCGTTTGGATGCTTACTGGAGACAATAATCGCACCGCTAGAGCTATCGCGACTGAGGTAGGCATAGATAATGTAATGAGTGAAGTTTTGCCCGACAAAAAGTCAGAAAAAGTCCGCGAGTTACAGGAACAAGGAAAAATTGTAGCCATGGTTGGAGACGGTATCAATGACGCTCCGGCGCTTACTCAAGCCAATATCGGCATCGCTATGGGCGAAGGCACTGATATCGCTATGGAGTCGGCTAACATCACATTAATGAGGGGGGATTTGATGCTTATTCCAGAAGTGATAGGAATTTCAAAACGAACAATGAGAATAATAAAACAAAATCTTTTCTGGGCGTTTTTCTATAATGTCGCCTTTATTCCAGTTGCGGCTGGTGCGCTCTACCCATTTTTCGGAATCCTGCTTAACCCAATTTTTGCTGGTGCAGCGATGGCACTTAGCAGTATTAGTGTTGTTTTAAATTCCTTGCGATTGCGGAAGATAAGCTTAAATGTATAATAAACCTATGAAAAATTTAGCGGCGGTATTGATTCTTGTCAGTTTCATCAGTATGGCAGTTTTTGGCGCGATTATTATTAATGATTCCATGATGAATCATAACGGCTGTATCGCTTCCGCTGTTACCGGCGGTGATTGTCCTATTAATCAATTAGCTCTCTTCTTTCATCATCTAGCGCCGCTCCAAGTATTTTCCATTTCATTACCGCTGGCACCAGTAGCTTTACTGTTTTTATTTTTACTGCTTTGCGTTTTTGCGGTTTCTCTGGCATTCGGCAAAATTTATTATTTGCCAGCCAGTTTTTCCTTGGCGTATATAAAGAGCAATAGAAGCAGGGGACATTTTCACAAACATTCACTTTTACGCTGGCTCGCCCTTTTTGAAAATAGTCCTTCTCTCTAAAAATATCGGCCGAGAGAGTTTTTTCGTGGGTGGTTTTTATTATTTGTGTTTAACATATTTAATTTATGAAGACAAAAACAATTATTATCGGTGCGGTTATCGTTTTGGGTATTCTTGGTTTAATGTGGTGGGGTTGGGGTAATCAAACTGCCGAAGTTTCCAAGGACTACGGAGCAGCGAGCGCTCTTTTGGCATCGGAAAAATTATACGATTTTGGTTCAATCTCAATGAAGGACGGCAATGTTACGAAAGAATTTACGGTAACTAATTCTACCGCTAAAGATATTGCTGTAAAAACTATTCTTACTTCTTGTATGTGCACGGAGGCCTTTATTGTTAAATCAGATGGTAGCACTAAGGGTCCGTTTGGTATGTCTGGACACGGCGGCTTTGTGCCTCCGGCTAATGAAATTATTGGTGCAGGTGAAAGCCGTATCATTCGTGTAGTTTTTGACCCTAATGCTCATGGCCCGGCTGGAGTTGGTAGTATTAACCGATATATTACGCTCACCGATTCAGACGGCAGCGCGCTTCAAATTGAAATAAAAGCTTTGGTAACTCCTTAAAATTATGAAAAGAATAATAACGATACTAGCGATAGTTACATTCGCCATCGTGGGCGTGGTTCTTTTGAAGTATATTCCTGGAATATCCACTTTTATCTGGAATTTGTCACAAGGTGGCATCTGGCTGTTGCCTTTGGTTTTGATTTCTGCAATTTTAGACAGCGTTCATCCTTGCTCATTTTCCATTCTACTTATCACCATCGCTTTCTTGTTTGGGATGCAGATGACCAGAAAGAAAATTCTGCAAATTGGCGGACTTTACATCGCCGGTATTTTCGTCGCTTACTTTACCATTGGCATCGGTTTACTAAAAGTGCTCCACATATTTAATGTTCCACACTTTATGGGTAAGCTGGGTGCGACCTTACTTATTGTCTTCGGCTTGCTGAATATCATTAATGAATTATTTCCGAAATTTCCGATTAAATTAAAAATTCCTTCAATCTCTCATACCGCTATGGGTCGGCTGATGGAAAAAGCGTCATTTCCAGCCGCCTTTGGTTTGGGGCTTCTAGTCGGTGTTTGCCAGTTTCCTTGTATGGGTGGTCCTTACCTAATGATAATAGGATTGCTTCATGACAAAATGACTTATTTCGCCGGCTTCGGCTATCTGACGCTATATAATTTGATTCTCATTTTGCCGCTAGTAGTAGTGCTTTGGATTGCTGCTGATAAGGCAATTGTGGACAAAGTTCAAGAATGGAAAATAACGAATTTGAAAGGCCTGCGATTCTGGGCTGGCTCGGCTATGATTATTATCGGCATCTTAATTTTCTTCATTTAATAAAATAAAAATATGGAAAAAGAAAATCCTTACGCAATACCGATATCTATCGTTATTGCAGGAGCAATGTTGTCTGGGGCTTGGTTATACATTTCGCAAAATCCGCCGAATAAAATTTCCGAAGAAAAAAATCAAAAAACCGCGATAGCGCAAAATGTTTCTGTTTCGGCGCTTGAGGAAGTTGTGCTTCCTTCCGCCGGTGTGATTTTGCCCATATCGTGGGGCGACCTCGGCGCGAAATTAGTGAGTGTCGGAGCAATTGACGGAGTCAGGTTTAAAGCTCTCTATGATGAGCGCGGGCAATTCACAAAAGAATACGAAAAATTATTGCTTGGAAAAAATAGTGGCCAGCTCAAAATTACCAAAGATAACGCCGGTTACCTGTTAAATTTGTTTTGGGCGTTGGGTTTGGCGAGCAAAAATCCCGTTTTGGATTCAGGAGAGATGACTAATCCGAGATACGGAGGCGCTCAGAATTTTGCTTCTACTGCGGGTTGGACAATGGCTGTCGGCGGTCCGATGAATCATTACAGTCGTCATAAATTCTTTAATTTAACATCCGAACAGCAGGCGTTGGTGGACAAGGTTTCAAAAGGAATTTACCGGCCGTGTTGTGGCAACTCAGTCTATTTTCCGGATTGTAATCATGGTATGGCGATGCTCGGACTTTTGGAATTGATGGCCTCGCAGGGCGTAAGTGAGCAGGATATGTGGAAAGCGGCTTTGGTTGCAAATTCTTATTGGTTTCCTGATACTTATCTAACCATTGCGACTTATGAGAAAAATAAAGGTATAGAATGGAAAGATGTGAAGCCCGAAGAAATTCTTGGCATCAATTATTCCAGTGGTTCAGGTTATGCGAAAATAGCTGCACAAGTTGTCGCTCCAAGTAGTTCTCAGGGTGGTGGTGGATGTGATGTGAATGCCGGGCAATCGGTTTCTGTTCCGCAACAAAAACAAAGCGGTTGCGGAATATAATTTTGATTTGAATTAAATTAGAATTTGCGGTATATTATTTCTGCCGCCAGTTCCACAATGGGATAAGAAACCAATCTGTCGCTTTTTCTTTCGTTCTCCGAGCTAAAAGGAGAACCGCCTTACAGGCAAAAGAATAAAAGTGCCCATTGTCCCTGGCGGCATTTTTGTTATAATACTTTCATAGTCGTTTTATAAACTAACAAAAAAATTAATGGACAAATCACAATATCTTGCATTGTTGACGGAGATTATAGGAAAACAGACGGTAATTTTGGGGCCGGAAATTGCTATTCTTAAGGCGCGGGGTGTGTCTGAACTTACCGTTGATGATGGTGGTAAAGTTACCGATGTTACTGGCGATTTTGATGGAGCTGTTCGAAAACTTGTGGATGAATATGTGGCTCTATCGGGTCAAATTGTAAAAACGGCATTGAGCTCGGTTTTTACAAAGTATCCATCCTTAAAACAGTAGGTCGAAAAAATACCTATAATAATTAATATGAATACTATTATCGTGATTCGCACAATAATTCTCGCTGTTGGTTGGCCGGTTTTGGTTGCTGGCAGCATTTATCTGTTTATCAAAGGTCGGGAGGTTTACAATCTGGTCAAAGGATCGCTGGTTGGCAAAATTACCAAAGCCCTTGTTTTTACAATGCTGGTGGAAATGTACAGTTTGGGTATTGTAACCACAGCTTATATGTTTGAAAATTCAGAGAAGGGAGTAATGGTTGGTTTGCCGATTTTTCTCATCTGGTTCGTGGTTTTTGTTTGGTCTCTCCGCACCCTCATAAAAGCCAAACAAGAAGTGAGCAAGCTTAATCAATAAGTTTGATGGCAATTGGCGGTAATTTATTGTTTATAGTGATTGGTGTTATCGCGGTTCTGGCGATAATCGGTTATTTGATTTGGGATCGTGGTCGTATAAAAAAAATTACCGCCCTTCACGAAACGGCATTGAATCGTCGGATGTATGAGTTGGCAATTCTTAAAGAACTTGGCGATCGAGTTGGTTATTCGTTGGATGTTCATCAGATTATTGATATTATCACCGGCTCACTCCATCAATTTATAGAATACAGCGTCGTCTCTTATATGCTTCTTGCTCCGGAGAAAGTTATTTTCAAGCTTCATTTGGAGCGGTCGGTGAGTCGGGCTTTCATCGACGATCTGCGCACTCGGATGCTCGGTTCACTCTCGGCTTTGCTTGATAGAGAATTCAAAAAAGATCAAGTTGAAGAAGTAATTTCAGGTGCGATTTTGGTGCCGGAAGTGGACGATCCCATTCGTTCGTTTTTTAACATTCCTTTAGTTATCGGCGAAAAGGTGGTTGGAGTTTTGACGATTTCTCACACCAAAGCCGGACTTTACAAAGAGGAGGAAATGACTATTTTGTATAAAATTGTCGGCCAGGCTTCTCAAGCGGTGACTCGTCTTCAGGATGTGGTCAAAACAGAACAAGAAAAACTGAATGCCATGGTTGAAAGTATGGCTGATGGCGTGGTTATGACCGATACGGACTATCGTATTGTGGTAGTTAATCCGGCGGCCAAGATAATGATTGGAGCTCCAGACAAAAAAGAAATTTCCATTTTTGATTTTATAGATAATCTTGGCGGCAAGTTTGATATTCGTGGCCAACTGGAAGAGTCGGTTAAATTGCGAAAGCCTCATTTGGCTGATCGAATATTGCTCAATGACAAATTTTTTCAAATTTTTGTTTTTCCGGTTTTAAGCAAAACCAAATTGCGTGAAGGCGAAGTGTTGGGCGGCGTGGTTATTTTCCACGATATTACTCACGAAATTGAATTGGAAAAAGTCCGTCAGGAATTTACTTCTATGGTGGTTCATGAATTGCGCTCGCCGCTTGATGGTATAAAGAAAATCGCTGAGGCGATTCTTGGTAAAGAAGTGAAGCGTGACTCCAGTTCTTTTGAGGAATATCTTCAAATGATTCACCAAAATTCTTCCAATATGCTTAATTTGATTAATGACATTCTTGATTTGGCGAAATTAGAGGCTGGTAAGTTTGAGGTTCATCCGGTGGCTACTGATATAAAAGAAGTTATTGAGAAAAGAGTGGCCTTTTATAAATTTTTAGCTGATGATAAAAAATTAAAACTTAGCGCTGTGGTGGACAAGACCTTGCCGCTGGAAATTATGGTAGATCCGGAAGCTATCAAACAAAGTTTAGATAATTTTATTTCCAACGCTCTAAAGTTTACAGAAAAAGGGGAAGTAACGGTTGCAGCTTTTGTTCACAATTTGGACAAAAACATTACGGAAGAAATCAAATCGCTTGGAACGAACTTCCCGACAGCTTTTCCTGGCACTTTGAAAATCAAAGCCCCAGTTTTGGTTATTGCCGTGGCGGATAATGGGGTAGGTGTTTCTCCGGAGGGCTTGGGTCAGCTGTTTAGCAAATTCAAGCAATTAAGTTCCAAAGCAATGCCCATGGGTAAAAGAGGTTCAGGGCTTGGATTGGCAATCACCAAAGGACTTATTGAAGCTCACGGCGGAGAAGTGGGGGCGGTTTCAACATCTGGTGTTGGCAGTGTTTTCTATTTTGTGATACCTTTATTATTACCAACTAAATCTTAAAATAATATGAAAAAAATTCTCATAATTGATGACGACAGAATCTTTGCCAAAGTGCTGGGCGAAGCTCTCATCCAAGAAAAATTTACTCTTGTTGAAGCTACCAACGGCGTTGATGGCCTGACGGTTTTTGAAAAAGAGCGGCCTGATTTTGTTGTTTTAGATATGAAAATGCCCGGTCTGGACGGCATTGGCTTTTTAAAACAGTTGCGTGAAAAAAATGAAAATAAAATTCCAACGCCGATTCTTATTGTCTCAAATTTTTCTGATCTTACTCAAGTGAGCGAAGGGGTTAGTTTGGGAATCAAAGGTTATATTTCCAAAACTGAAAAGACGATAGAGAGTATTGTTGAAGATATAAAAAGAATTCTTGAAACCGAAGAAAGATTACGGCAAAAAACACAACTTGGAAAATAATTCAATTCCAGAGAAAATAGCTAAATTGGAAGCGCTGATGCAACAGCCGGATTTTTGGGCTGATAAAACTAAGGCGCAGGCGATGATCAAGGAACTCCAAGAACTAAAAATTGAAGCGGAGGGTGGTGGTAAATATGATAATGGTGGGGCAGTAATTACGATTTTTTCTGGCGCCGGTGGCGATGACTCGGAGGATTTTTCGGCAATGCTTTTTAATATGTATCGGAAATTTATTGAACAACGCGGTTGGCAACTTTCTATAATTCACCAAAATCAAAATGACCACGGCGGTTTTCGCAATTTAACTTTTGAAATTTCAAATAAGGGAGTTTATGGAATTTTAAAAAATGAATCGGGCGTTCATCGTTTGGTGCGCATCTCACCATTTAATGCCCAAAAAAAACGCCACACTTCTTTTTCTATGGTGGAGGTGATTCCGAAGTTTGAGAAAATTTCAGAGCTAGAAATTCCCGAGCAAGAACTTAAAGTAGAATTCGCTCGCTCTTCTGGTCCCGGCGGTCAAAATGTTAACAAGCGCGAGACCGCTGTGCGCATTGTTTACTTGCCAACCAACTTAGCCGTTCATGCCGAAACCGAGCGCAGTCAATCAGCCAATCGCGACAAAGCGCTGGCGATTCTCAAAGGCAAACTTTATAAACTTCGCGAGGACGAACGCAGAGCCAAAGAGCAGGGAATGTATATTTCCAAAACGACCAGCGTAGAATGGGGCAATCAGATTCGCTCCTATGTTCTTCATCCCTATAAAATGGTTAAGGATCACCGCACTGGCGTAGAAACCGCCCAAGTGGACAAAGTCCTCGCCGGCGAGCTGGATGAATTCATTGAAGCGGAGAAGAATTTGTAAGTTTAGCTATTGATGATCTGTTCGATTACTTTCTTTGTTTCCTCCGGACCGGAAACGGCAATGGTTTGAACACCTGTCCGGACGACTGGATAATCATTACCGCCCGGCGACAAGCGATCGCCGATGAAAACCATCTCCGCGACTGGAATGCCAAGATGTTTTTCAATCTGCAAAATGCCGTAGCCCTTGTCTATGCCTTTTCTTGTTACATCAATTGAAGTTGAGCCACCAATTTGGATTTCGTAATCAGGAAGCGTTGGCATTAGAAGGGTAATCACTTTTTGTCGTTTTTCCAGCGTTGGATCCCATTTTTCTTTGAGCTCCATCGGTGCTTGTTGACCTAAAGCAGAGAAAGTAATCTGGCTTTCGCGGTCTTCAATAATTTCTCCGAAAGGTTTAACCGGCGGTTCGTAATTTGACTGGGCGAGCGCGACTTTTAGGGCGGAAATAATTTTTACTCTTTCTTCGTCGGAAAGTTTTTCGAAATAAATATTTTTCCAGTTACCATTGTCAAAACGATAAAAGCTGGAGGCGCAGGTGGGGAAGAGGAAAAGTTTGCCAAGCAGTTCCGTTGGCGCGCGAAAGCTTCCTAAAAATTGTTTCTCAAACTGCTTGTAGGGTCCGCCCGAAGTTATCGCTACCATTTTTTTGCCGAGAAGTTTTTCCAGAAGTTTCGACATTTCAGCGTCAAGTGGCTGCTTGCTTTCGGTTAGTGTCCGGTCGAGGTCAAAAATGATAATTCTTTTATTCTTGAAATTCATAGTCAAGTTGGTTTATTCCGTCAAGATTTTTAAAATCTCGGAAAGTTTAAGCGAGGCGGTGCCGACAACGGAGTCGGCGGCGCCATAATAAATTAAAATTTCATCTTTACGAAGAACGGCGCCGCAAGGGAAAACCACATTAGGCACGGCGCCTTGGATTTCGTAATCTTCCCGCGCCTCAAAAATCGGTAAAGCAGTGCGCGAAATGACAATCGTTGGGTCTTTTAGGTCAAGGAGGGCCGCGCCGACTCGGTAATGGGTGGTTTTGGAGACGCCGTGGTAAAGCAAAAGCCAGCCGATTTTTGTTTCTATCGGAGGCGCGGCAATGCCAACTTTCGCTCCGTCCCACATTCCCATCCGCGGTTCGAGAATTTCTATACACTTGTCAATTTTTTGTTTTTCGAAGTTTAAAGAATCGGTGAAATCGGCGCAGATGCTACCACCAATTCGATGAAGAATCATAAATTTGCCACCGATTTTTTTCGGCAGAACGCAGGCATCTTTGTCGTCGGTGTCGCCGGCTGAAACCAGTTCTGGTTCAGACCAAAGCCATTTTTTTGCCAAAAAATCTTTTTCATTGATAGAAGAAATTGCTACTCGGGGTACTCGGCCGTCAAAAGCGGTGTAGAGAATATAAAGCCGGTCACTAATTTTGGTAAAGCGCGGGTCTTCCACGCCGCCACCTTCGCCGTTACCGGTTTTTTCAAATGGCGCGCGCGGCAAGTAAATCGGTTCTTCGCTTCGCTCGTCAATGGTAAAGCCGTTGTTAGTTTTGGCGTAGCCGAAAGTAGAAACATTTTTGTCGGAGACGGCGCGATAGAGTAAATGAATTTTGTCATCAAGTTCAATTGCGGCTGGATTGAAAACACCTTTGGCTTCAAAAAGTTTTTCTTTCCGTGGCACCAGAATTGGATTTCCGCCAAATCTTTTAACCAATTCTTGTTTTCCTAAGAGATAGTCAAGCAGTTCTTTGAGATTGGCCGAAGCTAGACAAGAAAAAGTGTCGGCGGCGCCGTAGAAAATTTTTAAATTTTTTCCTTCTACCAAAGCGCCGGTGGGGAAGGTGATATTGCCGACATTGCCAAATTTTTCATAATGTTCTTCTGCCGTCAAAAAAGCGCCTTTGGTTTTGCCAAGCACGATGCGGGGATTTTTTAAATCAAGCAAGGCAGCTTCAATGCCAAAACTTATTTCGCCACCACCCGTATAATGCTGAATGTGGGAGTAAATAATGAGCCAGCCTTTTTTAGTGAGAACAGGCGGCGCGCCGAGCTCCAAGTGGTCGCTCTCGGCGCGCCGCAAAGAAATTTTATGGGCTTCCAAATTTGGATACCATTTGTTCCAAAACTCCGGCGACCAGATGTCCTCTTCTTTTTCAAACTCAACATAAGCGATTTCCGAAGGTGGTTTGTCGCAGTTTACTGTTAAAAGCGCCGCGAACTTGCCGCCGATTTTTTGCGGAAAAATCGCCATCGCTTTGGCATTGAAAGGAGTGACTGGGTGTTTTTCAATTTTTTCAAAATCGCTGGTAACGGCGACGGCGATTTTTATGCCGTCAGCTGAAAAAGGAAATTTAGAAAGAGCAGTATAGAAAATATAATATTTGCTACCGAGTTTTGTTACGCGCGGGTCTTCGCAACCGAATTTTTCCCAATCATATTTTGGCGCGATGAGTTGTCGGCGATTTTCAAAATGCGCACCGTCAGCGCTTTCGGCAATACCAACAGAAGAGATACTGATGTGGTTTTGATCCATTAATTCTGGTTCTGCCAGCGCTCGGTAAAGGAGAATGGTTTTGTTTTTGTGAATGACGGAGCAGGGATTAAAAGCTCCCGCCGCTTCAAAGGGGTGATTATTTACCGGTCCTAAAATCGGATTTTCTGGATGACGTTTAACGATAAACATAGGATAATTTTAGCACATTTCGTTATCGGGCGAGAGATTTAAGGAGCGAGGCGAGAGGCATAGAGGCGACGCAAACGCGCTTGTCGCCACCGCCGTAGTAGACCCGAAGAATATTTTGCTTGTCCAAAGTGGCGCCGCAGGCGTAGACGACACCGGGTTTGCCGTCATTTTCATACCATTCATCTGGCGCAAGGATAGGAAAGTTGGCTCGACCAATTTCTTTTTTGGGATTTTTTAGGTCAAGCAAAAGAGCGCCGAGTTTATAGCGATGTGGTTCTTTTTTATCCATCGCATGATACAAAACCAACCAGCCGTCTTTAGTTTTAAGCGGCGGTGGCCCGGCGCCGCGCAGATTACTGTCCCAACCTTTGTGATTTTTATTCTGCTTGAAAACGCTTTTAATTTTCTTTTTGCCAGTTGCCAAATCTTCCAACTGGTCGACGAAATCAATCTGAATTTTTGGCGTGATGCTGTGAAGGATGGCAAACTTACCTTTAATTTTTTCCGGAAATAATACCCAATTTTTATTAATCTCGCCGGGCGGTGAAATGAAAATTGATTTGCTCCAGCGCCACCTCTTCTTTTCCAAATCGCTTTCTTTGATGGAAATAACACCGACGCGGATGAAATCCCAGCCATCAAAACCATTGAAGGTAACATAAATTTTGCCGTCAATTGCCACCATTCGCGGGTCCTCGACGCCACCGCAGGAACCACCCGAGGGATACATCACTGGATTGAAATTGCTCACACCGGCGCGGGAGAGTGCGTCCAGGCGAGGGCTTGACATACCAAAAACCGGAAAGGGAAATTTGTCGGTGAAATTTTCACCATCGGTGCTGGCGGCATAACCGAGTCGCGAAACGCCATCATTGCCGATGGCGCGATAAAGTAGATGAGTTTTGCCGTTTTGGTCGCGCAAAGCCGCCGGATTAAAAACGCCATTGGCCTCAAAATGATTGCTAGATTCAGGGCTGAGAATGGGATTTTTAGATGTCCGTTGGAGTTTGGAAATTTTTGCCAGTGACAGTTTTTTGATTTTTGATCTGGTATTTAGCCAGGAAAAAAAAGCTGCCACCAGTGCGAGCATTAAGCCTACTGACAAAAGCCAGCCCATAATTTTTGATTAGTAATAATAAATAATTATATCATTTTTCCCTTTCCTTTATATCAAGGGGATTGTGGATAAAAAAGATAGGTAATATAATAGATGAGTGATTTATTTTGATAATGTTTCAAAAATTTACTCGGAGGACTCATCGGCTTTGCGCGACATTACCTTGTCTATTGAGCCGAAAGAATTTATTTCCATCGTCGGTCATTCTGGCGCCGGCAAGACAACTTTGCTAAAAATGATTTTGGCTGAGGAAAGGCCGTCCTCGGGTAAAGTGTTTTTTGATAAAATTGATGTCCACCAGCTTTCCCGCCCGGAAATTACTAAATATCGCCGGCGCATTGGCACGATTTTTCAGGATTTTCGTTTGATTCCCGATAAGACCGCCTACGAAAATATCGCCTTTGCTATGGAAGCGGCGGGGCGGTTGGACGATGAAATTGAATCAGATGTGCCCCATGTTTTGGATCTGGTGGATTTAGGCGATAAGCTTTGGAATTTTCCCCACGAACTTTCCGGCGGTGAAAAACAGCGAGTAGCCATTGCGCGGGCGATTGTTAATCAACCGGAAATTTTGATGGCCGACGAGCCGACTGGCAATTTGGATCCCCTTAACACTTTTGAAATTGTTCAGATTTTGAAAAAAATTAATGATTTGGGTACGACGGTAATTTTGACCACTCATAATAAAGGGGTGATTGATTCGCTCGGCAAGCGCGTAATTACCCTAGACGCCGGCCGCATCATCCGCGATGACCAAAAGGGACACTATTTATTATAGAAATGAAAAAAATGAAAATTAAAATTCTGGCGGTAGTAATTTTTATTTTTCCTTTTTTCGCAAACGCCGCCACTTTCGTTTCTGGTGATATTTCTACTAACACCACTTGGACCAAAGCCGAAAGCCCCTACATTATTTCTGACCATTCTTTTATAAATGTTTCTGTTGGCACCACTTTGACAATAGAACCTGGCGTAGTCGTGAAATTTGGCAATCGTTCCCGTTTAAATATTTATGGTTCATTAAAAGCTGTTGGCATAGCTAGTGACAAAATTTATTTTACCTCCTTAATAAACGATGCCATTGGCGGCGATGATAATGGTGATGGTAATTTAACCGAACCATCGCCTTATGATGATTGGAATATTTTTTTAAGAAGCGGTTCGTATGATATTGAATTTGAGAATGTAGGATTTAGTTACAGTTACGATACCGTATGGGCATCAGAATCAGAAGTTTCTTTTGTTAATGTCTCGTTTACTGATTGTTTTGATGCTATTGGTGCTTACAAATCCAAGATAGTTATTAATACTGTCGAAGTCAGGGATATTGATGGTAGTGTGGTTTGGGGAGACAATGGTAAATTTGAAATTGAGAGTTTAAATGTAGATGGGGTATATGGATTTTATCCACCTTTGGATTTTTTTCGCGGCGCTGAGATAACTATAGATAATTCTAAAATTACGAATGTTGGGCTAGCTCGGGCATTAAGAATAGATGGTTCACACGCTACTGTGACTAATTCGGTTTTTTCTGGTGGGTTATATAGCGGCATTGAAATTCATGATGATTTTTTTAAAAAAATTCCTTCAACTTTGTCAATCACTAATTCCATAATTGAAAATTTTGTAGACAACGGATTATATATCTATTCAAGTAAGGTTGATATTAGTAAAACTAAAATTTCCAGCAATCGGCATGGGATAAGAATAAATGATTGGTCCGGTCATTCCAGGTCCGAAGTCGCTGTTTCTCAAAGTTCAATTGTTGACAACAGTGATTATGGAATTTACACCAATGGATTGAATTCTGTTGATGTTCGCAATAATTGGTGGGGTGACTCAAGTGGCCCTTTTCACCAAACACTCAATTCGTCCGGTTTAGGCAATGCTGTTTTTGGCAATGTTTTGTTTGACCCGTGGCTGGCGAGCGATCCGACAGCAGAAAAAAGAATTGACCCGGTGCTCATTATCCCAGGCATTCTCGGCTCAGCGGAGAAAGACGGCGTCTGGTTGATTGATCCGATTTTTCATACCTATGACGACTTAATCGCCACTCTGGTGGCAAACGGCTATGTTGAAGGTCAAGATCTTTTTACATTTCCCTATGATTGGCGTTTTTCTAATATACTGACGGCGGTGGCGTTGAAAAATAAGATTGCGGAAGTGAAAAATATTTGCCAGTGCGACAAGGTGGATTTGGTAGCGCATTCAATGGGTGGTCTCGCGGCGCGGCAATATATTCAATCTCCCCAGTACGCCGATGATGTGGACCAATTAATTTTTCTCGGCACACCACACCTCGGAGCACCAAAGGCGTATTATTCTTGGGAAGGAGCAACTGTTCCGCCCAACGATCCAGTTTATTCGGTCATCAAATTTATGTTATGGAGCGAAGCGTTTAAGCTTGATCAAAGTTTATTTGATTATATTCATCAATCAGTTTTTTCAATTAGAGAGTTATTGCCAATTTATGATTATCTGACTCTCAAGGATTCTGGTATTGTGGAAAAGTATCCTAACGGTTATCCAGCAAACTCTTTTCTTGAAAATCTTTCCGCGGGCACAGATGAACTCTTGAATTCCGGTGTTGAGATTATCAACATTGTTGGCAATACAGGAAATTCCACTATTATTTCAATTGAAGTAGCATCATCAACAGAACCAAATTTGTGGGAGCATGGCAAACCTGAAATTGTGAGTTATGGGGGAGGAGACGAAACTGTTCCAATAACAAGTGCAATTTTAACTTTTTCAGATTCTTATGTTTTTGATAGTAGACATAATAAACTACCGACAATTGCTGAAGGGATAGTTTATAAAGAACTTACTACTAAAGATGCTACTACTTTGGTGGATAATTGGGATTTAATCAATTTAAAATTATTGCTAATAAAAATCCTTTCTCCCGCCGACATTCAAGTAATTGCTCCCGATGGTAGTATTGTTGGCAAGGATTTTGCTACCGGACAGGAAATCAATCAAATTCCCGGTGCCTTTTATTCTGGTTTCCAGACCGACAATGAATATGTGACCATTCCTAATCCACAACCTGGCGATTATATTGTTAAAACTATTGGCACTGGCTCCGGCAGTTATATTGTGGCAACCAGTTTAATCTCTAATACTGGCAGTGTTGAGAAAGAAACCATTGGCACAACAAAACCGGATTTTGTCGCTCAAGTGGAAGTCAGTGTGTCTGGTGATGACTCGCTGGAAATTTTACCTCCTGATGTTCAGGCGATTACGCCAGATTTCGTCATTGCCGATATTCAACTTGCCTATGACAATGGCTGGCTCAAAGACAAGAAAATCCGAGACAAACTCATCAAAGAAATCAAAGCAATGATTAAAGTTGAGAAGAAAATTGAAAAAATTGAGACCAAAGTCAAAGAGAAAAACATTGAAAAGAAAATTGAAAAACTAGAGGTCAAAGTGGATAAGGTGCTTGCCAAGGCATTAAAAACAGAATTAAAGTTGTATAATGAAGGGAAGATTTTGACCGATGAAGGATTTAATTTAATTAAAAACGATATTGAATTATTAATGTTAATTTATTGAGATGAAAATATTGAAAAATGTTTTTTTGTTGGTGGTTGTTGTCGGGTTGTCTTATTTATTATCTTATCCCATTGGTTCTCTATATGGCAGTTTATTTACAGGAACAGGATCTTTTGTAGATATGACTAGTCTTTTGGGTATTCCTCTAGCTTACATCTTTCTTTTGACTTCAGTTTTCACCGTTTGGGGTGGTACGAAAAAATATTGGTGGATCGGTATTGGTTTAATTCCAGTGGCAATCGTTGAACTTTATCTTGACCCAAATCGTATTTATTTTCCAATTCTTCTCGGCTTCCTCGGCTGGCTTGTTGGTTTTGGGATTCGGAAACTTTTCGTTGGGAAAAAATAATTAATATAAAACTATGTCAAAAGATAAAAAACAGGCCCTGGAATTTGAGGCGAAGATAGAGTCGCTTTTTAAAGAACACAAAAGTATCATTGAGCAAAATCACCCATTGACTAAGACGGAAGTGGACCGATTGTTTGAAATAAGCGCTGAAATTGACAGAGGATTTGAATATCAATCAATGCTTTTGCCTATGATTGAAGAAGAAAAAACCCAAAGCCGTTGGGATCATTAATTGGGGCGAGGCCTCGATTTCTCATCGGGACTTTCAAAATCTTGCCAAAAAGTGGTAAAATTTTAGCAAGTTGAAAATAAAAGATTTGCCAAAAGTTGATTAGCCGAGAGAAAAATTTGCTTTAATTTATGATGTCCGTTATAATGTTCGTATGAATATAAAAATGAAAAATATAATATCTATTACTGAAGCCAGAAGCAACATTTTTGACATTGCCAAAAAAATCCAGAGGCAAGGCAACCATTACATTTTTACCGAGAACGGCAAGCCAAAAATCGCCGTAATGTCCGCCGATGAATACGAAAATCTTATGGAAGATTTGTTTTTAGCATCTGACCCTAAATTCGCCGCCGAAATAAAAAAGTCAGAAGAAGAATTTGCCCGAGGAGAGTATTCTACTTGGGAGGAAGTAAAGGCAAATTTAGACCAGAGAAGAAATTTTGTTGTTGCCGATAAGTCCAAAAAAGGTTATTCCGCAAAGAAGAATAAAAAAAACAAATAATATGTCCCAAAGATATTTTATTTTTTTGCGGAGAAGCGCGGAAAAAATTTTGTATAAAATGCCGAGTCAAATTAGCCAAAGAATTGAAAAAGTTATTGACGAGCTGGAGACAAATCCTTATCTTGGTTCAAAAATGCACGGGGAATTGTCGCATTTAAGAAAAATTAGAGTTTCAGATTACAGAATAATTTACCAAATTTTTGAATCAAAGATAGTTATTGAAATTCTAGAAATCCAAAGTCGTGGCAATGTGTTATATGATAGGTAGAAAATAAAATGTCAAAAGAAATGGAAAAATAATTTATTAAAATATGCCTATATTAAATTGGATTGCAAAAGAAAAAATTGAAAATCATGTAAGGATGTGCCTTTTCGGTTGCTTAAAAAAAATAAAAAGTTGTCGCTTGGAGAAAAAAGCGAAAATCCCGCTTTTGGCGGGACCGCGTGATTAGTAGGATTTCTCCTACATCAAAAGTATAGCATGGCAATCAGTTATTAAGCAATATTTGTGGATAAGTGAAAAAGTGAGAAAACGAAGGCCTCGCCTTTGTTGCAAAGGCGAGGCCTTTATTTCTCTGGTTTTTTCTCAAAAAAGTGGTAATGTTTAAACATCCCCCAGTGTGTTTGGGGGAATAAAAATATGGCGATTTTTAAGATAAAAAATAATAAGTTAGAAAAGTTTAAAGAAAGAGAAGCTTTTTTGGAAAAAGATATCCAAAAGCTTACTGAATTAAACTTGAGTGAGATTTTCAAGTTGGAGTATATGTCTTCGCAATTTTCTCTAAAAAATTTGAGAATTGATACTTTGTGTTTTGACCCTGAAAATAAAGCCTTTGTTATTATTGAATACAAAAAAGATAGAAGTTTCAGTGTCATCGATCAAGGCTTTGCGTACCTATCTTTACTGTTAAACAATAAGGCGGATTTTTTGGTTGAGTATAACGAAAAAAATAAATCAAAAACATTGTCGCGCGAAAGTGTAAATTGGTCTCAGTCCAAGGTAATTTTTATTTCTCCATTTTTTTCATCTCACCAGAAAGAGGCCATCAATTTCAAAAATCTACCAATTGAATTATGGGAGATAAAATATTATGGTAGTGATTTAGTTGAATATAAGAATATTGAACCGCTAGAATCATCAGAAAAAATAGAAACCCTTACTGGTAGCAAGTTTATTAAAGAGGTGATAAAAGAGGTAAAAAATTATGATTTAGAACATCATCTCAAAAAAGGATCTGACAAAACAAGGAAATTATTCTTTGTGTTAAAAGAAAAAATTCTTGAGTTAGGAGAAATCAACGAAAAATATTTACAATTTTATGTGGGCTATAAAATGGGCGACAGCTACATTAGTTTTTGTCAGATACATTTTTATAAAGAAAAATTGGAGATATCAATTCTTATACCGGATAAAAAATTATCTGATTCTAAAAAGTGGGCTCGAAAAGTACCCAAATCTTATGGCTGGGCGAAAAATAGCAAATTTTTTAATATCAAAACTGAAAAGGATATTTCGTACACAATGAATTTGATAGAGCAGTCTTACGAGTTTAATAAAAGTAGATAATTTATGGTAAGAGAAGCATCAATCAAAAATCTTACAAATGCGAAACGGGCAAAGAATGATGAGTTTTATACTCAGTACATCGATATTCAAAAAGAAATTGAAAAGTATTTAGATTACAACCCTAATACATTTCGAGCCAAAATAGTGTACTGCAACTGCGATGACCCGTTTGAGAGCAATTTCTTTCGTTATTTTGTGCTAAATTTCAACAACCTTGGATTGAAGCAGCTAATCACAACGAGCTACAAACCATCGCCTGTCGCCAACACGCAACTGGGATTATTTGGTGATGACAAAACACTTGTAAAAGCAAAAGGTCGGCCGAAGGTAACGGCGAACAAGTTCATTATCAACGAGGTGCACGACATAGATGGCGATGGCGAGTTTAACTTGAAGGATGTTGCAAAACAGTTAAAGATAAATAAACACAACGAGTGGATGCCACTAAGTGGTGATGGTGATTTCCGTAGCGATGAGTGCGTCGAACTACTCAAGCGGTCTGACATCGTAATAACCAATCCTCCGTTTAGTTTGTTTCGCGAATATGTTAAACAACTTTTTGATTACAAAAAAAGGTTTCTGATAATCGGCAATATGAATGCGATTACCTATAAAGAAGTATTCCCTTTAATTAAGGATAATAAAATATGGCTTGGGGCTGGTAAAAATGACGGACGAAATGTATGGTTTCAAATTCCTGATCATTATGAAAAATTTCATAAGGAGGAAAATGGTAAGAAATATGCTTTTGTCGCAGGAACAATTTGGTTTACGAACCTTGACCATGGGCGCCGTCATCAACCGTTGCCGTTGATGACCACGACAGAGGTAATTAAATTTGGTGCAAAAAAGTCATTCGAAAAGTACGATAACTACAACGCAATAGAGGTTCCACTGGTTAAATACATCCCAAATGATTACGATGGCGTGATGGGTGTACCAATTAGTTTTCTTAGCAAATATAACCCCGATCAGTTTGAGATCTTAGGAGCTACTCAAAGAGGTTGCCATGATGAGGTTCCCGACACAAAAAAGTATGATGATTACTGGGAAGTAAGACAGAATGGTGAAAAAACAGGATCGTCTGGTGGAAAAACAAATGAAAATGCCAATTTGGTTGAGAATGACGGGAAAAAGAATTACTTTATAAATAATGAAAGCCGAATAATTCAATCTGCTTACCAAAGAATTTTTATAAGACACAAGAAAGCTAAAAAATAAATTATGGCTAAAGTTATAAAATTATTTGATCCAATTTATATGAAGGCGTTAAAACTTGCTTCAGAAATTCATTCTAAATCAAGAGAACAAATTGATGTAACAAAAAAGGATAAAAAATTAGTAATTTATTATTTGCAAGGAGGTTGTATCACGCATGCATACTTAGCAATTAATCATTGGTTGTCGGGCGATCTTGGTGCCCCTTTTATCCACAAGAGGATAATACAAGAAATGGGAAATGTGGCACTCTTTATTTCTGTATTACCGGAAGAACACAGGTATATAAAATCTTTTTTTGAAAAAAGTATAATAAGTTTTCCAAATATTTTTTCGACAAAATGGGAAAAAGAAAAAAAGGTAATTTTGAATAAAATGGAATGGGATGATCAAACTTTAAAAAAATGGCAGGACAATGCGAAGTTATTAAATGATGGTTTTTCGAATGCAATGCATGCGCAAATTGAGACAGCCGGTTGGAACTCAGATAAATATACGGGGGAATATGATTATCGTCTTCAATGGAATGAATTTCAAGGAGGATTTATAAGGAATTTTGATTTTGGGCATTATATTATAATTCCTACTATTAAACCTTTACTCATAAATAAAGAAGTGCTTTTAATAGAAAAAGAAGATTTGGATAAGATAAATCAAATTTTGGAAGTAGTTTTTAATACCGGATTAGATATATTTAATAATTTACGAGACAGTGTTTTAAGTAAACAACAGGTAAACACTGGCTAATATAAACAATAAATAATATGAAAAACAACACTTCGCTTGCCATTTTTGAAACTCACAAAATTCGCCGGTATTTTGACGAGAAAACAGAAACTTGGTTTTTTTCGGTTATTGATATTGTGGCGGCTTTGACGGAACAGAATGATTTTCAAGTGGCTAGATCGTATTGGAAAAAGCTTGCACAAAGACTCAGGGATGAAGAAAGTCAAGTGGTGACAAAATGTCACCGGTTGAAAATGATGGCTCAAGACGGCAAGATGCGAGAAACCGATGCCGCCGATGTGGAAATTATTTTGCGCCTGATTCAATCAGTGCCAAGCAAAAAAGCCGAACCTATCAAATTGTGGCTGGCGAAAGTCGGTTATGAACGAATGCAGGAAATGAGCGACCCGGAAATAGCGCTGAATCGTTCTCGCGCATATTGGCAAAAACAAGGAAGAAGCGAGAAATGGATCCAGCAACGGATGATGGGGCAAGAGACTAGAAATAAACTCACTGACTATTGGGCGGAAAGCGGTGTAAAAAAAGGCGAAGAATTTGCCATTCTTACAAATATAATTCACCAAGAATGGAGCGACTTGTCGGTAAAGGCGCACAAAAATCTTAAGGGACTGAAAACGCAAAATCTTCGTGATCATATGAGCGAAGAAGAATTGATTTTCACCGCGCTGGCGGAGCTTTCTACCAGAAGAATTGCTGAAACTGACAAAACACAAGGTTTGGAAGATAATAAAATTCCTGCGATTAAGGGCGGTCGGATTGCCAAGGGCGCAAGAAAGGCGCTTGAAGAAAAAACAGGGAGGTCGGTTATAACTGGGAATAATTATTTGCCAAATAAACAACTGATTAAAAAATTAAAATAATATGAAAACAATTTTAAAAACCAATATCACTGTCAAAGATATTTGCGAAGGATTCATCTATAACGAACTGGAAGGCAGGGGTTTGCTTGGCTTGTCTGGCAAACTCACCATTCAGCCGGAATATCAGCGAAATTATATTTATGCATCCGATGGCGGTAAGCGAGAAATGGCCGTCATTGAGTCAGTTCTTAAAGAATATCCAATAGGGTTGATTTATTTCAATAAAGTTTCTAATGATAAATTTGAAGTATTGGACGGTCAACAGCGCATCACAAGTCTTGGACGATTTATCACCGACAAATTTGCCATCAAAGATGAAAATGGGATGCCGCAGATTTTTGGTAATATGGCGAGGGATAAGCAAAAAAAGATTTTGGAAACGAAATTACTGATTTACGAATGCGAAGGTACTGAAAGTCAGATAAAAGAGTGGTTCAAGACTGTAAATATTGCCGGTGTTCCGCTCAACAATCAGGAATTACTCAACGCAGTATATTCTGGCCCATTTGTAACTAAGGCTAAAGAGGAATTCAGTAATAGTCAAAACGCTAATATTCAAAAATGGAGTGCGTATGTTTCTGGTAGTGCCAACAGGCAGGAATTTTTGGAATGTGCTTTTGATTGGGTAAGCAAGGGAAGCATTGGCGACTACATGAGCAAGCATCGCAAAGACAAAAACATTGATGAGCTAAAAAAATATTTCAATACTGTCATCGATTGGGTATCTAGCATATTTACTGATGTAGAAAGCGAAATGCGCGGGCTTAAATGGGGGCTACTTTACGAGGAATATCACAAAAAGGCATATAGCCCAGCGAAAGTAGCGACCGAGGTGCGCAAGCTCTACGGAGATCCATACATCAAAAACCGCAAAGGCATTTTTGAGTATATTCTCGGTGGTTCCAGTGATACAAAATTGCTTGAAGTTCGGGTTTTTGATGAAGCGACTAAAAGATCTACTTACGAATCACAGACCGCTAAAGCAAAGAAAAAAGAAGAATCAAATTGTTCTCTCTGCGCTGTCGGACATGATGCGAACAAGGGTAAAATTTGGAGTTTTGCTGAAATGGAAGCAGACCATGTATCAGCGTGGAGCAAGGGTGGCGCTACTTCGGCAAAAAATTGCCAGATGCTCTGCAAAACTCATAATCGAGCAAAAGGAAATCAGTAAAGAACCGCATTTATTTTCCAATCCTTCTCGGCCTCCTCGGCTGGCTTATTGGTTTCGGTATCCAAAAACTTCTCGCGCGAAAATATCAATAAAAAGGAGCGGCGACAGATTTATTCCATTCACCAAAGATGAAAGTGGAGTTCTGTCGCCGAAGGTAACTAGTTGAGATTACCCTCGTCTCATTATATCATGATATAATTGAAATTCAGTAAACTTTAGATTTTTTATGAACAACACCTATAATTGGTATCAAACTTTAATCAAGCCAGCGTGGTCGCCACCAAGTTGGTTGTTCGGACCGGTTTGGGGTGTGCTTTACGCGATCATTGCTGTTAGCTATGGTTATGTCGGCTATCTTTTTTCCCAAGGCAGAATTTCTTTTGCCACACTTTTACCTTTCATTCTAAATCTGGTTTTTAACTTTGCCTTTACGCCATTACAATTTGGTTTGAAAAATAATTATCTAGCCGCCATTGATATTTTACTCGTTCTCGGCACGCTTGTTTGGGCGTTGATAGTTATCTGGCCGCAGGCGCGCTGGGTTGCTGTTGCCAACATTCCATATTTGCTTTGGGTTTCCTTCGCGACAGTTTTGCAATTAACTATTACTTATTTAAATAGATAAAAATAGATAGAGCCGCGTGTAAGCCGTTTGTGTTTATAGGCATATTTATCGTAGTAATTGTGTTCGGTAGTGTGTTGATATCTGAATGTGGCATTATGTTATAATAATAGAATAAAGGTCGAAGGTTAGTCTAAAGTTATTAGAAGTAATTAAATAAAAAAAATATGACAACTGTCATTAACACGCCTCCATCCGGCGAAAGTTCAGATTCTGGATTAGGTTTAGTGCTCGGGGTTATTCTAGCGCTTATATTAGTGGCTCTCTTTTTTGTCTACGGTCTTCCAGCAATACGTAATAATAATGCGGTGCCCCAAAACGGCAACATTGATGTAAATATTACCTTACCCGCAAGCGAAACTACACCCTCGCCGGCAGCAAATCTCTAAAAACATACTCTAGGACAATTATTATCGTCATATTTATCCTCTAGTTTCTTGGGTTTAGTTTTTAAGTAGGAGGTGGTTTCATTTACACGCTTTATCTACATTGATTTTGTTGCTGAAAAATGATAATATTATTTTATGATCGATAATCAACTTATTCCACATAAGTTTTGGCCGCGACGCGTTTCGTGGCTCACCGTTGTGCTCGCGCTTCTCGCGGTCGGCACCCTTGTCGCAGTTTCTCGTCCGGGGGTGTATTACGCGACGCGTATGGGAATAGACGGCGGAATGATGGAAAACTCCAGTGGCTCGGGAGCAGTGCCTCCTTCGGCTGTGGATATGCCAATGATGGACGGTGATGTGTCAAATAAGTATTACCCGTATCCTTATCCCAGCCCCGATGTGCCAATAACCGACACGCGAGAATTTTTGAAAATATATTACAACGCTTCTATGCAGACGCGCGATGTGCAAGGTCTCACGCGCCGAGTCGAAACGACGGTGCGAGGTTACGATGGCCGCATTGACCAGCAATCTAGTTCTCCGAAATATGGCTATGTGAATTTCGCTCTGCCTCAAAGTAAATATGATGCTTTTCGCGCCGAGCTTGAAGATCTAGTGGGTAGCAAATTTCTTACGGTCAACATTTCATCCCAAAATCTTTTGGCGCAAAAAGTGAGCATTGAAGAACAGCAAAAACAAGCCGAGACCGCGTTGGCGGATTACAAAACGGTGCGCCAAAAAATTGTCAACGCTCATGCTAGTGCCGTACAGTTGCTCCAGTCAAAAATAGATGCCGCCGAGGGCAAATCGGATGAATTGGCTTTGTTGAACGAACAGCTCGCCAATGAAAACACTTTGTACGCGAAGCGATTAGACAACGCT
The DNA here is from genome assembly GCA_041662545.1 of Minisyncoccota bacterium. Lineage (GTDB taxonomy): Bacteria > Patescibacteriota > Minisyncoccia > Phycocordibacterales > DSPV01 > 2-02-FULL-44-35. The sequence goes on from JBAZSH010000001.1 coordinate 63,979, forward strand.
GATAGAAATATTAAATACGGGCAGGATTGGCTTAAAGCCGTCCAGACGCAAGACCAAACACTGTTGGCTAATGTCGCAACGGTTTCAGGTACGATCTCTATCCAATGGATAAGCTACTGGGCGATGGCTCAGCTTTACCTACCGGGTTATTGGATTCCAATCATCTTTGCCGTGTTGACATTGCTCTCGTTCCTCTGGGATCGCCGCCGTTTCGGAACGGGTAGTCATCATCAATGAGAAATAAATTTTTTCGGTTTTTGCCGATATTGTTTCTACCAATTATGGTTTTGCCGGCCGGATCGGTTTTTCAAGGTGATCCGTTTTTGATAACCGTGAGTGGTGTTGGTAGTATCGCTGATGTTCAAAAAATTTTCTTTGACAACCAGTCCCTCTGGTTTTTTACTTACCAAGGCAAACCAACCGCTTTAGTTGGCATTGACTTAAACAAAAAGCCCGGCGATTACAAAATTTTGGTCAAGATGGAGAACGGCGATAATTTTGAAAAAATTATCGCCGTCAAAGCCAGAGAAAAACCCGAGGAACCGCTCGGTATTCCGGAGAAACTTGGCGGCAATACATTGGCTAGCCAAAAAACTCTTGTTTCCACTTTAGCTTCTGAAAATGATGTCATTAATAATCTACGCTCCATCAGCAAAAAATTATGGCCGGACGGTTTTAGCTATCCGCTGGTAAATCCTATTGTTACCGATCCTTACGGCTACACCAGAATTACCGGTAATTATTCGATTGCTCACAAGGGCGCTGATTTCCGGGCGGCGGCAGGCACGCCGGTTAAAGCCATGGGCCGAGGCACTGTGCGGCTGGCTCAAACTTTCCGAAATTACGGCAAGACCGTCGCCGTTGATCACGGTCTTGGTTTAATAACTTTCTATATGCATCTTTCAAAAATCTATGTGAACGAAGGCGAAATGGTTAGCCAAGGCCAACTCATCGCTCTTTCCGGCCAAACCGGCTACTCTGAAGTGCCGCACCTTCACCTTAGCGTTAAAATCGGCGGCGTATCTATTGATCCGGTAAAATTTCTTAAAATTTTCGCCGACGATTCCAACAGCAGCTTATTTCACATTAATCTCTGACATAACAACAACGAAAAACCCGCACAGTGCCATACGGCAGGCGCGGGTGATTTCCATAAGGTGAGGTATACCTACTCTGAACCGCTCCATCCGGTAACAATCCAAAATACCACTAAACTGCAATTTATGGTATATTGTAAATATGGAATCATTATTAAAAGCTGATATTTTCTTCTTTATATCTTCTATAGCAACAATCGTATTTACGATTCTAATTTCTGTTCTTTTGGTATATCTCATCAAAGCTGGAAAAAATCTCTACAAACTTTCAGAAACTCTGAAGAGTAGCTATGACGATTCGGAAGAATTTATTTCTGAACTCAAGGAACGCCTCGAAGACAATATGGTATTCCGAATGTTCTTTCCTCCAATCCGAAAAAAACGAATATCAAAATCAAATAGTGATAGTGCAAAAAAATAATCAATTATTAGCATTAATAAATAACAAAAACAAATGAAAAAGAACACAACAAAAAAGAGTTCTAACATAACAAAATATGTTGCGATTGGTGCTGGCATCGCTGGCATAGCTGCTGCATATTTCTTCCTCGGTCCAAAAGGTAAAATGCATCAGAGAAAGACGAAGGCTTGGGCAATAAAAATGAAGGCTGATGTTGTAGAAAAACTCGAAGAAGCTCGTGATATGAGCGAATCCGCATATCATCAAATCATTGACTCTGTAGCGAAAGAATATGAAGAGAAGGCGAAAGTTGGCCGTGAAGAGATTCAATCACTGGCAAAGGATTTGAAAAAACATTGGAAGACGATCAGTAAAGAGGTGGGGATTGGTAAGTAATATTATAAGGCAAAAAAAGAAGAGCGACTTATGAACCAAAAATAAAAGCAAAGCTTTAAACGGGGTATGCTTCCTCCAATTATATTATTTATTTTTAATGTCGTAAAACTTTGACAATCCAGATAAGGATTATTGCTCCGAGCAGTGCCACCAGAAAGCTGTATAGATTAAAACCGCCTACACCGCTTTCACCGAATAAGCTCATAATCCAACCGCCCAACACCGCGCCAATGACACCGACTACAACATTTAATATAATACCTTGCCGCGCATCAGTCCCCATAATTAGAGACGCGATCCAACCAACTAAGCCACCAAACACAATCCAAAGAATAATTCCCATATATTTTTTGTATTTATTAATTAATAATGTAAATATCCCTCGACGGGGGAATGTTAAGAAATTAAGTATACTACTTATTCTTAACTATAACCATATGGCTTGATGTGGTCGCCTGTGGAGTGATATAATATAAAATTATGAGACTGCTGTTATTACTATAAACTTATTTATATGGCTAATTTTTCAAGAGATGGCGGTGACAACAGAGGAGGCTTTAGATCGGGAGGGAGAGGAGGATTTGATAAAAGAGACTCACGACCTATGGTTCTTCATGATGCGATTTGCGGTAAATGTGGAAATAAATGCCAAGTGCCTTTTCGTCCCACAGGAGATAAGCCTGTGTATTGCAGAGATTGTTTTTCCCGTATGGGCGGTCCTAGTGGAGCTAGCGGAGATAGATTTCAAAAGAAAGATCGAAGAGACTTTGCGCCAAGTTCGCAGGGTATGCAACCGAGAGTAATTCCGCCAAGCGCCGGAGACGACGAAGTAAAAAGACAATTAGAGGGGGTGAATGCGAAGTTGGAGAGACTTATCTCCGCCGTGCAAGCTCTTGTGCCGGTAGAAAAATTAGTCAAGACAATTCCAAAAAAATCTACGACCAAGAAAGCGTCAAAAAAGGCATAGATACACTATTTTATTTAATATGAAAAAGATAGCCCTATTAATCTTTTTTGTTATTCCAAGTATTGTTTGGGCGGACGATACCGGATTTTTAGTGCCTAGCGCCAATTTGGTTAATGCCGCGCCTTCATGGAATAATTCTCAAAACGGTTACACCTCGGATGACGCTTACGCCACCACCACCAACACAAGTTCATGGGTGTCCTATTCAAATTTTGATATTTCTGCTATCCCAACTGGTTCGACTATCAATGGAATAGAAGTCAGCGTGGAGGGTAAAACTGCTGGAAGAGATATTGATATCAGCTTGTCTTGGAATCATTTCAATTACACTTCTGTAATAGCGGCCGGATTTACTGAAGCGACTGATGCCGTTAAATTAGTCGGCGGGGCGACAAACACTTTTGGACGGACTTGGTCGGCGGAAGATTTTACCAATGAAAATTTCAGAGTAAGGGCCACCGCTCATTCATTCTCGCCAAACGGGACAATGTTTTCTCTTGACCAGATACAAGCGAAAGTTTATTACACTAAAAAGAATTTGACTGCTAATATCACAGTTGATGATAAAACATACGACGGAAATAATATCGCCACGGTCACCGCTTGTAATTTGGCAGGAGTTGTCAGTCCCGATGTTGTAACTTGTTTTGCTACTGTTGCGGCGTTTGATGATAAAAATGTCGGCACAGATAAAATTGTAACGGCAACAAGCATTACGCTTGGTGGCGCTGATTCTGGCAATTATACAAATGACTCTTCGGCTTCCACAACGGCTAGCATCACGGAGCGCAATTTAACCGTAACAGTGGCGGGAATAAGCAAAGTTTATGATGGAAATACTACAGCCACTACCACACTTTCTGATGATAGGATTGTTGGAGATTCTTTGACATTAAGTTATGCCACCACCACATTTGCCGACTCGAATTCTGCTTCGGATATTGTTGTCTCCGTGACCGGCATTTCAATTTTCGGAGGCGCTGATGCTGGTAATTATACGCTCGCGGCCACAACGGCCAGCACGACAGCGGATATAATTCAATCTCAAGGCATAATCACTTTAGATAATTCTAATTTGACCAGAACATACGACGGCAGTTCGCAGACGGTAAGCGTTCTTTCTACAAATCCCGCTGGCCTTTCTTATACTGTGACTTACAATGGTTCAACAACTCCACCAACAACAGTGGGAACCTCCACTGTTTTGGCTACTATCACTGATCAGAATTATTCCGGCACTGATTCTGTTGTTCTCACTATTGTGGACAATCCCGCGCCGGCGGTTACGCCTACCGTAGATCCATCACCCAGAGGAGGCAACGGACCTCTCTGGGGGACAACATTGGGGACAACTCCAACTCCAACACCGACTCAAATTCTCGTGCCGATTCCAACCCCAACACCGATTCTAACTCCAACTCTAGTTTCAATTCCTAAATCGGAAGTGAAAGCGGAAGTGAAAACGCCAATGGTAGCCGAACCAGTGTCACCAAAAACCACTGAAGCTACGAACACACAAGTGGCCGCGATAGTTTTACCGGAATCTTTGCCAGAATCGCAAATGATCGCCGCAGCAGCTGCGGCTGGCACAAGTGACAACACTTGGCTTCGGCTACTCGCTGGAGCTACGATTCTCATTATTTTGATTAGTGGTTCGTATTTGGCGTTTAGAAACTAAAAATCAAGAAAATGAAAATTTTAGTGAAAGTAAAACCAAAAACCAGAATAGGGAAAGTTGCGAAAAAAGCCGATGGCAGTTTTGAAGTTTGGGTGAAAGAACCGCCGGTGGAGGGGCGGGCCAACGAAGCCGTGGTGAAAGCGCTGGCGGAATTTTTTGGTGTCAGTAAAAGCGCGGTTAGAATAATCAAGGGCGGAAAATCTAAACAAAAAATTGTGGAAGTGTTATGATATTTTGATGAAGAAAAAAGTTTTGCTGGGTTTGCTGGTGGTGATTGCGATTGGCGCGATGGTGATTTTTAGCAACCGAAAGGCTGAGCCTTTCGGTTATAAGGATTTAGTGATTTTGGAAGCGCCGTTACCCGAAGCGCAAGTAGTTTCGCCGTTGGTGATAAAAGGCAAAGCGCGAGGGCAGTGGTTTTTTGAAGCGAGTTTCCCTGTGATTTTGGCTGATTGGGACGGTAGAATTATTGCCCAAGGAATTGCCCAAGCCAATCCGCCAGCTGGCGGAGACTGGATGACGGAAAATTTTGTGCCATTTGAAGCGACTTTGGAATTTGTTAAACCGGAATTTATCGGTGATTTTTCCAAACGCGGTTTCTTGATTTTGAAAAAAGACAATCCTTCCGGTTTGCCCGAACACGACGATGCTCTTGAAATACCCTTGGTTTTTTGACTTTGACTTTTTCTTTTTTATATTTAATACTTATATAAGTTGGCCTTCAAATATTTGGGCTACAGAAAGCCGTAGTTCAAATATAGCTCTCCTAAATCCTCCTGGGCTTTCCTTCCTGACTTGAGTTCGGCGTCGTTGCATGCCTCGCAACGACGCCTCTTTTTAATAAAAAACTCAAAGATGTCCATTATATCAATAGAATAGCAAAAGCGAGCAGGGTAAGTAGAAAAAGAAAAACGAGAGTAGCAGCGAGCAGTTGGAAGGCCTCTTTTTTGTTGCCACTAAGATAAAGATGAATTGGCCGGCCCAAAACGAGAGAGCCGGTGATTGTTGCCGATAGAATAAAAAGTAAAAGCATTGCCAGCGGTATACCGAAACCGCCACCGGCTTTGCCGAAAAGTTTTTCACCATTAAAAAGCAACCAAGCCAGCGCCGAGACATAGATAAAAGTGCCGGCCGATTGGAGAAAAGCGTAGGTAATAATTTTCTGTTTGGTCATCTTGATTTGTTAATGATAACACAAAACGGGGGGTTTTTATTTCAATGGGCGAGGGCGATGCCGAGGATTTTTTTGGCGCCGGCGCGGCGCAAAGTTTTCATCGCTTCGCTTAAAGTAGTGCCGGTGGTGGTAACATCATCAATCACAATAATGTTTCGATGGCGCGCCGCACCGTTCTCATTGGCGGCGAAAGCGCCCCGCAAGTTTTTTAAGCGGCTAGCGCGTGAGTCAGTTTTGGTTTGACTAGAGGTGTCTCTGATTTTTATCAAAATATTTTTATTAATTTCAAAAATCTTATTCGTGTCTAATTTTGCCAATTCATCCAACAAAATTTCACATTGGTTAAAACCGCGCTCGCGACGGCGTTTGGAAGAAAGGGGAACGGGGACAATTAGTGGTCGAGTAAAATTTTCAAAAATTTCCAGTTCACTTAATTCTGCTGATAATTCGTCAAACAAACATTCGGCGAGCAAGGCGGCCACCGCGCGGTTGCCACGGAATTTGAGTTCCCATATTGCCGTGCGCACTAAAGGATCGTGGTAGTCAAAAAAGGCGATGAGATTTTCTCTACTCCGCCGGTTGGCGGACAGGCTATTTAGTTCGCGAGACCGTTTGGCGCGGCCGGCAAAGCCGGCCGCGCCCATTCTCTCCAATTTTTCCACCGCTGGTGCTTTCGGCAGAAAAAAATCTAAAACCAAGTTTAGCCACTTTTGTATCATATCGAATATGATACAATAACTTTAACTATATGGCTTTTTTTTCAAAAATTTTTAACAAACTGACGGGTGACGGTGGTGGCACTAGCGTTGTCGGTATTGACATTGGATCCTCGGCAGTAAAAATTGTAGAGCTTAAAACAAAAGGTGGTCGGGCGGTGCTTGGCACCTATGGTGCGTTAGCTCTTGGTCCTTACGCCAACAGTTCTGTTGGTCAAGTAACTAAATTGCCAAATGAAAAAGTTGCCGAGGCCTTGCGCGATATTTTGCGCGAAGCTAACGCTACTACTAAAGTTTGTAGTTTTGCCATTCCTCTGTCAGCCAGTTTATTGTCGTTAATTGAGATGCCGGTTTTGGATCAAAAGCAATTACCGCAGATGGTGCCCATTGAAGCCAGAAAATATATTCCAGTGCCAATGAGTGATGTAACTTTGGATTGGTGGATAATACCAAAGACCGAGCGAGAGACAACTTCCAGCCCAGATGATCCGATGACTAAGATTCAAAAAGCCAAAATGGTGGATATTCTTTTGGTGGTGATTCAAAATGCCGCTCTTAATAATTATCGGGAAATTGTTAGGTTGACCGGTCTCGATGTTTCCTTTTTTGAGATTGAAGCGTTTAGTACCATTAGAGCAGTGATGAATAGGGAAACGATGCCGGTGATGATTTTTGATATGGGTGCCGGCGCCACCAAACTTTATATTGTAGAAATGGGTATTGTCAGAACTTCTCACACTATCAATCGTGGTTCGCAAGACATCACTTCGGCCTTGGCGCAATCGCTCGGTATTAATGTGGTTGAAGCGGAAAAATTAAAAAGGGACAAGGGATTAATTGCCGAGGGTATTGCCTCCGGTACTGTTGAAGCCACCTCAGTAATTTTGGGTTATATTTTTGCCGAAGTTAATCGGGTGCTGATTGGTTACCAAAAGAAAAGCGGCAAAGTGGTGCGGCGGGTGATTTTGACTGGCGGTGGATCAGCATTAAAGGGGATTTTACAATATGCCAAAGAGCATCTGGAATCAGAGGTGGAGTTGGCTGACCCATTTGCCAAGGTAGATGCGCCGGCTTTCCTCCAGGGGGTGCTTAAAGACGCCGGTCCGCAATTTACGGTTGCCTTGGGTGTTGCCCTGCGCCAGCTTCAAGAGTTGGGGTAGGTGGTTGTTGATAAGATTAACGCTTGCGGACAGAAAAAGGTGTATAATGTAAAGGAGTATGGATGGTAATTTTCAAAAATCTTTTATACCCAGAGAATCTTTGGGTGGTGAAGTGAGTTTTGGTTCTAGACCTAGTCTGGGAAGTTTTACGCTTATCGCCATTGTGATTTTTTTGATTTCCGCCGGTGCTTTTGGGGTAACTTATTTGTATAAACAATCTATCAAGAAAAACATTGCCCAATTGGATATTGAGTTAGCTCGGATGCAAGAAATTTTTCAGCCGGCCACTGTTGCTGAATTTGAGAAATTAAGTAGCCGTTTGGCGGCAGCCAATAAGTTAGTTGATAATCATATCGCTCTCTCAAAAATTTTTGATGTTTTGGAGGAAGCAACTCTTAAGTCAGTTTATTTCAGTAGTTTTTCTTTGACTAGTAGCGGAGGGGAATTTTCGCTGGGCTTGGGTGGTGTCGCTAAAAATTTTAGCTCGGTAGCTTTGCAATCAGACGCTTTCCGTATAAACCCAGCCTTCACGATTTCTACTTTTTCCAATCTTAATCTGGATGAAAAGGGCAATGTGGTGTTTGGCGTTGCCGCCTTGGTTGATCCAAAAATTTTATCTTATAAGCACAATATTGCCCAAACTGATCAATGAAAAATATCACCCCCTTTATTTTAATAGTAGCAGCCATCTGGATTTTTTGGGGTTATACCAAACCTATTTATGAAGAGACCGGCGCGCTTCGGGGAGTCAGAACTGGTTATGAAAATAAATTGGCACAAGCCAATGAGTTTCGACAACAGTATGAAAATCTTGCCACTGCCTACCAGAGTTTCTCTGAAACCGATTTAGCCAATCTTTCACATTTGGTGCCCGATGAGATTGATCCCATCCGTCTTGTCATTGAGGTCAATGAGATCGCCGCCAAACAGGGTTTGCTAATTGAAGATATCGCTGTTAGTGAATCTGGAAATACAGCAAAGGAAGCTAATTTGCCAGCCGTTGAAACAAGTTTTAATAGTGTTTTTAGTAATGTTGATTTAAGTTTTTCAGTGACTGGTAGTTACGGACAATTTGTCGCCTTTCTTCATGATTTGGAGAGCAGTCTACGGATTTTAGATGTGACTGATATAAAATTTTCTTTGGCGAAAGATTCCGTCAACGGTGGTAGTTATAATTTTAGCGTAGGTTTGAAGACCTATTGGTTACAATAATTTATGAATCCAAATAAATCAAAAAAGGGGAAAATGGCAATCGTCATTGTGGCAATAATTGTCGCCGCCTTTATTGGTTATTCGTTGTTTTTTTCCAGCAAGAATAGTGATTTGTCCCCACTTTTGCCACAAGAGACAGACCAAAGTCAGACGGGGAACGATTTGCTTATGATATTTGCCAAATTATCGGCACTTAACCTGGACCCGACTGTTTTACAAAATCCAGTTTTTATTTCGTTGAAGAATTTCTCGCGAGAAATTCCCAGTGAGCCTTCGGGCCGGTCTAATCCGTTTGCCCCGATTTAGTTTTATTTCATTTTTTCCAAATGGGCATTCTAGAAATTTTAGTAAAAAAAAATATTATTACCGACGAAGATGTGCCGGTAATCAAGAAGGAACTAAAAAAGCCGGGTGTTAAGCTTGACGAAATTTTACAGGATCGCGGCGTAACGGCCACTGACCTTTTGACAATCAAGGGCGAACTTTATGGCGTGCCGATAAAGGTCTTAGACAATCAAGGTATTCCTTTTGAAGTTTTGCGTTATGTGCCAGAAGAATCAGCTATCCACTATAAACTGGCTCCGGTCGGGATTGCGGAAGGTGTTTTGGAAGTTGGTATGGTGGAGCCGGATAATATTGAAGCTCGTGATGCTTTGAATTTTATTTCTTCGAAAGTTGATATGCCCTACAAAGTTTATCTGATTTCTCAAGCTGATTTTGAAAAAATTGCTCAAATGTATAGAGGTTTGTCTGGCGAGGTGTCCCAAGCTTTAACGGAACTAGAGACAGAATTGTCTGGCGATCAGGCTGAATTAGCAGAGACCAGAATAGCGTCAAGTAATGAAGGTGGCACTGGCACTAGGATTATTGAAGATGCGCCGGTGACAAAAATTGTTGCTACCATTCTTCATTACGCGGTAGAAGGTAATGCTTCTGATATTCACATTGAACATCTAGGTGACAAAGTGCGAGTGCGTTTTCGAGTGGACGGTGTTTTAAATACTAGTTTGCTTTTACCACCAAAAGTTCACGCGGCGGTAGTGGCGCGAGTGAAAATTCTTTCCAATATGCGCTTGGATGAAAAACGAAAACCGCAAGACGGCCGGTTTAGCGCTCGCATTAGTGGTCGGAAAATTGATTTTCGCGTTTCCACTTTTCCCGCTTATTACGGTGAAAAAGTGGTGATGAGGATTTTGGATTCGGAAAGAGGGGTTAAGGCCCTAGAAGAAATTGGTCTTTCCACTAGAAATCTTCAGTTGATTCGCGATGCCATTAAAAGACCTTATGGTATGGTTTTGATTTCCGGTCCGACTGGTTCTGGTAAGTCCACTACTCTTTATTCAATGTTGAATGAAGTAGACAAGGAAACGAAAAATGTTTTGAGTTTGGAAGATCCGGTGGAATACAATATGCCTGGTATGAGTCAGTCGCAAGTTCGGCCGGAAATCGGTTACACTTTTGCCACCGGTTTGCGCACCACCCTTCGTCAAGATCCGGATGTAATAATGGTAGGTGAGATTCGCGATAAAGAAACCGCTGGTTTGGCAATTCAAGCGGCGCTGACTGGCCACTTGGTTCTTTCTACTATTCACACCAACAACGCTCTAGGTGTTATTCCACGATTATTGGATATGGGTGTTGACCCATTTATGATTCCACCAACTTTGATTTTGGCGATTGCCCAACGGCTAGTAAAAACCATTTGTCCCAATACCGGCAAATCCATCCCCGTTGAAGGCAGTATTAAGTTGATGGTAGAAAAACAATTGGCCGATTTGCCAGCCCAATATCATTTTCAAATTCCTATTGGTAAAGATGTTTTTGGAGCAATGCCTTCGCCTGAATGTCCTAAAGGCACGCGTGGTCGGACGGCAGTAGTGGAGGTTTTGGAAATGAGTCGTGATTTGGAGGCGGCGATTTTGAAGGGTGCTAGTGAGGTTGAACTTAAAAAAATTGCTCGAGCTCAAGGTATGCTGACAATGAAAGAGGACGCGCTGTGCAAGGCCTTCCGCCACGAAATTCCCTTTGAAGAAGTAAATGAGCTATAAATAAGTTATAATCTAATTCACTAAATATGGCCGAACAAAAAAAGGAAAAAGTTTTGATAGTAGACGACGACAAGTTTCTTTTAAGCATGTATACCGTCAAGTTTAAGAACGCTGGTTTTGAGGTAGATATGGCGAACGGTGGGGCAGAGGCGTTGAGTAAACTTCAAGATGGCAATGCGCCGGACATTCTTATTTTAGACTTGATTATGCCCGGTATGGATGGCTATGAATTTCTGGCGAAAGTTCGGGAACAAAAATTGGTGCCAAAGGCGACGGTGGTTGTTTTAACTAATCAAGGTCAGCCGGAGGATATTGAGAAAGCCAAGAAATACAATGTCCAAGGTTACATTGTCAAAGCCAGCACCATTCCGTCGGAAGTTCTTGAAGAAGTAATGAAAATACATAAAAGTAAAAATAATTAGAATGGATTATACCAAAGAACTTGAACAATTAATCATAACCGTTATTAAAGAAGGCGGTTCCGATTTACATATTTCCGAAGGCCGGTATCCGACCATTCGGGTAACGGGCGCCTTGATCCCGCTCTTGAAGCATAAAATATTGTCCAAAGAAGACACTTTGGGCTTGGTAACAGAACTTTTAACATCAGAAAACAAGAAACAATTTTTGGAGACAAAGGAAATTGATTTTTCCTACAGTTATAAAAATGAAGCACGTTTTCGTGGTAATGGTTATTTTCAACAGGGATCCGTGGGCATCGCTTTGCGTTTGATACCTAGAAAAATTCGGACATTGGAAGAATTGAACTTGCCGCCGATTCTCTCTACTTTTGCTGAAAAACAACAGGGTTTTTTCTTGGTGGTGGGTCCCGTTGGCCACGGCAAGACGACAACTTTGGCGGCGCTTATTGACCTCATTAATACCAATCGGGCCGAACATATTATTACCATTGAGGATCCGATTGAATATATCTTTGAAGAAAAGCGTTCTCTGGTTGATCAACGGGAAGTGAAAGTTGATACCAAAGATTTTCAAACGGCTTTGACCGCGATGTTTCGACAGGATGTGAATATTGCGATGATTGGCGAAATGCGCGGTCTTGAGACAATTTCTGCCGCCGTTACTGCTGCCGAGACTGGCCATTTTGTTGTTTCCACTCTGCACACCAACAGCGCCGCTCAGACCATTGATAGGATTATTGATTTTTTTCCGTTTAATCAGCAGGGGCAGATTCGTTTGCAACTCGCCGAGACCTTGACCGGTATTTTTTCTCAACGATTGTTGCCGAGAATTTCCGGTGGTTTGGTGCCGGCTTATGAATTGTTAATTACTAACAATGCGGTTTCTAACTTGATTCGTGAAAAACGCACCCACGAAATTAATACTGTTATTGAGACCGGCTTAGACCAAGGAATGATTGATATCAATCGGTCGCTGTTGGATCTTGTTCGCCGTAGTGAAATCGCCGTTGCCGATGCCTATCGTTATACCACTAACTTGAAATCATTAGAGCGAATGATGTAATTTTATGCTTTTCAAATACCAAGCGATAAATAAAGACGGCCAACCAGAGCAAGGTGACATTGAAGCGATCAATCTGGAGGTGGCGATTTCTTCGCTTCAACGCCGTGGCTTTACCTTATCTAAAATCGCGCCAGCCGAAAGCGGTTCTTTTTTCGCCAAAGATCTTTCTTTTTTTAATCGTGCTTCCAACAAAGACATTGTGATGTTGTCGCGTCAAATGTCCACGTTTTTTGAAGCTCAAGTTTCCGCTCTGCGAGTTTTTCGCTTATTGGCGGCTGAATCGGAAAAACCGGTTTTGCGCAAAACTTTGACTGAAGTTGCCGATGATCTACAAGGTGGCAGTTCCATGACCAAAGCATTAGCTAGGCATCCTAATGTCTTTTCTGAATTTTATGTCAGTATGGTCAGGGCAGGCGAGGAATCGGGTAAATTGGATCAGACCCTATCTTATCTGGCTGATTATCTTGACCGCTCCTATGAAGTTACCTCCAAAGCTAAAAATGCCATGATTTACCCAGCTTTTGTGGTCGTGGTTTTTATCGGCGTGATGGTTTTGATGCTGACTAAAATTATTCCTAGTATTACCCAGATTTTGAAGGATTCGGGGCAGGAAATTCCAATTTCTACTAAAGCCGTGATTTTTATTAGCGATTTTTTGGTTAATTATGGTTTATTCTTTTTGCTGGCTATTATTGCTGGCGCGGCGCTGTTGTGGCGAATGACCCGGACACCCAATGGACGCCTCGCACTTTCTAAATTTAAACTTAAAATACCTTACCTTGGTAATCTCTATAAAAAACTTTATCTTTCTCGCATTGCTGATAATTTAAACACGATGTTGGCGAGCGCTATCCCCATTGTCAAAGCACTGGAAATTACTTCTTCAGTGGTTGGCGACGAGGTTTATCGGTCAATTCTTTATGAAGTTACCGATTCAGTTAAAGGTGGCAGTACACTTTCGGATGCTATGGGTCGTTATCCGGAAATTCCCAGTATTATGGTTCAGATGTCAAAAGTGGGCGAGGAATCTGGCGAACTTGGTACTATTCTGAAAACTTTAGCCAAATTTTATCAAAGGGAAGTTAGTAATGCGGTGGATGTGATGATTGGTTTAATTGAACCGGCAATGATTATCGCTTTGGCGGTGGGTGTTGGTATTCTGTTGACCTCGGTCCTAATGCCGATTTATGATATTGCTGGGGGAATCAATTAACAATGATTTATCCACAGGCGATTTGCTTGCTATTTATAAGGGTTTGGTATAATAGGAGGGTCGAAAAAATTAGTAGTTTTTATAATTTAATTTTTATTCAATGAAAAATAAAGGTTTTACGCTTATAGAGCTTTTGGTGGTTATCGCGATTATTGGTATCTTGTCTTCAGTCGTGCTCGCGAGTTTGAATAGTGCTAGACAGAAAGCGAAAGATGCGGCATTTAAAGCAGAATCACGCGGTATAGTTGCTGGTCTAATTAGTAAGTGCGATGACGGTGCCATTGTGCAAACAGATTTGGGCAGTCCTTTCACTTATGCTCCTGCGACTGCTTTTGCTACTATATCTCAAAGTTGCGGTCAAACTGGCACCGGTATTTGGAGTATGACTCTTACTGCCACCAACGGAGCTACTGCGGCCACAGATGTAGCTACTTGCAATCAAGGTGGTTGTACTTGGAACTGACGAAATTTTCCATAGTCTTCGGCAAGGCAAGGTTTTGACAAAGCAGACCCCCCGATCTCGGGGGGTTTTGTTTTTTGCCAAAAGAAAATAAGTGGAGTATAATGGTGATATGAAAAAAAATGGATTTACATTGATGGAACTTTTGGTGGTAATTGCCATCATTGGTATTTTATCTTCCATTGTAATTGCCAGTATGACTTCCGCGCGCCAGAAGGCGCGGGACACTAAGCGGATTTCGGATGTTAAGCAACTCCAACTGGCTCTGGCGCTTTATGCTGATGCTAATAGCAATCATTATCCAACGACTCTTGGTGGTTTGGAGACAATTTATATTCAAAAAGTTCCCAGCGGTACTTTCTTTTACGCCGCGCTGGCTTCGGTGGCTAACGGCACCCCGTGTATTAGTTATCACTTGGGTTCTACTTTGGAAGTGACTAATAATTCTGCTTTGTTGGACGACAGTGATGCTTCCGCTGGTAACAAATGCTCCGGTAGTGCCAATGATTTTGCCGGCACCGATCCAGTTTTTGATGTGAAGCCATAAGGAGGTTTTAATCCACCAAAATTATTGCCGAATTGCCGTGAATTTGGGCGAAGCCACCCCGAATTTCAAAAGTTTTATTTTCATTTTTTGTTTTTGCTTCTATCACTCCATTTTTCAATACAGTAACCAATGGCACATGGCCGGGTAGAATTGTTAGCACGCCATCTTCTGCTGGCAAGCCGATTTGCCCAACTTCGCCGTCAAAAAGAGTTTTGTCTATGGAGTGTAAATGTAATTTCATTTTGTGATTTCTTCAATCCCTCCTTTCATATAAAAATTCGCTTCGGGCACTGCGTCGTGCTTGCCCTCAATAATTTCTTTGAAAGCGCGGACCGTATCTTCGCGTTTGACGAAACGGCCTGGTCGGCCGGTGAAGGCCTCGGCCACCATAAACGGCTGGGAGAGAAATCGCTGAATTTTGCGTGCCCTTTCTACCAAAAGTTTATCCTCATCGGACAATTCTTCAATACCCAAAATAGCAATAATATCCTGTAATTCTTTGTAGCGCTGAATAATTCTTTGAACTTCCCGCGCCACTTTGTAATGTTCTTCGCCGACAATGTTTGGGTCCAAAGCGGTGGAAGTGGAATCCAAAGGATCCACGGCTGGATAAATACCCAATTCGGAAAGTTGACGCGACAAAACGATAGTAGAATCCAAATGCGAAAAAGTAGTGGCCGGCGCCGGATCTGTAATGTCATCAGCCGGCACATAAATCGCCTGAACGGAAGTAACGGAACCTTTTTTGGTGGAAGTAATTCTTTCCTGAAGTTCGCCCATTTCGCTTGCCAAAGTTGGTTGATAGCCGACGGCGCTGGGCATTCGGCCGAGCAAAGCCGAGACCTCGGAGCCAGCTTGGGTGAAGCGGAAAATGTTATCAATAAAAAGCAAAACATCTTTACCTTCTTGGTCGCGGAAATATTCGGCCATGGTTAGTCCCGACAAAGCGACTCGCAACCGCGCGCCTGGCACTTCGTTCATCTGGCCGAAAACCAAAGCAGTTTGCTTCAAGACGCCGGATTCTTTCATTTCATTATACAAATCGTTGCCTTCGCGAGTTCTTTCCCCGACGCCGGCGAAAACCGAATAGCCCTTTTGAACGGTGGCGACATTGCGGATTAATTCCTGAAGCAAAACTGTTTTGCCGACGCCAGCGCCACCAAATAGGCCGATTTTACCGCCCTTGATGAATGGCGCGAACAAATCAATAACCTTAATACCAGTTTCAAAAATTTTTATTTCCGTGGATTGATCAGTAAATTTTGGCGCCGGTCGGTGAATCGGCCATTTTTCCTTAGTTTTACATTCGCCTAAATTATCAATCGGTTCGCCCAGCAAATTAAACATTCTACCCAAAGCTTCTTTGCCTACTGGTACAGTGATAGGCGAGCCGGTATTGTGAACTATTGTTCCGCGTTGAAGTCCTTCGGTCGGTCCCATGGAGACCGCGCGGACGCGGTTGTTGCCCAAATGCGCCGCCACCTCCAAAACCAGATTGCCTCGCTCTTTGTCAGCCGATTTAACTGTCAAAGCGGTGTAAATAGCAGGCAGTCCCACCTCTTCGGTGGGCGAGCCGCTCGTAAATTCAACATCTACCACCGGACCTATTATTTGTATTATTTTTCCGTTCATTTTTTAGACATTAGCAATTTCTAATAATTCTTTGGTAATTTTTGCTTGGCGGGCTTTGTTGTAGGACAGGGTTAGTTCTTCAACTAATTCTACGGCATTTTGGGAAGCGTTTTTCATTGCGACCATTCGGGAAGAATGTTCCGAAGCGTTGGCTTCCAAAATAATCTGATGAGTTTCCACATAAAAAAGATGGGGTAGAAGCTGACGCAAAACTTGTTCGGCTGACGGTTCAAAAATATATGGCAAGTTGTCAGTGGTCAAGCCAAGAGCATTAGGAATACCAGAATAACGACCGCGCAAAGGGACGGTGTTTTTGACGATTTCTTCCAGAGTTTTTTCAGAAAAAGGCAGAAGTGAACGCGTTAAAACTTCCTGTTTTAAAACCGAAAGAAAATTGGTAAAGATGAAGACTACCTGATCGGTTTTTTCTTCGGCGAAGAGTTGTTCCAAAAATTTAGCAATCGGTTCGGTTTCGTTTAATTTTGCTAAATCACCGATACCTTCAAAATGTTTTAGAATACTTTTCTTTGCATATTCAAAATGGCTTTTGGCTTTTTTACCGACGGAAATTATTTGGATTTCTGTATTGGCCGGCGCGTTTTTGATAAATTCTTCGGCTCGGCGCAAAACATTGCTGTTAAACGCGCCGGCCAAACCTTTATCGGAAGTGACGACTATCAAAGCAATTTTTGTAACTGGTCGTTGAGCGAGTAGGGGAGACAATGTTGCCAAATCAGTTTCAGTTCGCAAACTGGCTGACCCGCTTAAATTTTTGAGGATTTGCAAAGCCGCTAAAGCGTAGGGTCGGGTAGCGAGCGCCGCTTGTTCACTTTTCCTCATTTTGACTGCCGCTACTGCCTCCATTGCTTTCGTTATCTGTTTGATGTTCTTGGTGGCAACAATTCTATTTTTTATTTCTCGCTCGTTTGCCATTAGATTTTTTTCCAATAATTTTTAAGGAAGTCAGCGCAGGCATCTTTGAGGGAATTTTCGGTCTCTGGTTTGAGTTCGGTGGATTCGCGGATTTCTTTTACTAAGGCGGATTTTTGTCGGCTTAAATATGCCAAAAATTCTTTTTCGAATTTCGGCACTTCGGCAATGGCCACAGTGTCTAGAAAACCATTAACGGCGGCGAAAATAGAAGCCACTTCTTCTTCAAATGGCATATTTATAAACTGCGGTTGTTTCAAAAGTTCTGTTAGCCGAGCGCCTCGGTCAATTTTCTTTTTTGTTTCTGGATCTAAATCTTGACCAAATTGGGCGAAAGCTGCTAATTCGCGGAATTGTGCCAACTCCAAACGCAAAGTGCCGGCGACCTTTTTCATTGCCTTGGTTTGCGCCGCTGAGCCGACGCGCGAAACAGAAAGTCCAACATTGACTGCTGGTCGAATACCTTGATAGAAAAGTGAGGACTCCAAATAAATTTGACCGTCAGTGATGGAAATAACATTGGTGGGAATGTAGGCGGAAATGTCGCCCAGTTGAGTTTCAATAATCGGCAAAGCGGTCAGCGAACCGCCACCGTAATTTTTATTTAATTTTGCCGCTCGTTCCAGCAAGCGCGAGTGCAGATAAAAAATGTCACCGGGATAGGCCTCGCGACCCGGTGGTCGGCGCAACAAAAGGGAAATTTGTCGGTAAGCGGCGGCGTGTTTGGACAAATCGTCATAAATTACCAAAGCATCTTTACCTTGAGCCATAAAATATTCGCCGATGGCAACGCCGGCATAGGGCGCGAGGTATTGGAGAGCGGCACCACTGCCGGCGCCGGCCGCCACCACTATTGTGTATTTCATCGCGCCGGTTTTTTTCAAGTGTTCAACGGTTTGAGCAACTTTAGAATCTTTTTGACCAATGGCAACATAAACGCAAATTGGTGTGCCGAAGCGAAGGTCTTTGCCTTGATTAACAATGGTATCAATGGCGATGGTGCTTTTACCAGTTTGTCGGTCGCCAATAATTAATTCTCGCTGACCTCGGCCGATGGGAATCATACCATCAATGGCTTTGATGCCAGTTTGCAGAGGCACTTTAACTGACTCACGGGTGATGACACCGGGCGCGATTTTTTCCAAAGGACAATACTTTGTTCCGCTGTCATTTATTGAGAGTGCCGGCCCCCCGTCAATTGGTTCACCCAAAGGATTAACTACTCGGCCGATAATTTTTTCTGACACCGGAATGGATAAAACTTTTCCAGTGCTTTTGACCGTCTGGCCTTCTTTGATTACCAGAGCGTTGCCTAAAATTACCACACCAACTGAATCTTCTTCCAAGTTTAGAGCTAAACCTTTGGTGTTTTCTTTACCCTCAAACTCTAACAATTCTGAATACTGGACATTACTTAAACCATGGACAATTGCTACGCCGTCACCGACTTTGGCAACCGTGCCGATATGAGCCACCGCTGGGCCAGCGCGCAAGCCCCTAATTTCATTTTTTAATTCTTCTAGAATGTTTTGTTTTTCCATTTTAATTTTTAACTGATGACCTGTTTCAAATTTTCCAATCGTCCCTTGATACTATTATCAATTCTCATATCGCCGATTTGGATAATTGCACCGGCGATAAGTGATTGGTCGGTGTGCCAAGCCAACTCCACTTTTTTGCCACTGATTTTTTCCGGGAAGATTGGTTGGTTTTTTTCTGCTGTTGAGATTTTTACTTTAATCACATTTTCTTTTTGCAGGCGAATGTTTTCAAAATGCCGTTCAATATCACTTAACATTCTAGCCGCTCCTATTTTTTGAATGTAAGTGGCGAAGTGGACGAGGGTTTGTTTGTGCGCTTCCGGTTTTTCGGCTAGAAGCTCATACAAAGCGGTAGCAAGTTGTTTGGGGGAGTACCTCATATTTTACTGATAGCTTCTTTTTCTAATTTTTCTTGGACTTTCTTATCCAACACATCCCCCAAACTTTTCTCTATTGCTAGGGCCACCGTTGTGCCGATTTCTTGTTTAAGCTCGCGTCGTAATTTTACTCGGTCTTCCTCTATGGTTTGTCGGCCGGCGGCGATAGTTTTTTCTGCTTCTTTTTTGGCTTCCATTACCAGCGATTCTTTTAATTCTTTGCCGGTTTTTTCTGTTTCTTTCAATAATTCTTGACCGCGTTTTCTGGCTTCGGCGAGAATTTTTTCTTCTTTAGCTGTTGTCGCTTGGATTTTTTGTTCAAGTCCCACAGCGCGTTCGGCGTCGGCCTCAATTTTTTTTCGTCTTTTTTCTAGAAGTTCCAACAATGGCCGATAAAGTAACCAGCGCAAAACAAAAACTAAAATGCCGAAGTTTATAAGCTGGGCAATTAAAATTTTCCAATTTATTCCTAGTTCAGATAATAGCGCACTCATTTTTAGAAATTCATAAAGGTTGAACCTTTCTTTTCCGCAAGGTTCAACCTTTTTATCTTTAGACGAATTTTATTATTAGTGCCACGACTAACGCGTAAATTGCGATCGCTTCGGCGAAAGCGATGGCTAAAATCATCGCCGCTTGAATTTTCGGCGCCGCTTCTGGGTTTCGGCCAATGGCTTCCATCGCTTTGGCGGCGAGTAAACCAATACCGATACCGGGACCGATGGCGCCCAGACCAATAGCCAAAGCTGCTCCCAAGCTAGCCATTTGGTTTACTGCTCCCACTACTTCTACTGCTGTTGTTTCCATTTTTTTGCAAATTTAATTGATAAAAAAAGAATGACCTCAAAAAGGGTCGATGAAAATATCATAGCAAGCGCTGACGCCGAACGCAAATTTTTTAGTGGATTTTAATGAGCTGGTTTTTGGGTGGCGGAGGCGAGGAAAATCATCGCCAAAACAGCGAAAATTAGAGCTTGAATGAAGCCGACAAAAAGTTCTAGTGCCAAAAAAGGCGCCGGCACGATATATGGAACGAGAAAGGCGATGATAATCAGTAAAACTTCTCCGGCGAAAACATTCCCAAATAACCGAAAAGAAAAAGAAAGAATTTTTGCAAATTCACTGATGGCTTCCAAGACGCCAACAAAAAAAGCAATGGGACTTTTGAAGGAAATAAATTTGCCGAGATGATGTTTGGCGCCGATGGAAATAAAACCGACAATATGACTCATCACCACAACAACTAAAGCCAAGGCCAGCGTCATTGCCAGGTCGGCATTGGCGGAGCGAAGTAGGGGAATGAATTCAGTTTCGCCGCTGTGATTTTGAAATAGGCCGATGGAACCGAAGCCGGGCAAAATTCCCATCCAGTTGGCGGTTAACACAAAGAGGAAAATTGTGGCCACGACGGGGAAGAAACGAATAGCAGTTTCGCGACCGCCGGCGAGGGTGGACATAAAATCCAAAACTGCTTCTATCACCGCTTCTATCGCGTTTTGGAATTTACCCGGAATTTCTTTAAGATTTTTAGAAAAAATAAAAGCCAGAGTAATCAAAACTATCATCGTCAGCCATGAGGCGATTAGGGTGTTGGTGATAGGGAAACCAGCAATATAAGTAATGGTTTCGGAAGTGATTGAAATCGGTGTCATAAATTAAAAAAGTTTCTGGACTTTCTTGAGGATGATAATAGTTGAGATAATAATCGCCAGAAGCGATCCTGTCAAAAGGAAAATTGGGCTGGCGTGAAAAATTTTGTCAGCCCAACGACCCAAGAGCGCTAAGCCAACTAATGGCAAAGCGATGGTCCAACCGACCTCAAAGGCCAGTGGCAAAAGTTTTTGTTCTTTGCTTTTTTTGTTTTCCATGCTGGAATTATACCATTTTTAGCGCTATACTGCCGAAATGAAAATTTTGGATGGGAAAATCATCGGAGATGAAATTTTGGCGCGGTTGAAAGCGGAATTTGCCAAATTGTCCGGCATTACCAAGTTGGCGATTATTCAAGTTGGTAACCGTGCCGATTCTACCACCTATATCCGCCAAAAAAAGATTTTTGCCGAAAAAGTCGGTGTGGTGGCGGAACTTTTTCAATTTCCCGAAGATTGTTCGGCCAAAGAGATTCTAGAAAAAATTAGTGTTTTAAATTCTGACGAAAATATTCACGGCATTATTGTTCAGTTGCCTTTGCCGACGAGTTTTAATTATGCTGAAATTATTGAAGTCATTAATCCTAGTAAAGATGTGGATGGTCTGACGGCAGAAAATTTTCGGCGGTTAGCGGCAGGGGATTTGGAGGGTTTAATTCCAGCAACTGCTAAAGGGGTTCTGAAAATTTTGGATTATTATAAAATTCCAATTACTGGCCAGCGAGCGACCGTAATCGGTCGCTCGCGCTTGGTCGGCAAACCGGTGGCGCTGATGTTAAAGGCGCGTGGCGCGATTGTTACGGTTTGTCATCGGGAAACAAAAGATCCAGCGGTTATTGCTAAAAAGGCTGACATTTTGGTCAGCGCCGCCGGCCAAAGAAATTTGATTGACAAAGATTTTGTTTCTCCTAACCAAACACTAATTGACATTGGTAATGATGTGGATTTTGAGGCGGTTAAAGACATTGTTGGGGCGATTACACCGACGCCCGGCGGCGTTGGTCCTATGACCGTTGCTTGTCTGTTTGAAAATTTACTAAAAGCGCGTATAATAAATGAGTAAAAATTATTAAGTAACTTTATTTTTATGGACAACAATACTTGTGCAAAATGTTGTGACGGTAAGATGAAAACATGGCTTTTGGTTTTCGTTATTATCGTTTCAGTATTTTTTGCCGGTAAGGCGATTAAGGAATTAAAAGCTATTGGTTATGTTGGTAAGGCACTTTCCCCGACGGCAACCATCTCGGTTTCAGGCGAAGGTGAAGTGCTGACCAAACCGGACATTTCCACCTTTTCTTTTACCGTTGAAATGGAATCATTGAATGTTGCCGAAGCTCAATCTGGAGCGGCAGAAACCGTAAATGACATTTTGGCGCAGTTGAAGAAATTAGGTGTAGCGGAAAAAGATGTTAAAACGCTCGGTTATAATATTTATCCGCGTTATGAATATATTTCCTACGGCGTAACTTATGAATATTATCCACCCAATGGTGGCACTCGAACGCTGGCTGGTTATGTTGTTAGTCAAACGATTGAAGTAAAAGTGCGCAAGATAGAAGATGCCGGTAAAATTATTTCTAGTATTGGAGAAATGGGCGCTAGTAATTTGAGCGGACTTTCTTTTTCGGTAGACCAGGCAGACGAATTCAAGGCCGAAGCGCGTAAGGCGGCGATTGCCGATGCTCAAAGTAAGGCGAAAATTTTAGCAAAAGATTTGGGTGTGACTTTGGTGAGAGTAACCAGTTTTTCCGAGTCGGGCAATTATCCTGGTCCAATTTATTACGCCAAAGCGGAAGCTGTGGGTATGGGTGGTGGTTCAACGCCGGAAGTGCCATCGGGGGAAAATCGCATTGTGTCTAATGTAACGATTATTTACGAAATCAGGTAGTTTTTTGGTGGAGTTGACTTTTTTGGGGGTTAGAGTAATATTTTTCCATTGAAAATAGTTGAATATATCAAAGAAACCAGAAGCGAAATGAAACATGTCAGCTGGCCCACGCGCCGGCAGACCACCGCCTTTACGGCGATTGTTATTGCCATTTCCGTTTTTGTGGCGGTGCTACTTGGTTTTTTTGATTATCTTTTTACTTTAGGAATTGAGAAATTCATTTTGAAATAATATGTCTAGGCAAAACATTACGGGTGAACGACATTGGTATGCCATTCACACCTATGCCGGTTATGAGAACGCAGTGGCGCGTAATTTGAAACAGCGCATTGAATCGTTGGGTATGGAAGACAGAATTTTTAATGTGGTTGTGCCGACTGAAAAAAAAATCAAAATCAAAGCGAGCAAACGGGTTGAAGAAGAAGAAAAAATTTACCCGGGTTATGTTTTAGTAGAAATGGTGGTGACGGACGATTCTTGGTATGTTGTTCGTAATACGCCGCGGGTAACCGGTTTTGTTGGTAGTGGTGTTCACCCGGTGCCATTGGGAAAAAAAGAAATTGATGAACTATTTCGTCGAATGAATGCTGACACACCCAAACACAATATGGACTTGGAAGTGGGTGATCAAGTGACGATTGTTGATGGTCCGTTTAAGGAATTGGATGGTAAAGTATCGGAGGTAGACAATGAACGGGGTAAGGTTAAAGTGTTGGTGTCTATGTTTGGTCGCGAAACACCGGTGGAATTAGATTTTCTTCAAATCAAAAAGATTTAAACTTTAAAATTATGGCTAAAAAAATTGCGAGACAATTAAAAATGACTATCGCTGGAGGTAAGGCAACGCCAGCACCACCGATTGGTCCGGCTTTGGGTCAGGCAAAAGTTAACATCGGCGAGTTCATTACTCGTTTTAATGAAGGCACAAAAAAAATGATGGGGGAGTTGGTGCCGGTTGTCGTTACGGTCTATGAAGATAAATCGTTTGAATTAGCTTTTAAGACCACGCCGGCCACCGCTTTGATTTTGAAAGCGGCCGGCAAAGAAAAAGGTTCTGGCAAAAATACAGTAAGTAAAGCTGGCTCTATTACCAAGGCTCAAGCCCGAGAAATTGCCGAGAAAAAATTACCTGATTTGACCGCTAACGATATAGACGCCGCGACAAAAATCATTGAAGGTTCAGCGCGATCTATGGGGGTGGAAGTAAAGTAGCGCGAAAAAATTTTTGTATTCTTTCGCGCTTTTAAACTCGTTCCACATACTCTCCGGTTTCGGTGTTGATGCGGATGGTGTCACCCTCGTTGATGAAAAGTGGGGTGTTGACTTCAGCGCCAGTTTCTAATTTTACGGTTTTAGATGCGCCCTTGGAAGTGTCGCCCTTAACGGCCGGTGGCGCTTCTGTCACTTTCAGTTCTACTTTAATCGGTAATTTAACGCCGATAACTTTCTCATCAAAAGTCCGAAGCTCAACAATTGCATTAGTTTTCAAAAATTTTCCACCCTCGCCGATTTGAGCGATTTCTAGTTTGAATCGGTTGGCAGGATTATTCGGTTCGCAAAACCACCATTCATCACGATTATTGTATAAATATTTTGCTTCTTTTTTCTGTAGATCAGCCTCGGCCATTTTGTCCTGCTGGTGAAAGGTATAATCGGTGGTTTTGCCAGTAATAAGATTTTTAAGTTTGGTCTGATTGACCGGCTTGCGTTGTTGCATGCGAAAAATATGGGCGTCCAATACCTCATAGGGCGCGCCATCCAAGACAATAAATTTTTTCGGTAGAATTTCGTTGTAGTTCAACATGGTTCGGTATCTTACCAAAATATCACCCTTCAGGCAAATTTTTTATTCTTTCAACTTAATTTTAATTTCTTTCAAAAGTCCGTCGGCGACTTTTTTGTTTTCCACTAGGAATTGGCGAGCGGCGTCGTAACCCCGACCGAGTTTCGCCGCTTCACCCGTCTTCGCCCCCACTTCTGCGGGTGAAGCAATTTCATAAGAACCCCCCGACGATTTTTTAATCAAACCGAATTTTTCGCCCAAGGCCAAAATTTCACCTTCGCGGGAAATGCCCTCGTTATACATTAAATCAAATTCCGTTTGCCGGAACGGCGCCGCCACTTTGTTTTTCACAACTTTTACTCGCACTCGGCCTCCCATTATTTCTTCACCTTTTTTAATCTGGGCGATTCGTCGGATGTCCAAACGGACGGAAGTGTAAAATTTTAACGCTTTACCGCCCGGTGTCGTTTCCGGATTGCCGAACATTACGCCGATTTGCATTCTGATTTGATTGATAAAAATGACGATGGTTTTTGAGCGGGCGACAATGGCGGTGAGTTTGCGTAGAGCTTGTGACATCAATCGCGCTTGTTTACCGACATGCTGGGCACCCATATCACCTTCAATTTCATCTTTGGGCGTTAGAGCCGCCACCGAGTCAATTACCACCACATCAATTTTTCCAGAACGCACTAGAGATTCCACAATTTCCAAAGCTTGCTCGCCGGTGTCCGGTTGGGAAATTAAAAGCTCATCAATTTTCACACCGATTTTTTTTGAATACTCTGGATCCATAGCATGCTCCGCGTCAATGAAGGCGCAAATACCACCTTTCTTTTGGGCTTCGGCTACCACATGAAGTGATAAGGTTGTTTTACCGGAACTTTCGGGTCCAAAGATTTCAATAATTCGTCCACGGGGCAGACCACCAACACCCAGCGCGGCATCCAAACCGATAGAGCCGGTGGAGATAGCATTCACGTCAACCCTCGGTTTATCGCCGAGTTTCATTATGGAATCATCGCCAAATTTTGTTTTGATGGCGTTGAGGGTATCTTCAATATTCGCGCCGACCACTTTTAACTCTTTTTCTTTTTTTGGTTTTCCAAAAGCCATAATTTTATTTTTTACTTCTTATAAACTAACTCCAATTGTTGCTCGGCGGTTCTTTTAAATTTGTCTTTTACCTTCAAGCCAATGATATTATAGCCTTCGGCCAGAAGCAATACTTGCCCAAACTCTCCTTTGTCGTCTGTTAAAATCCTTTGACCGTTGAGAAAAACCTCATTGCCATTGGTGGCTGTGCCTTGAATTTCTACTAGTTGTTCGTTAAGTGTTGTGCCGTTTTTTGGTGAAGAAAAAGTAATGGTCGGTCCCGAAAAATAATCCCAGGTCTCATACAAAGCATAACCAAGAACAATCAGCGCGGCGAGACAACCAAGAATAATTCCTAGATAAAATTGCGACTTGGTTCTGGTCATAATAATGCTGGCGGGTTTTCTTCTTCGTTCGTTTCGGTGTTGGTGATGGGTTTTTCAACTGGTGGAGCTCCAATAACTTCTCGCGGTCTAGCACCATCGCCGGGGCCAATAACTCCTCGTTCTTCCAAAATATCTATTAGCCGTGCTGCCCGAGCGTAACCAATGCGCAGTTTGCGTTGTAGATAAGAAGTGGAGGCCTTGCCGGCGCGAGCGACTTCTTCACGAGCTTGTTCATATAATTCATCTTCGTCATCAAAATTTTCTTCTCCGCCAAGTGTGTCGGGGTTAAAAACAGTTTTCGCGCCGGCTGGTTCGTTTAGATTAATTTCGTTCGGCACTTCGTTGCGGTAATTTTCAGCTAAATATTTGACGATTTCTTTCACTTCGGTCTCGGAAATAAACGGTGATTGCAGACGCAAAGGTTTTGCCATTTCTCCGCCAAGGTAAAGCATATCGCCGGCACCCAAAAGTTTTTCGGCGCCACTGCCGTCTAAAATTGTTCGTGAGTCAACCTGCGAAGAGACCTGCAAAGCGACGCGCGCTGGAATATTAGCTTTAATTAAACCAGTGATTACATTAACCGACGGTCGCTGGGTGGACAGAATCAAATGAATGCCGGTGGCGCGGCTCATTTGGGCCAAACGGACGACTGATGCTTCTAGTTCGCGTGGGTAAGTGGACATAATGTCTGCTAACTCATCTATAATAATGACAATATAAGGCATTAAGTCGGGGATTTCTTTTTCGTCGGCAGTGTTTTTCTTGCCTGCCAATTTTTTCAATTCTGGTGCCAAAACATTTTTATGATAAGAATCAATGTCGCGTACCGATTCCGCTTCTAACATTTCGTAACGCCGTTCCATTTCTTTACAAGCCCAACGCAAAGCCAGAATCGCTTTCTTAGCGTCGGTTATGACCGGGGTTAACAAGTGTGGAATTTTATTATAAAGAGTCAACTCTACGCGTTTTGGGTCAATCATAATAAATTTCAAATTTTCCGGTCCATTGCGATATAACATTGAAGCAATCAAACCGTGGATGGTTACGGATTTTCCTGAACCAGTGGCGCCGGCAATCAACAAGTGCGGCATTTTACCCAAATTGCCGAAATGACAACTACCGGAAACACTTTTGCCCAAAACAACAAGTAGTGGTTTTTCCGAGCGGGCGAATTCTTCCGCCGAGAATAATGTTGCCATACCAACAACGGTCTTGGTGCTATTGGGAATCTCAATACCAACCAACGAACGGCCCGGAATCGGCGCCTCAATTCTTATTGGATGAGCAGCTAAAGCTAAAGCCAAATCATTTTGCAAAGCGATGATGCGGGAAAGTTTAACACCCTCGGCCGGTTTCAAAGCGTAACGGGTAACTGATGGACCAATAGATATCTCATCCATTTCCACAATGATGCCGAAGTTTTGAAGTGTTCGTTTAATCATATTGGCGTTGGCTTTGATATCGCCGACACCCGGCTTACCTTTGTCGCGTTCCAAAATAGAAAGCGGTGGTGGTGTATAGGGCTTGGCAACTACCCGCCAATCGCGGGGGCTAATCATAAATTCACTGCCGTCCAGTTTTTCTTTTTCGGTTTTATTAGTTTGCGACTCTTCTTTTTCTTTGGACTCATCATTTTTTGTTTCTTCACCTTCTTCTGGTTGGTCAGCATATTTTTTCACCAATGTCTCCACATCATCATATTTTTCTGATTTTTTGCGCTGGAAAAGTTTTCCAATAAAGCTCAGTGATTCCAGTTTAAGTTCGGTTTCGAAAATTACCAACAGTGAAATAACAGCAATGGTTGCCAAGAATATACTGCTATAAAAACCAAAAAGTGGAACTAATCCTTTGGTTGAAATTAGAAAACCAATGAGACCTGCTTTGTCAGATACCAGAATTTCCGTTAGGCCTAGAGAAGACAAGAAAAACAAAAAAGAGGCGATAATTTTGGCTAGCGGAAATTTTTTTCTAAAAGATTTTATTGAAGCCCAACAAAGTAGTAGCAATAAGATAGGGAAGAAAAAGTAGCCGACGATACCCATTAAATCTTTGGCCAAGGAGTAAGTTTTTGTACCGATTGGTCCGGCTCCACCGAAAGCGGCGAGAATCAGAAAGATCGCTCCAGCAAACAAAACAATCGTTACGGCGCTCTTGGTCGTTTCTTTTTTTATATCATCCAAAACCCCGATTTTCTTTTTCATTTGAAGTTAATTATATCACGCCATGTCTTAAAAATCTCCCTTTGAAAAAGGGAGTACCCGAGTCCGCGAGGGGGAGGGATTTTCTGTTTATAAAAATCCTCCGGCTCGCGGACTCGCCACCTCCTTTTTCAAAGGAGGATTTAAAATATCTCCTCTTCCAAAAGTCTGAATTCTGTTGTCGGTTTTATTATGATTCTTGCTTTGTTGCGGGTGAAATATATAATGTCCTATATGATAAAGGACAGTTTATTCTTTGTCCTATTGATTTCTTTAGTCAGTTTTATTTTTATAAAGGACATAATACATTTTGTCTCTTATGGTTTCTGATTATAAAAAACAGGTAAATTGGTTGACATATAAGGCCGAAAGATTGGTATCGGCATTATATATGGTAACTGATTTGATAAATACCAATGATCCAATCAAATGGCAGTTAAGAAAGTTAGGTGTTGTCCTTTTGACTGAAGTTGGCAAGTTGTTGGAATCATCACCGGCAGAAAGGAAAAAAATTATTAATTCTACTCGAGAGGTAATCGCCGAAATCCTTTCGCTTTTGGAGGTGGCTGTCAATTCGGGTTTAATTTCCAGGATGAATTACTCTTTACTTAAAAAGGAATTTGTCAGTACACCTTTATTTTTGGAACGGATTAGTAAAGAGGACTCGCCTAAATCTACAGGACAAATTCAAGGACATTCTATAGGACAAGTAAAAACAATAAAAGACAAAGAATTTTTACCTCCTATAGGACAAAATTTAGTTACTCAAAATAATCAAAATAAAGTTAAGAAAGAAGCCAGAAAAAGCCAGATAACAAAGGTTTTTGCTGGCGGTAAGATTCTTTCTTTGAGTGACATGTCCGATATGTTTCGTGATTTTGGTCCTAAGATGATTCAACGCGACCTCCTTGATTTGGTGAAAAGCGGTGTTCTTAAGAAAACTGGTGATAAACGCTGGAGTCGCTATTCCCTTGCCAACTTACGCTAAAAGTAGCAGAATCTTACAGTTTTTGACTTCGGAGGCTATTTATGTAAAGATATTGACATAGGTAAAAAAGGCAAGAAAAGGTAGTTATCCACAAGAGATTTTTGCCTTTGGTATCCTATGATATATAATGTCTCATAGAAGTTTTTCTGAGCACATTATCCCGCATGTCCTGCCAGGAAATTTTTCTGTTTAATGAGAGAAAATCAGGCCAATTTTTGTCGCTAATTTTTTTCACCGGTGTTGTTAAAAAACTGATGAAAAAATTAGTAGAGTTATGGTTAGCGTGTTTTAAAAAATACGCCAACCTGTTGAAAGGTTAGTATTAGAAGTGAAAGCAAAAAGTGTGTCGACACTAAAAAAGCTTTCGCGAAGAAGTAGTTTTTTCTCCGCATTAGAAAATTTATTAGTAAGTTCAAACGGAGAAATAATTATTAATTAATTAAAAAGATGAGTATAAATAAAAATGTTGCGGTGTTCGTTGGTTTGGCTCTCGCTATCGCAGTTGCGGGCGTGGCTGTTCCAGTGAGTGCTGCCGCTTTGACTCAGTCCCAAATTAACGCGATCATTGGATTGCTTCAATCATTTGGCGCTGACCAAAGCACAATAAGTAATGTACAAGCGTCTCTCACTGGCGGTACGCCGTCTGGTGGGGTAATTGGTCCCGGTACTGGCGGTTATACCTTCACTCGCAATCTCACATTGGGAAGCACCAGTGTGGATGTTTTGAATCTTCAAAAGGTTCTCAATGCGGATGGAGTAAATATTGCTACTTCCGGCGCTGGTTCACCGGGATATGAGACTTCGTATTTCGGTCCTATTACAAAAGCGGGCGTTGTGAGATTCCAGAATAAATATGCTTCTGAAATTTTGGCGCCGGTTGGTCTTATTAATGGCACCGGTTATGTTGGTCCTTCTACTCTCGCCAAACTCAATTCAATGGGTAGCGTGGTAGTGGTTCCTCCCGGCACAAATCCTCCTCCGGCTTCAGTTGGCACGGGCTTGACTGTAACGGCGGCGGCTCAACCTCCAGCGATGCTCTTTCCGTTGAGCGCGGCTCGCGTACCATTTACCAAAGTTAGTTTCACCGCCGGCCTTGATGGCGCGGTGACGATTAATAGTTTGGTGGTGGAGCGTGGCGGCCCTTCCCAAGATTCTGATATTTCCAGTATTGTCCTATTGGATGAAAGTGGCACTCAAATTGGTTTGGCTAAGACCTTAAACTCGGCTCACCAAGTGACTCTTTCCGAGACATTTGTGGTGAATGCTGGTCAAACCAGAACGATGACTTTGGCCGCTAATCGACCGACGGCTGACGCTGATTCCAGCGGAGCTGGCGCGGTATTCACCCTTTCTTTAGTAGCGGTTAATACCTCTGCTACGGTTACGGGTTCTTTGCCAATTGTCGGCACGGCCCAAACTGGTAATACTGGTTTGACTATCGGTTCAGTTACAGTAGCTCGCGGTTCTTTGGACCCGTCGGCGCAAGCTGGTGGTGTTTCCAAGAATGTCGGCACTACTGGTTACACCTTCTCTTCAATTAAAGTGACAGCCGGTTCAACTGAAGATGTTTTGATTAAATCCATTCGTTGGAATCAAGCTTCTTCTTCGGCTTCATCTGATATGGCGAATATTGTAACGGTGGTTGATGGTGTTACTTATCCAACTGTTGTTGATTCAACTGGTAAGTATTACACTGCCAACTTCGGCACTGGTATTAAGATTGAAAAAGGTATGTTCAAAGAAATCTCAATTAAAGGCGATATTATCGGCGGTTCTACCCGCACCATCGCTTTCAACATTGAGAAAACTACCGACCTTAATGTTTCTGGTGTGAATTTGGGTTATGGTATTACACCTCCGACCAGTGGTACTGGCTTTGCGGCTGGTAACATTTGGTATGCTGGTTCAACTATCACCATTAACTCGGGTTCATTGACAGTAACGAGTGATGCAGTATCAGCACCGGCTCAAAACATTGCTATCAATGTGGCTGGTCAGCCCTTGGGCGGCTTCACCGTTGATGTCAAAGGCGAGTCAATCTCGGTTGCTCAAATGGTATTTACAGCGGCAACCAGTAGCGCCAGCGACACTGCTGGTTCTGGTTTAATAACCAACGCTTCGTTGGTTGATGGAAATGGCGCGGTTTTGGCTGGTCCGGTGGATGCAACCCTAACTGCGGCCACTGGTGGATTGACATTTACCTTTACTGATACCATTACTTTCCCAGTTGGAATCACCAAGCTTCTATTGAAAGGTAAAATTCCGACGACAGCTAGTAATGGTGAGGCCTATGCTGTTTCCACTATTCCATCTAGTGCTTG
Source organism: Minisyncoccota bacterium (assembly GCA_041662545.1). GTDB lineage: Bacteria > Patescibacteriota > Minisyncoccia > Phycocordibacterales > DSPV01 > 2-02-FULL-44-35. The sequence goes on from JBAZSH010000001.1 coordinate 95,323, forward strand.
GACAACGGTAACTGGTCAGGTTACGAATCAGACCATTACTCCGTCTTCCGGCACGATTACCGCTAGCACAATGACGGTTAAGTCGTCAGCTTTGACGATTACTGTTTCTCCGGCCCCCGCTGCTCAAACTGTGGTATCAGGCGTTCAGAACTTCATCTTCACCAATTATTTGCTTGACGCTACCGCTTCCGGTGAAGATGTTCGCTTGTCTGCTTTGAACATTTATTTCACCACTACTGGAACAGCGAGTCATCTGACAAATTGCGGACTCTATGATGGTTTGACTGCGCTCACCACTGGCGGCAACGCTGTCAATCCTAGCGCCGGCGCCCCGACTAACAATAACTTCATTTTTGACACGGCTTTGGTGATTCCGAAAGGAACTTCCAAGTCTTTGGCTTTGAAGTGTAATGTTTCTACCAGTGCTTCCGGCAACTTCTATTGGGGTATCAATGCCACTCAATCAGCCACTGGCGTTACTTCCGGTCAATCAGTAACTATTACCCAGACCAGCAGCGTCGGTCAGATTATGGCGATTACCACTTCGGGTGGAACTTTGACGGTGGCTCTTGATTCTTCCAGTCCTTCTTACACCATCGCGGCTTCTAACACGACGGGTAATACCGCCTCGGTTCTGCGTTTCCACGCGGCGACTGAAGATATCACTCTTCAAACCATTGCCCTTCAAATGACGGGGGCTTCGTCAACTGTTAGTGATGTTACTCAAGTAACTTTGTGGGATGGACTCACTCAAGTTGGTTCTGCTACCTTTGGTAGTGGCGCGACCAATGCCAGTGGCAATCGTATTGCTACTTCCACTCTCACCACTAATGTTATTGTTCCTAAGGACGGCGACAAAGTGATTACTGTGAAAGTTGACCTGCCAACCCAAGGTGTTTCTGCTCTTGGTAGACCGGGTGCTCTTATTCAAGTTGATTTTGAGGCATCTGCTGGTGGAGCGACTTCCGGAACTAAAGGTAGTGGTAATTCCAGTGGTAAAGCGATTTACGCCACTGGTGCCGCTACAGCTTCAGCCGGTCTCCGTGTCTACAAAGCGATTCCGACCATTACTTACCCAACTCTTTCTCAGACCACGCTTAACAACGGCACGATGGACTTGTTCCGCTTCAATGTTACCGCTTCTCCTCAGGGTCAAGTTGGTTTAGCGAAAGTTACTTTCAGAATTTCAACCTCAACTTCAGGCACAACGGTTACGCTTTTGGTTGATTCTCTGAATGTCTACGCTTACACTGATTCTGGCTATACAGTTCCAGTTACTGGTGTTCAAGCGGATGGCGCTTTCTTGGTTACCGCTATGGATCTTGAAGGAGGTGTTACTGGTGGCAACTGGGCGAGCTCTAACACTCAATTAGATATTGGCGCAGAAACGACAGCTAGCGCTTCTACCACGGTTATTGTTCCAGCTGGCACGACTCGTTACTTCGCTCTTCGCGGCACGATTACCGGTTCAGTTGCCGGTTCAAGCGTAACCACTTATATGGAGGGTGACTCGGCTTTCTACTCTAAAGCTGACAATCCTTTGGTGGATCTCTTGAGCAGTGCGACCACGACTTATCTGGCTCCTTACAATGCCACCACGAGTTCTGCTGCTAGCGCGGGCTTGATAGCTGGAACTCATAATGACTTTATCTGGAGACCGTTCTCAACAACCACCACTCAGAGCAATACGGCAAATGATTATGCTAACGGTTATGGTGTTCCAGGTTTGTCAGTTGGTAGCTCCAATGGTCAGACTCTAAGCAGGTAAAATTTAACCACTTGTGCCCTCCGCCTAAGGCGGAGGAGGTTAAGAAAATCCCCCGATGTTTCATCGGGGGATTTTCGTTTTCTCTGATTTTCTGCTATATTATTTCTATGAATAAAAAACTTATAATTATCTTCGCTGTTCTGGTTTTGTTAGCCATCGGTTATTATGGCTATAATGAATTGAAAGGGAAATTTAGTGGTTTAAGTGATGAAAATACTGTAGCCACTAGCACCAAACGAACAGTAGAAATTGCTCCCGGCATTTTTGCTGAAGTGGAAGGCGATGAAATGCCCAAGGTTGAAATAGTGCCGATAGTAGATGAAAAAATAAAAGCCCCCACTCTTAACCGGCCAATTGTTATTCCGATATCAATGACGGAAGAAAGCGGAAAGTTTTTTACGGCTAAAATTGAAGAACTTAAAACCAAACTTCGTAAAGACCCGGGCCCTTATGACGACTGGCTTAATCTTGGAATCTACCTGAAACAGATTGAAGATTACAATGGAGCGGAAGAAATTTTGGTTTATCTCATTAAAGCAGCGCCCGGTAACGCTATGGCTTATATCAACTTGGGTGATCTATATACTTATTATTTTCACGACAATGTAAAAGCTGAAGCGACTTTTCTCAAAGTGGTGGAAGTAGCGCCTCGCTGGTTGGAAGTTTATTCTCGAATTACCGATTTTTATGTAACCGCTCTTCAAGATAAGGCAAAAGCAAAAAGTTTTCTTGAAGCTAGTGTCGCCAAATATCCGGATATGAAACCTCAAATTGAACCACTTCTTAAAACCATATAAAAAATGAAATACTTAGACAAAACTTTTTTCAAATTTTTGGCGGGCTTCGTCGCGATTTTGGCGGTTAGTTTTTTGGTGTTGGTTTTGACGAATTTGCTTTAATTTTTGGGTTGTGTTAATTTATTGACATTAGGCCAAAGACAATAGGCACTCGCCAAAAAGGCGGAAATAAGTCCTATCGAGGTCAAAAATCTCTTCGGAGTTTTTGTCTACGGCCTTAATATTATAAGGTCGATTTTTTTTAGAAAAAAACAAAATGGCAAAAACTAAAGAACAAAAAAAGGAATCATTGGCTGTTATCGCCAAATTGATTAAAGAAGTCAAAGATGTTGGTTCGGTAGCTTTGGTCAAATTCAGTGGCTTAACGGTTGCTGATGCGACTGATTTGCGTCGCAAATTGCGCGCTGAAGGTGTTGGTTATATGGTGGCGAAGAAAACGCTTGCCAAGAAAGCCCTAGCGGAGAGTGGTGTGTCTGGCGAAGTGCCGGCTCTTGATGGCCAGATTGGTTTGGCTTGGGGTGTGGACCAAATTGCTCCAGCGCGAGGTGTCTATGAATTCCAAAAAAAGTTAGATAAAAAAGTGGAATTACTCGGTGGAATTTTTGAAGGGCGGTTTATGAGTCGCGAGGAGATAAGTGGTATTGCTGTTATCCCAACGCGCCAAACGCTCTATGGCCAGTTAGTCAATGTTATCAATTCGCCGATTCAGGGATTGGTAATAGCGCTTAGTAAAATTAATCGTTAAAACTATGGAAGAAAATAAAAAAGAGGAAGTTGCGGTAGAAATTCCTGCCAAATTCAAAGATTTGGTGGAGAAAATAGAAAAAATGTCAGTGATTGAGTTGAATGAGTTGGTTAAATTATTGGAAAAGAAATTCGGTGTTTCGGCGGCTGCTGTTGCTGTGGCCGGGCCCGCCTCCGCTGGAAGCTCTGGCGAGGCAAAGGAAGAAAAAACTTCTTTTGATGTAGAACTTAAAGATAGTGGTGCTCAAAAGATTGCTGTTATCAAAGTTATCAAAGAAGTACTCGGTCTTGGTTTGAAAGAAGCTAAAGATTTAGTTGACAGTGCGCCGAAAATGTTGAAGGAAGGTATGAAAAAAGCCGAAGCTGAAGAATTTAAGAAGAAAATTGAAACCGCCGGAGGTAAAGTTGAATTGAAATAGCTGGTCTGCTAGTATGCGACTGTGGAAGTCTTAAGCAAACTTTTTGGTTGTCCAGCGCGTGTTAAATTAATGCGCTTCTTTCTCTTTAATTCTGACAAAATTTATTCTGGTAAAGAAGCGGGTAGTCGCGCTCACGCTTCACTAAAGGAGGCAGAAAAAGAACTACGGACTTTTGAGAAGATTGGTTTTATAAAACGCCGTCAGATTATTGAAACCGAAGTAATAAATCGTCGCAACAAAAAACCATTAGTTCATCGTCGAAAAATTACCGGTTGGACATTGGACCGGCTTTTTCCCTATCTCTTGCCTCTGAAAAATCTGGTTATTAATACCACCTTGATTGATCATCGCGATATGATTCGTCGCCTAGCGCGTGGTGGCAGTTTAAAATTGGTAATTGCTGCCGGCGTTTTTATTCAAGAAGACGACAGTCGCTTAGATTTGTTGGTTGTGGGCGATCATTTGAGAAAAACCGTTATTGGTCGGGCGGTTAAGGTGATGGAGTCGGAAATTGGCAAGGAGCTGCGCTATGTAATTCTGGAGACCCAAGAGTTTAAATATCGCGCTAGTATCTGCGATAAACTGATTCGCGATGTAATGGACTATCCCCACCAAAAACTTTTGGATAAACTGGAGCAGGACAAGGAAGAATAGGGTTGTGGATATCTTTTCCCATTGATTCTCCCTGTGTGGTAAAATATAGATGCCGAAGTATTATCAATTTTAATAAATAATTTATATGATTGAACCATGGAGCAATGTGCTGGTAGCGTCCTTCCAAGATGTTTGGGTGGGAGTTGCTGGTTTTTTGCCAAAATTAATCGTGGCATTTGTTATTGCCATTATTGGTTGGATAGTTGGCGCAGTTTTGCGTCAAGTAGTTGTTCACTTGTTTCGCATTCTCAAGGTAGATAGTGTTTTGAAGCAAGCAAGGGTGGAACAAGTGGTGAATAAGGCAGGTTTCGAATTGAATTCTGGTCGCTTCATCGGCAGTTTGGTGGAGTGGTTTGTAATTGTGGTTTTCCTGATCGCAGCCTTTGATGTCCTCGGCCTGAATCAAGTTACTGCTTTCCTTCAACAGGTAGTGTTGTTGTATTTGCCTCAGGTAATTGTGGCGGCCTTGATTCTTTTGGTGGCGGCGGTAATTGCTGAAGCAATGCAGAAGGTAATTGTTGGTTCCGCTAAAGCGGCTGGCGTCAGATTTGCTCATTTGGCCGGAACAATAACGCGTTGGGCGATTTGGGTTTTTGCTATCTTGGCGGCGCTATTCCAATTGGGCATTGCGGCAGCTTTCATTCAGACCTTGTTTACCGGAGTGGTCGTGGCTTTGGCTTTGGCGCTCGGTTTGTCTTTCGGTTTGGGTGGTCAAGAAGCAGCGGCACGCTATGTTGAGAAGATTCGTCAAGAAATTACTGAAAAGAAATAAAATTTCTTTTGCGAGATAGCTTTCATAGCGCCCTCCGCCTAAGGCGGAGGGCGCTATTCTTATCCTATTTTTTTGTGCTATTATATTGGCAATGGAGCGGACATACATAAAAGATTTAAAAGGAAAGATTGGCAGCGAAGTTAAAATCGCTGGTTGGGTTGATATTCGACGCGATCACGGCAAGTTGATTTTTATTGATTTGCGAGATGTTACCGGCAAAGTTCAGATGGTAATCTTACCCGCCCGCAACGCCTCGCAAGGCTCGGCTTGCGTGGCGGGCGGGCCCAATCATAAAGAAGCTCACGCTTTGGCGCAGAAAGTCCGGCCGGAGTGGGTGATTGAAGTAACCGGAAAAATCAACAATCGGCCGGAAAAATTGGTAAACAAAAATGAGCCAAATGGTGAGATTGAAGTGGAGGTTTTGGAATTGAATGTTTTAAACGAGGCCGAAACTCCACCTTTTGATATTTCCAGTGATGGCAAAGAAATAAATGAAGAAACACGGCTTAAATATCGTTATCTTGATTTGCGAAGGCCACGACTTCAGAAAAACATCAGAATTCGTTCCGAATTTGTCGACCGTGTCCGACAATATTTATTCAGTAAAGGTTTTACCGAAATAGAGACGCCATATTTTACTAGTACAACACCAGAAGGCTCTCGGGATTTTGTTGTTCCAAGCCGAATGTATCCGGGAAAGTTTTTTGCCTTACCCCAAAGCCCCCAACAGTATAAGCAGCTTTTAATGGCTGCTGGTTTTGAAAGATATTTTCAAATCGCCCGTTGCTTTAGGGACGAGGATTTACGAGCTGATAGAGGATTTGAGCATACGCAGATAGATTTGGAAGTGAGTTTTACGACACGGGAGGAATTGATGCAACTTGATGAGGAGATGATAACGATTGTTTCAGAAGCGATGGGGCATAAAATTAAAGAGAAACCATTTCCGCGTTTTTCTTACAAAAAAGCGATTGAAAAATTTGGAGCGGATAAATTTGATTTGCGAAATGAAGAAGAAAAAAAGAATGGAGTTTTGGCTTTTGCTTGGGTAATCGATTTTCCGTTTTTTGAAAAAGATAAAGAAGGAAAATGGACATTCACTCACAATCCGTTTTCTATGCCGGCACCCGAGCATTTGGAGTGGCATTTAAAAGGGGAGAATATAGATAAAATTATAACTCAGCAATACGATTTAGTTTGTAATGGTTATGAAACCGGCGGTGGCAGTATTCGGGCTCACAAGCCGGATATATTAAGGGCGACCTTTAAAACCATGGGCTATAGTGATGCGCAGATTGAAAAAGATTTCGGCCATATGCTTAAGGCATTTAGTTATGGCACTCCTTCTCATGGTGGTATCGCGCACGGCATTGAGAGAATGATCATGATTTTTACCGGGGAGAAGGAACTTCGAGAAGTACAATCATTTCCTCAAACTTCTTCTGGACACACCGCGGTTATGGATGCCCCGAATGAATTATCCAAAGAACAACTCAAAGAGTTGGGTATAAAACTAGCTTGATATTCTTTAACTTATCCCCAGTTATCCCCACCCCTCTTGACAGAATTTTGTGGTTGATATAGGATAACCGCCACTTGGGAAAGATTGTGTTTTGACCGCAATCTCAAGCTTATTGGAGGGTTTTCTTCGTAAGCTTTTTTTGTTGCTTATGTCTCAAAAAAAATATTTTCATAAATTTAAAGAGCCATTAGTACCCATGCCAAACTTGGTCGTCTCACAAAATGAGTCGTTCAAGTGGTTGGTGGAGAAAGGTTTAAATGAAGTGTTCACCGAGTTTGCTTCCATTAACGACTATTCTGGCAAAAAATTTGAATTGTCGTTCAAAAGCGTCAAGCTGGAAGAGCCGAAGTACGACGAACACTACACCAAGAACAACAAACTTTCTTTTGAAGCGCCACTTAAGGCAATAGTGGAATTAAAAAATAAAATCCACGGAGGTGGCAAGGAACAAGAAATTTTCCTTGCTGATTTTCCGATAATGACCTCTCACGGTACTTTTATTATTTCTGGTGTAGAACGGGTGATCGTGCCGCAATTGGCGCGCTCGTTTGGCATTTTCTTTACCAGTGAAGAAATGAAAGGTAAAAAGTGTTTCGGTGGCAAAATTATCCCGGCGCGGGGTGTTTGGATAGAAATTGAAACCGAAGCTGATGATGTGATTTATGTGCGAATTGACCGCAAGCGCAAATTTGTCGTTACTTCTTTACTGCGAGTGTTGGGTGCCGAGACCGATGAGGCAATCAGGCAACTTTTTGCTGGCAATGATGCGGCGAAAGTTTTTATTGAAGCATCGCTTGTTAAAGATCACGCTAAGACTATTGACGAATCGTTTATTGAAATTCATAAAAGAATGAGGGACGGCGAAATTGGTACCGTGGAAAACGCCAAAGAGTTTGTCAAAGGAATTTTCAGCAAAGATCGTTATGATTTATCTAAAGTCGGCCGATTCAAATTCAATAAGCGTTTCAGCAAGCCGATGGAAGGAAAAGAGGCTGATAGCCGAACGATTTCATTGGATGATCTGGTGACCATCGTCAATCACATTGCCCTTTTGAATATTACGCCGGGGTCAACAGAGGATGATATTGACCACTTGGGTTCGCGACGAGTTCGTTATGTTGGTGAAATGCTCCAGCAAAAAGTTCGGGTTGGTTTGACTCAAATGAAAAGAAATATCCAGGATCGGATGTCTACCATTGATCCCGATGTTAGTCAGCCGCTCCAGTTTATTTCTCCTAAACCTCTGCAAGCGCGGATTAAGGAATTTTTCACTACTAATCCGTTATCGCAGTTTATGGACCAAAGTAATATTTTGGCGGAGATTGAACATTTGCGCACTCTTTCGGCTTTAGGTCCTGGCGGTTTGACTCGCGAGCGCGCTGGTTTTGAAGTGCGCGATGTCCATCCTTCTCACTACGGCCGACTTTGTCCCATTCACACACCTGAAGGCCCGAACATTGGTCTTATTCTTCGTTTATCAATGTATGCTCGCATCAATGATTTCGGCATGATCGAAACGCCTTACGGTAAAGTGGAAAAAGGCAAAATAACTGGCGAGATAGATTACCTGAATGCCTTAGAAGAAGAGAATTTTAATATTGCTCACGCTGCCACCTTGCGAGATGATGATGGTCAAATTTTAATTGATGAAGTGGAAGTCAGGATCAATGGAATGCCTGGTGTAGTTAAAAAAGGAGAGGTTAATTACATTGATGTTTCTACCAACCAAGCGTTTTCTGTTGCCACTTCACTTATTCCTTTTTTGAATCATGATGATGCCAACCGAGCGCTGATGGGTTCTAACATGCAGAAACAAGCGACACCCTGTTTGCTTCCCGAAGTGCCGTTGGTAGCCACTGGTATTGAAGAGCGGGCGGCCATTGATTCCGGCCGAGTATTAATTTCGCCTTTTGCTGGCGAGGTGACCTATGCTGATGCCAGAAAGATAAGAATTAAAAATGATAAAAACAAAGAGACCGAATTTTCTTTAGTTAACTTTTCGCGCACTAACGGTATGACAGCTTTTCATCAACGACCATCAGTCGCTGTTGGACAAAAAATTAAGAAAGGTGAAGTGTTGGCCGACTCTTCTTCCACTGAAAAAGGTGCTCTGGCTTTGGGACACAATGCCTTGGTAGCGTTTATGTCTTGGTCAGGTTCCAACTATGAGGATGCCATTATTATCTCCCAGCGATTGGTCAAAGAAAGCAAGTTTAATTCCATTCACATTGAAGAATTTGTAGTTAATGTTCGCGAAACAAAATTGGGTCCGGAAGTAACCACTCCTGATATTCCAAATGTTGGCGAAGCAAAATTAAGAAATCTTGATGAAGATGGGGTAGTAATGATTGGTGCCGAAGTTCGACCGGGCGATATTTTAGTTGGCAAAATTACACCGAAAAGCGAATCGCAATTGACGCCAGAGGAACGATTATTGAGGTCGTTGTTTGGCGAGAAAGCTCGGGATGTTAAAGACACTTCCAAACGATTGGAAAATGGTAAACGTGGCCGAGTAATCAGCGTTAAAATTTTCTCTCGAGATCAGGGTCATAAACTAGAATCAGGCATCATCAAAAGAATTCACATTGAAGTGGCGCAATTTAGAGTGGTGTCGGTTGGCGATAAGTTGGCAGGTAGACACGGTAATAAAGGTGTTATTTCTAGAATTTTGCCAGAGGAAGATATGCCCTATATGCCTGACGGCACTCCCATTGATGTAATTTTGACGCCGTTGGGTGTGCCTTCGCGTATGAACTTGGGACAAATTTTAGAACTTCACCTTGGCTTGGCGGCTCATACTTTAAACTATCAAGCAATAGTGCCTCCATTTGCTGGCGCAACCGATGAAGAAATCAAAGCCGAATTGCGACAGGCTGGTTTCAAAGATAATGGCAAAATGAAACTTTACGATGGACGCACTGGCGAGGCTTTCGATCAAGAAATTGCCGTTGGTTATATGTATATAATGAAACTCCATCATATGGTTGAAGATAAGATTCATATGCGTTCCATTGGTTCTTATTCCTTAATTACTCAACAGCCGTTAGGTGGTAAGGCTCAAGGTGGTGGCCAACGGTTTGGTGAAATGGAGGTCTGGGCGCTCTTAGGTCACGGCGCAGCTTATACCTTGCGCGAAATTTTGACTTTCAAGTCAGATGACATTTTAGGTCGGGCGGCAGCTTTTGATGCTATCGTTCGCGGTGATCGAATTACCCAATCTAACCTACCGGCTTCCTTTAATGTCATGCTTAATAATTTGCGTGGTTTAGCACTGGATGTTGAGTTAATAAAATAAAAATATGGCTAGAAACTTTGAGGCAAATAATAATACGAATAATCCGAGAAAACAGCCGGCGCCGGCGGATTTTACTTCTATTTTGCTTAAACTAGCTTCGCCAGAAAAAATCAAGGAGTGGTCTTATGGGGAAGTGACCAAGCCGGAGACGATTAATTATCGCACTCAACGCAGTGAAAAAAACGGTTTGTTTGACGAGAAAATTTTTGGTCCTGATAAGGATTTTGAATGTTACTGTGGAAAATACAAGGGCGTCCGCTATAAGGGTATTGTTTGTGATAAGTGTGGTGTAGAAATTACTCGCGCTATTGTTCGACGAGAACGGATGGGTCACATTGAACTGGCGACTCCGGTTTGTCATGTTTGGTTTTTGCGAAGTATGCCGTCTCGCATCAGTTTGATTTTAGGTATTCCAGCTGGTGAGGTTGAAAAAGTTATTTATTTCGCCGGTTACATAATTGTTAGTGTTTCCGAAGAAGAACGCGCTCGGGTGTTGAAAGATGTGGATGCCGAATATAAAAACAAAATTAAGGATATTCAAAAAGAAGAGGAACGGGCAGCGCTTAAAGAGCGTTTTCTGGTCGTTAAGCAGGATATTGAAGGTATTCAAGTTGGTGCGGTTTTAGATGAAGTTACTTACCATCAATTTTCCATTCGCTATGGCACTTTGTTTGAAGCGTCAATCGGCGCCGAAGCGATTTATAATCTTTGTAAATCGGTAGATATGGAAGCGTTGGAGGAAATGTTGGTTAAGGAATTGGAAAACACCACATCAGCTGATCGTGATAAATTGCAAAAGCGTTTGAGTTTAGTGCGTTCAATGATTCGTTCCAAAATTCGTCCAGAGTGGATGTTTTTGACTAGTGTCCCGGTAATTCCGCCGGCTCTGAGACCAATGGTACCGTTGGATGGTGGTCGCTATGCCACTTCCGATGTTAACGATCTTTATCGCCGGGTGATTAATCGTAATAATCGTCTAAAAAAATTATTGGAAATCAGTGCGCCGGATGTGATTTTGCGTAATGAAAAAAGAATTCTGCAGGAAGCGGTTGATTCTTTAATTGATAATTCCATTCGCCACGGTGGTTCTGCTAGTGGAATGATGAGTCAAGCTCAACGACGACCGTTGAAATCATTGGCCGATAATTTGAAGGGCAAGCGGGGATTGTTGCGTGGTAACTTGCTTGGTAAACGAGTGGACTATTCCGGCCGATCGGTGATTGTTGTTGGTCCAGATTTGAAGTTGGGTCAATGTGGTTTGCCGAAGTTGATGGCGTTGGAATTATTTAGACCGTTTATTGTTGGCGAGTTGATTCGTCGCGAATTGGCTTTTAATATTCGCGGTGCCAATCGTTTAATTGAAGATGATATTCCTGAGGTTTGGTCAATTTTGGAAGAAGTAATTAAAGGTAAATATGTTTTACTTAATCGCGCGCCAACCTTGCATCGACTTGGTATCCAAGCGTTTCGACCGGTTTTAATTGAAGGTAGTGCTATTCAGGTTCACCCGTTAGTTTGTCATGCTTTTAACGCGGACTTTGACGGTGACCAAATGGCTGTTCATGTTCCATTGTCTGAAGAGGCACAAATGGAAGCACGGGAAATAATGGCTGCCGATAAAAATATTTTGAAGCCGGGTAGCGGTGATTCGGTTATTAGCGCTAAACTTTTGGATATTGTGCTTGGTTGTTACTGGATGACCAGAATTATTCCGGGTAAAAAGGGCGAGGGTAAAATTTTTCCGAGCCCCAACAGCGCCATTACCGCTTTTGATTTTGGCGTAGTTGATTTCAGGGCAAAGATTAAAGTATTAGGTACGGAAAAGGAAAAATATGCCGAGTTTGATGGCAAGCCTTTTGAAACATCCGTCGGCCGATTGTTGTTCAATACCGTTTTGCCGTCGGACTATCCCTATCTCAATAAAGAAATTGAAAGAAAGAACATGTCTGTTTTGGTTGACGATATGATTGATCGCTACGGCATTGATCGGATTCCAGAAACCATGGATAAAATCAAAAATTTTGGTTTCAAATACACCACCTACGCTGGTATTACTTGGGGTATTGACGATGTTAAAGTACCAGAAAAGAAAAAAGAAATCGTTGAGAACGCCAAGACCAAATCACTGGAAGTTTTGGAGCAGTTCAACAATGGTTTATTGTCACGAGATGAAAGATTCCGCAAAAACATTGAAATTTGGCACGGTGCTAAATCAGATATTGAAAAAATAATTCCTGATTATTTGGACAAGTCCGGTTCGGTTTACGATATGGTTTTTTCTGGCGCGCGCGGTTCTATGTCGCAAATTACTCAAATGGTTGGTATGAAAGGTTTGATTCAAAACACTGCCGGTGAGACCATTGAATTTCCGGTTATTTCTTCGGCCAAAGAAGGTTTAACGCCAATTGAATATTTCACCACCACTCACGGTTCTCGCAAAGGTTTAACTGATACCGCCTTGAATACAGCCAAAGCTGGTTATCTTACTCGGCGCTTGTTTGATGTTGCTCAAGACGCGATTATCTCTGGTGAAGATTGTGATACCAAAGATGGCGCTTTGATTAGTCGCGCCAGCGCCACTGGTATGGAAATTCCCATTGCCAAAAATATTCGCGGCCGAATTTTGGCCGAAGATGTTAAAGATTCAACTGGTAAAGTTTTGTTCAAAAAGGGACATTTACTTTCTAAGTCCGACGCGAAATTGGTAGATGCGGCTGGTGTTTCGGAAGTGTTAGTTCGTTCGCCTTTGACTTGTAAGGCGACTCGCGGTATTTGCGCTGCTTGTTATGGAATGGATTTGGGTCGCAACAAATTGGTGGAATTAGGTGAAGCGGTTGGCACGGTGGCAGCTCAAGCTATCGGTGAACCGGGCACTCAATTAACCATGAGAACTTTTCACTCTGGTGGTACGGCTTCGGTGGGCGGCGATATTACTCAAGGTTTGCCTCGGGTGGAAGAGGTTTTTGAAAAACGCAGTCCGAAAAATCCGGCCGTGGTTTCTAAATCTGCCGGTATGGTTTCGGAAATTAGAACCGTGGACAAAGAAAAAATTATTGTTGTTCTGCCGGAAGTGGGCGAGAAAGCTGGTGGTAAGAAACGCGATCCAATTGAATACACTATTCATTTCAAGAGAATGGCTTTAGTGAAAGTTGGCGAGAATGTGGAGAAAGGTCAGATTTTAACTGACGGTTCGGCTGATTTGGAAGAATTGTTCAAATATGCCGGTAAAGAAAAAACTCAGGATTATGTTATCAGTGAAGTTAGCAAACTTTACGAATTGCAGGGCGAAACGGTTTCTCGTAAACATATTGAAGTAATCGTTCGGCAGATGTTCTCGCGCCGGCGGATTAAAGAAGAGGGCGATACCGATTATTCAATTGGTGATCTTGTCAGTGCTGGTGATTTGGAAGAAGCTAATGAGGTGGTCAAAGAAGAGAAGGGTGATGAAGCTAAAGCCGAGCCCGTGATTATGGGTATTACTGAAGTATCGTTATCGCGCAAAAGTTTCCTTTCGGCCGCCTCCTTCCAACATACCACTCGGGTGCTCATCAACACTGCCATTCGCGGCAACAAAGATATGCTCGTCGGTCTTAAAGAAAATGTCATTATTGGCCGATTAATTCCGGCTGGTACTGGTTTCAAAGGCAGTCCCAAAGCCAAAATGATTGAGTCTCTTTATGTCTCCGAAAAAATTGATCCCGAAGTAGAGACGGAGGTGTAGTTCCATCAAACTTAAAAATGAGCGATTCGGTGGAAAAAATTAAGGATCGGCTGGGAATCGCGGAGGTGATCGGTTCCTATCTTAAATTAGAGAAAGCCGGTAAAAACTTAAAAGCTCGGTGCCCCTTTCACAATGAAAAGACCGCCTCGTTTTTCGTCTCGCCCGACCGCGGCTCTTTCTATTGTTTCGGTTGTGGCGCCAAGGGCGATATTTTTTCTTTTGTCGAGCAATTTGAAGGTTTGGATTTCAAGGGCACGCTGAAGCTTTTAGCCGAGCGCGCCGGTGTTAAATTGGAATACGAAAACCGAGACGAACGCACCGGTCGCGAAAAAATTTTTCAGATTTTGGAAGAAGCCACGCGCTATTTTGAAGATAACTTGAAATTAAATGATGATGCTAAGAGTTATCTTCAGAAGCGAGGCGTGGCAGAAAAAACTCGCATCGCTTTTCGAATCGGTTACGCGCCAGACGAATGGCGTTCACTTTTAGCTGATTTGAAAAATAAAAAGTTTGCCGAAAGCGATTTAGAAAAAGCCGGTTTGATTAAAAAAGGCGAGGCGGGTGGCAATTATTACGATCGGTTTCGCGGTCGGATAATTTTTCCCATTGCCGATAGCGCCGGCAGGATTGTTGGTTTTTCCGGTCGGATTTTGAAAGGTAAGCCGGATGATGCCAAATATTTAAATAGCCCAGAAACCGAGCTCTTTGTTAAATCAAGAATTCTTTATGGTTTAGACAAAGCCAAGGCGATGATTCGTCGGCGCGATTTCGTGGTTTTGGTAGAGGGCCAGATGGATTTGCTAATGTCTCATCAAGCTGGCGTTACTAATACTGTCGCTTCATCTGGTACTGCTTTGACTGATGAACACATAAATTTACTTAAAAGATTTTCCAATCGTCTGTTACTGGTTTTTGATCCTGACGAAGCTGGTTTTAAAGCCGCGTTGCGCGGCGCGGGTTTGGCACTGACTCGCGGTTTGGAAGTGAAAGTAGCTATTTTGCCCAAAGGTTTGGACCCAGCTGATATGATTTTAAAAAGTCCTGCCGGTTGGAAAGATACTCTGAAGAACGCAGTTTTTCTGATTGATTTTTTACTTGCCCGAATTCTAAATAAAGGTTACGATAAACGACAACTTGCCAAGGCGGTGGAAAAAGAAGTTCTGCCTTATATCGCCTCACTCAAGAGCCGTATTGAGCAATCACACTATATTTCCGAAATTGCCGATAAGGCAAACATCAAAGAAGAAGCCTTGTGGGAGGAGTTGCGCAAAGCGGTGCCAATTATTTCTGCGGCGACGAGTAAAGTCACGAAGACTACGGCACGAGACAAATTGACTAAGCTCGAGCTTTTGGAACGGCGTTTATTTGGTTTATTGTTTGCCGAAAAAGACAAAGGATTGGAGAGTGAATTGAAAAACATTTTCGGCGCAACAGAGTTTAAAACAGTTTTAAAATTTTGGCAGCCGTTTAAAGAGGAAATTGTTTTTGAAGTTGAGACGATTTTAGGCGATGGAGTTTCGGAAAAAGAGATTACCGAATTACTTGCTAATTTGAAAAATGAAAAATTACGAGAAAAATTTTTACAAAAAACTAGAGAATTGGCGGAGGCGGAAAAAACCGGCGAAGTTGCTAGAGCCAGAAAATTGATGGAAGAGTGTCAGAAATTATCTAAAGAAATTACCAATAATTAATGTTTAATGATTAAAAAACATACGAAAAGCAAAAAAGCCAAGAAAGTTATCAAAAACAAACACGCGAAGTCAAAAGCGAAGAAAGCTAAATGGGAAATATCCGCCCAAAAACTTTTGGCCAAAGGCAAGGAGCGCGGTTTTATTACCTATGACGAAATTCTGAAGGAGTATCCAAACATTGAAAATGATGTGATATTTTTGGATGAACTTTATCGGCGTTTGCACGAATCTGGCGCTACTATTTTGGAGGGCGGTAGTAATTTGGAAAAGCAAGACGAAGCAGGTAAAAGGGGGTTGCTGGATGTCAGTGAGGGTCAATATGATTCCATTCAAATTTATTTGCGAGAGATCGGTCATTACCCACTGATTGATGCAAAAACCGAGAGGGAACTGGCTCAACGAATTCAAAAAGGCGAGAACGAAGCCAAAGGTTTGCTGGCGCGCGCCAACTTGCGTCTAGTGGTTTCTATCGCCAAAAAATATGTTGGTCGCTCGCCCGATTTAACTTTGTTAGATTTAATCCAAGAAGGCAATTTGGGATTGTTTCGGGCGGTGGACAAGTTTGATTGGACGAAAGGTTTTAAATTTTCCACTTATGCTACCTGGTGGATTCGACAGGCCATTACTCGAGCTTTAGCTGATCAATCGCGCACCATCCGTGTGCCGGTTCATATGGTGGAGACCATTGCAAAATACAAGCAGGCGGTGCGGCGTTTGTCACAGGATTTGGGCCGTGAGCCATTGTCAGAAGAAATCGCAGTAGAAATGGGTTTAGAAGTGGAGAAAGTTTATCAAATTGAAAAAGTAGACCAAGACACCGTTTCTCTGGAAAATCCGGTAGGCGACGAGGATGATGGCAAGTCCACGCTTAGCGATTTTGTTGCTGATGATAAGATTTTGCCGCCTGACCAAGAAGCTTCACGGCGAATTCTAACCGACCAAGTGCGGGAAATTTTGAGTGAGCTTTCCGATAAAGAGAGACAAATTTTGGAAATGCGTCACGGTTTGCTTGATGGCATTACCCACACTTTGGAAGAGGTTGGCGTTAAGTTCGGTGTAACTCGCGAGCGCATTCGCCAAATTGAAGCTAAAGCTCACGAAAAAATTCGCCAGCACGAAAAAGTCGCCAAGTTGAAAAGCTATTGACAACCCACCCCAATTCCTGTAATTTACCCCACAGAAACCAACAACAGAAAGGTTGAAAATGAAAGCAAAACCGATATCGGTGTTCGTTGAAATCGAAGTCGCAACTCTGGACCTGGAACAAGCCATGGAAAGATACACGGCTCTGTACAAGAACAGAGGAGTCAAAGTCGCTCGGAACTTCGCATCTAATCTTCGTGAGATCTGGCAAAGAAACCGAGCCAAGATTGAGAAAACAACTCGGAATCTTCGCTACGACGCCGTTGCCGTCATCCCCGGTAATCTCAATCTGCCGGAATTCCACCAGCAGATGACCCAAGGTTACGAAACAACCTGGGAATCTAACAACTTCAAAGAGGGTGGTTCTTGGTCAGGAATCAAGAGTTTCCAAGTGCATCAGGACAGAGTTGTTCTTTTCCACGATTGTCAGGAAATCTCTGACTATCCTTTGACCACACAACTCTTGGGCAAAAACTTGTTCCAGGTAACTGGTCTATCTGCAACCGAGCTCACTGAAAGGATTGCCAATGGCAAACCATTCAATGGGCAACTCACTGTTGACGGCCAAAAACACACCTTCGATGGCTTGGCCGTTGAAGATTATTTGGCCATTCAGGCAGAGTTTTATTCCAGAACCAGAAACCACCTGGATTTCAAGACTTGGTCTTGGTTAATCCGAAGCTGTTGCGGTCGCCGCGTCCCCGAGCTCATTTGGAGTCCCGGGGACGGCCTGCTCCTTGCCCTTGCCATTGGGCCGGGCTTTCGGTATGGCAATCTTGCTCCCCGCCCCGCCGCAGTTTTTGTTTAGTTTTGGGCTTTAGTTCTCTCTTGGATTTTAGCCCTTAGTTTTTCTCTTCGCCCCGATGTTTCATCGGGGCGAGTTTTTATATTCACTAGACACGCTTTAATGCCTTGCTACAATGAAGACAAACAGTTCTCCTTATGAATTATGAATACTCAAACTACTGAACAAGTTGCCGAAAGGGCACTCAAACTCATCCGCGAAGGACATTCTTACAATCCCGCAGTAATGTTAGCTGTTTATGAAGTTCGCGGCACTGCCGATGATTTTTTGGAAGTGCTTTCTGTTCTCAGGGGATTAGTGAGTAAGGTTCCAGCTCTCCGATTTGTCGCTCGGAAGATGGCCAGAGCCATGGACCGACCCGTGGAACCGGAGTTTCAAACCTGCTTTCCAGTGTGAATATGAATCATTTACGCTACCCAACGGACGAGCCAAAAGCTCGCCCGCCTTTTTTCCCGAAAACAAAAGTTATTTCAGAGATTTTAATGACAAACTACCCCCAACCTCTACAATTAATCTCTTAACAAGTTCTTTTGATAATCCTGACGCACTATCAAAGCCGCCTTCTATGTGGTCAATGTAGTCTTTTAAAATTGGATCGTTTATAACAAAACCACCGGCACCACGAAGTGACATACCAGTTTCTATATGCTCATCAATAATTTTTTTTGGTAATGGTTTAAAATATACTTTAGATTTTTGTAATCCACTTGCCCTTTTACCGGTCTTCGTGTTCACAATAACAACAGCACCGAGAGTTTCGGGGTGTACAGTTTTGTAACTTTGCAAAAATTCTCTCGCTTCCATTTCGTCCACCGGCTTTTCTCTTATCTTTCCTCCATATAAAACAACTTGATCAGAACAAATCAAGATAGCTGGTTCTTTTATTTTTGAAACTAAAACATCTGCCTTGGCGTTTGCTATTGCCATTACTAAATCACTGGGACTATCAGATCTGATAGCTTTTTCATTGATATCAGGTGACATAACTTCAAAGTCAAAAATAAATTTTTGAGCAAGCTCATTCATTATCAACTTTCTTCCGGCAGATGATGAACCTAGAATAATTTTCATTTGATTAGATCTAAATTTCCATTTAATACCACTGGCTTCATCCCCAATATTTCCTGTTTATATGAAAGTTCAGAAGAGACAGGATTTAAAATATAGATTGGTTTCTTTAAATAAAAAGCAACTCCTATTTCAATAAGGGTGTTGCCACCAATGTATCCAGCAATTCCCCTTTTTTCATGATTAATGACCAAGATAGCATCAGCCCAGTTAATTTTTTCATAATGATCTCTGATAGCACTTTCTTTAAGATTCCATATTTTGTGTCCAACAGAAAAAGCATCAATACCTCCGTTTTCTTCAATATATTTACCAAAATAAACTTTTTTACCACCCCCAAATTCTTTAGGAACTTCAAGAGTTAATTCTGGTATTTTTACTTTATACCCAAGCTTCAAAAGTCGATCTCTCGCACATTCCATTTCTTTATAAAAACCAATACTTCCACAAAGTGTTATTTTCATATGGAATATAATATCACAAAATTTTTGAGCTAATTCTAACATTTGCGCGAACTTTTTTCCAAACAAATGACTAATCGCACATCCGTGCGCTAAAGCGCCTCTGTGCGAAGCACAGAGCTTTCCCAAAGGGAAAGTACGGATATGCGAATACA
>JBAZSH010000002.1:0-102085 GCA_041662545.1 Minisyncoccota bacterium
GCACACGCTACACTTACTATCGTTGCACCAAAAAAAATGGAAAGTGCGCACAGCCGTATACGCAAGAAAAGGTACTCGCCACACAATTGCAAACACTGCTTCAATCAGTGTCGCTTCCTTTTTCTGAAATTGAAGAAATGGACAAGCAGATTACCGCTTGGGAAAAAGAGTCAATTTCTAAAAAAGGAAGTATTGCCCAAAATTTGAAAGAGAAGATTCGAGCAAACGAAGAAAAACTGAATAAGCTCGTTTCAGTTTTTCTTGACGGCGACATTGAACGCGAAATGTATCTCACTCGCAAAGACCTGCTTATGCGTGAAAAAGCGGGTTTGCTCGAATCAGAAACAAATTTTGGGCAACAGAGAAAGAATTGGGTCGAACCCTTGCGGAGTTTCGTTTTGTCCTTGAAACAAGCGACCGATTTAGAAAAAACTTCCAATCATTTAGAATGGAAGAAGTTTTTTCAAAAAATCGGCTCTAACCCTGAAATCAAGGACAAAACGGTTTCCATACGCTGGGGGGAATTATGGGATTTCACGGCTTCCGCCGTAGGCGGAAAGGGTTTTGGCGAAAATCAAAGCGCGATTTTGGCTTCTGCAAAATCGCTCCATATTTCTAATTCCGAACAAGTTACTACTGGTGCCCGGGGAGAGACTCGAACTCTCACTCCTTACGGAATTCGATCTTAAGTCGAACGCGGCTACCAATTACGCCACCCGGGCAATACCGCCTTAAGGCCTGGGGCGGAATTGAACCGCCGTATATTCCTTTTGCAGAGGAATGCCTTACCACTTGGCTACCAGGCCAATTATTTTTCAATTGTTTGTGAAAGTTCGTCTATTTTTTGGCGATGTTTTTCTCCATCGTCAATCGCGAATTCAAAGAACGGCAGTCTGCCGAGTCGAGCGTGTTCTCCAACAAACTTGCGGAAATCACTAAGTTTTCGCTTGGCGAAAGCCAATGCTGCTTTTTCTTGGTCGGTCGGTATGACCGTAAAAAAAATAATAACATATTTTCGGTCATTTGAAATGGTGGCATTGGTGACAGTAATGATGGAGTTGCGGTTGCTTTCGCGTTCTAAAAATTCCGCCGCCATTTGTTTGCAGATCGACAAAGTTTTTTCATTTTTGTTGTTCGCCATTATTTCGTAACTAAACTAAATGCTTCCAACCGATCGCCGGTGGCAATTTCAATTTTCGCCTCTACTAAGGCGCCGAACTCGGTATCTTTTTTGGCTTCCTGAATAGCATTTTTTTGTTGCTGCAATCCGCGAATTTTTCCTCGGCCAATTTCCGCTTCACGCCGCAAGATTTTTACAATTGCTCCTGGCGCCAGCGTTCCTTCTTCCACTTTACCACCAATAATCTGTTTGTCTTTATTTTTACTGAAAATTTTCAGGACTTTGGCGCGGCCGGTCATTTCTTCGGTTGTCACTTTAGGCCGCCGAGCGGCAATAAAAGTTTCCAGCCATTCGCTGAGTTTATAAATGATATCAAAGGATTCTATTTGAACACCCAGCCGCTCGGCGGCCGCTTTGGCATTGGTATCAATTTTGACATTGAAGCCGATAATAATTGCTCGTTGGGCGGTGGCTGCAGTTTTAACATCACCTTCAGTGATTTCCCCGACGCCACTGTTGAGAATTTTAATTTCTAATTTTTCCTCTTTAATTTTTTCTAATTCATGGATGATTGCTTCTAGCGAACCAGCGACATCTGCTTTAATCAAAATCGGTGCTACGGCGACTCCCTCGGAATTTTTTTCTGTTGGCTCAACAGTTTTTGTTTTTGTCAGAAAACCCTCCGCCATTTTTTCTGCCTCTCTTTTAGTCTTTACCACTCGCAACTCCGCGCCGATTTGGGGTTCGCCGTGCCAACCGACAATGCGGACTGGTTGACCGGGTTGCACTTCATCTAGCGATTCACCACGAAAATTTTCCATTGTCCGTAATGGTGAATAAGCGTCTTCGGCAACAACGAAATCACTTTTCTTTAGTGTTCCTTCTTTAATAATCACCGTTGCCGCCGAGCCGCGTTTGGCATCATGATTGACTTCAATAATTATTCCCAAGACGGCTTTAGCGGATTCACTTTTGAGTCCTCTGATGTTTGCTGACAGCAAAATCAAATCTAGAAGCTCATTGACACCCTCGCCAGTTTTGGAGGAAATTGCTACCCAAGGCACATCACCACCGTAACCCTCAATAAAAATTTCATTTTCTGCCAAATTATTTTTCGTCTTTTCCACGTCGGCATTTGGCTTATCAATTTTATTGATGGCGACAACAAACGGAATGGCGCTTTTTTTAATACAATCTAGTGCTTCTAAAGTTTGCGGTTTGACGCCGTCTTCGGCCGAGATCACCAGAATTGCCACATCGGCAACACTGGCTCCACGACTGCGGATGCCGGCAAAAGCGGCGTGGCCTGGTGTGTCCAAAAAAGTAATCCGGTGCTCTTTGCCCTCGTCGTCTTTGTGAGTGGCTTCGTAAGCGCCGATGTGTTGGGTAATACCGCCGGTTTCTTTTTCGGCGACACTGGTTTTTCTGACATAGTCCAAAAGTGTTGATTTTCCGTGATCAATATGACCCATCACAACAACCACCGGCGGTCTGTCCGCCGGCACTTCTGCCGCCTTTTGTTTTTCCGTTTTAGCTTTCACCTGCGCACTATACCACAAAAATTATCGGATAAGAAGTGGTGGGGTATTGACAGTAAAAAACCCTTGGCTATACTATCAGCACAATACTATATATGTTTACCTTAAACAAAATCATTTCAAAGCGGAAAAAATTGCTAACGCCTCTCTTGGCTGTTATCTAAAAATCCCGCTTTGAAAAGCGGGATTTTTGTTTCAAGGTTTTACCGGCCGACTGCTTTTTGTCAATTAAATTCCATCGTGGCGATTAAGACCTAAAGGGTCTTTTCGGTTGTCGCAGATGGGGCAGGTAAAAAGTAAGTATAAGAAAGCCCGCCAGTGGGCGGGTAGATGATTTCCAAGTTTCCTAATGGGAAACAAGGGCGTATGGTGGATGCCTTGGCTTCAAAAGGCGATGAAGGACGCAGCTTGGCGGCGAAACGCTTCGGGGAGGTGCCTAGCAACCTTTGATCCGGAGATGTCCGAATGGGGAAACCCATCCCGTTTTTACGGGATACCCTGCTTATGGTAGGGAGTAGACCCAGGGAAGTAAAACATTTCAGTACCTGGAGGAAAAAATAAAAATTTTTATTCCGTCAGTAGCGGCGAGCGAAAGCGGAAATAGCCCAGATCGATTTGTTCGCAAGAACGAGTTGAAGTTGTAAGACGAAGACGTTTTTTCGCAAGAAAAAAGAAAAGTTACAAAATATTTGATTAGCCGAAGCTGTTGGAAAACAGCTCCCAAGTGGGTGATAGGCCCGTAGGCGAAAATCGAATGTCTTTTTTGTTTTCGTTCTTGAGTAACTCAGGACACGAATAGCTTGAGTGAATCTGCCGGTACTAACCGGCAAGGCTAAATACTTTTGAAGACCGATAGTGAACTAGTACCGTGAGGGAAAGGTGAAAAGCAGCCCGGTAAGGGCGATGAAATAGACCTGAAACCATATGCTTACAAAGAGTTGCGGTCCCGCTTCGGCGGGATTGCAGCGTGCCTATTGAAGAATGAGCCAACGAGTTGATGTATGCCGCGTTAGGCTAAGCCCGCGAGGGTGAAGCCATAGGGAAACCGAGTGTTAATAGCGCGTCAGTGGTATATATCAGACCCGAAACCGAAGCGAGCTTGCCATGAGCAGGATGAACCCCCGCGAAAGCGGGGAGAAGGTCCGAACGCTAGAGCTGTGCAATACTCTGCGATGACTTGTGGTAAGAAGTGAAAAGCTAATCGAGCTCGGTAATAGCTGGTTCTCTCCGAAATAACTTTTGGGTTAGCGTCGTGTGTTCCTTCCGGGGGTAGAGCACTGGATGGTCTAGACAGGGCGAAAGCTCGCTAGACCAATCAAACTCCGAATACCGGAAGTTAAAGCGCGGCAGTTAGAGCGTGGGGGCTAAGCTTCACTGCTCAAAAGGGAAACAGCCCTGACCTCAATTTAAGGTCCCTAAATCTATGCTAAGTGCATCACAAGGTGGTGGAATTTCTTTAACAATGAGGAGGTAGGCTTAGAAGCAGCCATCCTTGAAAGATAGCGTAACAGCTCACTCATCGAGAGATTCTGCGCCGAAGATAATCGGGGCTAAGCATAGTACCGAAACTGAGGGCTCTGAACCCGTTCGCGGGTGAAGAGCGGTAGGAGAGTATTCGCATCTGCATTGAAGCTCTAGCCGTGAGGCGGAGTGGAGCGTTGCGAAGTAAGAATGTTGGCACAAGTAACCACAAATCCGGATGAGAACTCCGGACGCCGAAAGACCAAGGTTTCCTTGGCGATGATTGTCAGCCAAGGGTTAGTCGGGCCTAAGCCAATGGCGAAAGCCGCAGGCGATGGACACATGGTTAATATTCCATGACTTTTATAAAAATTTACGGGAGGACGGAGCTTAGTATGCCGAGCGCCTTATTGGATTGGCGTTCAGGCCGCGAGGAAGATGCCTAGGAAAATCCGGGCACGCCCTTTAGTGGGACTTCCCAGCGGATCGAAAATTCTGCGGGTAACCAAAGAAAATTTGGCAAAGCGGGCTTCCAAGAAAATTCCCTAAAATTATTTTTATGAAAACCGTACCGCAAACCGACACAGGTGGTCTGCTCGAGAAGAGTAAGGCGAACGAGTGAAAGTTCTCCAAGGAACTCGGCAAAAGATCGGCCGTAAGTTAGCGATAAGGCCTGCCTCCGCCTCAGGCGGAGGCCGCAGCTAAAGAATGCCTGGCGACTGTTTATCAAAAACACAGCTCCCTGCGAACTCGAGAAGAGGATGTATAGGGGGTGACACTTGACCAATGCCAGAAGGTCAAATAACGGCGTTGTGCGTTCGCAAGAATGTATGGTGACTGTTATAAGCCCTGGTGAATGTCGGCAATAACTATAATTGTCCTAAGGTAGCGCAATTCCTTGCGGGGTAAGTTCCCGCGCGTCGAATAGTGTAACGTCTGGGCAACTGTCTCGGAGAACAGCTCGGTGAAAATACAATACCGGTGAAGATGCCGGTTACCTGCAGCTAGACGAAAAGACCCTAGAAGCTTTACTGCAGCTTGATATTGCTTGTACGTTTATTATGCGTAGCGTAGACGGTAGGATTTGAAGTGCCACTTTCGGGTGGCATGGATCCGACGATGAAACACCGTTCTTAATTGATGTACCGGCTAACCCCGGAGGCAAAAACTACGGGGAACAGTATCTGGTGGGCAGTTTTGGTGGGGCGCTATCCTCCTAAAAAGTAACGGAGGAGTCCATTAAGGTCAGCTAGGCGCGAATGGAAACCGTGCCGATAGTGTATGGGCACAAGCTGGCTTAACTGTAAGACGTGCATGTCAAGCAGACGCGAAAGCGGGGCCAAGTGAACCGATGGTCCGCGTTAGATGCGGCCAGAGATTAACGGATAAAAGCTACTCTAGGGATAACAGGCTAGTTCCGCCTAAGAGTTCATATCGACGGCGGAGTTCGGCACCTCAAATCGGGGCGCCATACCAGTAATGGTATTAGCTACTTTGACATAATATTGGAGTTGAACCCGTTATGTTATAAGAAAAATATTGGCTTATAACGGTGAAACCCTACAAAATATTTTTGCATAAAATATTTTAAGGGCAATGCCGTGGGAAGTTCTCCGCCTTAGGCGGAAGGACCCCGTAGAGACTTTCCCGATGCCCGTCGGGAAGAGCCCGGATTTTTATCCGGACTAACACGCCAACGCCTTTCACTTTGAAAAAAGTGTGAGGATGAAGATATAGTCCATACAATTAGTAATAGTTGTGAAAAGATACGATGTCGGCTCAACATATCCTGGGGCTGGAGAAGGTCCCAAGGGTTTGGCTGTTCGCCAATTAAAATGTTACGTGAGCTGGGTTCAGACCGTCGTGAGACAGGTTGGTCTCCTATCTGCTGCAGGCGTTGATTCTTGAGGGGAGTTGCTCCTAGTACGAGAGGACCGGAGTGAACGAACCGCTGGTGTACCGGCTGTCTTGCCAAAGGCAACGCCGGGTAGCTATGTTCGGAACGGATAAATTC
The DNA here is from genome assembly GCA_041662545.1 of Minisyncoccota bacterium. Taxonomy (GTDB): domain Bacteria; phylum Patescibacteriota; class Minisyncoccia; order Phycocordibacterales; family DSPV01; genus 2-02-FULL-44-35. Next base: position 6,134 of record JBAZSH010000002.1, read on the forward strand.
TGAAAGCATATAAGAGTGAAGCCGTCCCCAAGATTATGGATCGTTTGAGGCCCGTGAGAGATTATCACGTTGATAGGTCCTAGGTGTAAGCGCAGTAATGCGTTGAGCCGAGGGATACTAATTCGCCGATCCTATTAGGAAACTTGGAAATCACCATATTTTTTTACCTTTGAAAATTTTGTTTTGGTGACTCATCGCGGGGGCAACACCTCTTCCCATTCCGAACAGAGCCGTTAAGCCCCGTTGAGGCGATGATATCTCGATTAATTTTGGGAGAAAGTAGCTAGTCGCCAAAACAAAGTTTTTAATTTATACTATTATTATGAGTATTTGGTCGGCTAAAAGAAAATTTTTTTACTTCGCCGGCGCAACTTTGTTTGTGTTGCTTTTTGTCGGTTTGCCGATTTTTCTTTTGGTTTATCGTGTGCCAACTTGTTCAGATGGTAAACAAAATCAAGGTGAGACTGGAATTGATTGCGGTGGTTCTTGTCGGGCGGTGTGTGCTTCGGTTGCCATTGAACCAATTGTTTGGTGGCAAAGATTTTTCCAAATTTCTCCTGGTGTTTATAACACAGTCGCGCGTGTGGAAAATCCCAATACCGATTCGGCGGTAGCGCGAGCGAAATATATTTTTCGGTTGTATGATAAAGCCAACGCTGTAATTGCTTGGAGAGAGGGTGAGACCAATATTCCTCCCCACCAGATTTTTTATATTTTTGAGGGTAGTTTATCAACTGGAGAACGCCTGCCTGTTAAAGCCACTTTTGAATTTGTCGCCCCACTTAATTGGGTTGTAGAAAAAACATTAACACCACTTTCAGTTACCGGACAAATTTTATCCAAAACTTCGACCGTGCCCCGATTGGATGCGATTTTAAGGAACAATAGTGATAATGATGTTCACGATGTGGAGTTGGTGGCAGTGATTTTTGACGCTGATGGCAACGCCATTAATGCTTCTAAGACTGTTATTGATGCGGTTCTTAGCGAATCAGCCGTGCCGTTCTTTTTCACTTGGCGTCAGCCGTTTGATAAGGAACCGACGCGGGTGGAAATAATTCCAAGGCTAAAGTGAAGCGGATTTTTTTGGCATTCAAAAATATTGATTGGTTACTACTGGCAGCGGTTTTACCTTTGCTTTTTGCCGGTCTATCGGTAATGAATTCTTTTACTGGTGAGAGTCAGTATTATGACCGGCAGTTAGTTTGGATTGCCTTTGCGCTAGCCATCTTTTTTATCTTCAGTTTTATTGATTTTCGATTTCTCCGTTCTAGTGGTGTTTTGGTCGCTTTATTTTTAGCGGCTATCGGCACTCTGTTGCTTTTGTTTTTTATTGCCAATGTTGTTCACGGTACCAAGAGTTGGTTTTCCATTGGAACTTTTTCATTTCAGCCTTCCGATCCAGCCAAATTGATTTTAATTTTAGTTTTAGCTAAATATTTTTCCCGTCGGCACATTGAAATCGCTGACCTCAAACATATTATTGTTTCTGGACTTTATGCTCTGCTAATTTTTCTTTTGGTTTTGTTTCAGCCGGATTTTGGCTCGGCGATTATAATTTTTATGATTTGGCTTGGTATGGTATTGGTCTCTGGCATTTCCAAAAAACATCTGCTCTTAGTTTTTTTGACAACCCTTTCTGTTTTTTTAGTAATGTGGAGTTTTGTTTTAGCTGATTATCAAAAACAACGGGTATTAACTTTTCTTAACCCACTAACTGATATCCAAGGTGCTGGTTACAACGCTTACCAATCAACTATCGCTGTTGGCTCCGGTGAACTTTTGGGCAAGGGGGTTGGTTATGGCACACAATCGCGTTTGAAATTTCTTCCCGAATACGAAACCGATTTTATTTTTGCCGCTTTTGCCGAAGAATGGGGTTTTGTCGGGGTGGTGATTTTGTTTGGATTGTTTGGGGTTGTCATCTGGCGAATTTTAGCCACCGCTTTTTATGGTGCAACCAATTTTGAAATCTTGTTTGGTCTCGGTTTGGTGATTTTTTTGACTAGTCATTTTGCTGTGCATATTGGTATGAATATTGGTTTGTTGCCAGTAACTGGTGTAACTTTACCATTCTTGAGTTATGGTGGCTCGCACCTTCTGACCGAATTTGCTGGTCTTGGAATTTTGATGGGCATGCGCCGTTATCGCCGTGTTGCCCACAAAGAGGTAATGAAGAATGAATTTTTGGGGGTGTAAGACAAATTATGGTTTTTTTGATAGTATTTAACTATGTTAAAGCTTGAGGAAATAGAAAAGCTGGCGAAGTTGGCGCGATTGGAAATTCCGGCGGAGGAGAAGGAAATTCTACGAAAAGAAGTGGGGGAAATTCTGGAGTATGTGGGGCAGATTCAACAACTTTCGCCCAAAGAACCGCCGAAGGAAGCGGGTGTTGTTCGCAATGTTTTTCGTGAAGATAAAGAACCGCATCAAACCAGTGAATTTACCGACGCACTTTTAGCTAATGTGCCGGAGAAAGAAAACGGTTACATCAAAGTCAAAAAGATTTTATGAAAATTGATTTAGAAAAATTGACGATTAAAAAAGCCCATGACGCTCTTTTGAAAAAAGAATTTTCGGCGCGGGATTTGACGGAGGCGTATTTGGCGGAAATTGATAAAAAAAATTCAGGACTGAACGCCTATTTGGAAGTTTTTGCCGATGCTTTAGAGCAAGCCGGCGCGGCGGATGAGAAGATAAAAAAAGGCGAGGTGGGTGTGCTAACCGGCATTCCGCTTGCCATCAAAGACAACATTTTGATAAAAGGTCGCCGCGCCGGCGCTGCTTCCAAAATTTTGGAGGGTTATGTGGCGCCCTATGACGCAACGGTGATTAAGAAGCTCAAGGAAGCCGGCGCGGTTTTTTTGGGCCGCGTGAATATGGATGAATTTGCTATGGGTGGTTCCACTGAAAATTCCGCTTATGGTGTGACAAAAAATCCCCACGATGAGACACGCGTTTCGGGCGGCTCCTCCGGCGGTTCCGCCGCCTCCGTCGCCGCCAATTTAGCGTTGGCAGCACTCGGTTCTGATACTGGTGGTTCTGTTCGTCAACCTGCCGCCTTTTGTGGCGTTGTCGGTTTGAAACCAACTTATGGTGCCGTTTCTCGTTCCGGTTTGATGGCAATGGGTTCGTCTTTAGATCAAATTGGACCTTTGGCAAAAACGGTGGAAGATGCGGAAATAATTTTTAATATCATCCGTGGACAAGATCCAATGGACAGCACCACAATTTCTGAAAAAACTTATTCGCGCTTACCTTTACTGAAAAAATTTGTCATTGGCGTGCCTCGCGATTTTTTAGGTGAAGGTGTTGATAAAGAAGTTTTGGAAAATTTTGAAGTCGGATTGAAAAAACTAGAAAAAGCTGGCGTTGAAATTCGCGATATTGAATTACCAAATTTAAAATATTCTCTTCCCGCTTATTATATTATTATGCCAGCCGAAGTTTCTTCTAATCTGGCGCGTTTTGATGGCGTTAAGTTCGGGGCGAAAATTGCCGGCGCCAATCTTCTGGAAGATTATCTTAAAACCCGCGGCCAATTGTTTGGCAAAGAGGCGCGCCGCCGAATTATTCTCGGTACCTATGTCTTGTCTGCTGGTTACTACGATGCTTATTACAACAAAGCTATTGCGGTACGAAAAATGATTGCCGACGACCTAAAAAAAGTTTTTGATTCTGGTATTCACGCTATTGCTACGCCCATTACACCGACGCTCGCTTTCAAAATCGGCGAAAAAATAAACGACCCGCTTCAGATGTATCTTGCAGATATTTTTACCGTGACTGCCAATATTACTGGCATACCCGCCATTTCTATTCCATCTGGTTCCACCGGCTTCCAACTTCAAGCTCCTTGGGGTCGCGAAGATATCCTCTTTGAAATTGGTGAGAAGTTTGAGAAGATATAATCATGGCCGAAGATAAAAAAGAAAAAAAAGATAAAAGTTCAACCACCGGTTTTGGGGAGGTTTTTTTAATCCTCATAGTACTTTTCTTTTTGTGGCGCGCTCTCGCTGGTGCTTTCGCTGGTGGGATAGGTGGTGTCGGCGATTTTTTCAATCGTCTTAATATTTCATTAAATCCTTTTTCCAATACTGCGCCATTGGGATCGATTTATTTAGAAAAGGATGAAACGCTAATTGGCAAGACGGTTTTCAACAAGGAAAACGGCAAAGTCGGCAAAATTGTCAGTGGTCCAGAACTTAGGAATGGTAATCGTTATTGGTCGGTAAGTTATGATGACGGCACCAATGGTTGGGTGGCGGAAGACGCGTTGAGCGAGCCGGTCGCTATAAAGTTTATTCCGGGCGAAACTCCGGTTGGTGAACGCGCCGTTGCTGATGGTCCAATGCCAGTTTACGATAAGCCGGGCGGTTTAGTGATTGGCAATCAATTGGACGGTTCGCCCGGCACCATTACCAAGGGTCCGGAAAATTTCGGTGGCAAAGATTATTTTTTCATGGATTTTGATAATGGTCCGGATGGTTGGGTCGTCGCTGATAAATTGACTGATGAAAACGGTGTGCCGATTAAATACGGCAAAACTGCTCTCGGCGGTTCTGTTATGACGAAAGACGGGAAAATTGGGAAAATTACTCAAGGTCCGGAATTTAGAAATGGCGAACGCCACTGGTTTGTCCAATTTCTAGACGGCAGTAGTGGTTGGGTAAAAGAGAGTGATTTATTTGGCGTTGGGCTAAAAAATTTTGATGCTGGTAATCAGATAATTGGTATGAAAGTGGCGGTGGCGCAGAGCACGGCGGTCTATGACGAACCAGGTGGAAATATTATCGGTTACCAAAAAAGAGGCACGAGCGGCACGATTTTTAAAGGTCCGCTTCTTGGTGCTGATGGCAAGCGCTATTGGTTTGTGGATTTTGAAAATGTCGAGGATGGTTGGGTGGCGGAAGATAATTTGTTTGTCATCGTGGAACATCCCTTAGCGAACAAATTCTCGTCTTTGGCGAGTTCCGCGTTGACAATTTTCAATCTTTTTATGTTGACTGGTATTGTTTATACTTTAATCAGAATAATTCAAATTTCTTCAGCTCATAGTCATAAGATAAAAGTTGAGGAGACCAAAATGCGAGTTGGTCGAGAAGTTTCGCATCCGCGTTGGGAAAAAGTCCGAGATCATTTGTCATCGGAAAATCCGAGCGATTGGCGATTGGCGGTAATGGAAGCCGATATCATTCTAGGTGAGATGCTGGAAAAAATGGGTTACATAAAAGGGGAAACGATTGGTGATAAATTAAAAACCATTGAAAAAAGTGATTTTACTTCTCTGGATCAGGCCTGGGAAGCCCACCGAATTCGCAATATGATTGCCCACGAAGGCGCTGATTATATTTTAACTGACCGCGAAGCCAAGCGCGTGATAGGTCTTTATGAGCAGGTGTTTAAAGAGTTTAGATATATTTAAATGCGAAAAAGTGAAATCATAATTTTGGTGGTAACGGTCGTGGCGTTTGTGGTTGCTTATTTAATTTATCCCGTCTTGCCGGAGAAGATGGCATCGCATTGGAATGCGGCCGGCGAAGTCAATGGTTATATGAGCCGATTTTGGACGGTGGCGATGTTACCTTTTATGATGGCGATTTTTTCGCTGATGTTTATTTTAATTCCACGCATTGACCCGCTCAAAAAAAATATTGCCCAGTTCCGGAAATATTTTGACTGGTTTATTTTTGCCATTACCGCCTTTTTGGTTTATGTTTACGCTCTGACAATTTTGTGGAACTTTGGCTGGCGATTTAATTTTGCCGTGGTGATGACGCCGGCTCTGGCCGCGTTGTTTTATTTTTCCGGAGTTCTGATGAGCAAAGCCAAGCGCAATTATTTTATCGGTATTCGGACGCCCTGGACTTTATCAAATGATGTTGTTTGGGATAAAACTCATCGATTAGCCGCGAAGCTTTTTAAATGGGCTGCCGGTTTTTCCTTAATTGGAATTTTCTTTGGAAAACTCGCCATTTATTTTGTTCTTATTCCGGTTGTTGCCGCTGCTCTGATTTCTGTTGTCTATTCCTATGTCGCCTATAGGCAAGAAGTAAAATAGTCGTCGTGATATAATAAATCTCAATGGATTATCTTTGGGGTTTATTTATTTTGGCGATTGGGGCAATAGTAGGTAGTTTTTTGAATGTGGTTGCCTTACGATATGGCACAGGTAAATCGCCATTAACCGGTCGGTCGTTTTGTTCGGCTTGTAATAGAAAACTTTCTGCCGTTGATCTGGTGCCAGTTTTTAGTTTTATTTTTCTTGGTGGCAAGTGCCGAACTTGCAAGGCAAAAATTTCTTGGCAATATCCGCTAGTGGAAATCCTGACCGCTATTATTTTTCTTTTTCTGTTTAAGTCGCCATTGGCGCTGGTTGCTTGGTGTATTTTGATTGTTATTATGATTTACGATTGGCGGCACAAAATTATTCCCGACGGTTTGGCTTTGGCTTTTGGTATTTTGACTTTAGTAATGGCGATTTTGGCCAATTTTGACGGTAACTTGTTTTTGGCGTTACTTTGGGGTCCACTTTTTGCCACGCCATTTTTCTTACTCTGGTATTTTTCCGGCGGCAAATGGATGGGTTTAGGCGACGCTAAACTCGGTTTGGGATTGGGCTGGCTTTTGGGCGTTAAAAGCTTTGACGCTTTTATTTGGGCCTTTTGGATTGGCGCGGCGGTTTCTTTGCTAATTGTTTTTTGGCAAAGCTGGCAAAAGAATCAGAAAAAGCTTACAATGAAGAGCGAAGTGCCGTTTGCCCCTTTTCTATTTGTGGCAACTTTTCTGGTTTATTTTTTCAATATCAGCGCACTCGGTTTAATTAATAATTTATTTTATTAATGTCACAGATTACACCTCACAGGTTGTCAAATAGTCGGGGTTTTACTCTCATTGAGACAATGGTTGCCTTGGGAATTTTTGTAATAGTTACCACCATTGTTTTCGTGGGTAATGGCCGTTTCAATAATACTCTTCTTTTGACCAACTTGGCTTACGATTTAGCATTAACCGTATCGCGAGCGCAATCCTATGGTATCAATGTCAGGCCATTTGACGATGCCACCAAGCCATTTGAGGTTGGCTATGGTGTTCATTTTAAGCTTGGTACTACAGTTGACCCCAAAGAATCAGATAAAGTTTCTTTTGTTTTATTTGCTGATATAAATAACAGTAAAAATTATACCACCGATGAATTTTTGGAGCGTTATCTTATTCGTCACGGTAATAAAATCAGTAAACTCTGGTTCACTTCTGATGGTAATTCGATTAATGAACTTAATATTACTTTCCTTAGGCCCAATCCCGATGCTATATTTAACTGTGTTGGTTGTTCTGGCGCTAGTAAAGTTGGCATAGAGGTTTCTTCAGCGGATGGTGTTACCACAAAAGTTATTACTATTGAATCAACGGGACAAATTTCCGTTCAGTCAAAAATATGAATTGGAACTTGGAACTTGGAACTTGGAAATTCCGCGCCAGCGGCGGGTTCAGTTTAGTGGAGATTCTTGTTTCCCTCGCCATTTTTTCTGTGGTGATGGTAACGGCCGCAGGTGCTTTATTAACAACTATTGATGCCAACCACAAAGCTCAAGCTGTTCAATTAGCAGTGAATAATTTAAGTTTTGCTTTGGAAAGTATGTCGCGACCGATTCGGGAAGGCAATAGTTATCCTGCGGATGGAGTCAGTAGTTCCTTCACTTTCAAAAAAAATGATAGTAGTGAAGTTTCTTATTATTTAGACAATGGCCGAATTATGCGAAAAGAGGGGGGCAATTTAGCTCAAGCCATTACCTCATTAGGAGTTACGGTAACTAAATTAGCGTTTTATGTAAGTGGATCAAGTGATCCAAAAAAACAACCACTGGTAACGATTGTTATTCAAGGCACAGCTGGTGAGACGGCAAAAATCCAGACCACATTTAATTTGCAAACGACTTTATCACAAAGAATACCAAGATGATAAAAAACACAAAAAAAGGATTTACGCTTATAGAAACTCTGGTGGCAATTGCGATTTTGCTTTTGGCAGTAACAGCACCTTTGTCATTGGCGAATAAGAGTTTGAATTCTGCTTCTTTGTCAAAACAACAGATCATCGCTAGCTTTTTGGCGCAGGAAGCGATGGAATATATTCGCAATGTCCGTGATGAAAATGTTCTCAAACACAATGGCAGTTGGTTGCACCCAGATAGTGGTATTCAGTTTTGTTTCAACGGCAAATGCACCGTGGAACCGACGGGCACTTCTGGCACTGATAAAATAAAAAAGTGTCAGGAAACAGGTGGTAGTTGTCTACCATTGCGATTTGATCCATCAAATGGTGTTTATAGTTATTCTGACGGTGGCGACACCGAAGAATCCATTTACACCCGTTTTGCGCAAATGGACGAAATAGAAAATGACGAAGAGGTGGCGGTCTTGGTGACGGTCTCGTGGCAGGGAACAAATGGCGCGAATTATGAAGTCGTCGCCCGTGAGAATTTAACCAATTGGCAATTTTAAAATGAAAAGTAAAGGATTCACATTATTATTTGCGGTTTTGATTGCTAGTGTTTTATTGTCTGTGGCACTGGCGATTTTCAGTCAGATGTATAAAACATTGTTATTATCTTCTGCCAGCAAAGAATCGTTAGCCGCTTTTTACGCCGCCGATTCGGGGGTGGAGTGTGTTTTGTATTGGGATCTGAAGCACGATGGTTTTCCTGATGGTATTTTTGCCACTTCTTCAAAATCAGTGGATTATAAGGAAAGCGATTCAATTTCTTGTGATGATCAAGAGTTTACCAAAACTGTAAATGGTTGGTTAGTTACAGAAAAAACCTCAATTTCGGCAACAACGAATTTCAATTTGTCTTTTACCACTGGTGGCTCTTTACCCACCGAAGGTTGCACCGAAGTAACTGTTAGCAAAACAGTAAACTCTGACGAGACTGTTTTCACCACAGTAGAATCGCGTGGCTATAATATTTGCGCCGATAGTCCTAGGAAAGTGGAGCGAGCAGTTCGAGTTACTTATTAAACCTATGAGCGCGCCGAAAGAAATTATTGAAAGGTTAAAAAAATTAAAAGAGGCGATTGAAAAGTATCGTTATGAATATCATGTGCTTGATAAATCTTCTATTTCGCCCGAAGCGCTGGATTCTTTGAAGCGTGAGTTAGTGGAAGTTGAGACGAATTATCCGGCATTAATTACTTCCGATTCGCCATCGCAAAGGGTGGCCGGTAAACCTTTGCCGGAATTTGAAAAAGTTACTCACAAAGTACCCCAGTGGTCTTTCAACGACGCCTTTACTGAAGAAGACATTAGGGATTTTGATATCAGAGTGAAGAGGTTTTTGGCGGCAAGGTTGAACCTTGGATCTGAAAAAAGGTTCAACCTTGCCGACCTTTTCTATGTTTGCGAATTGAAAATTGATGGTTTGAAAATTGTTTTGGAATATGAAAAAGGAATTTTAAAAACTGCGGCAACACGAGGCGATGGTAAGATAGGTGAAAATGTTACTCAAAATGTTCGGACCATTGAATCAGTGCCGCTTCGGCTTCAGCGAGCCGTGGATGTGATTGTGGAAGGCGAAGTGTGGCTTGGCAAAAGTCAGTTTCAAAAATTAAACGCTGAACAAAAAAAGAAAGGCGAGTCGGAATTCGCCAATCCGCGTAATATCGCCGCTGGTTCTATTCGCCAGTTGGACTCAAAAATCGTTGCCAGTCGGCAGTTGGAAGTTTTTATTTATGACCTTGCTCAAGCTGAAAATGTTCCAGCTACCCAAATTGAAGAACTGAAATATTTGGAAGAACTCGGTTTTAAAGTTAATAAATATCGACGACTTTGCAAAAATATTGATGAAGTTGTGAGTTTTTGGCGAGAGTGGCAAAAAAGCGCGCCGAAAGAAGATTATTTAATTGACGGTGTGGTAATAAAAGTCGACGAAATAAAATTACAGGAGGCACTTGGTTACACTGGCAAAGCACCGCGCTGGGGTATTGCTTTTAAATTTCCCGCCCAGCAGGTAACAACAATGGTGGAAGATATTGTTTTTCAAGTTGGCAGGACGGGAGTGGTTACGCCGGTGGCGCGTCTACGGCCGGTTTTGGTCGCCGGTTCGGTGGTCTCGCGAGCGACACTTCACAACGAAGATGAAATTAAAAGATTAGATGTGCGAATTGGCGATACGGTAATTTTACAAAAAGCCGGCGATGTTATTCCCGACATTGTTCAAGTGGTTAAAGAATTGCGAATTAGAAAAAGCCATCCTTTTGTTTGGCCTAAAAAAATTCCCGAGTGCGGTGGTGATGGAAAAATTAAAAGAATTACAGGTGAAGTTGCTTGGCGTTGCGTTGACAAAAATTCTTTTATTATCCAAAAGCGGCGGTTTTATCATTTTGCTTCCAAGCATTGTTTTGATATTGAAGAGTTAGGACCAAAGACGGTTGATTTGCTTTTGGCGCAGGGCTTAATTTCTTCCTATGCCGATATTTTTTCGTTGAAACGAGGCGATCTTTTGGCTTTACCACGCTTTGCCGAAAAATCCGCCGATAATTTGTTGGCGGCGGTTGAAGAAAGAAAGCAGATTGCTTTACCAAGATTTTTGACAGCGCTTTCCATTCCGCAGGTGGGTGAAGAAACCGCCATCGATTTAGCGAATCACTTTGAAGATTTTCAGAAAATCGCTACCGCCATTTTTGATGAATTAGAAAAAATCAATGGCGTAGGGCCAATTGTCGCGAAATCGATTGTGGATTGGTTCGCCTCTTCGGCGAATAAAAAGTTGGTTAATGATTTACTGAAGCAGGTGAAAATTGAAAAGTTCATACCAATAAAAGCGGCTGGTGGACCATTAGCCGGCAAAACTTTCGTGCTCACTGGCACCTTGAAATCATTGGAAAGGGAAGAAGCAAAACAAAAAATTCGCGAGCGCGGCGGCGCCGTAGCCGAAAGTGTTTCCAAAAAAACCAGTTTCGTGTTAGTCGGCGCCGAACCTGGTACCAAAGCTTCCCGCGCCGCCGCGCTTGGTGTCCCCCAGCTTTCCGAATCCGAATTTCTGAAACTTATTGGTTAAATTAAAAATGTTTGTGATATAATATTTTTATGGACAAAAATAAAGCAAACATAATTTGGTTTAAGGATTTGGGAATTGAGGATGTGCCGATTGTCGGCGGTAAGAACGCGGCATTGGGTGAAATGTTTGCTAACCTAACCCAGCTCGGTATTAATGTGCCGAATGGTTTTGCCATCACCGCCCAGGCCTATAACAACTTTTTGGACAAAGCCGGCATTCGGGTGGGTATGGAAAAAATTCTAAAAGATTTAGACACTGGTAATATGCGAGCGTTACAGAAAGCCGGCAAGCAAACCCGTAAATTAATTTTGAAAAGTAATTTGCCGAAAGAATTGGAATATGAAATTGCCGCCGCCTATAAAGAATTAGGCAAGCAATTTGGTACCGAAGAGCCGGATGTGGCCGTGCGTTCGTCGGCAACAGCAGAGGATTTACCCGACGCTAGTTTTGCTGGTCAGCAAGAAACTTATTTGAATATCGTTGGTGTTAAAGATTTGCTTTACGCTGTTAAAGAATGTATCGCTTCGCTTTTTACCGATCGGGCAATTTCTTACAGAAAAGACAAGGGATTTTCTAGTACGGGAGTGGCGCTGTCGGTGGGTGTGCAAAAAATGGCGCGCGCCGACAAAGGCATTTCAGGTGTGGCTTTTTCTATTGATACCGAAACCGGTTTTGATAAGGTGGTGGTTATTGATGCTTCCTACGGTTTGGGTGAAATGATTGTTCAAGGCAAGGTAACGCCGGACGAATTTGTAGTTTTTAAGCCGACATTGGCTGAAGGCAAACGCGCCATCATTGCCCGCGACATTGGAGTGAAAGATGTGAAAATGATTTATGGTCGTAGGGGGACTGAAATTGTAAAAACTTCACCGGCCGAGCAGGCGGTATTGTGTTTAACTGATGATGAGATTTTGAAATTGGCTGATTGGGTCGTAAAAATTGAAAAATATTTTTCCGATAAAAAAGGCCATTATCAGCCGATGGACACCGAATGGGCGAAAGATGGTGTTTCGGGAGAATTATTTATTGTCCAAGCTCGGCCGGAAACGGTTCAGGCGATGCGTGATAAAACTCTTTACATTGAGTATCGTTTGAAAGAAAAGGGGAAAGTTTTGACGACCGGCACAGCAGTGGGCGCAAAAATTTCCACCGGGAAAGTGCGAGTGATCCGCGATGCGAAAAATATCGGTCGGTTTCAAAAAGGTGAAGTTTTGGTAACGGAAATTACTGATCCTGATTGGGAACCGATTATGAAAATTGCCAGCGCTATTGTCACTGACAAAGGTGGTCGCACCAGCCACGCGGCCATTGTTTCGCGCGAGTTGGGCATCACTTGTATTGTTGGCGCTGTTAATGCCACTAAAGTTTTGCGTGATGGTATGGAAGTAACAGTAGATTCGTCGGGTCCAGTTGGTTCTGTTTATGAAGGTAATTTACCGTTTGAAAAAATTGAGCATCGCTTAGATAAAATTCCCGAGACCAAGACCAAAATTATGGTCAATATCGGTTCTCCCGATGAGGCCTTTGAAAAATGGCAATTGCCGGTGAAAGGTGTTGGTTTGGGGCGATTGGAATTTATCATTACCGAGCATATTAAAATTCACCCTAACGCTCTGATTGATTATGAAAAATTGAAAGCCGATTCTGGTAATGCTGAAAAACAGAAAATCGTTCAGGAAATTGATAAGCTAACCGTTGGCTATACCAACAAGACCGATTTCTATGTTAGCGAATTGGCCGAGGGCGTGGCAAAAATCGCCGCTGCTTTTTACCCCCACGAAGTGATCATTCGTTTTTCTGATTTCAAAACAAATGAATACCGAACTTTGGTTGGTGGCGCGCTTTACGAGCCGGTTGAAGAAAATCCAATGATCGGTTGGCGTGGCGCTTCAAGATACTATGATCTTAAGTTTAAAGAAGCGTTCGGCTTGGAATGCCGGGCCTTAAAAAAAGTGCGTGAGGAAATCGGTTTGAAGAATGTTTCTACCCTAATTCCATTTTGTCGGACGCCGGAAGAAGGCAAACAGGTTTTGGAAGCGATGAAAATTAATGGTTTGGAACGCGGCCAAAATGATCTCAAGGTTTACATTATGTGCGAGATTCCTTCCAACATTCTTTTGGCGGACGAGTTTTTGGAAATTTGTGATGGTATGTCTATTGGCTCAAATGATTTGACCCAACTAACACTTGGTTTGGATCGGGACTCGGGTATTGTTGCCAAGATTGCCAATGAAAGAAATCCGGCGGTGAAAAAACTTATTGCCGAGATTATTAAAAAGTGTAAAGAAAAAAATAAATACATCGGTATTTGCGGCCAAGCGCCTTCCGATTTTCCTGATTATGCTGAGTTTTTGGTGGAGCAGGGAATTGAGAGTATCTCCTTAAATCCCGATACCATTATCAAAACTTTGGAATTAGTGGCGGAGAAAGAAAAACAACTTGGCAAGTAGCCATTATTCTTGTAGTTTAATTGTTGTTGCCGTGGTGGCGGAATTGGTATACGCGCTGCGTTCAGGACGCAGTTCCAGCAATGGATTGAGAGTTCAAATCTCTCCCACGGCATTGGTTTGACCAGTGATTATAGGGTTGACAGATTTTGTGGGGTGTGCTAGGCTATTGGCAGTTAATTAAAACAGGGTGTTCTAGTCACTCTGTTTTCGTTCCAAAAAAACAAACGCGATTTACTAGGAATCGCAAAATTCCTGAAAGGATCAAAATGAAAAAGTTTCTGAACTTCCTGAAGTCCCTTCTTGGTCTCGGTCGCCGGACTGAAATGCCTCAATTGGTGTCGGTGGAAACATTCTTGGTGCCGGAGAGACAGGTGCCGGTGCGGGTCCGTCCGTTGACCTGTGCTCCAATTAAACCAGAAGGAAAAAAGGTTCGATTCGTCACTCGTCGTGGCCACCAAATGGTGGCGGAAATTGTTGACCGAAATGGCGGTGGGGAAGTTTTTCTCCGCCGACCACACCACCGTTTTGGCCCGACCTTTCGCCGGGTTTTGGTTGAATAGGGGATTCAGTTTGGTAAGGCCCTGCTTCGTTGCGAAGCAGGGCCGTTCTTTTTATATACCCGATGGACTTGACAAATTGTCAAGGATTTGCTAAGATATTAACAGATTGAACATCGGAAATTCTGGCAAGTTTTCAGCGCGGTTGCGTTGAAAATGCTAAACAGCAAGTCGGGATTTTATCCGATGTTCGCAGTAAATTGAAAGGTTAAATAAAAGTGAAAACTTACACATTCGCGAGTGGATCGGTTAGTCGGGGTTTTGTCCTGACTGAAGACGAGAAACGCGGGCCGACACTGACCTTGGGCGAATACGGTCCAGGATCGTGGGCGGTCTGGATTCCTTTGAACAGGATTCCGGAAAACGCGCCGGTAATCAATGGCAATGTCGTGCAGGATGCTTTCCTGCTGAATGCCAGCCAGAATGATCAACCATTCTTTGTCTTGTCGAAAGATAAGAGCCAAAGTAACGGTTGTTGCCTAATCCGTTTCCTCACCATTGGCGAGGGCGGTAAGGGTAACGGTTATGTTGACCGGATCACAGGTTTCCGGTCCAAGAGATTGGCAGGGGGCCACGGTCGAAACAGTGGCATCACTCCCACCAATGGCACATGGAGCGACGAGATCTGGGTCGTCCACGAGCGGGAGCTCGTGCGAGTCCAGCTCGCCGGATGCGAAACGGCTTTCGCCGTTCGCGTCTGCAATGGTGAACCCACGGTGGAACCGTGGGTTGAGCGCGAACCCCGCCAGAAACCGCAGTCGTCCGACAATGGTGGTGGCAAGCACCAGTGGCGGACCCTCAAGGGTTCGCACGTGGCTCCTGAGCCAGCTTGGTCGCCGGGCATCGATGCGATCGAGCCGGAACAAACTGAGTTCGACGCCGAACTCGAGGAAATGGCGCGAGCCACTAGTGGTCGGCGGGCAGGAACAAAAACTTGTCGCCCCGACCAGTTGGTCATGGCCTAAGCCAGACCGCGATATCACGCCCCTCCGATGAACATCGGAGGGGTTTTTGTTTTTAGATTTAATTCCTCCTTTGTAAAAGGAGGTGCCCGAAGGGCGGAGGATTTTAAAATCCCCCCGGCTTTCAGCCACCCCCTTTTTCAAAGGGGGATTCCAGAGAAAGGGATTTAAATTCCAAAGGGAGATTTTTTATGCTACCATAACCACATTATGGGAGTTTTTTCCAAGATTTTTGGCGATGAAAATGAAAAAGCGGTAAAAGTGATTCAGCCCTTGGTGGCGAAAATCAACGCTTTGGAGCCGGAGTTTGAAAAACTTTCGGCGGAGGATTTGCGCGCCAAAACCGATGAATTTAAAAAACGCCTGGCGGCTGGAGAAACTTTAGATGACATTTTACCGGAAGCTTTTGCCGTTGTCCGTGAATCAGCAAAGCGAACGCTTGGCCAAAGACATTTTGATGTGCAATTAATTGGTGGCGTGATTTTACATCGCGGCGGTATTGCCGAAATGAAAACTGGTGAAGGTAAAACTTTGGTCGCTACTCTGCCGGTTTATTTAAATGCTCTGGAGGGTAAAGGTGTTCATATTGTTACCGTCAACGATTATCTTTCTCGCCGCGATGCTGTTTGGATGGGGCAGATTTACAATTATCTTGGACTTTCGGTTGGAGTGATAAATCATGAATCTAGTTTTCTCTATGATCCAACTCACACCGAAGCGGACCAAACTCGCGACGAGCTCGGCTCTTTTAAAGTGGTCCATGAATTTTTGCGGCCGGTGACTAGACGAGAGGCCTATCAAGCCGATATTACTTATGGGACAAATAATGAATTTGGTTTTGATTATTTGCGCGACAATTTGGAATATGAAGAAACGGTTTTGCGTCAGCGCGATTACCACTTTGCCATCGTTGACGAAATTGATTCCATTTTAATTGACGAGGCGCGGACGCCTTTAATTATTTCCGCGCCTACTAGCGAATCGGAAGATTTGTATCGCAAATTTGCCGGCATTGCTCGAACATTGGTAAAAGAGAAAGATTTTACCGTTGACGAAAAATTTCGCTCCATTGCTATGACTCAAGAAGGCATTGACCAAGTAGAGAAATCTTTGGGCGTGGGCAATATTTACACCGAAGGTGGAATGAAATTTGTTCATCATTTGGAAACGGCGGTGCGAGCGGAGGCGCTTTTTCGCAATGATAAAGAGTATGTCGTTAAAAACGGTGAAATTGTAATCGTGGATGAATTTACCGGTCGGCTTCAGCCGGGTCGGCGTTGGAGCGAGGGCTTACACCAAGCCATTGAAGCCAAAGAAGGAGTTCAAGTGCAAAAAGAGTCGCGGACTTTTGCTAGCATTACTTTCCAAAATTATTTTCGGCTCTATAAAAAGCTTTCCGGTATGACTGGCACGGCGGTAACTTCCAAAGAAGAATTTTTGAAAGTTTATGGTTTGAATGTTGTTTCAATCCCAACTAATCAACCATTGGTGCGTCATGATTTGAATGATGTAATTTTCAAAACCGAGCACGGCAAGTTTATCGCTCTGGCGCGACGAGTAAAAGAATTAAATAAAAAAGAACAGCCGGTTTTGATTGGCACAGTTTCCATTGAAAAAAATGAAGAGTTGTCGCAATACCTGCAAAGAGAAGGAATAAAGCATGAAATTTTGAATGCCAAAAATCACGAAAGAGAGGGTGAAATTATTGCCCAAGCTGGCCGGCGCGCCGCCGTGACCATTGCTACTAATATGGCTGGCCGAGGAGTGGACATTAAATTAGGTGGTAATCCGACCTCGCCCGAAGAAATGAAAATGGTTCGAGATGTTGGCGGTTTGGTGGTATTGGGAACAGAACGGCACGAAGCTCGGCGTATTGATAATCAGTTGCGTGGTCGTTCCGGCCGGCAAGGCGATCCGGGCGAAACGCAATTTTTCGTCTCTTTGGAAGATAATTTATTGCGAGTTTTTGCCGTGGACACCATTAAAAAAGTGATGGGTTTTTTGAAGGTGGCCGAGGACGAACCGATTGCCAATAATATGATTAGCAAATCATTGGAAACCGCCCAAACGAAAATTGAAGGTTTTAATTTTGACGCTCGCAAACATATTTTGGAATACGATGATGTCTTGAATCATCAAAGAAAAACTATTTATGACCGACGAAGAAAAATTTTGACTGGCGGTGGGGAAGCGGTAGATGAATATTTGGAAAATCTGGCGAGTGGCTTGCCGGTGGAAGAGGCGGAAAAATTGGAGAAATTGATTGCGGAAAAAAGAACTGCCTTGGGCAATGATTTTTATTTGGCGCTTAAACGGATGATTTTACAGACCATTGATATGTTTTGGGTGGAGCATTTAGAATTAATGGATTACACCCGTTCATCAGTTAATTTGCGGGCTTATGGTCAGCGCGATCCATTGGTGGAATACAAGCGTGAGGGTTTACGATTGTTTAAAGAAATGGAAGAAGCGGCGCGGGCGCAAGTAATTCGATTAATCCCCAATCTCGCTGCCGGTATGGGCGCGGTTTCGGTGGAGCAGAAAAACTTGCGGGAGGTGGAACGCCAAGCTCAAGAAATAGGAAATGTTACAAAATCATCCACTGGTGACAAAAAAACCGTTGGCCGAAATGACCCCTGTCCTTGTGGTTCGGGAAAGAAATTTAAGAAGTGTCATGGGAAGTAGAAAGAAAAAAGCCAGTGTCACATTGACAACTGGCTGGGGGCGTCAGCCTCCGAGATTTTGTCTCTTGTAGGCGTCCCACAAACGCCTCGTTCTTCGGCCAAAGGCCTACACTGACGTTAAATGTATGGTATTCTTATCTCAAAAGATTGTCAATATTTTTGTAGTCAAAGAAAGATAAAAAATGCTACGATCAGTGAAAAAATTCAGAAGTGTTGAGAAATTACACCATTTTGTTTGCCGAAAATGTAAAAAGTGGTGGACGGTTGGCGATGCGCCAGTCGCTAAAAAAATCTGGTTTTGCCCGTGGTGTGGTAAGAAAAATAACTATAGAATTATGAAATCCTAGATCTGATTTAGTACAATATCAAATGAAAATCAAAAAGAAAATTTGGCCGGAGTATTTTGAGGCGGTGGCGAGTGGCAAGAAAAAATTTGAGTTGCGCCTCAATGATTTTGAAATTAAAGAAGGCGATATTTTGGTTTTGGAAGAATGGAATCCGAAAACCAAAAAATACACCGGCCGGAAAATGAAAAAGAAAGTTACTTATGTTTTGAAATTCAAACTGGATGATTTC
This sequence comes from Minisyncoccota bacterium, assembly GCA_041662545.1. Taxonomy (GTDB): domain Bacteria; phylum Patescibacteriota; class Minisyncoccia; order Phycocordibacterales; family DSPV01; genus 2-02-FULL-44-35. The sequence goes on from JBAZSH010000002.1 coordinate 24,423, forward strand.
GGCCAAAAAGAAGAGATCGAGAAACTCGGTTTGCAAATCATTTCTTTGGAATAATATCGGGGGGGGGTAATATTTTAAATTTATCAATACACTTATAATTTCCTATAGTGTATAATAAGTGTATGGGAATTTTGGAAAAACAAGCCAAAAAAAGATTAAAGAGGGAAACCTTAAAGAAAATCGTCTTGGGAACAGTGGCTGCGGCTGGCGTTTTGAGTGTTACTTTAGTGGCACCGAACGCTTTACAGATTTTGAAAATGTTTGGAGTAATGCCGTACAAAAGGAGAAAGGAATTAATTAAAAGAGTGTATGACAAGTTGATAAATCAAGGCTATTTGGTTAGAAAAGATGGTTTTTTAGAAATAACCGAAAAAGGTAGCTTAACATTAGAATTATTAAGTGAGGGAAAAGCTAAATTAAAGAAACCAAGAAAGTGGGACAAAAAGTGGCGCATTTTGATTTTTGATATTGATGAAAAAAGGCGACCCAAAAGAGATAAGCTGAGAAGATCGTTAATCTCTGTTGGTTTCATGAGATTACAAGATAGCGTTTGGATATATCCTTATGATTGTGAAGATTTTGTCGCATTGCTGAAAAAAGATTTTAAGTTGGGAAAAGAACTGCTTTATTTGATAGTTGAAGAAATTGAGGGAGATTCTTTTTTGCGTCAGTGGTTTGGTTTACCCGAAAGAGAAAATTAATTTAATTATCGATCGATCTTGCTAATTTTGCTACGCAATTCACTTATAATACATTTTACCCCATACACTTATAATATCCTATAGGAAAAATTAAGTGTAAGGCAAATAATTTCGTTAAAAATTTGTTATAAAAAATAAAAATAAAATAAAAAAGCCCCCGCGGTGAGGCGGGGGGTGTTTTGGGATATTACAATTCTATCCCGTGTTTTTGAAGAAGTTGGTCAATTTTTCCAATGCCGGCAAAATCAAGTTTAGAGACAAAGTCATCCAATCCCAGTTGCACAGCTTTTTCGCGGGCATCAGTTGTACTCATAAGGATAACCTTTGCTTCCAGCAAAGCTTTCTTGAACTCGCCTGCGACATAGGCGCCTCTTTCCGTTGGTGCGTCAAGGGCGACAAACACCATTGCCACCTCGTTGATTGATGGGAGTTTTTCGAGCGCTTCGTTAAACGACAGAAAGTCCACGACTTTTGCCCGGTCTTTCAAGAAACGCGAGAGTATCACGACCATGAATTCACAAACTTCTTTGTTTGGTTCAACAATAACAAATGTTTTCATATTTCCTTTCGGTTTTTTTGGCTGATGACTGTTCTAGTATAAAAATTATACTTTTCCCTTGCGCTGTCAAGCAGTTAGGATAAAATATACGCAATGGATCCACACTTACTTATAACCAATGTTATTTTTCTTATTGCCGTTGTGATAGCACTTGGCCTCGGGATTTATGTTTTGTTTTTGAATTGGCGCAAGACCGCCCGCTATTTATTTTCCCTCGCCTCACTTTCGGTAATTATCGCCATCATTGCTCACCTAGCTGGCACTAACGCCATTGACGCCGAAGCGTCGCGACAAGCTTTTTTTTGGACTTTAACGCTAATTCCAGCAGTTTTCTTTATTGCTCACTGCGGTTTGATTTTGGTTAATAGAAATTTTGAGCAGCGGCGAGCGCTTGTTGTAATTTATTCTTCAGGCATCGCTCTGGTAATTTTTTTCTTGCTTTTTCCCTCCACTTTTCTTTTGCCATCAGTACCGACGGGGTTTAGTCCAAACTTTTATCAGCCCGGCGCTTTTTATTTAGTTTTCTGGTTTTATTTTTCTTTGGTCGCTTTTTACATCTCATACCAAATGCTTGTTGCTTACAAAGTAGCTGACTTGGCCACCAAAGATAAAATAAAACATTTTTTTGTTCTAAAGCATTTTTTGATTTTTCTTTTTTTGGCCTTTCTCATTACCGGAGTGATTGGCTTAGCGATTTTTGTTGCCAACTCATTGACCGAAAGTTTACCGACAATTTCTCCGTTTGTAATTTACGGGATATTTGGCTTAGTAATCGCTGGCTTAACTATGTCTTTTTTCCGGCGCGCGCAACTGGCCGACGCTTTGAAATATGAATTTATCGCCGTGGTAACCCATAAGTTGCGCGCGCCGGTAACCCATATCAAATGGGCTTTAAACGAATGGTCCAATGCTCGACAGGATTCCGATAAGGCCAAAATTATTGGGCAGGTTGAAAGTGCTAATAAGCGGCTTTTTGAATTAACCGATGTCTTGATGGGTTTGGTAAAAATTGATGCCGATGATTATCAATATAATTTTGAAAAAAGGGATTTGGCAAGTTTTGCTGACAACGCCCTAGAGGGTCTTTTCCTTAGAATAAAAGAAAAGGGAATTAATTTAGTAAAAAGTTATGAGAGCGGTTTGCCGGAAGTGTTGCTGGATGAAAAACGATTTCGTTTCGCTTTGCAAGTGATTGTGGAAAATGCCGTTAATTACACCAAACGAGATGGAACAGTTGAAATAAAATTGGCGCGCGATAGCCGGACGGCCTCGGTTCTAATCTCGGTTAAAGACAGCGGTATCGGCATTACCAAAGAAGAATTGCCCCATTTGTTTTCCAAATTTTATCGAGCTGGTCGAGCGCGGACAGAAGACGGCGAAGGGATGGGTATCGGTTTGTATATGGTCAGAAAAATTGTGGAACGGCATAATGGTAAAGTTTGGGCTGAGTCAGCCGAAATTAACCACGGCGCTACCTTTTTCATTCGTCTTCCCGTAGGAGTGTAAAAATGTCTGAAGAAAAATTAGAAAAACCAAAGATCAAGGCCGGCTTGTTGGCGATTTGGAAGTTCGCTCGGCCCTTTAAAAAACAGCTGACGATTTTAATTTTTCTCGGTGTGATTTCGGCTATCGCCAACGGTTCCGTACCTTTTGTCACCGGTCGATTTTTTGATGCTCTTATCAACATTTCGCAACCCCAAACCACATCTTTCGGTTCTTTTCCGCTTTGGGGTCTGCTTTTGGCAATTTGGGCAATCGTCCAACTTGTTGCCAACAATATTGATTGGATAATGGACTGGCTCCGTCGGAAAATTGACACTCGTATTCATTTCAACATCCAAACCGAGGGCTTCATCCATTTTTTTAAATTACCTTTATCTTTCCACAAAAATACTCACATTAGTGGCGATTTGCAAAAATTAAGCACTGCTGGTTGGCGCATTTCCTCTATCATGCAAATCTTAATCAATTTTGCCCCGCAATTTTTAAGTATTATTATTGGCATTGTTTTGGCGGCCAGTATCAATTTTTTGCTGGCGAAAATTCTGGTGCTTGGTGTGCTGTTGTATATTTGGTTGTTAATAAGAATTCTTTCACCTGCCGCGAAAATTGATTGGGCGGCGCACCGCGCTTGGAATCAAAGTTGGGACGATTCGGCAGCGGCGGTACTTCAAGTGGAAAGCGTTAAGCAAGCAGCAGCGGAAGAATATGAGGCAAGAAAAGTTCGAGGAGCTTTACTCGGCAAGACTTTTAATTTGTGGTACAAACTAGAAAAAATTTGGAGTAATGTTGGATTTTTTCAGAGGATGATTGTTTTTTTGACCCAATTGGCAGTTTTCATTTTGTCGGTGCAATTTGTTGCCAGTGGTAATCTGACTGTTGGTGAATTGGTGGCACTGAACGGCTACGCCATGATGTTTTTTGGGCCATTTGTTTCGCTCGGTTACAGCTGGCAAACTATTCAAAACGGTATTAGCTCGGCGGCGCAGGCGGATGAAATTTTTCGCCAACCAATTGAAAATTACGCACCGGTCGGGGCGGTACTGAAAGTGCCGCTCAAAGGCGAAGTCAGATTTGATAAAGTTGGTTTTCGTTACACTTCTGATCAGCCTCAAGTACTTTCCGATATTTCTTTTTCTGTTCAACCCGGAAACATTGTTGCTATGGTCGGCGAGTCGGGCGTCGGCAAAAGCACTGCTATTTCATTGATTTCCGGTTACAATTTTCCCACCGAAGGTGCAGTACTGATAGACGGCATTGAAACGCAGAAATTGAATCTTACTAATTTAAGACAACAAATCGCCGTTGTGCCGCAGGAAGTGGCTTTGTTTAATGACACTATTAAAAATAATATCCGCTATGGCTCGTTCAGCGCGTCGGATGAAAAAATTTTCATTGCAGCGCGAGAAGCCCATATGGAAGAATTTATCAATACTTTACCGGAAAAATACGAAACAACAGTGGGGGAAAGAGGTATAAAACTTTCGGTTGGTCAAAAGCAAAGGGTGGCCATTGCTCGGGCGATTTTGCGCGAACCAGCGATTTTGATTTTGGACGAACCAACTAGTGCCTTAGATGCCAAAACCGAAAAAATTGTTACCGAGGCGTTGGAGAAATTAATGACTGGCCGGACAACTTTCATTATTGCTCACCGCTTGTCTACGGTCCGCAAAGCTAACGAAATTTTAGTTTTTGATAAAGGCAAAATTGTGGAGCAGGGCACTCACCAAGAATTAATTGCCAAAACCGGTGGCGTTTACCACCACCTCTACGAATACCAAATCGGGTTGCATTAAGATATGCGGATTTCTGTGCCTTTTGCGGTAGAGAAATGTTATGATAAGAGAGCAAATGGTCTATTTTCGTCACATAAAGCATCGGGTATGAAGATTTAATTGTTGTTTTAATAAAATGAAAAAAATATCTGAAGCGGTAAATTGGGTCAAAAAACATGGACTTTTTCCGAATGTGCCCGTGGTTGAAAGTCCACACGCGCCGGAGGTTATTGTGAATGGCAAAAAAGTTTTAATGTTCGCCACAAACAATTATCTCGGAATGATGAAGGACGAAAGGGTAATAGCGGCGGCAAAAGAAGGATTAGAAAAATGGGGTATCGGTAACGGTAGCGCTCGTCTGCTAACCGGCAATTTGTATTTTCATCAAGAGTTAGAAGACAAAATTGCTAAATTTAAAAACCGACCAGCTGGTTTATCTTTCGTTACCGGTTATATGGCAAATGCTGGTGCTATTCCACCCCTCGTCAATGTTTTCAAACCATCGCTGATGTCTCTTATTAGAGGTAAGATTCTGAAAGACAAAGAAACCATTGTTTTCAGTGATGAATATAATCACGCCAGTATTATCGCCGGAGTTCGTTTGAGCAAAGCAGAAAAAGAAATTTACAAACATTGCGATGTCGCCGACCTTGAAGAAAAGTTAAAAAAATATCCGCTCTCGCAAAGAAAACTTATTGTTTCCGATGGTGTTTTCAGTATGGACGGCGACATCGCTCCCCTGCCACAAATTTTGGAGCTGGCAAAAAAATACAAAGCGATGACTTACATAGATGACGCTCACGCCACGGGAATTTTAGGTCCAAACGGCCGGGGTATTGAAGATTATTTTGGCGTTGAGGGTCAGACGGATGTGATAATGGGGACTTTCACAAAAGCTTTCGGTGGTGTTGGGGGGTTCGTTGTCAGTAGCCAAGATATAATTGACTATCTGAAAATCCGCGCTGATTCGTTCATTTTCACCGCGCCAATTGCTCCGCCTATTGTTTACGGACTTATCAAAGCCATTGAGTTGGTAGAAAAAGAAACTTGGCGTCGGGAAAAATTACTTACGAACGCGAAGTATCTTAGAGAAAAATTAACCGAGTTTGGAATTGATTTCCGAAATTCGCAGACCCAAATCATTCCGATAATGATCGGTGACGAAAAGAAAGCTATGAAAGCGAGCGAAGAACTTCTCAAAAACGGAATCTTCGTTCCCGCCGCCCGCTGGCCAGCCGTGCCACTCGGCCAAGCCCGCCTCCGCGTGACAGTAACTTCCGAACATACACAAGAGCAGATAGACCAATTGGTTATAAATCTGAAAAAAATAAAAGCTAATGTAAAGTTTTAGGCGGAAAAATATTACCTAAAAAAATCTCAAACTCTCCTCCGCGATTTTCATCAAATCCTCTTTTTGTTTCTGTCCCATACTTTTTTAAAGTTTTTAATTGGTAAGTTTTCTAATAGGGGTATTATCCACCACAGAAGCTGGAATCAGCTAGCTAATTGACAAAAATAAGACAATTATTGTAAAGTGATAATCGGCAAAAGAGGCCACGGTGGTTTCTTTTAATCCAAGTTCTTTAACATTTTTTCAAAGGAGGTGTCGTCATGTTCAAAGTCAATTCGAATGATGTGTGGTCAATTACTAACGAGCGACATAATGCCAGTCCGTTATTGGGATTTCTTCCCTTGTTTTCTTCGATGACAATCGATATTGAGAAAATCCTTAACGTGGGTCTTAATTTAGAGTTTCTCGTTGAATTTTCCAATCGTCATGTCAGAATGGCGGCCGTAGCGTCGCATTGGGAAAAAGCAGGTTTGCTCACTGTCGAGAAGCTTAATGCTGTTGAGTTTGTGGACCAAATTACAAATGGTCTCGCAAATGGAACGGTTAATCTTAATCGTCTAGGCGACTTTCTTTATTTTGCTGATTTTTCAAAGTTTACGGATCACAATCTCGCAAAAGAGATTTCCGTAATGGTAGATGTACTCGGTGATTTTATTGTTTTTAACAATATTATCAATACATCCGATTTTTACCATGAAGTATTCACTCGCAAAATATTGGAGTGTTTACGAACTTCTTTGGGTGTCGCTTCGTCTCTTAAAGCAGAGACAGTGTACTCTGTTTTAACAACTCCCGAGAAGACTGTGTGGATACAGGAAGAGGAGACCAGTTTGCTTGAAATTCTTACTCTGGTCTGTAAAAATCCTCGCCTTGTGTCTCTTGCGCATGATGAAAAATTAGATGAATTTTTCCATGGCGTCAGCAACATGTTTGGGTCGGAACTTGAGATGCATGTTAAAAAGTACTTCTGGATTCGGTACGAACAGGAAGGAGAAATTCTTTCTGGCAAACATTTTTGCAATGAACTAGCCAAAATGTTACGCGACGGAGTTGATGCTACAAACGCTTTAAATTCTGTTAATGAGAGAAGATTGCGTGCTAAAGAGCAATTTGACTCAATTAACTCGACGGTTGTTTTCAATTCCGAAGCAAAGCACTTACTTGAGGTAGCTCGTAAATTCGTTTACTGGAAACTTCATTTAAGAGAGGTGAAGGTACGATTTTATTGCTGCGCAGACAAGTTATTGGATGAGGCAGCAAAAAGGCTTAACCTGAACCGCTACCAAGTACGACACTTGACTGTCGAAGAGCTAACTGGTGCATTGTGCGGGACAATTCAACTGGATACTGTCTCCTTGGATAAGAGAATGGAATACAGCGTATTTTATTTTGCCTCGGGGTGTATTACAGTTTACGAAGGCCAGGATGCTCGGGATATTTTTAGTGTTGTCAAACAGGAATCTGTTGTTACCACAGATAGTGTTAGTGGTGTTTGTGCCTTTCCTGGTTTAGCGGAAGGCGTGGTAAAACAAGTTCTTGATGTGAGTGATGGGGATAATTTTCTTCGAGGAAGTATCCTTGTTGCTTATATGACAGATGTTGGCGTTGTACCTGCTATGAAAAAAGCGAGTGCGATTGTCACAGATGTTGGCGGAGTTACATGTCACGCCTCAATCATTGCTCGTGAATTTGGTATTCCGTGTCTCATCGGAACAAAAATCGGAACCAAGGTTCTTCTGGATGGATATACCGCACGAGTGAATGCCACGGAGGGTTTTTCTAAGGTTTTATCCAAAGACGTTAATCCTCAAAAAGCATTAACTGCAAACTTAGCCGGAGATGAAGACTTGATCGTTTGTAACTTTCAGATTCCCGTGTCTGGTTTTTCAAGAAAAGAAGCCAGTCATGTTCGGAGTCTCCAAAAAACTCTTTCAAGTGATGTGCAAATCGCAGGAGGAAAAGGTGCTTCATTGGGGCAAATGCTACAATTGAGTTTACCTGTTCCAAAAGGGTTTGTCGTCCTAACATCAGCTTTCGAAGAGGTTTTCTTTGGAACCGAATACGGCGCGCGCATAAATCAACTTCTTCTTGAAATTCGTGATCAGCGCTCTCTGCGCCGAGTTTCGAAAATGATTCAAGAGTTGGTTATCAATGTGGAAATTCCTTTCCAAATTGAACATGACATCAGGGATTCCTTTGCAGATCTGCCCTTTGACTATGTTGCGGTTCGTAGCTCGGCAACTTCCGAAGACTCGGCCACAGCATCTTGGGCGGGTCAACTTGATAGTTTTCTCAACACCACTCATGACGACTTATTACTTAATATTCGTCAGTGTTGGGCATCACTCTTTTCGGATCGTGCCATTTCGTATCGTATTCATTGCGATTCGAAAGACATGTCCGTTGCCGTTGTGGTTCAAGGAATGCTTGATAGTCGAATTTCGGGAACTGCATTCTCTGTGCATCCGGTTACAGGACAGAGCGATGTCATTCTCATCGAGAGCTGTATTGGTCTTGGTGAGACGCTCGTTCTCGGAAAAGAGATGCCAACCACATTCCTTGTGAAAAAAGATAGTTTAGCTATCTCTCATAAGGATGTCGGTGAACAGAAAAATGGTTTGAGGCGTTCTGCCAACGGAAAGGGAAATGAGTTGTTTGTGGTGGATTTTACTATGCAGCCTCTTTCCGATTTGGAAGCAAAAGAAGTAGCTCGACTCGTCATTGATGTTGAGCAAAAATTTGGCTTCCCTGTTGATGTTGAGTGGGCGTACGAAGGGAATTGTCTTTGCTTACTGCAAAGTCGTCCCATCACTACAACGTCAAAGATTCCAAAAGTTCAATAAACCAAAGCCGGTGTATCGCAAAGATACATCGGTTCTTTTTTATTTTTTTGTTATGTAAATGTTTGGATTTATGATAAAATAACTAAATAGATTATGTAAAATTTTAATATGATTTTTATTTTTGAATATGAATATTTATCTTATTAGACATGGAGAAAGTACTTCTGATATAAAAAATAAGTATGATGGTGATTATGACGACCGTTTGACCGAAAGTGGACTCCAAGACGCCAAGATTATTGCTAAAAAACTAAATGGGAGCAACATTGAAGTTGTTTTTACGAGTCCAAAAATTCGTGCACGCGAAACATCAAAAATTATCAGCGAGGTTCTTGGTTGTAAAACTTCCATAGTGGACGATCTTGCCGAGCAGGATATTTATGGTGCATATTTGGAGCTTGGTAAAAATCAGCCGGAAGAAGAATACAGAAGACTTGGTGAGATTCTTGTAAATCGAGACAATGTCGTTGAAGGTTCTGAAACATACAAAAATTTTAAAGAACGCGTAATAAAATGTTTTTTTGACATTACGCATCAATCGTTTGAGAATATTGCAATTGTGACGCATGGCGGATCGATTCGTTGCATTTTTCGAGAAATACTCACATTGGGTGAATTCAAGGAGATTGGTAATGGCGCAATAATCGAACTCAAAAAAGAAGGTTCTGCGTTGTCGGTCGTGAATATGGATCACGCCATTTTAAAGCAGAGCGTTTTGACTGGTATCGGCCAAGATGTTAAAAATTGAAAGACTTTTTATAAAAGAAAAAACCGATGCATCTTTCGACACATCGGTTTAAATTATCATCTACGATAGATATCGTGAGTGATTATTTTTAACAAAAACTCAAAGTGGAACGTAATCTTCTTGAAACCCAAACCTTCTTGGTCCAAGCAATTCGATTCCTTTGTCTGTTTTCCATATCGGAAGCGCTGGCGTTCCAAATACTAGGACATTGATCCCCAATTGCAGGGAGCTATTGGAAATGGGCAAGAGTGAGTCGGAATCTATGATCGATATCGAATCGGGTACGCTACAAAGGCATTTTTCACCACAAAACAAAATGATGTTTTCATTTTTGTAATGTATTGTGAACTTCTTGCCCTCAAATGCTCCCGATCCGCTTATTTGAGTTACCCCAGATAGAAATCCAGGTTCATCTTTAAACGCGTTGCTTCCAACTTTCCCCGTGACCAGTAATCTTGAATTACATTTTTCACCGAGAGCATTGATAAGCTCCGCTTCACTTTTGCAAGTGAGGATTGCGTCGCCTGTCAAAATCGACCGAGACATTGTTCCTGGTGGCAGTATCAATTGAGCATCAGCATTGCGAATGGGTCTGCTTGCTATGTAGCAATATCCTCCGGAAGCAACCGCAAAAGCTCGGTAAACACTTTCTAAGATGGCCCCGTTTTTTGAATCCTTCACTATAAGCACATCTGATTGATCATTAACAACAATTACAGGGGTTGAATTGATATTCAAAATCCCGTATATGTCCATATCTTCTTCGGGGACTGCTCTGCCGCCAACCATATCTGTGTCTACAAGTGATATGTTTTTCTTGCTCGCTGTCCATACAGCGTTTATTTCAGAACCTATTTCACCGGGTATTACACCTTTAATGCTCACTCCCAGATGCTGTTCTAAACATTCTATCGCTAATAGGAAAGTTTTGTACTCTTTCTTGCTGTGGCCACTTGCTCCTATTGCATAGACCGTACAAAGCCAGTCATCGTCGGAAAGCTCGTCTAAAGATACAAGGCTTACATTTTCAACATTACTCGAGTTCATTAGTTCGATGCTGTTTTTGTAAGGAACACCTCCCCCACAAGAGAAAAATGATGAGCCAATGAAAAGACCCTTGTAATTACTTCTACTTAGCGTGATCATGATTTCTCCTTGTCGTTGGATGTTTCCACTGACTTCAAATTCATAACGAAAACCCTTCGTTTTTTGAAGCCCAGTGTATCGAGTGACGCCATCAAATCAAGTGAGACATTTCTTTCCGTAAAAGGATGAATTGTCACACAAGAAATATCTTGCATTGCCAAATATTTTGCCGAAGACAATATGAGCGACCTGATAACCGTAGATGCTTCTTTTGAACGATCAATGAAGATGCGTTCAAGGGTTGCCTTACTTGTTGGCTTATGAGCAGATGCTGTTATCAAACCAACAAGAGAGTCATTTAAAAAAGCACCGTGGATTACTTGCGCCAAATCAAGACTTGGCGTGTCTTGGTGATTCAAATCAGAGATTAGTATGCTTAAAAAGTTGGCATACATTGCTTGGCCTGTATCGCTTATGCCGATCTTCTTGATTTGAAATCCGCCTTCTTCTGATTCACAATTTACGAGCTTAGGCTGATTTACGTACCACTGCGTCAAAATTCCTTCAGAATAATGATGTTGGGTTAGTAAACTAGACATTGCCGTGTTTGTGGTGTGACAAAATGAGCGAAGTGTTTTTATGCCAACTCTTGTTGCGCGATTTTCGAATTCGTTGAGTAATTTACTGGCAATACCTTGTTTTCGGAAGCCTTCCTTAACGTGAATATTTTCCAAGGTAGCAATTCGTTCTTTGTCAAAGATGGCTAATAAAAATCCTACAATATCCTTTTTTTGATTTATAGCCACCAGCATTGAGCCATCTTTTTCCGTGGCCCAATTTTGCAACGCTTCTTCTGACCAGAAAATGATTTCATAGCCAGTCGCAAATTCCTGCGTGTTTTGTCCAGCTTGCATTACGTATGCAAGATGTTTTTCGGTGCAAAAATCCTCAATAGTTACACTATTAAGGGAAGTATAATCAGTACTCATTTTGATGGCCTCGTTTCCACAGTTTGGATTGATTTCAGACATAGTAAAGTTTCCTTTGAAAAATTGTTAAGGAACTTGGATTAAAAGAAACCACCGTGGTCTCTTTTGCCGATTATCACTTTACAATAATTGTCTTATTTTTGCAAGGGTTCCACTTTTTAATTTTCAATTTTTGCAACCGGTGATAAGATTGTTTTCATGAACCAAGATTGTATCTTTTGTAAAATCGTAAAGAAGGAATCACCGGCGAATATTGTTTTTGAAAACGATGATTTTCTGGCTTTTTCTCCTAGTTCCAAGATATCCGGACGATGGTCTAGATCTTTGGCTAAACTAGGACATAATCGATTGTAATTTTGCGGCTTTTCGTTTTGGCGGTATAATGTTCGTAATGAAAGGTTTGATTTCTGACGAGGATTTATCAAAAAAATATCCGACAAGGGGGAGTTTTGTGGTGCAGGGAAAAAAGATAGTAACATGACAAAAGAAGCCGTTATTGAAATACTCGGTAAGCTCCAGGTGCTTAAAAAGAAAACCGGTATAGAAATTGTTGATACCCATGTACACCCAGGAGATGTTATGGGTGTGGTTCATTATTTAGAAACAAAATTCAGCGATAATCACTTATCGAAAGATTATCTAGAATCGGGAATTTTAGAGAAATTTAATTACAGCAAGTTTGAGAAATTTGGGTCGAGGATAGTGTTCAAAATTTTTCCGGAATTTGTTAACAAAACTGTTCAGCAAACATACGGGACATACAATAATACTGACCTTTCGAATGAAATGATAATTTCGCTGGTAGACAAAAGTGTTCTTCTTCCTATTGAACCGTGGCTACCAACAAAAATAGTGGGTGATACATATAAAAATAAAAAGAATTTTATTATTCTAGGTTCAATTGATGTCTGCGGAATAGAGAAAGGAAATATTGAAAGGATAATCATTTCTTATATTCAAGATTACAAAATAGTTGGCCTCAAGTTTCATCCAAACTTACAAAATTTTAAACCTCAGCCCAAAGATAACTCGCTGGAAATTGCAGACAAGCTGAGGGTAATATACGACATCGCACAAAAACACAAACTTTATTTACTTTTTCATGGCGGTATATCTAATTTTACTAAACACATTAATCTAAAATACCACGATGCTTCAAGCCGAAGCCGCACTAACGCGTTCCTTAAGAATTTTTGCTCGGCAAATGGTCAAAGCGAATTATTTGAGAATTGGAATATGCCAATAATTATTGCTCACCTCGGGCATTACGGGATGATCGATGTTGATTATGGTTTACTTAAACTTATAACTAAACGATTTAACAATGTGTGCTTTGATACTTCAGGAATATCGTCAAATGTTATCGCAAAAGCACTTCAAGTTGTTCCGAGCGAGCGTATAGTTTTTGGTTCCGATGCAGCATATAATAGAATGGCTTACAATCTTGCTTTTTTGTATAATGCAACTATGATAGCAAATAACGGCGAGGCAAAAACTGAAATGTTAGTTAATGTGTTGAGTGGAAATTTTTATAACAAAATCTTAAAACATTGAATATGGCTTGGCTTATTTTACTTTCTGGAATTTTAAACTTGTTTTTAGGTCTTATTGTTTGGTTAAGAGATCTAAAAAACAGGTTAAATTTAGGTTTTGGTATATTTAGTTTAAGCACCGTTGTTTTAATACTATTTGATTTCTTTTTTCGATTTAATCCAACAGTCTTTATTTTGAAAAGTAGTTACGCTTTTGCAGCACTAGTTCCAATTACGGCCTTAATTTGGATTTTGGAAATGTGCCACATTGACGCGTCTAGATTCTCACCTTTACGCAAGATTCTGATATTTCTGCCTGGCCTAGTTTTCTTTGTGCTAACTTATATCGGCAACTTAATTGTTGTTCAAGTCCATTCTCTCACCTTGCTTGGTTATATAGGAAAACTCGGTCCTCTTTTTTCGTTATACTCACTTTACTTCTTTGTTTATATTCTTGCTTTTATTATCCTTTTATATCGCACCCAACGAAATACCACTGATAGAATATATAAAATTCAGATTAGATTTGTACTTACTGGTGTAATACTCTATGGTCTTACAGCTGTCACATCAAGTCTAATCCTCCCCAAATTTTTTGGAGTTTTTGATTTCACACTTCTTGACGCTCCAAGTTTAATTTTCTTTGTCGGTTTTACAGCATATGCAATTCTTAAATTACATTTATTTAACATAAAAGTAATTGCCACCGAGTTACTAGTTTTTGCACTTTCCAGTTTTAGTTTGATAAGGACAATAGTATCTGATCAATTGAATGACCAAATAATAAATGGGGGCATCTTTCTGTGTATTTTAATCGTTGGTGTTTTCCTTATCCGGAGTGTTATGCAAGAAGTCGAACAACGCGAGAAGATTGAGAAATTGGCAAAACAATTGGAGAAAGCGAACGAGCGGTTGAAGGAATTAGATAAACTGAAGACAGAATTTATTTCTTTTGCCACTCATCAATTGCGGGCGCCGATTACGGCGATTAAGGGTTACACCTCGGAAATTCTTCAGGGCGATTTTGGGCAATTGCCGGAAAACTTGAGAGCACCGACTGAAGTGATTATGCAGTCCAGCTCATCATTGGCGATTTTGGTGGACGATTATTTGAATGTTTCGCGCATTGAGCAGGGCAAGATGAAATATGAATTTTCTGATTTCAATCTTGCTGATTTGGTAAATGAAGTGGCGAATGAACAACGACCGAGCGTAGAAAAGAAAGGACTGAAATTGGAATTCGCCTCACCGGCTGACAAGGTGATGATTCATGCCGACCGTGGCAAGATTAAGCAGGTGATTCTGAACTTGCTGGATAATTCAATGAAATACACACCGGCGGGGCAAATTACCATAACTTTAACAAAACAAGACAGCAAAGCGCGGCTTTCCATCAAGGACACTGGCGCCGGTATCAAACCAGAAACAATGTCTCATTTGTTCCAAAAATTCTCTCGCGCTTCCGACGCTTCTAAATATAATTTGTTAGGCACTGGTCTCGGGCTTTATTTGGCCAGTGAACTTTTGAAAGCTCATCACGGTCGCATTTGGGCCGAATCCGAAGGCGAAAGCAAGGGCTCAACTTTCTTTGTGGACCTACCCGCCATTTAGGCGGGGTTGTTGGTGAAATAAAATTAGGCCGAATTTTTAAACTCTAAAATCCATCACGGGTTTTTTAAAGTTTTTAATTGGTAAGTTTTTCGATATGGGTATTATACACTAGAAATCGCTTGTAAATCGATAGGCACTCTTGTTTATAATGTTCGGGGCGTTGGACTCAAGTATTGCCACCAAAGAAAAATTGATGTATAGTAACGGTAAGTTTTGTTATCATGTATAATGACAAACAAAAAATAATTAATGACGAAACTCTTCCAAGGTCTATAAGATCTGTGGTGCGCATGTATCCGTCCAATCAAGTCAACAGACTGTTTTATGGAGGATTGCCCCACCTTGGGAATGCTCTTTTAGGCTCTTGGAGTTCTCCTGAAATACAGGAAGCGGCCAGAGCCTATGAGGACTACAGTCTTTCTTCAAATCTTCTTATAAAAGGTTTTAAAAGTCCCACTTTAGATAAAGTAAGATTGGGTGGTGGAAGTCCCGCCCGTTTTAAACCTTTTGATAAATGTCTAACTAACATAAAGTATTCTTTGGAAAATAGAGTACTTTCCGATTATCCGCTGGCCGCAGGCGATAATGCCGACAAGGTGCCTATCATCGAATACTTTAAGAAGCTCTATTCTTTGAAAATAAATGAAAATATATTATTTTCACTCATTCCAGCACCCAAGCGTTCACGCTGGTTATGGAGGCGATATTGGACTATGGAGATGTGGTCTTAATGACAGCCCCGAACTACGGTCTTTTTTCGTTTATGCCGGAAAGAGCAGGGGGGCGGGTTAGGCTTTTGCAACTGACAAGTCTTGACGGTTGGAAGGTTGATCCAAAAAAACTCAAGCGACTTATTGTTGAAATCAATAACGAGCTTGAATCAGATTACGATACAAATCGCGGAAAATATATTTTCAGGCGGTCCGATTTGCCGCCAAGAGTTTCTGTTTTTGTAAATTTAAATCCACACAATCCGACAGGTATGGTTTACAGTCAGATGGACAAATCGTTATTGTTGGAGATTTCCAATGTCTGCAAAGAAACAGGCGTATTTATCGTTGACGATTTGGCTTATGCGGGCCTAGAATATGATAGAAATAACCCCGCGTTGCCTATATGTAGTTTAAGTGGCCATTTTGATAATACAATAACGTTGTATTCGCTTTCCAAGTCTTACGGCTTAGCCGGCATAAGGTCGGGGATGGTTGTCGCTAACGAAATAATCAGCTCTTTGATACGCGATGAAATATTTCAAGTTTCCGACTCGCTGTCTTTGGTGCAATCGTCTGCCATGAGTGCGATTTTTTCATCAGATGGGACCCTGGCGAAAGAAAGAGAGGACTATCTCGCCCATGTTACAAAGGAGTATTATCAAAGATACATTTTTGTAAAAGCTATTATTGTGGGGGCTGATAACCTCAAAAAGCAAGAAAAAAAGCTGCTCGATAAAATTCTTAATGATAATAGGCTTAATATTAATGGTGCCGAGTCTATGAACGGCATCAAGGATGTGAGCATAGCACTTGAACCGGAGTCGGGGTTTTTTGTAATATTGGATTTAAGCAAGTTACTCGGAAAATCTTACAAAGGATTTAGAATCATTGATGACAAAACCATGTTGCAGTTCTTATACACTTCAGGCAACATCAAAGTTTTGCCCGGCAAGGCATTTTGTTGGAGTGATCGTGAGCAGCTCGTCGTAAGAGCAACTACCGCATTAGGATATGCTGAATTGTTAAAATCCTTTTTGAGACTTAAGGCATCTATAGAAGAACTACTAGTATGAGAATATATATTGCTTCTTCGGATAAGTACATCGGGAAAATCCAAGAGGATATTTATATGCGCGACGCATATAGAAATGCCGGATTGTTCTCCGAGATTGTCACGCTGAAAGATATTGCGAATATTTCAGAATCTTCTGATGTGGTTATTTTAAAAAGCATATGGGGGTACCACATATGTTACAAAGAATTTATCGAGGAAGTATCACATCTCAAAAAAAGGGGGGTTAAATTGGTAAATGATTATAATTTTATTTTTTGGAACATCAATAAGTGTAAATACTTGAACGAAATAAATCACATGAATGTGGTTCCAACAGCATTCTTGCAATTAAAAGGCGCCGACACAGTGGCAGAAATCAGCGATGTAATTTCAGAAATTAGCAGGAGGTTTAATGCGGATACACTGGTTATAAAGCCTTGCATATCGGAAAGTGGTTATTTGACTTTCAGGTATGATACAAGTAAAAATAATGAAACGGTAATTGCGGCATTGAAAAATAATAAACAGCTTAATTTTATGGTGCAGCCTTATAGACCTGCTGTTTCAGAAGGCGAGATATCAGTCATTACGATTAACGGTGTCTCCCTTTATGGGATTAAGAGGTTTTCTGGAATTTTCAATGATAAATTGAATCCGACATATATAAAGTTGGCGAATGTGCCAGATGCAATACAAAGAGAAATTGCCGCATTAAAAAACTTTTTCTTGAAAAAGTTCGGGGCATCGCCTAATATATGTAGGGTTGACTTTTTAAAGGCTGATACTGGTTATGAGATCTTAGAAGTTGAGTTAATAGACCCTGATTTATTTTTTAGATTCATACCAGAAAACATGAAAAAGAAAGTAGTCTCTATTCTTTGCAAGTCATTAACAATATAAATAAATTCTTACTTATTATGTACAGAAAAGGCGTATCCGCTCTTATAATTAATAGCAACGACGAATTTCTTTTGGTAAATTTAGAATCTTTTGAAGATAAGTATTTTGCAATTCCTGGTGGTGGGGTTGAGCAGGGAGAAACTTTAGAAAACGCAGTATATCGAGAGATACATGAAGAGTTGGGTATAGGAAGAAAATCTCTTAAATTTGTGGGTAAAAGTCAGGATCCGGTTAAGTTCAAATTTAAGGTAATCAAAATGACTCGTGATGGTAAGAACTATGAAGGATCAGAGAGATACTTTTTTGGCTTCCGTTTTCTGGGGAATGACGATGAAATACATCCCAAAGAAGGTGAGGTAAGAGCTTATAAGTGGATATCATTTGTGCAATTAAAAGATTATTTGCTTTTTGATGATCAACTAAAAGATACTCAGGAAAAAATAAAAGAAATTTTTACCGATTTTTAAAAATATTGATACTCATTCATTTTTTTAATTGTTAGGTAAATAACAAGCAAGAGTTTGCATGACTTCCAATGCTGGAGGAAACTTTTTGGAGTTAAGCAAAGTCTTAAGGTAATTAATACGAGCAAAAAGTGCAATACTTTCTTTCTCTGTAAGAAGGTCTTCCTTTTCGAGTGCTATTTTTAAGCTTTGTATTGATTGCTCGGAACCAATAAAGTCATTAAATTTTTCTGCGACTTTTCGTGGAATTTCTTCTCCGCATAACCATCCAGCTTTTCCGATATCCGTAAGAATGGAAAAGTTACGTAATCGAACATCTCCAAAAGACAATCCATTGTCAGTCGCATAAATTTTCTCTTGGGATTCCAATTGCCCATCTTCTTTTAGCTGAAATATTTCGTTGAAAAGCGCATTACTTGAATGCCTGTCTGTCTCGTGAATGAGAATATCGAATAAAGCTAATGTAGCCATCATCTCTATTCTTGATTGCGATTTACTATTTTTTTTGTTCGGTTTTTTATAAGGAGACCATTCACTAAGAGTCTTAGCGTTTGGAATGAATAGCTGAATACTACCCAAGTCGTATTCGTTTTCTAAATCCCTAATCACCGTAATAGGTACAATATCTAAGCCTAGGTGCTGAGAGACAAGATAAGCTGCCCTCTCGTGTTTATAATAAGTGCCCGGTTCAATTTTTTCCCAGCCAGGGATAACTTGTTCTAAACTGCGTGGTTTGTAAATCGCTAATCTATTTTTAATTCCAACAACAAAAACACTTTCGTGCCCAAAAAGTTTTTCTGGTCGCTTAGTTATTTCTCCAGCCAGAAGTTCTTCTTCTGATAAGGAAATTCCTTCAATTGGTGCAATGTTATCTTGTTTATGAAATCCTTCTTGCATTATTTAGTTATTGACGATCTAAATATTGTATTATAATATGCATATGGTTGGGAATGTAGCAAATTATGCACATTGTAAAAAGAAAGGTCTATGTTTTATGAAAAGAAAGTTTGATATCAACAAACCGACACTACTTTTTGTGGAAGAATACGAAAACACACTTTCAAGGAGTGTAACATCAAACCAGACCATTAATCTGATGTTACTCAGATTCAAGCATAGCATGTTTTTTAGCCAGGCACATCTCGATGCCACCGCTGGTATTCCTTGTTTTGTTTTTGACAAAGAAGAACCTGTTAAACATATGGTTGAAAAATTCAACAGATTCTGCGCCGAAAATGAAATTGTGGTTAACTACTTCTACAACGATTCTGAATACAATCAGGAAAATGTTCAGAGATTCGCCTCTTTGCTCAAACTTCCCGGGGCATTAGACGAATATCAAGCTCGTTGTGTGAGGGACAAGGCGGCGATGAAAGACAAATTACGCGAGCTTGGTTATCGCACTATGCTCTATCGGGAGCTGTCTTCCATTGAAGACGCACTCGAATTCGCAGAAGGACTAGGCGGCTTTCCGTTCATCGTAAAATGGCGAAGGGGACTATCCTCGAAGGAGGTGTATAAGATTGAGAATAGGAAGCAGTTGGAAGATCTTCAGCTTGACTATTCCACTCAACGGTTCATTGCAGAAACATACTGCCCGTATTTAATCTGGTGCTTTGACTCGCTTGTGCAAGACGGTAAGGTGGTCGGCACTTTTCTGACGTGGCTTCCTTATACCAATCTTAGCTTCGCCGAGAAAAAAGAAAAATTCGCTCAAATCACGGTAAAGGAGTGTCCAAAGGATATCAAGTTCGATGGGGGAAAAATCACTCAGAACCTCGTCGGCGAGCTTGGTTTGAAAAACGGTTACATTCAGATCGAAATCTTCGTTGATCCTAATGGACAACCTACGATTTGTGAATTTGCATGGCGAACCGCCGGAGAGCATATGTTATCAAACCAGAGTATTGCCTTCGATGTCGACGTTTGTTCTTTGCTGGTTGACATCATGGTCGGCAGAAAAATCCAGCCTATTCCAACGACAGGACAGCGATGTGTCGGCGACATGTTCTTGCCTTTGGCCGACGGGGTTGTTGCGAAGATTTCTTCGTACGACGATCTTAAAGGACTCGATGGAGTGATTGGCGGCAATATCAACTTCAAAGAAGGGGATGTCATCCGATCAAAAAGGCAATACACAAGTTGCGCTGGCTGGGTTCAAGTCACCGGACGGACCGCAGACGAGGTTTTAAGCAAGATGCTTAAAGTGTACGAGCGGTTTGAAATTGTGACAAGTTAAAACCAACTTCGCTCCGACGCATCACGCGTTGGGGCGAAATTTTTTCTACAACAAAAAGCCCGTACAGTGGTCTGTGCGGGCAATGGTTATAGCATTCGAAAGACTTTAATGCCGTTTTCTGCTTCCGTTTTATTCTGGGACCGATGAATGATGTTTTTATAACATCGAACACCGTTAATGATTAACGGTTTATGCCCACCAAACTTAAAGCGTATGCTACTGAGAGCGCAATCGACAGGGTCTAATTCGGTGCCTGTGATTTGAAGGAGCTTATCGATGGCGTTTTCGCCCATAACCAGCCCCACTTCAACCGATTTTCCTTTAAATTGCAGGAAAACCGCGTCTCGATACTTTTCGGGCAGGTCAGAATAAATAATTTCTAGTGCCCAACTATGCACCACAAGTTCCTTGCTTTCTGTGATAGTAAGTCCGACACCTTCAATCATTGCCCTGACTTCTTCGCGAAACGCCAAACCATGAGGTTTGATGATATAAAAACTAGTTTCCAATTTGCCACCTCGCTTTCTCTGTGAGAATGTACTGTTCTCAAAACCAAGCTCGTTGATTTTTACTGAAATTTATCTTACCATTTTTTCTTAACTTACGCAATGGTAAAGCATTAGTGTATAGTAAGTCACATCGTTTGGGTGTTTGGGTGTTCGATACAAAGCCATACATAATTGAGCGGGCATTTCCATATTCACATTGTGCCGAGATACCCGAATGGTGGTCTAGATCTTTGGTTGAAAAATAAGTTATAGTTGTAATTATAAATATGGACGAACAAACACTGCTCAAATTTTGCGATGAAATTTACAAATTGAACGCTGCCCAAGCGAGCATTTTGCGCGACGGACCGGATAATATTATCTGGACGTTGGAAACCAAGAGTGGCAAGAAATATGTCGCCCGGATAAGCAAGCGAGAATTAGGTAGCGACATCGCTTTTGAAGCGGAATGGCTGAAAGTTCTGTTGGCTGATGGTGTGCCAGTTGTTCCGATTATTGAAACCAGAGATAAAAAGCCGTTCGCGATTTTACCGACAGGAAAAGCCCTGACCGTTTTTGAATTCGTGAATGGTAAACATCTTTTGTTTGGCATTGACCAACCGCCACCACTTCCGGCAGTCAAGTCAGCTGCCGAGGCACTAGCGAAGCTTCACAATGCTTCTCTCCGACATAATGTGTCTTTGCCTCGTAAACGCACGATATTTACAGAATTGGAACGAGTAATGGAGAAGCAAAAAGAAATTGAAGAAAAAGTGCTGGGTGGCAAAAAATTTGTCATTGAAGTGGAAAAAATTTTGACTTGGGGTAAAAATCAAAAGTTTACACCAGTTCTCGTTCACAACGATTACCGCATCAGCAATCTTTTTTTTGGTGAGAATGATAAAGTCGCGGCAATTTTAGATTTTGACTGGAGTTGTGTTGGTTCAGCAGTCAAAGATGTCGCCCACACTCTCGTTGTGTGGTCTTTTCCTGATAGCGCCGAGCAACATTGGCGAGAGGTCTTTGATACTTTCTTGGACAACTACAATCGTTACGCCGAAGAAATTATCAAACATGACGATAATCTTAAAAACTGGATTTTGTTCAGCTGTCTTTCCGATACCGCCACTTACATCGTTGACCGTTTAGAACGTAATGAAATAAAGCTGGTCGCTGGGTCGTTTATGTATCAGAAATTCCAGTATTTTGAAAAAAACTTATAAAATCATTCCGACATTCTCAAGAATATAAGAATATCATCTAATCTCTAATCCTCGTGAAAATTCTAAAGCTTGGTCCATAATTCTGTCGCCGATTGCGCCCCAGTCAAAATACTTTTTGTAATCACTCGGTTCAATTAGTTTTATTTTGGTAACATCTCCGTCCGGATCATTTTCAAATTTTCCAATTGGCTCAACAAAACATACCGATCTTGTTTGAGTCACAATCTCTTTCGGCTCAAAAACATCTTGATAACCGATGAGTTTTTGTTTGATGACTCGCATATTGGTTTCTTCTTTTACTTCCCGAATTACAGCATCTTCAATACTTTCACCTTTTTCTACCGCGCCGCCCGGCGGCGTCCAGTAACCTTTTTTTTCCGAAAACACGACAACCAATTTGTCGCCGTAAAAACAAAAGGCGCTCACGCTGTCCACCTTCTTTCCATTTAGTTCCGCCAGCGATTTAATGTCGTGATAAATCACTGGGTACATCTGCCCCCGCAAATTTTTCAAAGTTGATTTGATTTCCATATTTGTTTATTAAATCTATCACAGTTTTGACGGCGGGCGAACGGTAGGGTGGGATGTCGGCAAGGAAAAACCACTTGGCTTCTTTTATCTCGTCATTGTCAATTTGATGAGTGAAATTTGGTGTTTCGGAAAAGTAACAATAGACCGTGTCTTTTTTGTATTGTCTGTTGGAATGAAATTCGCCGAGATATTTTAGCGTTGGAACCACCACACCGACTTCTTCCAAGGTTTCGCGGCGGGCGGCGGCTTCTGGGGCTTCGCCTCTCTTAACGCCGCCGCCCGGAAAAGTCCAATGTTTTTTGCCGTAGGAATTACGAATCAGCAAAAACTTTCCCTCGCACCGCAAAATTACTTTTACGCCAAAAGTTTTTGGCCGAAAGACAAACCAATAGATTTTTCTCAGGGGATTAAAGAGATTGTAAAATATTTGTTTGAGAGTCATTTTTAATTCATCTTTAGTACCTTTTCATAAATTTCCTGGCCGGAAATTTTGAGATTATTTTCCTGACGATATTTTTTGAGATGGAGAATTTCTTCGCGCTGTTCGGGTGTGATGTCGGCTTTAGTGATATCAAAATGTTCTCGGTCGAATTTTTCCTGCTCGGTCTTGCTTACTAACCAAATGTCAATTTTCCATTTTTCATCGGCAAACCAAATTTTTCCAAGACCGGAATCAGCCCAGATTTGGCCAATAACTCATCTGCCATTTTTTTGTATTTTTTGCTTTCCTCAAGAAGTGAGTTCATAAATCCAATCCTACCACCAACTGTTGAAAAATTGAAATTGGGGGGCAAAAGCTGTAAGCTTGTCTTATGAAATTAAGTATAGGGATTGTCGGATTGCCGAATGTGGGGAAGTCCACGCTTTTCAATGCGCTGACGAAAAAAAGCGTGCCGGCGGAAAATTATCCGTTTTGTACCATTGACCCGTCAGTGGGCGTGGTGGCAGTGCCGGATCCGCGACTTCAACAATTATTAGAATTTTCCCATTCGGCAAAAACCGTGCCGGCGGCGGTGGAATTTGTGGACATTGCCGGTTTGGTTAAGGGTGCGGCGGAAGGGCAGGGGCTGGGCAATAAATTTTTGTCGCATATTCGCGAAGTGGATGCCATTGCCGAAGTGGTGCGGATTTTTTCCGATGACAAAATTATTCATGTGGATAATAAAATTGATCCACTAAATGATATCGGCGTAATCAATTTGGAATTAGTGCTGGCGGATTTGGAAACCGTAACAAAACGATTGGCTTCAATTTTGAAAGATGTCAAGGCTCACAAGAAAGAGGCAATTTTGGAAGAAGGTTTGCTCCAGCGGGTGCGTAAAATTTTGGAGGAAGGAAAATTGGTAAACGGCATATCGTTGCACGACGATGAAAAACCAGTTTTGAAACAACTAAATTTATTGACCGTTAAACCGATTTTATATGTTTTAAATTCTTCGGAAGCCGGGGAAAATAACGAGACCGTTTTATCCAAAATTCCCGGCGCCTATGTGAAAGTGGATCCGGTTTTTGAAAAGGGTTTGGACGATTTGATTAAGAAAGGTTACGAAGTTTTAGATTTGATAACTTTTTTCACCACCGGCGAAGACGAAACGCGAGCTTGGACCATCAAACGCGGTTCCACAGCGCCGGAAGCCGGCGCCGCCATTCATACTGATTTCCGAGACAAATTCATCAAAGCCGAAGTGATTGAATGGGAAAAGTTACTCGCAAAAGATCTGACGCGAACTGAGGGAAAAGGATATGTTGTGAAAGATGGGGATGTTATAGAGTTCAAAATATAACGCAAAATCCGCCGATGAGGCGGATTTTAGCGATCTACATCTCGCGTCTATAAGCCGAATTCTGTATTCCGATTTTTACATCGGAACGATGGCCATTTATCTAGCCCCGATGTTGCCAGCGGGGTCAAGCGGCACTTCCCCCGCCGAGGCGGGGGACACGGCCTTGCAGCCAGGTAAGGATTTAGCACGTTTCAGCCGGACTTAACCGGGTCGTTTCTGTTCGCACCTCGTGGATTACTCCAGACGGGCGTTACCCGCTACCCTTTTATCTCCCGCTTAGCGGGAGAAGCAGTTCGGACTTTCCTCTCTCCGCCTAAGGCGGAGAGCAGCCATCCAACGCGAAACTATCAATAACCTACCACAAAAAACAAGAATGCGCTATACTTCAACTAATTAAAAGTTAACTAAAAAACTATGGACAAAATCAAAACGACTCCAAAAGATTTCTTTTTGCAACTTGGTGTGATGGTGACGCTTTATGTTTCGGTTATTAGTTTAATCAATCTTTTGTTTCAAACGATTAATTATGCTTTTCCCGACGCACTGGCTTATTATGGCGACCCGTATTCCAGCGGCATTCGGATTGCTATTGCTTCGCTACTCATCATCTTTCCACTTTTTATTGTCCTCTCTTATTTTGCCGGGAAAGATATGCGCCAGACACCAGAGAAACGCGAACTACCAGTTCGAAAATGGCTGATTTACCTGACCTTGTTCGTTGCTGGTGTCGCGGCAGTAATTGATCTGATTGTGCTTATCAACACTTTCCTCGGGGGGGAAATTACTACTCGCTTTTCACTTAAAGTGCTGGTGGTGTTGGTAGTGGCTGGCGGTGTTTTTGGTTACTTTATATATGATTTGAAAAAGGCGAATGCCCTAGCGCGACAGGATAAACTTTTCGCTTGGCTGGCGGCAATCGTGGTGCTCGTGTCTATCATTGGCGGTTTTCTTATTATGGGTACACCAGGTGAAGCGCGTGCTCAGCGATTTGATGATCAGCGTGTTTCCGACTTACAAAACATCCAATGGCAAATGGTAAATTTTTGGCAACTAAAACAAAAACTACCAGCGACACTCGCCGAACTTGAAGACCCGATTTCTGGTTTTAGAATTCCAGTTGATCCCGACACCAATACAACTTATGAATATTCTGTAACTGGCCAAACCTCTTTCAGTTTGTGCGCGACATTTTCACGCGATAATGTGGGTGAAGTAGCGAAGCTTACCGGCCGCACGATAGCGCCAGTGTCAGTACCAGAAACATTACCTGTTAAGATTGGTGGCCTAGCTGATAATTGGGAACACGCTGCCGGCAAAGTTTGCTTTACTCGCACCATTGATCCAGAAAAATATCCCCCCATCAAGCAAATAAAATATTAGAAACTTATGAAGCAGTACGACCACAAGAAGATAGAAAAGAAGTGGCAGAAGTTTTGGGAAAAAGAAAAACTCTGGCAGGCCAAAGACAAAGACAAAAAACCGAAATTTTACGGCTTAATTGAGTTTCCTTATCCTTCTGGTGAGGGTCTTCATGTTGGCCACATTCGTTCCAATACAGCCATGGATATCATTTGTCGCAAACGCTGGATGGAAGGTTTTAATGTGCTTTATCCGATTGGCTGGGATGCCTTCGGTTTGCCTACCGAAAATTATGCTATAAAAACCGGAATTCATCCGATTAAAGTTACCAAACAAAATACTGACACTTTTCGCCGTCAGTTAAAAGAACTTGGTTTTTCTTTTGATTGGTCACGAGAAATAAATACCACTGATCCGAAATATTATAAATGGACACAGTGGATTTTCTTGCAACTCTATAAGCACGGCTTGGCCTATAAAAAAAAGATGCCGATAAATTGGTGTCCGAAAGACAAAATCGGTTTGGCAAACGAAGAAGTGGTTGATGGCTGTTGCGAACGCTGCGGAACGCCGGTGGAAAAACGCGAAAAAGAGCAATGGATGCTCGCCATCACAAAGTATGCCGACCGATTAGATAAAGATTTGGATTTAGTGGACTTTTTGGAAAAAATAAAAATTCAACAGAGAAATTGGATAGGTAAAAGCGAGGGAGCGGAAATAGAATTTGGAATCAAGAATCAAGAATCAAAAATAAAAGTATTCACCACAAGAGCCGACACACTTTTTGGAGCGACATACTTAGTGCTCGCGCCCGAACATAAGTTATTAATGAATAATGAATTAGGAATTAGGAATTATGGTGAAGTCAAAAAATACATTGAGACAGCGCAAAACAAAACAGAAATAGAAAGAACGGCGGAAGGCAAAGAAAAAACTGGAGTAAAACTTGACGGAGTGACAGCCATCAATCCAGCGAATAATGAAGAAATTCCAATTTTTGTAGCTGACTATGTTTTACCTGATTACGGTACCGGCGCCATTATGGCCGTGCCGGCGCACGATGAACGGGATTTTGCTTTCGCGAAAAAATATAATTTACTGATAAAAGAAGTTATTACTGGTGGTAATGTTTCAGAAACAGCTTATATTGGGGAAGGCAAATTATTAAACTCCGGAAAGTTTGATGGAATGGAGAGTAAAGAAGCGGCGAAAGCGATTACGGAATTTGTTGGTGGAAAAATTACTACCAAATTCAAACTTCGCGACTGGATTTTTTCCCGCCAACATTATTGGGGCGAGCCGATTCCAGTGGTGTTTTGCGAAAAGTGTGGAGTAGTTACTGTGCCAGAAAAAGATTTGCCAGTAAAGTTACCAATGGTAGAAAAATACCAACCGACCGATACGGGGGAATCGCCATTGGCAGCGATTACAAAATGGGTAAATGTAAAATGCCCGAAATGTGGTGGTCCAGCGAAACGCGAAACCGATACCATGCCCAATTGGGCCGGCAGTTCCTGGTATTACTTGCGCTATATTGATCCTAAAAATTCCAAAGAATTTGCCGACCGGAAAAAATTGGATTATTGGACTCCGGTGGATTGGTATAACGGTGGAATGGAACACACAACCCTTCACCTTTTGTATTCCCGATTTTGGCACAAGTTTCTGTTTGATCTCGGTTTAGTGCCGACTTCTGAACCATACAAAAAACGCACTTCGCACGGACTGATTCTGGCTGAAGGTGGGGTAAAAATGTCAAAGTCAAAAGGTAATGTTATCAATCCGGATGATTTGGTAAAACGCTTTGGCGCCGACGCTTTGCGCATTTACGAAATGTTTATGGGGCCGTTTGATCAAGCAATTGCATGGAACACCGACGGCCTAGTAGGTACGCGACGATTTTTGGAAAAGGTGTGGAGAATTGGACAGAAACCAACAACTGAAAACCGACAACTTATCACCTTACTTCACCAAACAATTAAGAAAGTTACCGAAGATATTGAAACAATGCGGTTTAACACGGCGATTTCAGCACTGATGATTTTAACCAACGAAATGGACAAATTGGAAAAAGTGGCGAAAGAGGATTTTGAAATTTTACTCCGCTTGTTGGCACCATTCGCACCGCATATTACTGAAGAGCTTTGGCACGAGCTCGGACATAGGGATTCTATCCACCTCGCTATCTGGCCCAAACATGATGTCGACAAAATTCAAGCAAGCAGTGTCAAAATTGTTATTCAAGTGAATGGAAAAACGCGCGGGACCCTTGAAATAGGCCGTAATTTGACACAAACTGAAATTGAAAAACAAGCCGCTGACCTACCCGAAATTGCCAAATGGTTAGTCGGCAAGAGTGTTAAAAAAATTATTTTTGTTCCCACTCGGTTGCTTAATTTTGTTGTCGCTTGACTTAAAAACTCAATGATGATAATACTATGTCATTAAAGTCATTAAAAACAGAGTTTTAGTTGATTAAAAATAACATGGCGACTAATACAAATTTGAATTTCAAACCCAAACAAATCACCAAGCGATTGCTGGCGGTTTTACCGACTCGTGCTCGCGATGTTATTTCCTGCCGATTTGGGCTAGGTGATAATCCAGAACGAATGACTTTGGAATCCATCGGTAAAAAATATGGCATTACCAGAGAGCGCGTTCGTCAGATTGAAAATTATGCCATTGGTAATATTAGAAAAGCCGATCAATTTGCCAAAGAGAAACCCTCCTTTGATGACTTGGAAAAAATGATTCACAAATTGGGTGGTATCGTTTCTGAAGAAGTTTTGCTTAATCACATTGCCAAAGATAAGAGCACTCAGAATCATACCAGTTTTCTTTTGGTTTTGGGCGATCCTTTTAAAAGAGAAAAAGAAGATGACGAATTTCATCACCGTTGGTATGTGGATAAAAGTTTGTCCGAAAAAGTCCACGAATCATTGCGTAAGCTTTACAAAAATATTGGCGACGATGATTTGGTACCAGAGGCGGAAATTGTTGCTTCCTTTTTGGAACATACTAAGGATGTTTCCGAACAATATAAAAATGAAGAAATTGCCAAACGCTGGCTTTCTATCTCTAAAAATATCGGCAAAAATCCTTTGGGCGAATGGGGCAAGACCAGTTCGTCAAACATTAGCGCCAAGGGTGTCCGCGATTACGCCTTTTTGGTAATTCGCCGCCACGGTTCGCCGATTCACTTCAAAGAAGTAGCTAAAGCGATTGAGAAACTTTTTGGCCGCAAAGCTCATGTGGCCACCACCCATAATGAATTGATTAAAGACAAACGGTTTGTTTTGGTGGGTCGTGGACTTTATGCTTTGACCGAGTGGGGCTATGTGCCGGGCGTGGTTAAAGATGTGATTCGTTATGTTTTGAGTAAAAACGGTCCACTAAGCAAGGAACAAATAATTGAAAAGGTTTTGAAAGAACGCTATGTCAAAGAAAACACCATTCTTGTTAATCTTCAAAATCCTAAATATTTCAAGCGCGACAGAGATGGCAAATATGCCGCTGTCCCCCAGTTGGAGAAATAAATTTTTGGTATTGTAAGTTGGATATTGTATAATATCCAGATGATCAAGGATTTGTTTGTTCAGTTCTACGGCCAGACGGGATTACAGGTAATTTCCTTTATTGTTAGTAGCGCAATCTATTGGTTGCCGCCAGTTTTGGCTTATGTGCTTTTGAAGGCCTGGACTTCTTATGTTCGATTGGATTATCTCTACAACGAGAAATATCTTTTGTTGGAAATAAAATTACCACGGGAATTGACCAAGTCGCCGCAGGCGATGGAGATTTTTTTCTCCTCACTTTTTTACGAAGGCGGCGAGTCCACTTTTATTGATCGAGGTTGGGCTGGTAAAACTCGTCCGTGGTGGTCCTTGGAATTGGTGTCGTTGGAGGGCCAGGTTCACTTTTACATTTGGACACGAGCATTTTTCAAAAACATGATTCAGGCGCAGATTTACGCTCAATATCCGTCAGTAGAGATTCATGAAGCTGATGATTATACTCGAGGTGTTTATTATAACAACAAGACAATGTCAATGTGGGGTTGTTATTTTCGTAAAGATCCTAAAAAACCTTATGCCTATCCGATAAAAACTTATATTGATTACGGTCTTGATAAAACCAGTGTGGAAGAAGAAGAAAAAATTGACCCGATGGCGGCGGTCTTGGAATATTTAAGTTCCGTCGGTAAAGGCGAACAGATTTGGCTTCAGATTATTGTTCGGGCGCATCGCAAAGAGCGACCAATTCCCGATTTAGTGTTTAACAAAACTGACTGGAAAGATGCCGCCAAGATAGAAATTGATAAATTAATGAAACGCGATAAAAAACCAAAGAAAGGTGAAAAAGAAACAATAAACTTCGGTGAATTTTTATTAACCAAGGGCGAAAGGTCTTTGGTGGAAGCGATGGAGCGCAACACTAGCAAATTGCCGTTTGACTGTGGTATTCGCGGTATGTATATAGCAAAAAATGAGAACTTCAATGCCATTGCCATTCCCGGTTTGATCGGTAGTTTTCGCCAATACAGTGCCAGGGATTTGAATGCCATAGCTTTTTATGATTGGACCGATTATGATTATCCATGGCAGGATTTTCGCAATATGCGCAAAGATTATATGAAGAGGAAAATTCTCGCCGCCTATAAAGAACGGTCTTTTTTCCATCTACCTTACAAGAAAAAGCCTTTCGTTTTGAGTAGCGAGGAATTGGCGACGATTTTCCATTTGCCGGGTAAGGCGGTTGAGACACCTTCACTAAATCGGGTAGTTTCCCGCAAGGCCGAAGCACCCGCCAACTTGCCGGTATGAATTTTAAAAAGTATTTTTCCGATTGGCGTTGTTTACTAGCAATTTTTATTTTGCTTGGTTTTGCTAATTATTTTTTCTTTAATTATCCGGCAAATTTTCCAAAAAACACTTTATTGTCAGTGGAAAAAGGTGTAACCATCAGACAAACCGCTAATTTTTTGGAGCAAAATAATTTTATCACTTCGCCTTTTTGGTTTATCGCTTTTAATCGGATGTTGAGTGGTGGTCATGGAGTTTTGGCTGGCGATTATTTTTTTGGTAAGCCACAGAATTTATTTACTATAAGCCGACGATTATCGAGAGGTGATTTTGGTTTGACGCCGGTAGTGGTTTTTATTCCCGAAGGCAGTTCTGTCAAAGAAATTGCCGCAATTTTGGATAAGGTTTTACCATCTTTTGATGAGGCAGAATTTATTAAAAAAGCTGAAGATAAGGAGGGTTATCTTTTTCCTGATACTTATAATTTTTCACCTAATATCAAACCGCTCGCGGTCATTGAAGCGATGGAGAAAAATTTTAATGAAAAAATTGTTTCTCTTGAAGAAAAGATTTCTGCTTTTGGTCGGCCATTAAAGGAAGTGATTATTATGGCCTCGTTGTTGGAAGAAGAAGCTCGCAAGCTGGAAACAAAACAAATGATCTCCGGTATTCTTTGGAAGAGGATAGAAATAGGTATGCCGTTGCAAGTGGATGCTAGTTTTCAGTATGTGAATGGCAAGAATTCTTTTAATTTAACAACCGAAGATTTAGCCACCGATTCGCCTTACAATACTTACACTCGCAAGGGTTTGCCCCCCGGTCCAATTACCAATCCCGGTTTGGATTCCATCTTGGCCGCCGTAACGCCAACCGAAAGTCAGTATCTTTATTTTTTAACCGACAAAGATGGCGTAATGCATTACGCTGTTACTCATGATCAACATGTGGCAAATAAAACTAAGTATTTGAGGTAGCAAATTTTGCTAAAAGATTTATTTTGGCAACGGACACCCAGATTCTTGGGAC
The DNA here is from genome assembly GCA_041662545.1 of Minisyncoccota bacterium. Lineage (GTDB taxonomy): Bacteria > Patescibacteriota > Minisyncoccia > Phycocordibacterales > DSPV01 > 2-02-FULL-44-35. Next base: position 55,704 of record JBAZSH010000002.1, read on the forward strand.
AATTTTTCTAAAGTTTGCAAACCAACGAGCCGATGGCCATCGGGGAACAGCCAGGTTGGCGTGGCTTCAATTTTATCAATGGTACATTTCTCGGGTTTTTCGCCACAGTCTACATAAGGTACAAGGCGGAAAGAATCACCGAAGATTGCTTCTTGTTTCTGACAATAAACACACCAAGCAGTGCCATACATAGTTATTTCTTTGTTGGCAAGGCATTGAGCGAATTCATCTACATTAACTGTTGCTATCACATTTTTCTTATTAAAAACAAAAAATGCGGCGGTTAGCACTAATGCTCCGAGCACGATAGCCCCCAAAATTTTTATAGAATTATTGTCTTGCATTTATTCGTCGCAACAATTAACCAATTTTTCCACAATATCCTGCGATGTCCAAGGTTTTTCACTAGCGGCAATACTTTTAAACTTATCCGCATCAACCAGTTTTAAGCGCACTGCCCAGAATAATGAATATAACTGATAGGCTCGGTCAAACATTTCTTTGGCCTCGGTTTTTTTGCCGTCACCTTGTAATTTAGTACCGACTTCCATCAGGCGCATTGAAGCCGCCAATAAGTGTTTGCTAATACACCAAGTTTCGCCAAGATGCCGGTCAATCAGTTTGGCCAGCATTTCTTTACGGATTTCTCGTACTTGATTGATGAAATCAAAATATTCTTCGTTGCCGGTTTTTTCGCTGGTGAAGAAAAAGTGTTCCTCCAAGCTGATCAGATTCATTATGGCAATGCTCAAATCTTCTTCCGAAGAAAGATCAATGGCTCCACCTTTTTTTAATTCCTCAACTTTTTTCAAAACATCTTCAAGTTTGTAAGTTGGCGATTTTGTTTCCATTTTATTTTTTATTGAGTGATTAAGATAATAAAGCCGAGAATAATGAGGGCGACAGCACCCCAAATTTTGATGCCGGTGCGTTTAGTTTTTTTCCATTCTTCCACTTTGCCGTGTAATGCTTTATTACTTGCCAAGGCCAAGATTACCAGCAAAGGTGCGATGAAAATCAAATTATATATTATCAGATAACCCAGTCCTGACCAAAATGTTTCCTGATCATGAAGCAGGCCGAGCACTAAAAAATACGGGCCGCCGGTGCAAGGGAATTCATACATTGCCACAAGTAATCCTAAAACAAAAGCGGTGGGCACTGATGCTTTGGCCATAAGTGCCGCTATTTTTGGTTTAGCGCTGGTGGGAATTGTTAATTTGATAGGGAAGTTGGGGAAAATCTCGCCGGCGATATTTATTAAACCAAAGACAATTAAGATCAAGGCGCCGATTTTTGCCATTATGTGTGGTGCTCCAAAAGCCGTTAAGGTTTGAAGAATACCTAGACCGATAGAAATGTAGGCGATAAACACACCGAAAATATAAGTACCGCCAATAGCAAGAACTTTTTTCCTGCTGAAGCCCAAACTTAACAAAAAACCAAGGGTGATTAACAAAACGGAAAAAGCGCAGGGATTAATGCTATCAATTGCCGCCGCGCCAATAATTACCCAAATCAAATGGTCCATAGTGAGGGAAACTATAACATAAATTAAAATAAATTGAGAATTGGTGAGTGGTGTGTTAACATTCGAAATATGAAAAGTCAAGAAGTTAAAAAAGTTTACCCTGAGCGAAGTCGAAGGGTTTTTGTCGGCCTCTCTGGTGGAGTTGATTCTTCTGTTTCTGCGGCTTTGCTAAAAAAAGCCGGTTATGAAGTGACCGGAGTTTTTATCAAGGGTTGGCATCCGGATTGGGGTCCTTGTGGTTGGCAGGAAGATCGTTTGGACGCCATGCGGGTTTGTGCTCATTTGGGCATTCCTTTTTGTGATTTAGATTTGTCAAAGGAATACAAAAAAGAGGTGGTGGATTATATGATTGATGAATACAAAGTGGGCAGAACGCCAAACCCTGATGTGATGTGCAATCAGAAAATTAAATTCGGCGCGTTTTTTGATTGGGCATCGGCACAAGGCGCGAATTTTGTGGCGACAGGACACTATGCCCAAATTAAAAATTTGAAATTAAAAATTTCTAAAGATAAGAACAAAGACCAAACTTACTTTCTGTGGACACTTACGCAGAGAGAACTTTCACGGACGCTTTTTCCCGTTGGTGGTATGATCAAATCGGAAGTGCGTAAGTTGGCGAAAAAATTCGGTTTGCCAACGGCCGAGAAAAAAGATAGTCAAGGTTTGTGCTTCGTTGGCAAAGTAGATTTACCGGATTTTCTTTCACACTTTTTGAAGCCGAAACGCGGCGATGTTTTACTTGCCCCGAACGGAGTTGAGGGGGGTAAGGGTGGCACAAAAATCGGCTGGCACAAGGGCGTTTTCTTTCTGACCATAGGCCAACGGCACGGTTTTACTATTACCAAAAAGACCCCAAATGATTTGCCTTATTACATTGTTGCCAAAGATGTTAGAAAAAACACTATCACGGTTTCTCATAAGCTCTTTCCCCAGAGGTCAGACCTTTCTCTGACTTCAAGGTCTGACCTCGCAAACTCTGTTGTCTTGCGCGATGTTAATTGGATTTCACCCATTTTTGATTTTAGAGGTCAGACCTCTAACTCTAGGAGAGGTCTGACCTCTCCTAACCTTTTTGCCAGATTTCGCTATCGCCAACCGCTTCAAGAAATTCATCTTAAGAATAAAAGGTTGAACCTTAAATCTGTAGAAAGGTTCAACCTTGAAATCCGATTTCAAAAACCTCAACCCGCCATCGCTCCCGGTCAGTCGCTAGTAATTTATTCTAAGACAGAAGAATGCCTCGGCGGCGGGATTATTGTATAATATCCCCATGTCTCAACAAGGAATTCTTATTACCAAAGCCAATGGCAAAATGGAGCCGTTTGATTATCGTAAGTTGGAAAATTCGCTGAAAAGATCCGGTGCTTCTTCACCGCTGGCCCAAAAAATTTCTACTAAGGTTGAACGAGAAATCCACGAAGGAGCTAGCACCGGTTTGATTTATCAGCGTGCCCATCGACTTTTGAACGAAACCGAGAGGCCTTCGGCCGCGCGATATTCTCTGCGTCGCGCCTTGCTTGGTATGGGACCCACTGGTTTTCCTTTTGAAAAATTCGTTGCCCAAATTTTCAAAACTAAAGGTTTCAATGTTCTGAATGACCAGATGGTCAAAGGCAATTGCGCCGAACACGAGGTGGATGTGGTGGCTTGGAATAAAGAAAAGTTGCTGATGGCCGAGTTGAAATTTCATAATCAAATTGGCGAGAAGAGCGATTTGAAAGTTGCGCTTTATGTCAAAGCTCGTTTTGATGATTTGCTTGACCAATATTTTGATTACGGCCGGCGGCGGCTGTTGGATGAGGGTTGGTTGATTACCAATACTAAGTTTAGTAAGAATGCTATTAATTATGGTATGTGCGCTAAGTTGGCGATGATTGGTTGGAGTTATCCGGCCACAGGTAATTTACAAGAATTGATTGAAAGCGCCCGGTTGCATCCAATTACTTGTCTAACTACTTTAAGTATGACCGAGAAACAGAATCTTTTGACCAACGGTGTGGTGCTCTGCCAAGAAGTAAAGGCTGATGCTGGTCCCTTGAAATTTGTCGGTTTAAATGACGAAAAGGTTAAAATAGTGCGTGATGAAGCGGCGCTCTTGTGCGAATAAGGGACTTGCGCTATATTGCCAAAGGAATTATTAAATAGAAAAAAATTATGAACGATTTCAATAAAAACAAGAATTTACCTTACAATCCGCCGGTCCAGCCGATGGAGGCGAAGAGCGAGACGAGTACTTACATCGTGATTGCCATTATTGCTTTTGCCCTAGGTTTGGGTAGTGGTTGGCTTTGGACAAAGAAAAATGTCGAACCGGTGGATGGAACAAAAAATGATAAAACCACTGAAGTCACTGATAAAACGACAGGCCAAACACCAACTGGCGATTTGGTTACTGGCAACTCAATTTTAGTGAAAGACCAAACTGCTGGCATTGAGGTGGCGGTGGAACAAGTGGTTTTGACCAATATGGCTTGGGTGGTGGTGCGCGAGGATGATGGTGTCGGTGCACCGGGTAAAATTTTGGGCGCGCAACTTTTTGAAGTTGGTGTTGGCACAGGCAATGTAGAATTATTGCGAGGGACTGAAGCTGGTGGGACTTATTACGCAATGATTTATTCTGACAACGGCGACCGCGCTTTTGATCCAAAATTAGACGCACCAATTCTTGATGGCATTAGCCAACCAATAATCGCAACATTCAAAGTTAATTGAGATTCTGTGATAGAATGGCGGTATGGCGATTTATACTAAATTTAAGAGCCGGAACTTTGAACCGGAGGCAAAAGAGCCGTTCAAAATTTCGCGTTCAAAAATTGATTTGTTTTGGGAATGTCCCCGCTGTTTTTATCTTGACCGGCGATTGGGGATTAAACGGCCATCAATGCCGGCTTTTACTTTGAACTCGGCGGTGGACTATTTGCTCAAAAAAGAATTTGATATTCATCGGGCGGAAAAAGAGGCGCATCCCTTGATGAAAAAATACAAAATTAGCGCAATACCTTTCCAGCATCCTGATTTGGAAAAATGGCGGCACAATTTTACTGGTATCAGGTTTGTCCATGAGCCGACCAATCTTTTGGTGTTCGGCGCGGTTGATGATGTTTGGATTGACGATAAAAATGAATTGCACATTGTGGATTATAAAGCGACTTCCAAGGACCAAATCATTGATGAATTAGCCGACACTCGTTGGCACGACCAATATCGTCGACAAATGGAAATTTATCAATGGTTGTTTCGGCAGAATGGCTTTAAGGTTTCCGACACCGGTTATTTTGTTTATGTTAACGCTTACAAAGACCGAGCGGCTTTTGATGGTAAACTGGAATTTGATGTGCGAATTATTGCCTACAAAGGTGACGATAGTTGGGTGGGAGAAATTTTGGTGAACGCTAAAAAATGTCTAATGTCGGAAAAAATTCCCGAAGCAGGTGAACTCTGTGAATATTGCCCTTACCGCGAAGCGGCCGGCAAAGCATTCAAAGAAAAAGTTTTGAAAAAGCCCGTCGTTGAAAAACTAGCCAAAAACTCCAACACGCTTTTTTAGAAGCGCGGTTGATGCTACAATAAAAGTGATGACTTTTGAGGAATATCAAAAAAAGTCGAGGAAAACCGCTAAATATCCAAAGATTGGAGCTAGTTTTGTTTATCCTACATTAGGTTTTGCTGGTGAATCTGGGGAAGTAGTGGAAAAAATAAAAAAGATTTTTCGTGATGACAAAGGTAAAGTAACAGCAGAAAAGAAAAAAGAAATTGAGAAAGAGCTCGGTGATGTTTTGTGGTATTTAAGCCAAATCGCAACTGAGCTCGGCTTATCTCTTGATAAAATTGCTTCTGGAAATATTGAGAAACTTTATTCACGCCTCGCTCGCGGAAAAATTCACGGGAGCGGAGATAATAGATAAAAATATGGCGACGCTTGAAGAAATAAGAAAAAATCGTTTGGAGAAATTGACCGCGTTGAGAAAACAGGGAATTGAACCATATCCGATTTCAGCGAGCACCGAAAGGCGACAGCTGGCTGATGTGGTAGAAAATTTTTCTAAATACGAAAAAGAAAAAGAAATTATTATCGTCGGTAGGATCATGGCGATTCGTGGCCAAGGTGGTTTAACTTTCTTTACGCTGGTTGACGGCACAGGAAAATTTCAAGGACTTTTGAAAAAAGATGAGAGCGGCGAAGTTCCCTGCCAGTCGTTTGTTGATTTTGCTGACATCGGAGATTTTATTGAAGCGGGCGGCACGCTTTTTACTACCAAACGCGGCGAAAAAACTTTGCTGGTAAAAAATTGGCGGATGCTTTCAAAAAGTTTATTACCTTTGCCAGAAAAGTGGCACGGTCTTCAGGATACCGAAGCTCGCTACCGTCATCGCTATTTGGATTTGCTTTTGAATTCTGATTTGCGAGAACTTTTTGTTCGCAAGGCGAAATTTTGGGAAGCGACCCGGGACTTTTTGAAACAACGCGGTTTTTTGGAAGTGGAAACGCCGTCGTTGGAAGTTACTACCGGTGGTGCTGAAGCTCGGCCGTTTAAAACGCATCACAATGATTTTGATTTAGATTTATTTTTGCGTATCTCGGTTGGTGAGCTTTGGCAAAAAAGATTGCTTGCCGGCGGTTTTGAAAAGACTTTTGAGATTGGTAAAGTTTATCGCAATGAAGGCACTAGTGCCGAACATTTGCAAGAATTTACCAATATGGAATTTTATTGGGCTTATGTTGGCGCTAAAGAAGGAATGAGACTTTGTCGCGAACTTTATATTGACATTGCCCAGAAAGTTTTTGGTAAGACGAAATTTGAAACGCGTGGTTTTGAATTTGATTTAGCGGATGAGTGGTCACTTATTGATTACGCTGAAGAAATAAAAAAACAGACTGGTGTGGATATTGATAAAGCGTCGGAAGCGGAAATCAAAAAGAAGTTAGATGAATTGGGTGTCGCCTATAAAGGTGAAAATCGCGAACGGCTTTTGGATACTTTGTGGAAACATTGTCGCAAGACCATCGCTGGTCCAGCTTTTCTTGTCGGTCATCCGAAAATTGTCGCACCGCTTTCTAAATCAAATCCTCAAGCGCCGGAAAAAACTGAAATGTTCCAGCCGATTATTGCCGGCAGTGAAGTGGGTCGGGGCTATTCGGAATTGAACGATCCCATTGACCAGCAGGCACGTTTTGACGAGCAGAAAAAACTTTTGGCAGCAGGGGATGAAGAGGCGATGATGCCGGACGAAGAGTTTGTGGAAATGTTGGAATACGGAATGCCACCGGCTTGCGGTTTCGGTTTTGGTGAACGACTTTTTGCTATTTTAGAAAACAAATCAGTTCGCGAAACCCAACTTTTTCCTCTGATGCGGCCAAAATTAAGTGAAAAATTATGAAATACGAAAAACTCGTTCGTGATAAAGTCCCTGAACACATTCGCAGTAAAGGTGAGAATCCAATCACACATATCGCGGAAAGCATGGAGTATTGGCAGAAATTAAAAGACAAACTACTTGAAGAAGCAAAAGAATTCAACGCCGATGAAAGCTCGGAAGAGTTTGCTGATTTGCTTGAGGTAATTGATGCCATTGCTAAATACAAGGGGTTCAAGATGGACGAGATTGAAAGAATTAAAGAAGAAAAAGCGAGAAATAAAGGAAGATTCAATGACAGAATAATTCTGGACGAAACAAAGGAGTGAAATGTGATATAGTGCGGTTATGAATCTTGGATTTTGGGGAAAACTTCAGCCCAAGGCTGACCCGCCTAGGGCGGGAAAAAAACCGATAATTTGCCAGGCGCCGATGGCTGATGTCACCGACGCAGCTTTTCGGCAAATGATTGCGAAATACGGAAAACCTGATGTGATGTGGACTGAATTTATTTCAGCCGATGGCTTATGTTCGGTGGGAAAAAAGAAATTGCTTCACCTTTTGAAATTTAGCGAAAAAGAGCGGCCGATTGTTGCTCAGCTTTTTGGCGCCAAACCAGAAACGATGCGTTGCGCCGCCGCCCTCGTAGTAAAGCTTGGTTTTGATGGCATAGATATCAATATGGGCTGTCCCGATCGGGCGGTGGAAAAACAAGGCGGCGGCGCGGCTTTAATAAAGAATCCAAAATTGGCCCGTGAAATTATTCGCGCCGCGAAAGCAGGCGTGGAATCCTCTGATCGGCGGATACCAGTGTCAGTAAAAACTCGCATCGGTTACAACAAGAACGAGTTGGCTTCGTGGCTTCCAGAACTTCTCGCCGAAAATCTAGCGGCGATAATTATTCACACCCGAACGCGTAAGGAACTTTCTAATGTGCCGGCTCGCTGGGAACACATTCGCGAAGCAGTGGCGATTCGCAATCAATTAAAAAGCAAAACTTTAATTATCGGTAATGGTGATGTTGCTGATTTGACGGACGCTTATGAAAAAGTAAAAATGAGCGGTGCTGATGGGATAATGATTGGGCGAGCGTTTTTTGGTAAACCTTGGTTGCTCTCTGATTTTTCAAGTTTGAATCTTTCCATCTTGTTAGAACACACTAAACTTTTTAATAAGCTTTTGGGTAAACACAAAAATTTCGCGGTAATGAAAAAACATTTTAAGGCCTATATTAACGGTTTTTCCGGCGCTAAAGAATTGCGCATTAAACTAATGGCCACCAAAAATGTCGCGGAAGTGGAGGAAATATTAAAAACATGGAACCACTAGCGTCAAAAATTAGGCCTAAATCATTGAAAGAGTTTGTTGGCCAAGAACATTTGGTTGGCGTCGGTAACCCTTCGACTTCGCTCAGGGCAGGACCACTTTATACAGCGATTCGCGCTCGGCATCTTTTTTCTTTTATTCTTTGGGGTCCGCCCGGGGTGGGGAAAACCACCTTAGCGAAAATTTATGCCAAAGCACTGGATGCCAAACTCTGGGAATTATCCGCGGTTTCCGCCGGCAAAGATGACATTAAAAAAATCGTGAATGAAGCTGATACAGTTTTTGACCAACGCCCGAAACTTTTATTTTTGGATGAAATCCACCGTTTCAACAAAGCCCAGCAAGATTTTCTTTTACCTTTTGTGGAGAGTGGCAAGTTAACTTTAATTGGGGCCACCACTGAAAACCCAAGTTTTGAAGTAATTTCACCATTGTTATCTCGTTGTCGAGTTTTCGTTTTAAAAGCTCTCTCTGAAGCGGAAATCAAAAAAATTATTAGACAGACAAAAATCGTTATGCCGAAAAATGCTTTGGATTGGCTGGCGGTAATGGCCAATGGCGATGCCCGGATTGCTATTACTGTTTTGGAAAATACCCAGCAACTTTACAAAAAAATAACAGTGGACACTTTGAAAGAAACTTTGCAAAACGCCTTCATTCGTTTTGATAAAAAAGGCGACGAGCACTACGATACAATTTCAGCTTTCATAAAAAGTATGCGCGCCAGCGATGCTGACGCGGCGATTTATTATTTGGCGCGGATGATTGAGGGTGGTGAAGATCCAAAATTTATCGCTCGGCGGATGGTAATTTTTGCTTCGGAAGATATTGGTTTGGCTCAACCAACGGCGCTGGTGGTGGCCAATGAAGTTTTTGAAGCAGTGGAGAAAATCGTTTTGCCGGAATGCGCCATAAATTTAGCGCACGGCGTTGCTTATTTGGCTTTGGCCAAAAAAGATCGTAGCGCTTATGATGCTCTCCGCGCCGCCCAAGAAGATATTCATAAACTCGGCAATCTCCCGATTCCTTTAAAAATCCGCAATGCCCCAACCAAACTTATGAAAGAACTTGGTTATGGCACTGGTTATGAGAAATATTCCAAGGAAAGCAATCTGCCGGAAAAAATTAAAGGAAAAAAGTATTTGCGTCGTCGGGGTTGACAAAAATCTTGATTTGAATTATATTTTTTCTAGAAAGGAGGTGAGGTTAAATGTTTCGCAAAATGCCAAGAAAACGCCGACGATTTAATAAGCGCCAGGCGATGGTTTGTGGTTCTGCTCTCGGGTTGATACTTGAAGACGAGGTTGAGACCTATTTGAAAGAATTGCTCGCTGGTGGTTTTATAGCAAGTTATGTGCGACATAGTCGTCATTCACTTGAAGATTGTTCCGGAAGGGATTTTACGGTGGGGAAACAAGTTAGGGGAATACTGGTTTATGTTTCTTTTGGAGTTACAATTTCAGCTGAAAGATGCCTTCGGAGTAGGGACTTACATTGGCCCGTTCCCCAGTTTTGGTTTCCAATTTGGACAGATAAGACGTTAATTGTCAAGACTATTTTGGATCTATTCAAGCCGTTATCGGTTTGAACTTGGACCCTGACCTTGTGTCAGGGTCCATATTTTTTTGAAATTATTTGGTAAAAACCAGTGAATGTTTTTATCTTTTTTAAACCAAGTCATTTGTCTTTTGGCATAGCGCCAGATTTCAGTGAAGAGTTTTTCAATCATTTCTTCTTTGGATCCGTCAGTCGGCGGATTATTTTTGAGATATTTCGCAAGATAACGGTATTCCAAACCAAGTTCGTTCATTCGTTTCCATGATAAACCCTGCTGATGTAATTTTTCTGCTTCAGCGATCATTCCTTGTTTCAAGCGCGCAAGTAGGCGAGTGCGAATTTTTTTCTTCAATTTTTCCGGCGGTAAAGTTAAGCCAATTTTTATGACTTTAAAAGGTTGAACCTTGGATCTGAAAAAAGGTTCAACCTTTATTTCTTTTTCTTTTGATAAGGCGACCTCTATTGCCCGAATTAAACGGCGGGGATTGTGGTGGTCAATTTTTTCTGCCCGCGCCGGGTCCAGTTTTTTTAACATTTCAAAAAGTTCGCTGGCCGATTTTTTTGCCAATTGGGCGCGAAGTTTTGGATTGGGTGGCGCGGGCGCCAATTCAATTTCGCCAAGCAGGGCAGAAATATAAAAACCAGTGCCACCGCAAATTATGGGAGTGTGGCCGCGTGAAAAAATCGCGGCGATTTTTTCACGCCCTAATCTGACAAAATCAGCAGCAGAAAATTGTTTTTTTGGATTAGCAACATCCAAGAGATAATGGGGTACACCAGCCATTTCTTTTTTGGTAATTTTTCCTGTGCCGATATTCAGACCACAATAAACTTGCCGTGAGTCGGCGGAGATGATTTCCCCATTCAGCTTTTTCGCCAGCCGCACCGCCAAATCGCTTTTTCCCACCGCCGTTGGGCCAACAATTACTAAGATTTTCCTTTTCATTTTTTGCTTTGTGCCGGGAGAGAGAATCGAACTCTCATGGATTACTCCGCACGATTTTGAGTCGTGTGCGTCTACCAATTCCGCCATCCCGGCGTTTACTCGTCTAGTTTAAAAGAGTTTTCAACAAAAATCAATTTGTTGTAATTTTTGTTTGTGTTAAAATTAGAATAACTTTATGTCATCACAGTTTTTAGATAATTCAATTTTTTGGATTGAGGTGGACAAAATCAGCCCCAATCCTTTCCAACCGAGAAAAGAATTTGACGAAGCAGGTATAAAAGATTTGTCTGATTCTATTCGGATGTATGGAGTGCTCCAGCCTTTGGTGGTAACTCGTCGTGAATCTCTGAAAGATGACGGTGGTTTGGCTGTGGATTATGAATTGATTTCTGGTGAACGGCGTTTGCGCGCGTCAAAACTGGCCGGTATTCGCGAGGTGCCAGCAATTATTCGCAATGATAGCAACGACGCTCGGACAAAATTAGAATTGGCGATTATTGAAAATCTTCAGCGAGAAGATCTGAATGTGCTTGATCGGGCTCGCGCTTTCAAACGCTTGGCGGAAGAATTTGGTTTCAAACATCATCAAATTGGCACCAAAGTCGGCAAAAGTCGCGAGTATGTTTCTAACTCTCTACGCATTTTGACATTGTCGGCAGAAATTCTTCAGGCTCTTAGTGAAGGTAAAATTAGCGAAGGTCACACTCGACCATTACTGATGTTAGTTGATCGGCCGGAAGAACAGACAACTTTGTTTAAAGAAATTATGTACAAGAAGATGAATGTTCGCGAGGCGGAAGCGATATCGCGACGCATTGCCTACGACCGAGCCCGTAAGAAGGAGCGGATGTTTGATCCAGACATTGTTGCTCTGGAGGAAAAGTTGGCGGAAAAATTAGGCACTCGCGTTCATATTGAGGTTAGTGATCAAGGTGGTAAAGTTTCCATTGATTTTTTCACTGACGATGATTTGCGGACAATTTTGGAATTGGTGGAAAGTAATAGTAAAAAATTACCGACGGAAATGTTGGCGAAATTTATGGAGTCGCAAAATAACAAACCGGCGTCGCCTCTGGCGATGCCGGCCGCGGCAGCCACTGTTGGTAATGAAATTACGCCGGAAGAACCATCTTTACCTCCATCACCACCAGAACCAACCGAACCACCCGATGACGATCTCTATTCTGTTCGCAATTTTACGGTTTAATTTTATCTTTTCCCAATCTTGTCCACTGACTCACGGATTTTTTTCTTGGCAAAATTAGTTTTGACGAAATCTAGCCACTTGGCATTTGGATGAGAGTTTTCTTTTACTAGAATTTCTACAATGTCGCCGTTTTTTAGTTTGGTATCCAAGGAAACCAATTTACCATTAACTCTAGCACCGCTGGTGTGTTCACCTATGTCCGAGTGAATAGCAAAAGCGAAATCAATGGGTCCAGCTTTAATTGGCAAGTCCACCACATCACCCTTTGGTGTAAAAACGAACACTCGGTGTTGGAAAAAATCTGTTTGCATATTATCAAAATATTCGTCGTCGCCACTTTTCAAAAGTTCTGTTTGGGAATCGGCGATTTGTTTAATCCAGTTAGGCACTTCTTTGTTTTTTTCTACTGTGTCATCTTTCTTTTTGCCAATGAAGGGAATAAATTGAGCTAGCCAAAGCAAGCCGAGTGTTTTTTCACCAGCCTTTTTTACTTCTTTGAAAGACAAATGAGATGCAACTCCGTATTCAGCTTGGCGATGCATTTCCTCTGTTCGGATTTGTACTTCCACAATACCGCCATCGCCGGTAAAAACTGTAGTGTGAACACCTTGATAGTTATTTGGTTTGGGAAAAGCGATGTAGTCCTTGATGCGTCCGGGTAGTGGTCGCCAGTGACTATGAATTATGCCCAACACCTTGTAACAATCTTCCAGTGACGGCACAATCACTCGCAAAGCCAAAATATCATAAACATTTTCAATCTCCATATTTTTTCTTTGGAGTTTTCGCCACAAACTGTAAGTGCTTTTAACACGTGTATCGGCGTGAATATTCGTCAAATTATTTTTTGCCAGTTCTTGCCTTATGGAGCGACTGAATTTTTCCAAGCGAGCAGCGTTTTCTTTTTCTCTTTGTTTTAACAATCCTTTGACAATTTTGTTTTCTTTGGGGAAAACATAAGGAAAAGCTAAATTTTCCAGCTCGCGATTAATTTTTCTCATTGATAGCCGATAGGCGAGCGGAGCGTAAATTTGCAAGGTTTCGGTGGCAATGCGGGCTTGCTTTTCCGGTTTTACATATTGTAAGGTTCGCATATTATGCAGACGGTCAGCCAATTTAATGATGAGTACTCGTAAGTCTTGGGACATGGCCACAAAAAGTTTGCGTAAACTTTCAATGTGTCGTTCCACGCCGTGATAACGCAATTTTCCGAGTTTGGTAACGCCGTCTACCAAGAACAAGACTTCTTTGCCGAATTCTTTTTCTAATTCTTCTGGCTTGATATTGGCGTCTTCCAAAGTGTCGTGGAGTAAGCCGGCGGCGGCGGAAACCGGTCCCATACCTTGCTCGGCTAAAATTTTGGCGGTTTCAAAACAATGATTAAAATATGGTTCGCCAGAAAATCTTTTTTGTTCTCCATGAGCTTTTTCGGCAAAATGATAAGCCTTTTCCACCAGCGCCTTATCGCTGTCCGAAATTTCTCCGAGTAAAGAAATAAGTTGATTTAGATCAGCCATAATATTAACACCCCATTTTACTTTTTGGGTTTGAAGACCCTTTTTAGTTTTTTTGGTTCCGAGAGGATTTGGAGAGCGCGTTCCAAGGTAACAGTATAAACATCGTCGGGAGTTTTGAGCGAGCGGAAGTCGCCGTCGCGGACGATGTAGGGCCCGAAGCGACCGCGAGAGGCGGTAATCTCTTTGTCGTCTGAATCTTTGCCCAACAGGCGAGGTAGGGACAAAAATTTAAGCGCGTTCGCAATAGTGATTTTACTGATATCAAATTCTTTTGGCACCGAAGCTCGTCTTGGTTTGCCTTTACCTTTTTCCATTTTGCCCATTTGAACATAGGGGCCAAATTTTCCTGTCAAGAAGAACACTGGCAGGCTGCTAGTCGGGTCAATGCCCAATGGCGCATCATCTTGTTTTTTAATTTCCACGCCTTCTATGGTTAACGAACCTTCGCAGTCGGGATATTTTTTGCAAGAAAGGAAGCGACCACTTCTACCCAATTTAATTTCCATTGCTTCGCCACATTTCGGGCACTTAAATTTTTCATCGGCCTCGCCCAAGTTGGTGGCTTTTTCCAATTTCTCTTTTTGCTTAACATCTTTATGAAAAGGTTTGTAAAAATCGCCAAGAGTTTTTCCGTATTCTTTTTTGCCTTCGGCAATGGCATCTAGACTGTCTTCCATTTCAGCGGTAAATGAATCGCTAATGTAGGAAGTGAAGTGTTCTTCCAAAAATGAACTAACCACATCGCCAGTGTCGGTCGGTTTTAGTGAACGGCCAACATTTTCCACATAACCGCGGCGTTCAATGGTATCAATAATTGAGGCATAAGTAGATGGCCGACCGATACCTCGTTTTTCTAATTCTTTTACTAATCCCGCTTCGGTATAACGCGACGGTGGCTCGGTTTGTTTTTCTTCGGAAATAATTTCTTTGAGTTTTAAAATTTCATCTTTGGTAACTTTTGGTAGCTCGGTATCTTCACCGGCGGAAGCGGGGTCAGCCAAAAGCCATCCTTTATATAGAGTACGCGAACCGTTAGCCGTAAAAACAGGAATTGTTTGATCCGAAGCATCTGCGGTAATGGCAGTGCGGAGCAATCGCGCATCTTTCATTTGCGAAGCGAGAGCGCGACGATAAATAAGTTCATAAAGTCTTTTTTCGTCGGCGCTGTGGCCGGCGGTTGAACGGTCAAAATGAGTTGGACGAATTGCTTCATGAGCTTCTTGGGCATTTTTTGATTTGGTGGCGAATTGGCGGCCTTCGTGGTGTTCTGCACCGTAGGTAGTTTTTACGGCTTGGGCGATGGCGGCCAAAGCTGAAGCGGCTAAAGTCACGCTGTCCGTTCTCATATAAGTAATGAGGCCCGCTTCATAAAGTTTTTGCGCCGCGCGCATGGTGCGTGAGGGTGAGAAACCCAAACGACTTGAAGCGGTTTGTTGGATGGTAGAGGTGGTAAACGGAGCGCGCGGCGCGCGGCGCGCTTCGGTTTCGGTTACATCGGCAATCTTCCATGATGCTTCTTTAGCGGCGGTGAGAATTCGTTCGGTTTCTTTTGCAGTTTTTGGTTCAATAGAACAGGCGGCCAGGAAAGTGCCAACTTTTGCTTCAAAGTCCGCAAAGATTCGCCAAAAAGTTTCTGGTTTAAATGCTCTGATTTCGCGTTCTCTTTCCATCAGAATTCTTAGGGCGGGTGACTGAACGCGACCGGCGGACAATCCATAACGAACTTTTTTCCAAATCAAACCGGACAAATCGTAACCAACCAAGCGGTCAAGGACGCGCCGCGCCTCCTGGGCGCGGCGCAAATTTTGGTCTATTTCTCGCGGGTGAGCCAATGCTTCTTGAATCGCTTCTTTAGTAATCTCGTGATAAACCGCTCGTTTGGGATGTTTTTTTACCCCACTTTTTTTAATGAGTTCAGCTAAGTGCCAAGCAATGGCTTCACCCTCGCGGTCGGGGTCGGTGGCGATAATGATTTCATCAGCTTTTTCTGCGGCGGCGGTAATTTCTGCAACTACTTTTTCTTTGCCTTTAGCGATTTCATAGTGAGGAACAAAACCACCCTCAATGTCCACGGCGTTTTTGTTGGATTTAGGTAAATCGCGTATGTGTCCAATGGATGCGTGCACTGAAAAATCCTTGCCCAAATATTTTCCAATGGTTTTAGCTTTCGCCGGCGACTCTACTATTAGCAATTTCATAACATCTAGTATTACATGGAGGTTGAAAGCTTGGCAAATGTGGTATAATTTATTCCATGAAAGAACAAAGCTATTTGTTGTTTGATATTGGTAGCGGCAGTGTCGGCGGCGGAGTGGTGGTTATTAGTGGCGGCAAGCCCAAGATTGTTTATACCAATCGCGAGCCATTTGTTTTTGAGAAAGAAATAAACCATAAAAAATTGTTTGCCAATATGCTTCGGGCTCTGGAAAAATCGGTGAGTGATATTCAGAAAAATGGTCTGTCACATTTAACCTTTACGCCCCTCGGTAGCCACCATATCCAAGATATTTTTTGTGTTATGTCGGCACCTTGGTGTTTGTCGCGGACGAAAATTTTGAAAATAAAAAAAGATGAGCCGCTAATGGTTACCCCAAATTTATTGGAGGAGATTGCTGAAAATGAGGAGTTGGCGTTAGGAAAGGATGCGTCGACTATTGGTGATGGTCTCTACGAGGGTAATGCTAAACTTTGTGCAGTTGAGAAAAAATTGATCAAGGTATTGCTTAATGGTTATGAAACGCGTTTGCCGGTTTACAAAAAGGTGACTAATTTAGAATTGTCATTGTTTCTTAGTGTTACCACCGAGGACATAAAAAAGGCTGTTGAGGAAACCGTCGCTAAAGTTTTTGGCCATCATCGGCGGATTGAGTTCAATTCTTTTGCTTTGACTTCCTATGTTGTTTTACGCGATTCTTTTCCCAACAAGCAAGACTTTATTTTTATCGATATTAGTGGGGAAGTAACAGAACTGACTTTTGTTCGTCATCAAGTTATTTTAGAGATAGCCTCTTTTCCTTTTGGTCGTAACACTTTAATCAGACGTTTGGCTCAGATTTTGAAAATTGAGCCAGCTTTAGCGGAATCTTCCTTAGCGCTTCCCTTTAACGACAGCACTAAAGAGGCCACAAAGATCGTCGGTGCCGAGTGGCTTAAATTTTTGGATAATGCCGTTTCCGGTTTTGCCAAGGATGATTTCGTGCCAACCAAAGTTTTCCTTACCGTCGATCACGATGTGAGAAAATATTTCGAATCATTAATTGGCCAGCAAGCCATAAGCCAGTTTAGTTTGGAAGGCGAGAAATTGTCGGTGACTTCTTTAGATGAGATGGTTTTGAAGAATTATTACCATGCTGGCAGCCATGCCGAAATTGATCCGTTTATTTTAATTGAAACTATTTTCCTTCGCCGGATTGCCAAACCTTTCCAACTTTGATTTTTTAGTTATCAACAATTGCTTGTTAGGAGAAAAGTAGTAAAATATATTTATGCCAAAACAAATGCTCCAAGATGTGTTGCCACCGAGTCGCCGATCAATCCGTCGGATTCCTTTGTCACTCGGTCGTCGTTCAACTTCACAAAGCGAGCGCAACGATACTGATGATAAAAAAATGATTGAAAAAGAAATTGAAAACGATCCCGAACAAATTTTCAAGAAACGCGGCAAAAAGCGTGGCCCGAAACTTCGTATTTGGCTGATTGCCGTTGGTGCGGTTTTGGTCTTGCTTGCCGCCACCATTTTTGTTTTTTCTGGAGCGATAGTAACCATTGAGCCGCGACAAAAAAATATTACGGTGGACATTGAGGCGGTGGCAAAAAGTTCGACCATAGCGGCGGAAGGGGTTGGGGTTAATGAGTTAGTTTACGAAACGATTGCCGTGGGCGGGGTCAAAACCGTTTATCTCCAGGCAACCGGTGAATCAAAAGTAGAAAAAAAAGCTTCTGGTACGATTGTTGTTTATAATAATTACAGTAGTGCGCCCCAGCGTTTAATAAAAAATACTCGTTTTGAAACTCCAACTGGTTTGGTTTACCGGATTGATAAGTCAATTATTGTGCCTGGTACGCGGGTAGAGGGCGGCAAGACTATTCCTGGTAGTGTGGAGGCAACAGTTTTTGCTGATTTGCCCGGCCCCAATTACAATATGGGTTTAACTGATTTTACTGTTCCTGGTTTTAAAGGCACACCTCGCTACGAAGGTTTCTATGCTCGTTCCAAGACGTCGATGACCGGTGGTTTTGTCGGCAATGTGCCCACCGCTCCGGAGGATAAAATGAATGAAGCTTATGCTAGTGCCGAAGCGGAATTAAAACAAGAATTAACCAAAAAGATTGGTGACCAAAAACCCGACACTTTTGTTTGGTATCCATCGGCGCTTCTATTTGAATCGGTAAGACAAATGCCGGCAGAGGCTACTGGTTCTATGATTGCTCTTTCCGTCAATGCCACTTCCACGGCGGTCGTTTTTTCTAAATCGGTTTTGAGTAATTACATCGCCGAACATTCGTTGAGCGATTATGATAAGGAGCCGGTGTCCATAGATAAACTAGAGGCTTTGACTTTCACCCCTCGTTTTTCGTCGGGTGCAAGTGTTGGTGATCCAATCCCATTTTCCTTAACTGGTAACACTGCAATCATTTGGCAGTTTGACTCGAATCAGCTTAAAAGTGATCTGGCAGGCAAGAACAAGAAAGATGTTTATTCAATTATTGCTAATTATCATGGTATCGCTCGAACTAGTGTTGTTATTCGACCTTTCTGGAAAAGTCAATTTCCCGACAATCCCAACAAAATCAAAATTAATATAGTATTGACTTCAAATTAGCCACCTGCTACAATGCTTTTGTTCTTAAGTTTTAATGGAAAAATCAAAGGATAAAGAGGTATACGCGTTCGGGATAGTCACCGAAGCGTTGCCCAATACGCTTTTTAGGGTTGAGTTGGAAGAGGACAAAAAGATGATAATCGCTTATCTGGCCGGCAAGATGCGTCTTCATCGCATTAGGGTCTTGGTTGGCGATAAAGTCAAAGTCGTAATTGATAATTACGGCGAGAAAGGACGAATTGTCCAACGACTCTAGCTCTGGCGTTTTTTTAGTTTTTAATCACACGCTTTCATATGCGGGTTAAGGCGTCAGTTAAAAAAATATGTCCGAAGTGCAAAACAGTTAGGCGTAAAGGCCATCTTTATGTTGTTTGCTCGGCTAATCCCCGTCATAAACAGCGTCAGGGTTAGGAATTAGAAATTAAATAAATTATAAATCCCAGTGCGTATTCTAGGTATCACATTGCCAGAAAATAAGAGAATAGAAATTGCTCTGACAGCGCTTTATGGTGTTGGCCGGCCACGGGCGCAATATATTTTAAAACTTGCCAATGTTGATTTTGGTAAAAAGGCGTCAACGGTTACTGAAGCAGAGGAAAACGCCATTAGAAAAATTGTAGAAAAAATGCAGATTGAGGGCGATTTGAAACGCGCGGTGGCCAGCAATATTAAACGGCTTAAAGATATCAAGTGTTATCGGGGCAGCCGCCACGCCAAAGGTTTGCCGGTTCGCGGTCAGCGTTCCAAGACCAATTCTCGTACTCGTCGTGGCAATGTTCGCAAGACAATGGGCACAGGTAGAAGGAGAGCAGAAAAAACATAATCATATGGGAAAAAAACGAATTGTAAAAAGTGAAGAGAAAACTACCTCGACAGACGCCGGGGCAAAAAAAACATCAGCCATTAAGAAAAAACTCGAACGGGGTGTTTTGCATGTTCAGTCAACTTACAATAATACAATGTTGACTTTTGCTGATGAAGGTGGCAATGCGATATTTTTTTCTTCCAGTGGAGCTCTTGGTTTTAAGGGTGCCAAAAAGGGCACACCGTTTGCCGCGGCGAAAGTTGGTGAAACGCTGGGTGAAAAAGCTAAAGCAATTGGTGTAAAAGAAGTCTCGGTTATTGTTAAAGGTGTCGGCGCTGGTCGAGAGTCGGCAATTCGCGGCTTTGTTTCTAAGGGCATTGGTTTACTTAAAATAAATGATATTACACCAGTACCACACAATGGTCCAAGACCACCCAAACCTCGTAGAGTTTAAACTATAATGATTAGAAAACCGAGATATAAAACAGGTCGAAGATTAGGTTCAATCGTCTACGAAAAATGTCAGACGGCGAAATTTGCTTTGGCCAAAGAAAAAGGTGCTGTCAAAAACAAACGGCCTCGTGGCAAGAGTGATTATGGAAATGCACTTTTGGAAAAACAGCGTGCCAGAGTGATGTATGGTGTGCCCGAACGCCAGTTCAAGCGTTATGTGCAAGAGATAATTAATAAAGGTGGTGTTAATCAGGGTGAAGAACTTTATAAAAAGCTGGAGACCCGGGTTGATAACACTGTATTTCGACTTGGTCTGGCTCCGACTCGTGCGGCTGCTCGCCAAATGGTTTCCCATGGTCATATTTTGATTAACAGTGTCAAGGTGACAATTCCTTCCCAGTCAATTAAAGAAGGTAATATTGTTGGTGTTCGCGTTGGCAGTTTAAATAAAAAGATTTTTGTAGAATTAGAAAATAAATTAAAGGAAGTTCAGGTACCGAATTGGCTGAAACTTGATGTGGCTAAAAAAGAGGCTAAGGCTGTTGGTTTACCACGATTAGATCAGGGAGCACCGATTCTTAATTGGAGCGGTATTCTGGACTTTTATAAACGCTAATTTAATAAAAACTTATCAACTAATTTTATTATTATGGACCAGAATATAGTTTTGCCTTCTAAACCGAGAATTGTCCGTGAAAAGGAAAATCTTGGCGTTTATGAAATAGACGGGCTGTATCCAGGTTATGGTCACACCCTTGGTAATTCTTTGCGCCGAATAATTCTTTCTTCTTTACCGGGCGCGGCGATTACTTCGGTTAAGATTGAAGGTGTGCCTCATGAATTTTCCACCATTGACGGCGTTAAAGAAGATATGGTAACGGTTATTCTTCAACTTAAAAAAGTTCGGATTAAAGTTAGTGGTGAAGGTCCGCAAATTTTGGAACTTAAAGTCAAGGGGCCAAAAGAAGTTACGGCGGCTGATATCAAGACATCTGGTCAAGTTGAAGTTTTGAATCCCGAGCAACATTTGATGTCCATAACCGGCAAGACTGAAGTTCGAGTAGAAATTACTGCTGAACAAGGACTTGGTTATGTGCCGAAAGAAGCGCTTCAAAAAGAAAGAGTGAGTATCGGTGCTATTGCCGTGGATGCCGCCTTTACTCCAATTCGGCGGGTTAATTATGAAGTAGAAAATATGCGGGTTGGTAACCGAACCGACTTCAATCGTTTGCGCGTTACCATTGAGACCGACGGTTCGCTAAAACCAGATGAAGCCTTGTCGCGTTCAATCGGAATAATGATTAATCAACTTAAGGCGGTGGTTGGTTTTCAGGAAGAAGAATTAGCTGCTGTGGAAAAGGCAAAGACAACTGAAGATAAACCAGCAGAAGAAAAGAAGAGCAAAATAGTTTTAGATCCGGAATTGTTGAAAACAAGAATTGAGTCATTACCTTTGTCTCAGAGAACAATAAATTCTTTGACGGATGGCAACATTCGCACTTTGGGTGGTTTAGCTCGGAAAAAAGAGGAAGATCTTTTAGATATTGATGGTTTGGGCAATAAGGGAGTGCAAGAAATTCGCAAACTGTTGTCAAATTATAATGTTGTTTTGAAATAAAGATGAGACACCATAACAATAAAAGAAAATTTCATCGCGAACAAAATCAAAGAAATGCTTTGCTGATTTCTTTGGCGAGCAACTTGATTCTGCGTGGAAAAATTCGCACCACCGAAGCCAAGGCCAAAGAAGTTCGGCCGTTCGTAGAAAAATTGTTGACCAAGGCACGGCTCGGTACTTTGGCGTCTTTTCGTTTGGTGTCGGCGCGACTTCGAAGTGCCGAGACGGCAAAAATTTTGGCGGAAAAAATAGCGCCCAAGTTTAAAAGCCGACCTGGTGGTTATACTCGCATTACTAAACTAGTGCGACGCAGTGGTGATGCCAGTCCGATGGCGGTTATTGAATTTGTAGAAACAATAAGTTAATATGCCCAACTCTATGAAAAATATCATCATTGATGCTACAGATAAGGCTTTGGGTAGAATCGCTAGTGAGGCGGCATATATTTTAATGGGTAAAAATGAGCCGGATTATGAACCGAATGTCGCGGGAAAAACAGTTGTCACAATTACCAATGCCAGCAAAATAAAAGTAACCGAAAAGAAACTTACGCAGACCAAGCACGAACGATATTCTGGTTATCCGGGCGGTTTGAAATTTTTATCGCTTAGAGAGGTGATAACACGAAAAGGTTTTAGCGAAGCATTGCGTTTAGCGGTTTATGGGATGTTGCCGACCAATAAATTGCGACCATTAAGAATGAAGCGGCTTAAAATTTCTGAATAAATAAAATGGAAGAAAAAGAAACAAAAAATAAAACTCTAGTGGGAGATAGATATTTGGAAGCAGTGGGTCGGCGTAAGACCTCCATTGCTCGGGTGCGTTTGTTTGCTAGCAAGACAACGGCTATGAGTATTAATGAGAAACCGTTGGCAAAATATTTTCCTACCAAAGAGTTGCAAGATATTGCTATTGAGTCGCTTAAAGAATTGAAACTCTCAGAACATTTTAATGTTTCAGTAAAAGTTAAAGGCGGCGGTTCGCACTCGCAAGCTGAAGCGATTCGCCATGGTTTGGCGCGAACGTTGGTGGCTTATGATGTTGATTCACGCAAAATTTTGAAACCCGCTGGTTTTCTAAAACGCGATCCACGCGCCAAAGAACGCCGTAAGTTCGGACTCAAAAAAGCCCGCAAAGCCCCGCAGTGGTCAAAGAGGTAGTTTTGATTTTCAGGTCAGACCTGCGATTCGCAGGTCTGACCTGTTAAAACTCTGAAAAAGAAAAGAAAAAGCCCCGCATCAGTGCGGGGCTTACTGTGCGAGTGTGGGTGGGTTACCTGTCGTGACCGGCTTCGATGGTTTCCTCGTCTAGCAGAGACAGAATTTCTTGAATGTTTTCTCGCATTGCCACCTCCCGGATCTTTTGGATTTGCTTCAATGCGGCATTGATGTTATCTCGAACCAGTTGGAATCTGTATTCGAAGTCGTCTTGACCAGCACCAGCAGCCAGCATCAGTCTGACCTTATGAGATGCCACATGGTGAACTGTCATGTCGAGGCACCCCCTAAGAGTGAATAATTGTTTTGCCATAACTTTTTTTAACAGTGCTCCAACCTTCCAATGCCACAAGGCAAAGGTAAAAGAGCGGGTTAAGGTTTCTGTCCAAAAGGATAGCATAAGCCAATAATTGTGTCAAGTTTTTTGAATCCCCCTTTGAAAAAGGGGGTGTCCCCGCCAATGGCGGGGACGGGGGATTTAAAATCCCTCCCCCTCGCGGACTCGGGGCTCTCCCTTTTACAAAGGGAGAATTAAAATTAAAAATTTGTATGGGGTTAAATTTTCTGATATCATTTTTACATGGACGAAGAAATTAAGAAAGATGAAAATTTAGACGATTCCGTAGTCGCCGAAGAAGCAGCGGCGGAGACCATAAAAAAGTTGCGTGAAAAATTAAAGGCAACGCAAAAAGAACGCGACGAATATTTGATTGGCTGGCAAAGAGCCAAAGCCGATTTAATTAACGCGCGCCAACGGGACGAAGCGGACAAAAAAGAGTTCGTAAAATTTGCCAACGAGCAATTGATTGATGGTCTATTGCCGGTTTTGGACAGTTTTGAGTTGGCGTTTAATAATAAAGAAAGCTGGGAAAAAGCCGATAAGAATTGGCGCGCCGGCGTAGAATTTATTTATAATCAATTAAAAAAAGCGCTAGTTGATGTTGGACTTGAAGAAATAAATCCGCTTGGTAAAATATTTGATCCCAATCGCGATGAGGCCGTTGAATATGTATCAGTTGATTCAGCAAGTGATGAACACAAGATTTTGACAGTTATCCAAAGGGGGTATTCGCTTAACGGCCGACCAATGCGTCCGCCAAAAGTCAAAGTCGGAGAATTCAAAAAATAAAATGCTCACGCCATATTTAAATTCACAATTTGTAGAAAAAATCCTGACCGATCGTTACGGCCGGCAGTTTCGCTGTTTGTTTTTGGTGGCGCTGGTAGATGGGGAAGTTAAAGGTAAACTTGTTGCGATTCAGCCCGTTGTGAAGGTTGAACCTTCACAGAAGTGTGAAGGTTCAACCTTCACAGATTACAAGAAATGTTTATTACCAGTTTTTTATATACCCAAGAAAATTTTTACCGACCGCGTCTGGTTGCCCATCGTCAGTTATTTTGCTCCCAAAGATTTTTCTTTTGTTATGAGTCAAATGACCAGAGCTCCAAGTTTAAACTGATAACTCCTGTTATTAGTTAACTTAAAGCTTATGTCTAAAATTATTGGTATTGATTTAGGTACGACTTTTTCGGCAGTGGCAGTAATGGAAGCCGGTACGCCGAGAGTTCTAGAAAATGCGGAAGGGCAAAGAACGACCCCTTCCATCGTTGCCCAGTCCAAAACTGGCGAGCGACTCGTCGGTTTGCTTGCGAAAAGACAAGCAGTGACGAATCCAAAAAATACGATATTTCAAATCAAAAGATTTATCGGTCACACTTTCGATGAAGAAGGTGTGCAGAAAGATGCCAAGAATGTATCATTTGAAACCAGAAAAGGAGCAAATGGTGGTGTAGAAGTAAATATGTCGGGTAAGTGGATGAGACCAGAAGAGGTGTCGGCCATGATTATCCAGAAACTTAAGAATGATGCTGAAGCAAAACTTGGCGAAAAGATCACGGAAGCCGTTATCACTGTGCCAGCTTATTTCAACGACAGTCAAAGACAAGCAACCAAAGATGCCGGACAGATCGCCGGCCTTGATGTCAAAAGAATTATCAATGAACCAACAGCGGCTGCTCTCGCTTATGGTTTCAACAAAAAGAAAGACGAAAAAATTGCCGTATTTGATTTCGGCGGTGGTACTTTTGATGTT
Organism: Minisyncoccota bacterium; assembly: GCA_041662545.1. Taxonomy (GTDB): domain Bacteria; phylum Patescibacteriota; class Minisyncoccia; order Phycocordibacterales; family DSPV01; genus 2-02-FULL-44-35. Next base: position 80,155 of record JBAZSH010000002.1, read on the forward strand.
TCTGTCTTGGAAGTGGGTGACGATGTCATAGAGGTTAAGTCAACCGACGGCGACTCTCATTTGGGTGGTCGTGATATTGACGCCAAAATAGTTAATTGGCTGGCGGATACATTTATGAAAGAAAATGCGATAGATCTAAAGAAAGATCCTCTTGCATTACAAAGATTGGACGAAGCTGCTGAGAAAGCGAAAATAGAACTTTCTACGGCAATGCAATCAGAGATAAATATTCCGTTCATAACTTCTGGAGCTGATGGACCGAAACATTTACTGGTAACGATGACTCGAGCAAAGTTGGAAGAAATAACCGCAGAATTTATTGACCGCGCTATGACCATTACCAAACGCGCTATGGATGCGTCGCCATTCAAAGTTGGCGAGATCAATGAAGTAATTATGGTTGGTGGACAGACGCGTATGCCGGCTATTCAAAATGCGGTAAAGACATTCTTTGGAAAAGAACTCCATATGGGTGTAAATCCCGATGAAGTGGTGGCAGTGGGTGCGGCCATTCAAGGTGGAATATTGGGTGGAGATGTTAAAGATGTTTTGCTTCTGGATGTTATCCCGCTTTCTTTGGGCATTGAGACCTTGGGAGGTGTGGCGACAAAACTTATTGAAAAGAACACGACTGTACCAACTCAACGCTCTCAAACATTTTCCACTGCTGCGGATAATCAATCTTCGGTGGAGATTCACATTACTCAAGGAGAACGGGCTATGGCGGCGGATAATAAGTCGCTGGGCAGATTTATCTTAGATGGTATTCCACCATCACCGCGCGGTATGCCGCAGGTTGAAGTTACCTTTGACATTGACGCGAATGGCATACTGAGTGTGACTGCTAAAGACAAAACGACCGGTAAAGCTAATTCCATTAAAATTACCGCCAGCTCCGGTTTGTCCAAAGAAGAAGTTGAGAAAATGAAAAATGAGGCGGCGGCTCACGAGGCAGAAGATAAAACGAAGAGAGAGGGCATTGAAGCTAAAAATCTTGCCGAGCAATTAATTTATACTTCCGAAAAAGCGTTGAAAGATGCGGGCGAGAAAGTGCCGGCAGAATTGCGCAAGACCATTGAGGATAAAATTTCTGATCTGAAACGCGCCAAAGACGGCAGTGATCTGGCGGTAATTAAGACTGCTTCCGAAGCGCTGTCGGCGGAGATTCAGAAGATTGGAGCTTATATGTCACAAAATCAATCCGCCTCCGCCCAAGGCTCTGGCGAGACAAAGAAAGATGAAGGTGGGCAGGGGAATGTGAAAGATGCAGAATACAAAGAAAAGAAATAAAAAAATCGCCAAAACGATAGAGATGTGATAAATTATAAGTCCATGGCCAAAGATTACTACGAAATTCTCGGTGTAAATAAAAGCGCCAGCAAGGACGAAATTAAAAAGGCGTTCCGCAATTTGGCGCACAAATTTCATCCTGACAAAAAAGGTGGCGATGAGCAAAAATTCAAAGAAGCCAACGAGGCCTATTCCATTTTGTCTGATGATAAAAAGCGTGCCGAGTATGATTCCTATGGCCGAGTTTTTTCTGGTGGCGGTGGCAATGGTAGTGCGAGCGGTTTTGGTGGTTTCGGAGATTTCGATTTCTCTAATTTTTCCGCCCAATCCGCCCAAGGCGGATCGGGTTGGGATTTTGGTGATGTAAATCTCGGTGAAATTTTCGGTGACTTTTTTGGCCGCTCGACAGGCTCACGGCGAGCGGCTAGGGGTCACGATATTTCTATTGATTTAGAAATTGCTTTCGAAGAATCAATTTTTGGTGTGGAAAGAAAAATCTTTATTACCAAGTCCGGTTTATGCGACACCTGTAAGGGCAGTGGCGCTAAGCCGGGTGTTGGTGAGAAAACCTGCTCGGCTTGTAATGGTAAAGGCAAACTCCACGAAACTCGCCGTTCTTTTCTCGGCAGTTTTACTAGTGTTAGATCTTGTGATACTTGTCGAGGAACTGGCAAAGTGCCGGAAGAAAAATGTCCGCAGTGTCGCGGTTTGGGTGTAATAAGAAAGGAGGCAGAGATTGTTGTTAACATTCCGATTGGCATTAGTGATGGTGAAGTAATTCGTTTGGCTGGCGCTGGTGAAGCTGTTGCTGGTGGCGCACCCGGTGATCTTTACGCTAAAATTTATGTCAAAAAACATTCGCTATTTCACAAAGAAGGCAGTAATTTAGTAACCGATTTAAAAATAAAACTTTCCACCGCCTTACTTGGCGGCGAATACAATTTAAAAACTCTGGACGGCGACATTGTGGTTAAAGTGCCAGTCGGTGTTTCTTTTGGCGAAATTTTGCGAGTGCGTGGTAAGGGTGTACCTGTAGGCAGAGGTGGCAAACGCGGTGACCTATTGATTCGTCTAAAAATAGAATTACCCTCTCACTTATCTAAAGATGCGGAGAAATTGGTGGAAAAACTAAAAGAAGAGGGGATTTAAAAAAATGAACTGGTTCTACTATTTATCGCCATTGGTATTACAAACTTTGATTTGGATACCGACGCGATTTTTTTTTCTTTTTTTTGGCCATTTAGAGATTTGTGGTTTGGAAAATTTACGCGGTTTAAATAAAGGTGTAATTTTTGCCGTTAATCACACCGGTGAGTTGGACGCGATGATTGTACCGGCATCTCTACCTTTTCTATCGCGGTTGATGCCGATGTTTTACACTTCGCGGGAAAAAAGTTTTTACAAAAATTGCCGTTGGCGGCAGATTTTTTATGGTGGTTTACTTTTCAAACTTTGGGGTGCGCATTCGGTTAAAGTTGGTTTGATGAATTATGAATTATCGCTTCAGACGCATATAAAAATAATTAATCATGGCAATACGGTTTTGATTTTTCCCGAAGGTGGCACCACCAAAGATGGTAATTTAAAAAAAGGCAAAGGGGGAATTACTTATCTTGCGCACATTACTGGCGCACCGATTGTGCCGATTTATATCAATGGCGTGTTCAGATTAATTATGAAGGAGTGGTTTTCTCGGCGTCGGCGTATTAGTATAACTTTCGGCAATCCGATTTTGCCAGAGGAGCTTTTTCCGAAGGGCAAGCCGGTAATTTTAGATTCCAGCCATGATGATTTTTTGGATGCCAGCCAAATTGTGATGGCCAGAATCGCCGCCCTCTCGTAGTCTAATGGATAAAACATCTCCCTCCGAAGGAGAAGATACAGGTTCGATTCCTGTCGAGAGGATCTGTGAATTTCAAAGAATTATTAAAAAAATTAAATAAAGAACAACGCGAAGCAGTGGAGGCCATTGAGGGGCCGGTGATGGTTGTAGCGGGACCTGGTACCGGCAAGACCACCGTGCTGACTTTGCGTATCGCTAGTATTTTGCAAAATACTGATACGCCGCCGGACGCGATTTTAGCTTTGACCTTCAGCGAGTCCGGCGCGGCGACGATGCGTCGGAAACTTTCGGAAATTATTGGGCCGGAGGCTTACCGCGTGAATATCAACACTTTTCATGGTTTTGCTAATGATTTGATTAAAACTTACCCCGATAAATTTCCGCGTATTATTGGTTCCGAGCATATGGAAGATTTGGAAGCGCGGCGAGTAATGCAGGCAGTGATTGATGAGACAAAATTAAAAATTCTCCGACCGAAAAATGCTCCCGATTATTATATTGCTAAATGTCTTTCTGCTATTAAAGAACTCAAACGAGAAAATATTTCACCCGCAGAGTTTAGAAGATTAATTGCTAAGCGAGGTGGTGACCAGCCCAAGGCTGGCCCGCCTGGGGCGGGTAAGACCAAAGAACTGGCGCGAGTTTATATTGCCTATGAAAAAAAGTTGGCAAAAAAACGGTTCTATGATTATGAAGATATGATTATGGAAACGGTGCGGGTGTTGGAGCGTGATAAAGATTTTTTGATGAGAATTCAAGAATCAGCCCAATACATTTTAGCTGACGAGCATCAAGACGCCAACAATGCTCAAAATCGGCTATTGGAACTTTTATCTTCCTACGATCACCGACCGAATTTATTTATTGTTGGTGATGAAAAACAAGCGATTTATCGGTTTCAGGGCGCGTCGTTGGAGAATTTTTCTTATTTCCAGAAACTTTATCCAAAAGCCCATTTAATTTCTTTGACGCAGAATTATCGTTCCCACCAGAAAATTTTAGATGCGGCGCACCAATTAATTTTAAACAATCCGATTTTGGGTGAGGCGCCGTGTCCGTTGTTAGCTCAAAAAAAAGCTAGTTTGTTACCGAAAATTATTGTTGCCGAATTCGGCTCACGAGAAGAAGAAAGAGCTTTTATTGCTTGGGAAATAAAAAAAAGAAAATTGGAGAATGTGGCGATTTTGACGCGCGAAAATAAAGACGCCGAACCGATGGAACGAGCCTTGGTGATGATCGGCGTGCCGGCGACGCGCTTCTCTGGTGCTGATGCGCTTTCTCATATTCGCATTGATTCTTTTTTACAATTTCTTCAGGCAGTGGTTGAACCTACCGATGAAGTTTTAGGAAAAGTTTTATTTTTTGATTTTCTAAATTTGCCGCCCCACGAAGTTTTTCTTTTATTGGCGAATGCCAGAAAAAATCGGCAACCGATTTTAGCCGCCCTACATCACAATTTTGTTTTCAAAAACTTCACTAATCAACTTTCACATTTTGCTAAGATTGCCAAGAACGAACCGCTGGTTTGGGGTTTTAATCAAATTGCTAGCGAATCTGATTATCGCAATCGTTTAACGGCCTTACCGGACGCGGCGGAAGTTTTACCGCTTTTTGAAGTTTTATTGCGTGCCGTAGAAAGATTTGCCGAAAGAGAAAAACGCGCAACCGTTGCTGATTTTTTAAAACATTTAGCAGAAGCGAGAAAACACGAAATAGAAATTTTGACGGAGCCGGCAGGTTCAAAAGGGGTTGCTATTATGACTGCTCATCGCGCCAAAGGTTTGGAATTTGATACGATTTTTATTCTTCACAGCAATGACGGCGTTTGGGGTGGTCGCCGGCATAGGAGCGACTTTGAGTTGCCCATAAAAGGGGAAGCGTCGGAATACGAGATTGCGGATGAACGCCGATTGTTTTATGTGGCGTTGACTCGAGCACGAAAAGAAATTGTTATTACTCATCATACTCGCGGTGAAGACAACCGCGAGCGTCTGCCTTCCCGTTTTATCGCTGAAATTGGCGAACGGCATTTGGAAAAAGTGTTACCAGCCAGTCAGCAAAATCTTTCTGTCAAATCTTTGCCGCGGCCAAAACTACTCGCTGATAAAAATTACTTGAACGCTTTATTTTTGGAACGCGGTTTGTCGGTAACCCACCTGAATAATTATCTGCAATGCCCATGGCGATATTTTTTTGTTGACTTGATTCGTCTACCACAATCGCAAAGTATGCCCCTGCTTTACGGTTCGGCTATTCATGCCGCTTTAAAAAATTATTTTGATGCCTATGCCCGGGAAGAAGATCTTTCGGTGAAAGAAGCGGTCAAGCTTTTTGAGAAATATCTTTACCGGACCCATTTGGGCGAACGGGATTTTCGAGCAGCTTCGGTTGCTGGTAAAAAAGAATTGGCCGGTTATCTTCACGCTTGGGATTTTCCGCGAGCGATCTTTAATGAATATAAGATTGCCGGTGTCTCGGTAGAAATTTCTGCTGGTCAAACTATTGAACTTAATGGCAAATTGGACAAGGTGGAATTGTTAACTGGCGACACAGTTAATGTTTTAGATTACAAAACTGGTAAGCCGAAAAGTCGTAATGAAATTGAGGGCAAAACAAAAAATAATGATGGTAATTACAAACGCCAACTGGTTTTTTACAAATTATTGGTTGATGGCGCTAAGCGTTGGCGAATGAAAAGTGCCACTTTGGATTTTATTCAACCAATGCTAAATGGCAAGTATCGGCGCGAAGTTTTTGAAATAAGTGATGAAGAAGCAAAAGAATTAATGGAAACTATTAAAACCACCAGCCGTGAGATTCTGAATCTCACATTTTGGAATCACCGCTGTAACGACAAGGATTGCGAGTATTGTCGGTTATCTGATATTATTAATCTATGAAAAAGATAATGCTTTCAGGAGTGAAACCGACGGGGCGGCCACATATTGGCAATTATTTTGGCGCGATGAAGCAATTCGTGGACTTGCAGGATGAATACGATCCCTATATTTTTATTGCCGATTATCATGCTTTAACCACTTTGCACGACGCTGAAGAATTAGTAGAAAATAGTTTGAATATCGCTTTAGATTATTTGGCCGTTGGTTTAGATCCGAATAAGACAACCTTGTTTAAGCAGTCGGATGTGCCGGAAGTTTGCGAATTGGCATGGATTTTTAATTGTGTTACCACTGTACCTTATTTGGAAAGAGCGCACGCTTACAAAGATGCGCTGGCAAAAGGTAAAGAAGTGTCGGTGGGTACTTTTGATTATCCGATGTTGATGGCAGCTGATATTTTGATTCAGGATAGTGATGTCGTGCCGGTAGGACAAGATCAAAAACAGCATGTGGAATACGCTCGGGATACAGCAGAGAAATTCAATCGAGCTTTTGATAAAGCTAAAGTAGGGGATTTTGAACAGACTTTCAAATTGCCAGTGCCTTTAATTTTGGAAAGCGTGAAAACTGTTCCGGGTATTGATGGCCAAAAAATGAGCAAGAGTTACGGTAATATTATCCCATTGTTTATTGGTGATGAAGAAATCCGGCGTTTGGTGATGAGTATTGTAACCGACTCTGGCTCTGGTGTGCCGAAAAATGTTTATGCCGTTCATGAATTGTTTCGTGATAAAAAGTCATTAGAGGCACTTTATGAAGAGAAGCAGGGTAAATATCAGCATCTCAAGGAAGCGCTAATTGAAGATTTGTCAGTTTTTATGAAGCCGTTGCGAGAAAAAAGGGAAATCTTGGCGAAAGATAAAAATGTGGTGCGGGAGATTTTGAAAGCCGGCGGCGCTCGCGCTCGCGCTCGCGCCGCGAAAAAGATGGAACTAGTGCGGAGGAAAGTTGGGGTTATCAGTTGATTATGAAAAACCGAATTTATTTGGATTACGCCGCGACCCCGCCCGCCACGCAAGCCGAGCCTTGCGAGGCGTTGCGGGCAGGAACGGCATTAATAGGAAATTCCAGCTCTATTCATCAAGAAGGCGTGAAGGCAAAGAAAATGCTGGAAATAGCCCGCCGAAAAACGGCGGCGTTTTTCGGCGGGCGTCCCGAAGAAATTATTTTTACTTCCGGAGGAACGGAATCAAACAATTTGGCAATTTTTGGCGCTATCGGTACTGGTAAACACGCGATTACCACAGTTATTGAACATTCATCGGTTTTGGAATGTTTTCGTGAATTAGAAAAGCGAGGCGTGGAAGTGGATTATTTGCCGGTCAACAATGAAGGAATTTTGGAATTGAAAATTTTAGAAAAGGCGCTGCGACCAGAAACCGCTTTGGTTTCTGTTGGTTACGCTAATGGTGAAATTGGTGTCATTCAACCTATCGGCAAAATTTCTAAACTTTTGCTAGATTCGGTGATCTTTCACATTGATGCTAGTCAAGCGCCACTTTATTTGAATTGTGAAAAAGAGACGCTCGGTGCCGATTTAATTACCGTTGATGGCCATAAAATTTATGGGCCGTTGGGTGCTGGCGCATTGTTTATTCGGCGGGGTATAAAATTGAAACCATTAATGTTTGGTGGTGGACAAGAAAATGGTTTGCGACCTGGGACAGAAAATTTGCCAGCGATTGTTGGTCTAGCCGATGCTTTGGAATCAGCGAAAAAAAATCGCGGAAAAGAATCATTGCGGCTTACAAAACTTCGCGATTTTTTCATTGCCGAAATTGAAAAAGAAATTCCAAATGCGATTTTGAATGGTGACCGTGATAAACGCTTGCCAAATATTATTAATTTTTCTTTTTCGGGCAAGGAAGCCGAATTTTTGGCACTCCAACTAGACGCTGCCGGCATTGCTGTTGCTACCAAAAGTGCTTGTCTTAAAAACGAGCGCGAATCCTATGTTATCAAGGCGCTGGGAGGAGATCTTAACCGAGCTACTTCCTCTATTCGTTTTTCATTCGGTAAAGATACCAAAAAAAGTGATCTGGAGTATACTGTAAAAGTTCTTAGAAAATTGATACTGCGGCGGAATATTGATAAAGAGTTTTGTGACTAATTTAATTCTTTTATTTTCTCAGCAATCAGAGAAATCGTGCCGTTGCGGTTGGAAATTCTACCTTTGATGGCTAGCAGTTTTTCCGTCGCCAGAATTTTTTTGTAATCGTCAAAAACGCGCGGGAAAATTACCACCTCAATGGAACCCGTAAAATCGGCGAGGCGAGCAAACATCATTTGACTGTTGTTTTTGGTAATAATTGCCCGAGCCTCTTCCACGATACCGGCGACGACCGCTTCCATACCTTCGCGCAGTTCTTCTTTGACTCGCCGGATATTTATTTCTCGTTTTTCCAATTTTTCTCGATACTTATCCAAGGGATGGCCGGAAATATAAAGACCAAGCAATTCTTTTTCCCAAGCCAATGTTTCCGTAGCGGTGGCAGCCGGCGCGGTTTCTAAACGTAAGTCGGGAACGGAGGCGTCTTGCATAGCGCCGAAAAGCGAGTCCTGACTGGTTGATGTCTGTGAACACTCGCGATTGTAGGCCAGTAAATTTTCGGTATTGGCTAGCATCACACCTCGCTCTCCGAACTCGTCTAGCGCGCCAGCTTTGATCAGTGCTTCCAGTGATTTTTTATTTAAATTTTTATCTTGGACTCTAGTTAGAAAATCACCCAGTGATTTGAAGCGGCCACCTCGTTTTCTTTCCTCAATAATTGCGGTGGACACACCCTGCCCAAAGTTTTTAATGGTTACCAAACCGAAACGAATCTTATCATCCCCATCCCCTTTTACCACCGTGAATTTACTGAAACTTTCATTGACCGACGGCGGCAAAACTGGTATGCCCATTCTTTTACATTCAGCGATGGTCTCGCCAATTTTTTCCACATCACCAGAATCAGCAGTCAAAACCGACGACATATAAATCGCTGGAAAATTAGCTTTGAGATAAGCGGTTTGATAAGCAACTTTGCCGTAGGAAGCGGCGTGGGCTTTATTGAAACCATAGCCCTGAAATGGCTCGAACAGTTCCCAAATTTTTTCTGCTTTTTCTTTGGGAATATTTGAATATTTAGCGCAACCCTCCACAAAGATCTCGTGTTGTTCCGCCATCTCCTTGGGAATTTTTTTGCCGATGGCTTTGCGTAGTTTGTCCACGGTTTTCCAAGTGTAGCCAGCCAATTCCAAAGCGGTAAACATAATGTCTTCTTGATAAACCAAAATGCCATAGGATTCTTTTAAAAATTTTTCCATTTTTGGGTGAAGATAAACTACCGGTTTTTGCTTGTGTTTGCGGGCGATATACTCGGGAATATTTTTCATCGGGCCAGGTCGGAATAAAGCCACCATTACATTGATGTCGTTGATATTGGTTGGTTTCAAATCAATTAAAAATTTAGTCATAGCGTCGCCGTTCAATTGGAATAGACCAGCAGTTTCGCCTTTGGCTAACATTTCAAAAGTTTTTTTGTCATTTAGCGGAACATTCTCAATATCAATTTTTTTACCCTCTAATTTTTCCACCCGTTCGGTGGCGTCGGCTAGGATTGCTAAATTTTTGATACCGAGAAAATCAAATTTTAACAAACCAGCTTCTTCTATCGCATACATATCATATTGGGTGATGATTTTACCTTCACCCTTCGGGTCGTATTGAAGCGGCGTGTATTCAATTAATGGCTGGGGCGCGATAACGACGCCGGCGGCGTGGACGGAAATGTGTCGAGCGCAACCCTCAATTTTTTTCGCTAAATCAATAATTTCTTTGGCTTCTTTGTCATTTTTGTAGAGTGCTTTCAGTTCAGTTACCATTTCTAACGCTCGTTTCAAAGTCATCGGGAAACCTTGCGAACCGAAGGGGATCATTTTAGAAATTTTGTCACCAACCGCGTATTCAAAACCAAGCGCTCGAGCCACATCACGGACCGCGCCTCGCGCCATCATTGTGCCGAAAGTGCCGATTTGGGCAACTTTGTCCGCGCCATATTTCTGTTTGGCATAAGCAATCATTTCGTCACGGCGATTATCGGCAAAATCCATATCAATATCCGGCGCGCTGGGTCGCTCGGGATTCAAAAATCTTTCAAACGGCAACTTGTATTCAATGGGATTGACATTGGTGATGCCGGCGAGATAGGTGACCAACGAGCCGGCGACCGAACCTCGGATGGTGGTTAGGATTTTGTTTTCATGGGCAAAGTGCAACAAATCACTAACCACTAAAAAATATGGCGCATAGCCCTTGTCTTTGATAACTTTGAGTTCGTATTCAACCCGCTCTTTTAATTCGGCTGTTTCGGTGATGCCGCGTTTTTTGAAACCAGCCGATACGATTTCTCTCAGCGCTTTGTCCGGAGTGTCACCATTGGGCAATTTGAATTCGGGGAAAACCCATTGGCCTAGTGGAATTTCTAAATTACATTTTTTAACAATTGCTTTTGTGCCATCAATTGCTTCCGGTAAGTTGGCGAAATATTCTGAAATTTGTTTTGTTGAAACGAATGAAAAATCCCCGTCGCCAAGGGCGTGCCGCTCGCCACCATCGCCGCCATTTTGAACTGACAGCAAAGTTTCGCGGGCTTTTTTATCATCAGGCAAAATGTAATAGACATCGTGGGCGGCGGCGAGCGGCAATTTTAGTTTTTTACCCAGCGCAACAATTTCCTTCATCAACTCTTGATGATTTTCAATTTCTGGATGATGAGTAATTTCTAAATAACAATCCACGCCGAATATTTTTTTATACCACTCGGCTGTTGTTTCAGCTTTTTCTTGGTCGCGGTTTTTTAACGCTAAAGAAATTTCGCTGGAAAAAGAAGGCAAAAGCGCCACTAATCCATCGTGATATTTTTCCAAAAGCTCGTGGTCAATTCTTGGCTTGTAATAAAAACCATCGGTGTGAGAATAGGTGACTAGTTTAATTAAATTTTTATAGCCAGTTAAATTTTTGGCAAGTAAGACCAAACGCCCCCGCCGGTTGTCTACGCCCGCTTGTTTGTCAAAACGGGTGCGAGTTGCCACATAGGCGTCTACACCAATGATTGGTTTAATTTTTTCTTTTCGGCAGGCCTTGTAAAATTCAATCGCGCCATAAAGATTGCCGTTGTCGGTTAGGGCTAAAGCTGGCATTTCATTTTCCTTGGCGGCGGTAATTAAATCGGGAATTTTCGGCAGGGCCTGCAACAAAGAATAGTGACTGTGAATATGCAAATGGACAAACTTTTCCATAAAGCTATTATATCATTCTGATGAAATATTTTGTTGGTGTAGATGAAGTTGGGCGAGGACCGTTGGCTGGACCGGTGGCGGTGGGGGTTTTGGTGATGAAGGGAAATTTTAAAAATTTTGGCAAAATTAGCGACTCCAAACAACTTTCCGAAAAACAGCGAGAGGAATGGTTTGAGATTATTCGCGCCGAGCGAGAGCGAGGCGCTCTTGATTTTTCTGTTTCTTTTATTAGTCATACTATGATAGACAAACGCGGGCTGACTTGGGCTTTGCGAATTGCCACGGCGCGCTCGCTGGCTCGGTTGGCGATTACACCCACCAGAGCGATTTTTTTAGATGGTGGTTTGCGCGCGCCTGACCATTTTAAAAATCAGCAGACCATCGTGAAAGGTGACGAAAAAATTTCAGTAATCGCGCTGGCTTCCATTGTCGCCAAAGTCACGCGCGATCGGTTGATGGTTAGATTGGCGAAAAAATATCCCCAATATGGCTTTGAAAAGCATAAGGGCTATGGTACAAAAGAACACTATCAGGCCATAAAAAAATACGGTCTGTGCCCTATACATCGCAAAAGTTTTTTGTTAAAATTCTCCCATTATCACTAGTCTTAATTTTATGCTTACTTTATTTATTATTTTGGGCGTTATCGCAGTGGTCGTAGTTTGGGCAATTGCTGCTTACAACCATTTCATTTCTTTAATTAATCGTTCCAAGGAGGCCTGGGCGGATATTGATGTCCAACTCAAGCGCCGTTATGATTTAATTCCCAATTTGGTTAATACGGTTAAGGGTTATGCTACTCATGAATCAACTGCGTTTGAAAATGTTTCAAAAGCGCGGGCGGCGGCGATGGGTGCTAGTTCATTGGAAGAAAAAGGCAAAGCGGAAATGAGTTTGGCGGGCGCTTTGAAATCGGTATTTGCTATTGCCGAGGCTTATCCAGAATTAAAAGCCAATCAGAATTTTTTGGAATTACAAAAAGAACTGGCTGATACGGAAAATAAAATTCAGGCGGCTCGTCGTTTCTACAATGGCAATGTCCGTGACCTCAATACTTCTATACAAGTTTTCCCAGGCAATGTTATCGCCAATTTCTTCAAATTCTCAGCGATGGAATTCTTTGAATTAGAAGCTGACCAACAAGCAGCCAAAGAACCAGTGAAAGTTAGTTTCTAGCTATTAGTAATGGCAACGCTTTACACCCATCAAGATAAAAATATCAGAAAAACTTGGTTGTTGATGGCCGTGTTTTTTGCCGTGATTGTGGGCGTTGGTTGGTTTTTGTCTTATTACTATGATTCACCGATCGTTTTGTATTTTTCTGTTGGATTTAGTTTATTGATGAATGTCGGTAGTTACTGGTTTTCCGATAAAATTGTTTTGAAATTAACCCACGCCAAATTAGCAGATGAAATACAATTTCATGATTTGCACAATATTGTGGAAAATTTAGCGATTACCGCCGGTTTGCCCAAGCCGAGAATTTTCGTGATTGAAGATCCTGTGCCGAATGCTTTTGCTACCGGAAGAAACAAAGAGCACGCCGTAGTCGCAGTAACCATGGGACTTTTGGGAATATTAGACCGAACGGAACTTGAAGGAGTAATTGCTCACGAACTTTCTCATATCGGTAATCGCGACATTTTGCTTCAAACAATAGTGGTAGTTTTGGTCGGCTTTCTTACCTTGCTTGCGGATTTCTTTTTGCGTAGTCGGCTGTGGGGTTTTGGCGGTGGACGAAGTAGGGAAGGTGGCGGTCAAGTGCAAGGAATTTTGATGATTGTCGGGGTTATTTTAGTAATTTTGTCGCCGATTATCGCCACCCTGATTCAATTGGCAATTTCCCGCAAGCGCGAATTTTTAGCTGATGCTTCTGGTGCGCTTCTGACTCGTTATCCGGAAGGATTAGCCAATGCTTTGCGAAAAATTTCCAATTCCTCGGCGCCAATGAAAGTTGTTTCTAATGCCACCGCTCATCTTTTCATCGCTAATCCATTTGGCGCGAAGGCACTGCACGGTCTCCCCAAACTTTTTATGACCCATCCGCCGATGGAGGAGAGAATAAAAGCGCTGGTAGGGAATTGAAAATTATTGTAGATTAGTAGATTATGGAGGGTTCGCATAGTGGTCTAGTGCGCGCGCTTGGAAAGCGCGTATGCCGAAAGGCATCAAGGGTCCGAATCCCTTACCCTCCGTTTGCCTTTTTCCAAATATTTGGTATGATAATCGGCAAGTATGGACAATCTTAATAAACAACAACTAGTTCTGCTTGCTTTGTTGGTAAGTTTTGTTACCTCCATTGCCACTGGTATCGTGACGGTTTCTTTGATGGATCAGTCGCCGGCGGGGGTAACTCAAACTATCAACCGAGTGGTGGAGAGGACGATTGAAAGAGTAATCCAAGCACCAGCTCAACCTGCAGCTGTTATTACCAAAGAAGTAATTGTTACGGAAGAAGATTTAATTACCGCGGCGATTGAAAAAAACGCGAAAAGTATTGTCAAAATAGAAATGATGTTGGCGCCCCAGACGACCGGTTCGTTTGCTGGTTTGGGAGTTGTTGTTTCCACCGACGGGGTGATTGTGGGCGACAATGCCAACTTTGTTACTTCGGACGATAATTATGTCTATGTTGGCAAATTCGCTGACGGTAAGACTTTCCCTTTAGCTGTGGTTTTTACCGAGGTAAAAAGTAGGATAGTAATTTTCAAGGCAGTAGTTGATAGCAAAGAAAAATATGAATTTACTGCGGTTACACTTGGTAATTCTGATTCACTAAAATTAGGTCAGACAGTTGTTGGTTTGTCTGGTGCCAATCAGTTTACCGCCGCCGTCGGTGTGGTCTCCAGTTTTGATGTCCGGAATGAACCAACGGACGAAGGAGCAACGACTACCGTGTCGGTTAGGCGGGCAATCGCGGCAACGATTGCCGCCAAAGATTTTATCACCGGTGGGCCGCTGTTAAATACCACTGGCGATGTGGTAGCGATAAAAGTTGCCGGCGGTGATATGAGTTATGTACCGATAAATTTAATAAAAAAGATTTTACCCGATTCTAATGCCACCAATTGATAGATTTACAACCAAAGCCAAAGAAGCGATAAAGCGAGCCCACGAGCTCGCTATTGAACGGGGCCAAAATCATGTTAATCCAATTCACCTTTTACTAGCTCTAGTTTTGCAGGAGGATACCTTGGTGGCGGCAATGCTTGACCGGTTGGAAGTGGACACGCCGTTACTTATTGACTCGCTTTTAGAGGCGATTGAAAGTCCGGAAAGTGGCTCAGTTTTAACACCATCATATCAACTTTATTTGACGCCGGAATTGGCTCAGACCATTGAGAGTTCGGTGCGAGTAGCGGTTTCTTTGAAAGAAGAATTTGTTTCGGTGGAGCATCTTTTTTTGGCGATTTTTGATTCAACCAGCCAAGCGCGAGATGTGCTTTCACGATTTAGATTGGATAAGAATTCGGTCCTTAGGGTGTTGGAAGAAGTGCGCCACACTAAAATCACAGATGTTAGTCAGCCGAGAAAATTTCGCTGGTTGCCTAAATACACTCGCAATCTGACAAAACTAGCCCAAGAAAATAAACTTGATCCAGTGATTGGCCGCGACAATGAAATATCCAGAATTATCCAAATTCTTTCGCGCCGAACAAAAAATAATCCGATTCTTATTGGCGAATCCGGTGTCGGCAAAACAGCCATCGTGGAAGGTTTGGCTGGCCGCATTGCTTCCGGTGATATTCCCGAATCGCTCAAAGACAAAGAACTTGTCTCGTTGGACTTGGGACTTTTAATCGCCGGTACAAAATATCGCGGAGAGTTTGAAGAGCGGCTCAAAAATATTATGAAAGAAATTGAGCGGGCTGACGGCAAAATTATTTTATTCATTGACGAAATTCACACTATTGTTGGCGCTGGTGCGGCCGAAGGTTCTATGGATGCTAGCAATATGTTGAAGCCGGCTTTGTCGCGGGGCGAATTGCGGGCCATTGGCGCTACTACCTTGCGAGAGTATCAAAGGCACATTGAAAAAGATCCGGCCTTAACTCGACGGTTTCAGCCGGTGCTGGTGGTTGAACCATCCATTGAAGATGCGGTGGCTATTTTGCGTGGTCTGAAAGAAAAATATGAATTATTCCACGGTGTTCGCATCAGCGACGACGCCATTGTCTCGGCAGTCAATTTGTCCAGCCGTTATATCACTGACCGCTTTTTACCAGATAAAGCGGTGGATTTGATAGATGAAGCGGCGTCGTCGCTGAAAATTTCTTTGGAGAATATGCCGCCGGCTTTGGAAGAAACTCGTCGCAAGGTGATGCGTTTGGAGATTGAAAAAGAAGCCCTTAAAAAAGAAGCTGAAATGAAAAAGGGTAAAGCCAGAATCAAAGCGATTGAAATGGAAGTAGCTGATTTGAAAGATAAAACCGCTGATCTAGAATTGCGGTGGAAAAATGAAAAAGAAATACTGACCGAAATTAAAAATCTTAAGAAAAATTTGGAGAGTTCGCGTTTGGAGGCCGAGGCGGCCGAGGCCCGTGCTGATCTTGGTAAGGCGGCGGAAATTCGTTACGGTAAGATTCCTTTAATGGAGAAGGATTTGGAGGGTAAATTAAAAAAATTGAAACGGTTACAGGTTTCGCGACGGTTGTTGAAGGAGGTAATTAATGAAAATGAAATTGCTGAGGTAGTCGGTCGTTGGACTGGTATTCCGGTGGCTCGGATGTTGGAAGCCGAGACGGCCAAACTTTCTAGGATGGAAGATGAGCTAGCGAAACGGGTTATTGGCCAAGATGAGGCGGTCAGAAAAATTTCCGACACGGTCAAACGCTCGCGCGCTGGTATTTCCGACCCCAATCGGCCCATCGGTTCTTTTATTTTTCTTGGACCAACAGGTGTTGGTAAAACAGAATTGACCAAGACATTGGCAGAATTTATGTTTGATGATGATAAAGCACTAATTCGTTTGGATATGTCCGAGTTTATGGAAAAGCACTCGGTTTCCAAAATGATTGGTGCGCCACCCGGCTATGTTGGTCACGAGGAAGGTGGCGCTTTTACCGAAATGGTACGGCACCGACCATATTCAGTTGTCCTTTTTGACGAAATTGAAAAAGCTCATCCGGAAATTTTTAATCTTTTACTTCAAGTATTGGACAATGGTCGCCTAACCGATGCCAAAGGTAGAACAGTAAATTTCTGTAATTCCATAATCATTTTGACTTCAAACATTGGTGCTCAATTTATAGACAAAATGGAAAAAATTGGTTTTTCCGTTAGGGCGGGGGAACAAGCTAACTATGCTGAAGCCAAAAATAAAGTGTTGGCTTCGCTTAAGGATTATTTCCGGCCGGAATTTTTGAATCGGCTGGATGATATTATCGTCTTTGATATTTTATCACCCGAAGCGGTTAGAAAAATTGTTGATATTCAAATGGCGCAAATTCAAGAGCGGCTTAAGGTCAAAGAAATTAAATTAGAAGTATCGCCGGCGGTTTTTGATTATCTAGCTAAAGAAGGCTACAATCCGCAATACGGCGCCCGACCACTGAAGCGGTTGATTCAGACCAAGATTCTCACGCCGGTGGCTTCTCTGATGATTTCCAATGGTCTAATGAGGGGCGGGAGCATAGCGGTGGACTTCATAAATGGCGATTTCGTTTTTGATGTTAAAAACGGCAGAAAAAGTAAAATTATTAACGAGTTGGAATTAGCTCAAACAGTATGAAAATTATTTTAAATCAAGACATTCCTAAGGTTGGAAAAAAGTATGAAGTAAAAAATGTTGCTGACGGTCACGCCTTGAATTTTTTAATTCCAAGAGGCTTGGCGGCGCCGGCGACTGCCGGCGCCTTAAAGCAGTTAGAAATTGCTAAGGCTCAAATAGTGGTGGAGAAAAAAATTCAAGAGGATTTACTGCTCAAGAATTTGAAATCATTGGATGGGGCGAAAATTGAAATTGCTGAAAAAGCCAACGATAAAGGTCATTTGTTCGCCGGTCTTCACAAAGAACAAATTATTCCGGAAATCAAAAAACAAACAGGCCTTGATGTTTTGCCGGAGTTTTTAGTTTTGGACAAACCAATTAAAGAAATAGGCGAACAAACAATTGAAGTAAAAGTTCAAGACAAAACCGCAAAATTTATCGTTGTGGTAAAATCCGCTTAAACCACGCTGACGACTTTTTTGACGTGAGTTTGATTGTTGAAACCGAGCTTGCGCTTGCGGCTATATTTAACGATACCGTTTTTGATGGCATAGATGGTATGATCTTTGCCGAGCAAGACATTTTTACCGGGCATAATTTTAGTGCCCCGTTGGCGCACGATAATCGCGCCGGGCACGGTTTTTTCACCGGCATAAAGTTTAATGCCTAGATATTTTGGATTGGAATCCCTTAGGTTTTTTGCTGAACCGCCAGCTTTAGTATGGGCCATAGTAAGTTGAAAATTAAAGAATTAAAATGTAAAATAACAAAATGAGTATAGCGGAGATTTGGAAAAAAGGCAAGGAGCAATTAGCGGTCTTGGAAAGACAGGATGTTTTCCTTGCCACCCTGATTATTTTGGTGGCATTTGCTTCTTTTGGGCTTGGTCGGCTTTCCAAAATTAAGACTGCACGCGTGCCAGTAAAGATTGAACAGACTGAACAAATAGCGGCAGTTGGGAAGGCAATTGGTGAAGTTAGTTCGGAAGTTAAATCGGCGGGAATGTATGTCGCTTCAAAAAACGGCGCTAAATATCATTTTCCATGGTGCTCCGGTGCCAAAAGTATTTCCGAAGCCAATAAAATTTGGTTTAATACTGTTGAAGAAGCGCGAGCCGCCGGTTATACGCCCGCGGCGAATTGTAAGGGGTTGGAATAGTGGATTTTAGAAATCGGGCTATAGTATAGTGGTAGTATACACGCATGGGGTGCGTGAGGTGGCAGTCCGATTCTGCCTAGCCCGAAAACCAAGCAAAATAAAGACAAAATAGCAAATTTGTGGTCTTGTATTGACAGCTTATTTAGAATATGCTACGATATTGGTATGTCAGAGCTAGAGCTCTGATTTTAATTTTAGCTAATTTATAACATGATTATCAGCGAATTGACGATGGCTATATTGCTCTTTGCTAATACTTTTTCTGCCCTTAGTTTGTCATCTGACACCATCACCAATCCCACAGATACTCCAACGGTCAAACCACAGACAATGGAGGAATTGGTTCGTGATTATTATAATGATGATCCGATTCTTGTTGAAGTCGCTCGATGCGAATCACAGTTTCGCCATTATGGTAAAAACGGCGACGTAATTCGTGGAATGGCGAATGACCAAGATATTGGCGTGATGCAAATCAACGAAAAATATCATGGTGATAAAGCGGAAACTCTCGGTATTGATATTTACTCATTGGACGGTAACCTTGAGTATGCTAAGTATCTTTACGAGAAAGAAGGTACGAAACCTTGGCGATCTTCAGCAAAATGCTGGAATCGCGAGTTGGCAAAGATCTAAAAGCAAAACCCGCCTTATCGGCGGGTTTTGTGTTAGAATGTAAAATTATGAAGCAGAGATTTGTTATTGAAGGTTTGGCGGGTAAAAAAACTTTAAATGGCGAGATAGAAGTTAATGGCGCCAAGAACGCGGTTTTACCGCTTTTGGCGGCATCGGTTTTATTCAACAAATCAACAGAGTTTTCCAATGTGCCGAGAATTGAGGATGTGGATAGAATGCTAGAACTTTTAAAAAATCTTGGCGCTGAATTTAGTTGGACAGGCGAGCGAACTTTAAAAATTGATGGCAAAAAAATTTCCGGTAAAGTTTTAGATCACGACAATGCCAAAAGAATGCGTGCTTCAATTTTGTTGACCGGGCCATTGCTGGCGCGATTTGGAAAAGTTTTTTTTCCTCACCCGGGTGGCTGCGTGATCGGTGAGCGACCGATTGATCTGTTTATTGAAGGTTTCAAAAAAATGGGAGCATCAGTTTCGGAAAAAGATGGGCTGTATGAAATTTCCACCTCGAAGGGTTTGCTGGGAACAGAGTTTTTCTTTCGCGTATCCAGTGTTACTGGCACCGAAACCTTGATGCTCGCAGCAATTGGCGCTAAAGGTAAAACGATTTTGAAAAACGCTGCGCTGGAGCCGGAGGTGGTTTGCCTCGCTGAATTTTTGAACTCGCGGGGCGCGAAAATTTCGGGTGCCGGCTCGTCGGAGATAATTATTGATGGTGGTTATGAACTTAAAGAAAACGGCAAAACTTTTCCAGTAATTCCAGACCGAATTGAAGCCGGTAGTTTTTTGATTTTAGGCGCTTTGGCGGCAGATAATTTAAAAATCACCAATTGTCAGCCAGCGCATCTGGATTCATTGATTGAGGCCTTGCGTTTTTCCGGCGTGACGGTGGAAGTTGGTGATAATTGGTTGGCAGTAAAAAATAATGCGAAAATTACCAACGAATCATTGCGAGCGGTGAATATCAAGACCAGAGAATACCCTGGTTTCCCCACCGATCTACAGGCGCCGATGGCGGTATTTTTGACGCAGGTAACCGGTGAAAGTTTAATTCACGAAACGATTTTTGAAGGCCGACTTAATTACACTGCCGATTTAGAAAAAATGGGCGCGGATATAAAAATGTGGGATTCCCATCGTGCGCTAGTTAAAGGCCCAACACTACTCAAAGGCAAAGAATTGGACGGACCGGATATTCGCGCTGGTTTGGCTTACATTTTGGCGGCGATTATCGCCGAAGGTGAGTCCGTGATCAACAATGCTTATTTCATTGACCGCGGTTATGAACAAATTGAAAAACGCCTCCAAAAAATCGGTGTCAAAATCAAGCGAGTTGATTGCGAGGTGTGTTAAGTTTTAATTTTTTTTAAAAATGGGCGGGAGAGGACTTGAACCTCCATGCCTTGCGGCACTACCTCCTAAGGGTAGCGTGTCTGCCATTTCACCACCCGCCCACCTTATATATTGACTAATTTTTCTATTTTCGGCAAATGTAAATGAAGGCCGGCCAAATATTACGCGGTTCAAAACAGATGTTCACTTGGCGGAAAGTTTTTTTCAATAAGCGCCAGCTTTTTAGAGAATATTGAAATTGGACAAAAATGCCATTGGGTTTTAGACAGTCCTTGGCGCCAAGGATTATTTTTTTTGAGTAATATGTGCCGAAATTGCCAAGAGGTAAACTGGAGACAATAGCATCAGCCGAATTTTTGCCGAAAATTTTGGGCAAATTTTCGGCGCTTTTGGCATAACAAACCATTCTTTGGTCTTTAAAATTTTTCTCCAAAAAACTCACAAAATCCGGATTGATTTCTAAAATTGTCAGTCGGCCTTGGGTTGGCAAAATTTTCAATAATTCTTTTGTAATAGCGCCAGTGCCGGCGCCAAGTTCAACAATGGTTTGATCATTATTCATCGAGACCTGCCTGCCGGCAGGCAGGGTCGCTCGAGCCATTCTTTCCGCTAAAAAACGCGAGGAAGGCGCTACCGCGCCGACTCGGTAAAAATCTTTGACGCCATTTTTAATAAAAAGTAATTGTTCCATTAATTCAAGTTCCGCCCAGTAGGGATCGAACCTACGACCTTATCCTTAAGAGGGATCTGCTCTACCAGCTGAGCTATGGGCGGTTTACATTATAGATTAACAGGAATTATTTCTTTTTTCAAATGTTTTAGTTTTTAGTTTGATTATACGAACAAGGATGTTATAATTATAAAATATAGTAATGGTGTTCGTATGTTAAGCAAAATTAAAGATAAAGAAATAGCCATTAGTTTGCGTCGGCAAGGATTTTCTTATTCCGAAATTCTTGAGAAAATTTCTGTTGCCAAGTCAACCCTTTCAGAGTGGCTAAAATCCATTGGCTTATCAAAAGAACAAAAGCAAAAATTAACAGAGAAAAAACGTTTAGCGGCATTACGGGGTTCTCAAAAAAGAAAAGCAGATAGGATTTTACTTACCAAAAATATACACAAAGAAGCTGAAAAAGAGATTGGATATATTTCTAAAAGGGAATTATGGCTTATTGGAGTCGCTTTATATTGGGCGGAAGGTTCAAAAGAAAAGGAAGAACATATAGGTTCGGGCATAGGTTTTTCAAATTCTGATTCACGAATGATTAGCTTGTTTGTGAAATGGCTTAAAGAATGTTGTTTAATTAAAAATAATGAATTTTGTTTTGAAATATATATTCATGAAAATAATATGCACAGATTGGAGCAGGTTAAAAATTACTGGTCTAAGGCGACGGGTTTTTCAATTAAAAATTTTAAGCGGATTTACTTTAAGAAAAACAAAATAAAAACTAATAGAAAAAATACCGGGGACTTGTATTATGGGCTTTTGCGAGTTAAAGTTAATGCAAGCTCATCTTTAAATCGGAGAATTGCTGGGTGGGTTAAGGCAATCTGTAAAAATTGCGGGGTGGTGTAAAGGTAGCACGTCGCTCTTTGGAAGCGAAAATTTTGGTTCGATTCCAAGCCCCGCAGCCAAGTTTCAGAATTCGATTTTTCGCCAAAATGCGGAGCGTCGCAAAGCGACGCGACGGGGGTTTCCGCCAGAATTCGCCAAGGGTTTTTGAAATCCAAAAGGAGCGAGCGGGACGCGAGGCGG
>JBAZSH010000003.1:0-67144 GCA_041662545.1 Minisyncoccota bacterium
GGACGAGGCGCGCAGAATCCGAGCGTACGCTTCAGTTTCGCTTCACCACGCACGCGGAGCGTGCGAAGTCATTACTTCACTTTGTTTTGGAAATAGGTGCGAGTTTGGTACAATAGAGACATTATAAACTTATTATGAAAAAAGCACCGAATAAAATACCCGCAGGAAATTTTTTGAGAAATGTCATCGGAGTATTGGTGATTTTTTTCTTGCTATCTGCTACCTATTCTTGGTTGGCTGGCGATGTTTCCACCGCCAAAGATATTTCTTTATCTGAATTGGCCGCTGATATTTCCAATGGTTTGGTGGTGAAAATTACTGTTGATGGTGATAAAATTCTCGCCGATTATGTGGAAGCCGGTAAAACTATTCAAACCAAAAAAGAAGTTGGCACTGCCTTATCACAAACACTTTCTAATTTTGGCGTACCCAAAGACAAACTGGATAAGGTAAATATTGAAATCAAAGAGCAGTCGGGGTTGAGCTATTGGTTTTTTGGTCTAGCACCGTTTTTATTGCCGATTCTTTTCATCGCTTTTTTCATCTGGTATTTAACGCGGCAGGTGCGAGGCGCCGGTATGCAAGCGTTATCTTTTGGTCAATCCAAAGCGCGACTGACAGCTCCCGACGACCAAAAACAAAAAATTACTTTCAAAGATGTGGCTGGAGTCAAAGAAGCCAAAGAGGAGTTGCTAGAAATTGTGGACTTTCTAAAAAGTCCAAAACGATTTTTGGAAATTGGCGCGCGGATTCCCAAGGGCGTGTTGCTGATGGGCCCACCAGGTAGCGGCAAAACCATTCTTTCTCGAGCTGTTGCTGGTGAAGCTGGTGTGCCATTCTTTTCCATTTCTGGTTCGGAATTCGTAGAAATGTTTGTTGGGGTGGGGGCTTCGCGGGTGCGCGATTTATTCCAAATGGCGAAAAAATCGGCGCCGGCCATTATTTTTATTGATGAAATTGACGCAGTCGGTCGGGTGCGAGGTGGCGGTATGGGCGGTGGCAATGATGAACGGGAGCAGACCTTGAATCAAATTTTGGTGGAGATGGACGGTTTTGAGCCCAATGAGAAATTGATTATTATGGCGGCGACCAATCGGCCTGATGTTTTGGATCCGGCGCTTTTGCGACCCGGAAGATTTGATAGGCGAGTGATTTTGGATTTGCCGGATAGAAATGACCGTGAAGAAATTTTAAAAATTCATTCTCGCAAAAAACCTTTTGCCGAAGATGTTAATTTGCGGGTAGTGGCCGAACGCACTCCGGGTTTTTCCGGTGCCGATTTGTATTCGTTGATGAATGAAGGAGCAATTTTGGCGGCGCGGGAAAATCGCAAAAAGATTTCCCAATTTGACCTGATTCGGTCTATTGAAAAAGTGATGTTAGGCCCGGAGCGCAAGAGTCATTTACTTTCCAAAAAAGAAAAAGAAATTACTGCTTATCACGAAGCTGGTCACGCTTTGGTTGCTTCTGTTTTATCTTTCTCTGATCCGGTTCATAAAATTTCCATTATCTCGCGCGGTCGGGCGGCTGGTTATACTTTGAAGTTGCCGATTGAAGATCGGAAGCTTCAATCTCGTCGAGAATTTTTGGATGACATTGCTGTTTCTCTGGCCGGTTACGCTACAGAGAAAATGATTTTCGGTGATTTGACCACTGGTTCTTCCAATGATTTGCAAGTGGCGACTGGTTTGGCGCGCGATATGGTGGCGAAATATGGTATGTCGGAAAAACTTGGACCAATGGCTTTTGAAGGCCAATTGGGCCGGCCGATTATCGGTTATGGTTTTGAAGGAGAAGCAGATTATTCCGAAAGATTTGGTGCTGTAATTGATGACGAAGTAGCGCGGATTTTATCCGAGGCGGAGAAAAAGGCGGAGGAAATTTTGATTAAACACCGGCCGGCGCTCAATGCCATCGCCGTCCGACTTATTGAAACGGAAACTATAGAGCGCGAGGAATTTGAAAAACTGCTTATCGCCAACGGTATTACCCCAAAGAAAAAACAGGACATTGAGCATCAAGTGTAATTTTATTCCGCCCTCTTGGACTCGAACCAAGGACCTACGAGGTATAAGCTCGTTGCTCTAACCAGCTGAGCTAAGGGCGGGGAAACTTGTGTTTTACTAACACTGTTAATATAATACAGCTTATAATTATAAGGTAAATACTCATAAGTTTTATGGAAGAAGGAGAAAAGATTAAAGTTAAGTCGGTGGTGCCATTTGGCAACGCGGCTTTTTTTGAAAAGATTGGTTTTTCGTTGGTTTTAATTGGCATGTTTCTAGTGCCGATTTTCTTTATTCCCAGTATCAGTTTTCCTTTTCAATTCAGTAAGGTCTTATTGTTTACTCTAACAACATTGTTGGCCCTCGTTTGTTTTATTCTCGCTCGGCTTAAAGAAGGAGCAATTCAATTGCCGGAAAAATTTTTCTTGGCGGGCGCGTTTTTATTGGTTTTGACGAATTTTTTAGTGGCTATTTTTTCTGGTAATGTTGCTCAATCAATGGCAGGACAAGGTTTTGAAGTGGCGACCGCCGTTTCTATTTTTACTATGGTAGCTTTATTGGTTGTTACTGCTGCCTTGTTCCAGTCGCGGGAGAAAATTTTTCTAAGTTATAGTGCTTTTTTTCTAGGCGCGTTGATTCTATTTGTCTTCCAGTTGATCCATTTTATTTTTCCAAATTGGTTAACTTTTGGAGGAATTTTTTCCGGCAATACCGCTAGTTTAATAGGCCGCTTTAATGATTTAGGCATAATCTTTGGTGCAGTAGCGCTTTTGTCTTTGGCAACCACCGAACTCTTGGTAATTAGTAAGTTTTTTAGAATCTGCCTTTATGCTGTTTCGGTATTAGCGATGGTTGTTTTGATGGCAGTTAATTTTTCTGTTGTTTGGTGGGCAGTTGCCTCGTTCACCCTTATTCTTTTTGTTTATCTTTGGGCGGTTAGGCGGACAGCGATAGCGAGTCCAATTGAGGATCAATTAGCCGAAAACGCATCCTTGCCCAAGCACCAAATTTCCTACGCCGCTTTAGTGGTTTTGATTGTTGCCTCGATTTTTATTGCCGACAGTTTTATACAAAGTAAACCGATCGGCTCAAGAATTGCCAATACTCTGAATATTACTCAATTTGAAGTGCGGCCATCCTGGAGTGCCACTGCTGACATTTCTTTAAAAAGTTTGGCAAGTAATCCAGTATTTGGTGTCGGTCAAAATCGATTTACTTACGAATGGTTGAAACACAAACCATCGTCTATCAACAGTACGATTTTTTGGAATACCGATTTTAATTTCGGTATTGGTTTAATTCCTTCAATGGCTGTGACGACTGGTGCCTTGGGCTTGCTGTCCTGGTTGGTCTTTTTAGGGTTATTTCTTTTTGTCGGTTTTCGGGCAATTTTCTTTACCAACGGCGATGTCTTTAATCGTTATCTGACGGTCTCGTCTTTTGCGGTAGCAGCTTATTTGTGGGTGTTCAGTATCTTCTACATTCCCAGCGCTGTGGTATTTGCCTTGACCTTTTTCTTTAGCGGTTTGTTTTTGGCTTCGCTCTATCAGGATAAAAATTTCAAGAGTCGAGGTTGGGAATTTGTTTTTTCTGATAGTCCTAAGAAAAGTTTTATTGCCACTTTGGTTTTGGTAATTCTTTTGGTTGTAGCTGTAACAATTGGTGCTGTGCTGGTACGGAAATTTACCGCTTTCACTAACCTTCAAAAAGCGTTGATCGCTTTCAATACTAAGGGTGATATTGCCGCTACCGAAGCGGGTTTGAAGAGAGCCATTAGTTTAAGTGAAATGGATATTTACAATCGTTTTCTTGCTGAACTTTATTTGGTGAAGATAAATAATTTGTTTTCTCGCAGTGCCGCTGATTTGAATACTGATGAAGCTAAGGCCGAATTTCAAACATCTTTTGGTGAGGCGATAAAATACTCCAAGCGGGCAATTGAACTCAATAATGGTGATTACCAAAATTGGATGGAGGCTGGTCAAGTTTATACCACAGTGGTGTCGTCTAAAATCGCTGGTGCTTACGAAAACGCTTTGTTAAATTACAACAAGGCATTGGAATTAAATCCTCAAAGTCCATTAATCCACCTAACTTTGGCTCGATTGGATTTGGCTAACAGTGATAATAAAAAGGCCAGAGAATCTATTGAGAAAGCTCTCGAAATGAAACCGGATTATACCGACGCGATTTTTCTGCTAGCCCAAATTGATGCTGCCGAAGGTAATTTAACGGAAGCGATTAAATCAGTGGAAAAAATTGCCCAAATCGCCCCCGATGATCCAACGGTTTTTTTCCAACTTGGTCTGCTCCAATACAATAATAAAAATTACAATAAAACTGTCGAAGCTTTGGAGCGTGCTGTGACTCTGTCGCCTGATTATGCCAATGCTCGCTATTTTCTTGGTTTGAGTTATTATCAAATTGGCAAGAATGATGAAGCCGTTCAACAGTTTGTGGAAATTCAGAAGACCAATTCGGACAATGAAGAAGTGGCTTTGATTTTGAAAAACTTAAAAGCTGGCAAGTCGCCGTTTACCGATGCCCAGCCACCAGTAGACAACAAACCGGAGAGTCGGTCTAAACCACCAATTGAAGAACCAACGCCGGCGGAGTAAAATTAAATGGTTAAAAAATTTTTCAATTTGCTTGGCAAAGAATTTGTCGGCCTTCACGAAGCGGCTTATCTTTTGGCATTTTTCACTCTTCTTTCCCAGATACTTGGTTTGGTCCGAGACCGGTTGTTAGCTAGCACTTTTGGCGCTTCGGCGGCGTTAGATTCATATTACGCCGCCTTCCGGATACCAGATTTAATTTTTGTAGCCATTGCCTCTATAGTTTCCGTTTCAATTTTGGTGCCGTTTATCATTGAACGACTCCGAAGAAGTGAGACCGAGACGCGAGAATTCCTAGACGCGATTTTTTCTTTTTTCGCAGTTTTGATGGTAATTGTTAGCGCGTCATTTTTTCTGCTAACCCCTAAATTACTGACTATGATTTTTCCGAAAATAATCGCCGGCCAATACAGCGCTGAACTTATTATGATGACCCGCTGGATGTTACTTTCACCGATTTTGCTCGGTTTGTCCAATCTTTTGGCTTCGGTTACTCAAGCCAAACATCGTTTTTTTTCTTATGCCATTAGTCCAGTTTTTTACAATGCCGGAATAATTTTTGGTTTGTTGGTTTTTTATCCATTGTTTGGCTTGGTTGGTCTGGCTTTGGGTGTGGTGTTGGGTGCAGCCCTTCACTTAATCGTTCAAATAATTTCCGTCGGCAAATTATTCCCGCGTTTTCGTTTACCGTTCAATTTTCAAATTATCAAACAAGTGGTGGCTTTGTCTTTTTCCCGAACTCTAGCTCTTTCGGCTAGTCAGATTGCTTTGTTGGCGCTTGTCGCTTTTGCTGCTTATCTAGCGGTTGGTTCGGTTTCAGTTTTTAATTTTTCCTGGAATTTACAGTCAGTGCCACTGGCCATCGTCGGCGCTAGTTATACGGTGGCGCTTTTTCCAACCATCAGTCGTTTATTTGGCGCCGGTGAAAAAGAAAAGTTTTTTCAAGAAATGCTTACTGCTGCCCGCCACATTACTTTTTGGTCGGTGCCAATAATTATTTTATTTATCGTTTTGCGTGCCCAAATTGTTCGGACAGTTTTGGGTTCTGGTAATTTTGATTGGGCCGACACCCGTTTAACCGCTGCCGCTTTGGCACTTTTTTCAA
Source organism: Minisyncoccota bacterium (assembly GCA_041662545.1). Lineage (GTDB taxonomy): Bacteria > Patescibacteriota > Minisyncoccia > Phycocordibacterales > DSPV01 > 2-02-FULL-44-35. The sequence goes on from JBAZSH010000003.1 coordinate 5,727, forward strand.
TTTCCATCCTTTCCCAGTCACTGATTTTGCTTTTTGTCCGCGGCTATTATGCTGGTGGCAACACCAAAAAACCACTGATTATAAATTTATTTTCGGCGGCACTGATTGTAATTTTAGCTTTCAGTTTTCTTTGGTTGTTCAAACGGTGGGAATTTTTCCGTTATTTTACAGAGAGTTTGTTGAGAGTAGACAGTGTTGCTGGCGCTGAAGTGCTGATGTTACCGTTGGGTTTTTCGGTGGCGCAGATTATCAATGCTTCAATTTTCTGGTTTTATTTCGCCCGCCGTTTTCCTACTTTTTCACCGATTGTCAGCCGGACTTTTTTCGAAATTTTTTCTACCTCGGTCATTATGGGCTTTGTCGCTTATCGGGCGCTCAATGTTTTTGATAAAATTTTTAATCTTGAAACTTTGCTCGGGGTTTTTCTGCAGGGTTTTTTCTCCGGTCTTATGGGTATTGCGGTTGGCGTTTTTGTCTTAGTGTTGCTGAAAAATAGAGAACTTAAAGAAGTTTGGATTACTCTTCATCACAAAATCTGGAAAGCCAAACCCATTGCTCCCGAGCCGGAGAGTTTGTAAATATATTTTAAATATGGAATCAGAATTGTATAAAGTAAAAACACCAATTTTTGAAGGATCGTTAGAGCTTTTGCTTAATTTGATTGAGAAGCGCAAACTTTTAATTAACGAAATCTCTTTGGCTGAGGTGGCAGATGATTTTATTGCGCACGCTAAAGGTTTAGATAAATTTCCGGTGGCAGAAAGTGCAAATTTTATTTTAGTCGCTTCTACTCTGGTGTTAATAAAATCTCGCTCTTTATTGCCCGTATTAACTTTGACTGAAGAAGAGGAGAGTAGTGTGGCTGATTTGGAAAGACGGCTAAAAATTTATCAGCGGACGCGCGAGCTTAGCCGAGGGGTTGGCGCTTTATTCGGAAAACGACCGATTTTTTTACCAAGACCGCCTGAACGAGCACCGGTTTTTTCGCCGGACAGCCGTTTGTCCGTTGTTTTTGTTGCCGGACTTATCAGAGAAATTTTGAAAAATTTACCTAAAACAGAAAAGTTGACACGGGCAGTGGTGGAAAAGGTGGTGAGTTTGGAAGAGATGATCGAGAACCTAACCCAGCGGGTAAACACTTGTTTAAAAATGAATTTTCGCGATTTTGCTAAAATTGGTAAAGAGAAAAAAGTGAATGTTGTCGTTAGTTTTTTGGCGATGCTGGAATTGGTGAAGCAGGGGGTGATTGCGGTTACCCAAAATGAAAACTTTGGCGACATTGAGATGGAAACGGAAAATCTCGGTGTGCCGAAGTATTAAGATTTACAAAAATTATTTATCCGCTTATACTTTTGTTTATGAAAAAAACTTGGACAAAGCCGAGAAGTGACACGATTTCATGGGACGAGTGTTTTATGCGCATAGCAAAAGTTATCGCCCTGCGTTCCAAAGACCCCTCAACTCAGACCGGAGCGGTGGTGGTAAATGAAAAAAATATAGTGGTTGGTCTGGGTTATAATGGTTTTCCCCGAGGAATTGATAGTAAGGATTTGCCTTGGGATAGAGAAGGTGATTTTGAGAAAACCAAATATGCTTATGTTTGTCATTCCGAAGAAAATGCCATCTACAACTCCAATGCTTCCACCGAGGGTTGCAAAATCTATTGCACTTTGTTTCCTTGCAACGAATGTGCTAAAACGATTATTCAAAATGGCATAATTGAAGTAATTTATGAAAGTGACAAATACGCTGGGACATCGATTACTAGGGCGTCAAAAAGATTATTTAAACTCGCTGGAATTAAAATGAGACAATGGCGAAAATAATTTTAGGATTGGTGGGACCGATTGCTAGCGGCAAAGACACGGTCAAAAAATATTTGGAGAAAAAATACGGCGCTACTGGTTGCCGTTTTTCTACTATTTTGCGGGATATTTTGGCGAGAGTTGATTTGCCCAATAGCCGAGAAAATATGCAGGGGCTTTCCACTATTTTGCGGCAAAGGTTTGGCGAAGATATTTTGGCGAAAGCCATAGCTACTGATGCGGTTAAATTAAAAAGTAATATCGTGGTGGTGGATGGCGTCCGGCGGTTGGCGGATATAAAATTTTTGCAACGGGCGGCTGGTTTCGTTTTGGTGGCGATTGATGCCGATTCAAAAATTCGCTATCAACGCTTGGTAAAACGAAATGAAAATGCCGGCGACGGCAAAAAAACTTATACTCAATTTCTCAAAGATCACCAATACGAAACCGAATTGGACATTCCTAAATTAATGAAAAAAGCCAAGCGTAAATTAGACAATGGTGGTGAATTAGTTGATTTGCAAAAGCAAATTGATGAACTGGTAGAAAAATTCTAAGCCGAGGGCTGGTAGATTTTGAAATTGTAATCGTAATCGTTTTTGTCGTCTTTGAGGTGCGGTTCTTCTTTTTCCAAAGCCCATTGGTTTTGGTCAATGGCGGGGAAATAAGCGTCGCCGGGGCCATCATAATTTACTTCGGTGATATAAAGTTTATTAGCCAACGGCAACATTTGTCGATAGACGCTGGCGCCACCGATGACGAAAACTTCCTCGTCGCCGATTATTTTCATCGCTTCTTCTGTACTATTGACCGTTTCCGCTCCGGCAAATTTTTTATCTTTTTTGTCGGTTAAGACAATATTTCGTCGGCCGGGTAGGGGTCTGCCGATTTTTTCCAAAATAGAAATAAAAGTGTTTTCACCCATCAAGACCGTTTTGCCTTTTGTAGTTTGAGCGAAATATTTCAAATCGGCAGATAAATTCCAAGGCAGAGCATTTTTTATGCCAATAACATTGTTTTTGCCGACGGCAGCGATGATGTTGATTGGTGGTTTTTTCATATCAGACAATCATTTTCGCCTTGATGGGCGGATGATGCTTATAATTTTCTAGCTTGATATCGTCCATGGTGAATTTTTCCAGTTCTTTAATTTTTGGATTAAGCCAGAGTTTTGGCAAGCGCATTGGTTTGCGTTTTAATTGTTCCTTAACCGCTTCAAAATGGGTGCGGTAAATGTGAGCATCGTTTAGAGTTAGCACGCATTCTTGGGGTTTCATCTTGACTACTTGTGCCACCATTGAGAGCAGGAGAGCGTAAGAGGCGATATTAAATGGTACACCGAGAAACATATCACAACTGCGCTGAGTCATATGGAGCGACAATTTGCCCTTGGCGGCAAAAAACTGAAAAATCATATGACAAGGTGGCAAAGCCATTTCTTCCAATTCGCCTGGATTCCAAGCGGTTACCACCAGACGGCGATCGTGAGGGTCGGTCCGTAATTTTTTGATTAAGTCGGCGATTTGATCAATGGTACCACCTTTTGGTTTTCGCCAACTGCGCCATTGGGCACCGTAGATGCGGCCAAGGTCGCCAGCAGATTTCGCTTTGGGTTTCCAATAAGGCGCTTCGGCATTGTCGGTCCAAATGGTTCGATCTTTGCCAGCAATTTCTTTTAAGCGATTGTCATTTAAACGGCCATTTTTGCCACCTTCCAAAAACCAAAGTAATTCGCTTTTGACCAAACTGAAAGCTAATTGTTTGGTGGTGACGGCGGGGAACCCTTTTTCCAAATTAAAACGCATTTGAATAGCAAACAAACCTCGCGTCCAATCGTTGCGACCACGGCGATCTGTGCCTTCTCGTATTATTTTTTTGAGAACTTCATTGTAAGTTTTCATAATTAAATAAATCATACCTTTTGTCTGTCAAAAAACACAATCTTTACTTTTTAACATTCATTGGTATGATTTGGTTATAAATTGATATGAAAGATAGCCAAATTAAAAAACTGATTGAAACCGAAAAAAAGAGGCAGAAGAAGGTTATAAATCTTATCGCTTCGGAAAATTATGTTTCCAAAGGTGTTTTGGAGGCGTTAGGCAGTGAATTGACCAATAAGTATGCCGAGGGTTATCCGGGAGCGCGCTATTACGGTGGCAGTGAGGTGATGGACAAAATTGAACGATTGGCGCAGGAACGGGCGCTAAAACTTTTTATCTGCCAGCCGGCGGATCGTCAGAAGTGGAGTGTAAATGTTCAACCACTTTCCGGTTCTCCTGCCAATCTTGCTGTTTATACAGCTTTAGTACCACAAGGAGGAAAAATTATGGGAATGACCCTAGCTCACGGTGGGCATTTGACTCACGGTCATAAAGTTTCAGCAACAGGAAAATTCTGGACGCAGGTGCCCTATGGGGTGAATCAAAAAACTGAATTGTTGGATTATGATGAAATAAAACAAATCGCGACGAGAGAGAAACCGCAGATTATTGTTACTGGTTATACTGCTTATCCGCGGATTATTGATTTTAAAAAATTTAGAGAAATTGCTGATAGTTGCGGAGCGTATTTTATGGTGGATATGTCGCATTTTGCTGGTTTGGTGGCGGGTGGAGTTTATCTGTCTCCATTTGACTATGCCGATGTGGTGACGACAACAACCCATAAAACACTTCGGGGGCCTAGAGCTGCAATGATTTTTTCCCGTAAGGACGATAGGGAATTATCAAAAAAGATCGATAAGGCGGTTTTTCCGGGTTTGCAAGGCGGTCCGCATTTGAATCAAATTGCTGCGGTGGCCGTGGCGCTCAAAGAATCTGATACGCCAGCTTTCAAAAAATACGCTCAGCAAGTGGTGAAAAATGCTAAGGCCTTAGCTGACGAGCTGGCTCGTTTGGGTTGGCGAATTGTTTCTAATGGCACTGATACGCATTTGCTTTTGGTTGACACTTGGATGAATGGTGAGGGAATTGGCGGAAAAGAGGCCAGCGACCGATTGGAAAAAGAGGGGATTATTGTTAATAAAAACACTATCCCCTTTGACTCTCGTAGCCCCGTTGACCCTTCCGGAATTCGTCTTGGTAGCGCGGCGGAGACCACCCGCGGCAAGAAAGAAAAGGATTTTGTGGAAATTGCCGAAAAAATTAATGAGGTTTTGCGAAAATGAAGCGAGGGAAATTTATTGTTGTTGATGGTGGCGAAGGGGCAGGGAAGACCGCGGTTTTGAAATGGTTTGCTAAAATGTCGCTCGGTAAAAAATGTTTACTGACTCATGAGCCAGGCGGAACGCCGTTTGCTGATAAAATTCGCGAATTGGCGTTATCCAAAGAGGCGGGGATGGCTGGTGCTGAAACCCAATTTGGATTGATGTGGGCGGCTAGAGCCGAACATTTGCAGCATAAAATTTCGCCAGCACTTAAAAAAGGAGTGAATGTTGTTTGTGATCGATTTGATTCAGCTACCTATGCTTACCAAATTCGCGCTCAAGGGGCGGGGTACTTGGAAAAATTGTTTTGGCAAACACGCAATGCTTTTTTGAACGACATCAAGCCAGATTTATATATTTTTTTTGATGTTGAGCCTGCGGCGGGTTTGCGACGGGTGGCGAATCGCAAAGCAAAGAAAACACATTTTGATAAAAGGAAATTAGATTTTCATAAAGAAGTTCATGCTGGCTTTCTGGATTTTTTTAAAAAAGTGCCGCATAAGATAATTGATGCCAATCAATCACTGGAAACAGTCAAAACTGATTTTCTGGAATGTGTTAAAATGGTTTTATGATTGTGGAAAAAATCAAGGAGGTATTGGCGGTAGCGCTGAAAAATCTCGGGATTGAAGCCGGTGAGATTATTTTGGAGCATCCTGCTGATTTGGCAAATGGGGATTATTCTACGAATATCGCCTTGGTTTTGGCCAAGAAATTGGGGCAGAAACCGTGGGATATTGCGGAGAAGATTGTTGCAGAGGTTAAAAAAGGTCAGACCTTAAAATCAGAGAAAGGTCTGACCTTTCAAGAAATTAAGATAGCGGGGGCGGGGTTTATAAATTTTTATTTATCGCCGAAATTTTTTGCGGAAAGTATTGAAGAAATTTTGAAAGCCGGTGATGATTTTGGCAGAAACAAAAAACTAGCGGGGAAAAAAGTGATGGTGGAATACACCGACCCGAATCCATTCAAGGAATTTCACATTGGCCATTTGATGAGCAACGCTATTGGTGAATCAATCGCTCGTCTGTATGAAGCGAGCGACGCTAAAGTGGTGCGGGCTTGTTGGCAAGGTGATGTTGGACTTCATGTGGCCAAAGCAATTTGGGGTAAATTAAAAAATCCTGACGCGACTTGGGGCGAGGCTTATGTTTTCGGCACGCAAAATTATGACGACAATAAAACAGAAATTGATGCGTTCAACAAGAAAATTTTTGAAAAATCCGATCCAGCAATCAATAAAATTTATGATGAGGGTAGGCAATGGAGTTTGGATCACTTTGAAGAAATTTATAAAAAACTTAGCACTAAATTTGACCATTACTTTTTTGAAAGCAAAGAAGGGCGAGAGGGCGAAAAGATTGTAGCTGAATTTCTGAAAAAGGGTGTGTTTGAAGAAAGCGAGGGTGCGGTGGTGTTTCGGGGAGAAAAATTTGGTTTGCACACTAGGGTTTTTATTACTTCCCAAGGATTGCCGACCTATGAAGCCAAAGAATTTGGCTTGAATAAAGCAAAGTTTGAAGTCGAGCCGGATTTATCCCAGTCAATTATTGTTACTGCCAATGAGCAGGATGATTATTTTAAAGTTGTTTTAAAAGCCATTGAGCAAATTTATCCAAAGATTGCCGAAAAGACTAAACATATTTCTCATGGTATGTTGCGTTTTGCTTCCGGCAAAATGTCGTCGCGAACGGGTAATGTGATTACTGGTGAGTCGCTCATTACAACGACGGAAACTTTAGTAATTGAAAAAGTAAAAGAGCGGGATTTGCCAATGGCGGAAAAACAAAAAATTGCCGAGCAAGTTGGCGTTGGTGCGATTAAATATTCCATTTTGAAACAGGCGATTGGTGCAAATATTATTTATGATTTTGAAAAATCAATTTCTTTTGAAGGTGATTCTGGCCCGTATTTACAATACGCTTATGCTCGGGCGAAGTCGGTGCTAACTAAGGCAGAAGTGATCACAGGTCAGACCTGTAAATCACAGGTCAGACCTGAAAAAACTGAAAAAAATAAGGCCGATGTTTTGGAACGCTTACTTTACCGTTTCCCGGAAGTGGTGGAGCGGGCAACGGCGGAATTTGAGCCGCACTATATCGCTACTTTTTTAATTGAATTAGCCAGCGCTTTTAATAATTTTTACGCCCATAATAAAATTATCGGTTCCGAAGAAGAAAATTATCGCTTAGTATTAACTCGTGCAGTCTCTATTGTTCTAAAAAATGGCTTATGGTTACTGGGCATCCAAGCGCCAGAAAGAATGTAAAAAGTGTGCTAGCATATTGATTGAATGAAAATCGTTATTGCTACGGGCATATACCCGCCAGAAATTGGGGGACCAGCTCAATACGCCAAGAATCTAAAGGCGGAATTTGAGGCGCAAGGCCATAGTGTTGGGGTTTTGACTTACCGATTGGAAAAAAAGTTGCCGACAGGCGTTCGCCACCTCTGGTTTTTTTTGCGGTGTCTTTGGTCTTTGCCGACAGCTGATTTTGCTGTGGCACTGGATACTTTTAGCGCTGGTTGGCCGGCGGTGATGGCGGCAAAAATTTTAGGTAAAAAAATCGTCATCCGAACCGGCGGTGATTTTTTGTGGGAATGGTATGTGGAGCGGACAGGGGATTTGGTTTTGCTTAAGGATTTTTACCGGACTCGATTTGAAAAGTTGAATCTCAAAGAAAAAATTGTTTTTAAGCTTTCCTGTTGGACGGTTCGCAATGCCAGCCACTTGATTTTTAGCACCGATTGGCAAAGAAAAATTTGGTTGCCAATTTACGGTTTTGACGAGACAAAAACGACGATTGTGGAAAATCATTATGGGCCGAAAGAATTATCTCTTCCGCCCACAGAGAAAAATTTTCTTGCTGGCACTCGGCCGCTTAAATGGAAAAATGCCAAGCGTTTAGCGGTGGCATTTGCCAAGGATCACATTAAAAGCGCCCAGATTGTTTATGACGATACCACCAAACCGTTTGAAAAGTTTATGGACAAGGTTGCCCATTGTTACGCTGTGATTTTAGTGTCACTTGGTGATGTCAGTCCCAATTTAATTTTAGACGCCATTCGCCACAACAAGCCGTTTATTTTAACCAAAGAAACCGGTTTTTATGATAAGCTGAAAGATGTGGGACTTTTTGTTGACCCGGAAAATATTGATGATATTGCCGAAAAGATTTTATATTTGGCTGATGAGAAAAATTATGTGCAATGTCGGAAAAAGATTGAAAATTTTAATTTTACTCACACTTGGCGTCAAATTACCGACGAATTTTTAGCAGTTTACAAAAATCTCCGATGAAAGTTTTAATGATTTCCACCGATCGGAATATTTTTAAAGAAGATAGTGCTGTTCGAGCACGGATGATTGAGTATGGTAAAAATTATGATGAGTTGCACATTATAATTTTTAGCAAAAAAATAACATCAGAAACCAAAATTGCCGAAAATGTTTTTATCTACCCGACCAATTCATCATCAAAGTTTTTCTACATTTCAGATGCGATAAAAATTGGCAAAAAGATTTTGCGCTCAGGAGGTTTCCAGTTGACTTGCCAAGATCCATTTGAGTGTGGGTTTGTTGGTTGGAAGCTATCTAGGAAATTGAAAATTCCATTGGAACTGCAAATCCATACCGATATTGGTAGTCCTTATTTTACAAGCTTAAAATTGGGCTGGAGCTTGGCTTTTTTGAATTTTACGCGTTTCCAAATAGCGAAATTTTTATTACCCAAAGCTGATAAAATTAGGGTGGTTTCTGTAAGAATCAAAAATTTTCTTTTAACCCGAGAAATTGCTACAAACAAAATTGAAGTTAGGCCGATAAAAATTAATCTAAAAACAGATGGTTTACCAAAACAATATCCCCAATTTGATTTTATCGCCCTAGCTGTTGGCCGATTGGAACCGGAGAAAAATATAAGTTTGGCGATTGATGCTTGGCAAGAAGTTGTTAAAAAATTTCCCCGCGCCGGATTAATAATCGTCGGTTCCGGCTCAGAGTTAAAGTTTTTAAAGTCTAAAGTCCAAAGTTTAAAGTTGGGTAATAATATAGCGTTTGAGAGTTGGACGGAAAATCTAGCTGTTTATTACAAAACTGCCGATGTTTTTCTCAATACTTCTTTTTATGAGGGCTATGGGATGGCTTTGGCCGAAGCAACTACCGCCGATTGCCCGATTGTTTCTTCTGATGTTGGAGCGGTGAATGAAATTTTGCAGAGCAATCGAAGGTTAGCTGTTTGTCCAATTGGGGATAAAAATTGTTTTGTTGCTAAAATAACTGAACTATTCAAATAAATTTTTTCGTGTAGAATGTTGTCATTATGAATAATAAGCCTTTAATTGGTTTTATTGGTCAGGGTTTTGTGGGTAAAAGCTATGCCGACGATTTCGAAAAACGGGGTTTTTCGGTAGTTCGCTATGCCAGGGAAAAATCTTTTGTGATCAATAACGAAAAAATAAAAAAATGCGATATGGTTTTTGTCGCTGTGCCAACCCCCACAACACCAAAAGGTTTTGACGTTAGCATTGTTCAAGATGTGATTAAACTTGTCGGTGTCGGAAAAATTGTTATTATTAAGTCAACAATTTTGCCGGGAACTACTAAAACACTTCAAAAAAAATATCCTAGTAGGATAATTTTACACTCACCGGAATTTCTTAGTGAATTGACTGCGGCTAAGGAAGCAGCCAATCCTTTTTCAAATATTATCGGTATGGCCAAAAATTCCGTTCGCCATAAAAAAGCGGCCAAACAAGTGATGTCGGTTTTGCCGAAATCGCCGTTCAATCTGATTTGCATTGCCGAAGAGGCCGAATTGTTCAAATATATTCACAATGCCAGTGGCTATACCCAAATTATTTTCTTCAATTTAATGTATGATTTAGCTAAAGCCGTTGGTGCTGATTGGCAGGTGATTGAATCGGCGGTTAAAGCTGATCCTTACATTCCCAATCGTTATGCCAGACCTGTCCACAAAAGTGGCCGAGGTGCCGGCGGGCATTGTTTTATTAAGGACTTCGCAGCACTTTCAGCTCTTTATTGCCGATTATTCACTAATTCTAAAGGCTGTACCCTTTTTGGGGTGACCGCGGCGAAGAATATAGAATTGCTTATTGAAAGCGGTAAGGATTTAGATATTTTGAAGAATACTTATGGCAATGAAATTATTGATTCTTACTCAAAAAATTAATAAAGCCGATCCGGTACTTGGTTTTTTCCACCGCTGGCTTTTGGCATTTGCCACGAATTTTGAAAAAATCACCGTGATTTGCCTTGAGCTTGGCGAATATGATTTGCCAGCTAATGTTCAAGTTCTTTCTCTTGGAAAAGAACAAGGAAAATCTCGCGTGAAATATCTGAGAAATTTCTACAAATACATTTGGCAAACAAGGCATGACTACGATGTTGTGTTTGTTCATATGAATCAAGAATATATTCTACTGGGCGCGCTGATTTGGAAAATTTTGGGTAAGAAAACAGCTTTTTGGTATAATCATACTTGCGGTAATTTTTTGACCAAAATCGCAATGTTTATGGCGGACATTGTTTGTCACACTTCGCCTTTCGCCTATACCGCTGGTACAAAAAAATCTAGACGAATGCCAGCTGGTATTGATATGACATTTTTTAAGCCAGACGAAAAAATAAGTCAAAAGTCAAAAAACATAATGTATATTGGTCGGATTGCGCCGTTAAAAAAAGTAGATGTCTTGATTGAAGCGGCAAGAATTTTGGATAGAGAGGAAATAGATTTTGTTTTGGATATTTACGGCGCCGCGCTTGACAAGGATAGCGATTATTTTGATCAACTTAAAAAGAGTTCGGCGGAACTTCAAGCCAAAGGCAAACTTTTCTTCCGCGGCGCCGTCTCAAACCAATTAACACCAGAAATTTTTAACTCTCACTTGATCTCTGTGAATCTAACTCCAAGAGGTAATTACGACAAAACGGTTTTGGAAGGTATGGCCTGTGGCACTTTGCCTTTGGTGTCCAGCCCGGCTTTTAATGATATTATTCCAGTGGAATTTCGGTTCAAAGAAAACGAGGCTGATGATTTGGTGGAAAAAATTGAGTCTGTTTTTTCTCTTTCAGAAACAGCAGTGACCCAACATGGTAGTAATTGCCGACAGGCAGTAGGGCAGAATCACGATTTAGTTTTGTTAGCCACTAATTTGGCAACACTTTTCAATAGTCCACAAGCGTGTTAAAGTTTTTGTTATGAAAATTTATTATGTTGCTAATGTCAGATGGCCAACTTCTAGGGCACACGGCATTCAGCTTGCCAAGATGAGCGAGGCGCTGATGGAAGAGGGCGTCGATTTAACACTAATTGTGCCCAATCGAGGCGAAGGTGACCCACAAACTTTCTACGGTTTGCGTCAACCGATTCCGGTGATCAGAATTCCTAATTTAAACCTTGGCAACAGCGCCCTCGGTTTTAATCTCTCAGCGTTTTTTTTCGCTGTCAACTCTTTTTTGTTTTTACTATTCCGTCGTTTGGAAAAAGACACAATACTTTATACCATTGATTTGGATAATCTCTCTTTTTTTCTTCTGCCGTTTTTGGGCCGGCCGGTTTTTGCCGAAGTTCACGGTTCCAAGAAATTAAGTTTTTTTTCCAAAATCTTCTTTAGCAAGATCTCTGGAGTTTTTGCGGTTAGTGAGGGAGTAAAATCAAGCTTAATCAAAAGTTTCAATTTATCGCTGGAAAAGATTATCGTTTGTCCCAACGGTATTGATTTTCAAATGTTTGAAAACTTGCCGGCGGCTGAAACCATTAGGCAAAAATTAAATTTTCCCAAAGGGCCAGTATTTTTATATGTTGGCCGATTTTATAACTGGAAAGGTCTTGAAGTTTTGCCAGCTGCTGCTGAAAAAGTCGGCGAGAAGGCTTCAATTGTTTTGGTTGGCGGCAGCGCCACTGAATTTAGTCGGATTACTGGAGAAAAAAAATTGCCAGCCAACCTGATTTTTGCGGGTATTCAGCCATTTTCCGAAATTCCTCTTTGGCTGAATGCCGCTGATTTTCTGTTAGTGACAGCAACGAAAAAAGACGAATATTCTTATCACGAAACTTCGCCGATGAAATTGTTTGAATATTTGGCGACAGGCAAGCCGATTATTGCCGCCAAGACTCCCGCCATAGGTAATGTGGTATCGGCAGAGGAAGTTATCTTTTATGAGCCGGATGATGTGGCTGATTTAATTAAACAAATGAATTTTGTTCTTGATAATCAAAATGTTTGTGATGCTAAAGCTCAGCGAGCTTTAGCAAAAGCCAAAGAATTTTCTTGGCAAAAGCGGGCAGAAAGAGTTTTGGCGTTAATGAATAAGAAAATAAAAAAATGAAAATAGGCATTATTTTATATCCGTATGAGGAAGAAAAACCAGGTGGTTTGGCCAGGACTATTTACGAATGGGCGCAAGCTCTTGTTAAAATTGATTCAAAAAACGAATATATAATTTATTTCAAGAACAAACCTAAGATTTTTCCGGCTTTTATTAATGGCAAAAATTGTCGGGTTGTTGTAGTCGGGGGTGGGTTTTTTTGGCATGAAATGCTGCGATTTAAAGAGCATTCGGATATCTACATTTTTCAAACGCCGATTTTGCCGATTACATTTACGCCGCATTCAGTTGTAATTATTCAGGATTTTCCATATTTACATTTAAAAACATCATCGTTGTTTAAAAAAATATTTTTTAAATTTATTTTTTATTATCATCGTTATTCTATAAAGAAATCAGAAGTACTAATCGCTGTGTCTGACAACACAAAAAAAGAACTGGTCAGTTTGTTCAAAGTTTCACCGAAGAAAATTACGCGGGTGTATATGGGTTTTAAAAAAATGTCTGAAGTTACAGAAGAGCCCATAATGCTTCCCGGCGCTTTTTTCTTTTTCGCTGGTGTAATAAAAGAACGAAAGAATGTTAAACGAGCAATTGAAGCTTTCGCTATTTTTCTAAAAAATCATAAAGAAAGCGAATTAAATTTTGTGTTGGCAGGAAGAGCTGAGGGGCGATATTTCGAAGAAATTAAAGAATTTATCGATAGGGAAAAAATTACCGAGAAAATCCATTTTGTAGGACATCTCACCGATGGCCAACTTTCTTATGTTTATCGGCGAGCGACCGCCTTTGTTTTTCCAAGCATCGTAGAGAGTTTCGGTTTTCCGGTGCTTGAAGCGATGAGTTGCGGTGTGCCGGTTATTACCTCAAATATTTTTGGGCCAGCCGAATTAGGCGCTAATGGTGCGGCAGTTTTGATAAATCCTTATGAGCCAAAGGAGATGGCCGAAGCCATGGAAAAAATTGTTTTTTCAGATGCGTTTCGTAGAGAGTTAATTGAAAAATCTCGCGAGCAGTTGAAACTTTTTTCTTGGGAAAATACTGGCCGAGAGACTTTGGTTTTGCTTGAAAAAATAGCTAAGCCGAAATCGCCAAAAATTTGTTTTGTCACCCACAATGTAAGTTTTTACAATGGCGGCGGAGTTTTAGCTCGAAACATAATTTCGCGGCTGAAAATCGCTTTGTCCGCTAGCGCTCAAGTGTTAACGGCCGAGAACAGTGGTTTTCCGGATGAGTTACCACTTTTGTCCAGACATTGGTTTTTATCACCGTTCAAAATTTTCTCTATCTTGAAAGCGATTCGCTCTGCCGACTTCATCCACGCTTTTGATGTTTTTCCTTACGGATTTATCGCGGCATTGTTTTCTTTGGGTAGCAATGCCCGATTAATTATTACTGTCGCCGGCACCGGCGCGATTCGGTATTTGTATCTTCCTCTTATTTATCCTTTGGCTAAGTTTGCTTATTGTCGGGCAGATAAAATTATTGCCATTAGTCAATTTACCAAAGATGAGATTTTGAATCGAATTCCTGGGTTGGCCATCTCGGTTATTAATCCGGGAATAGATTTATCGGTTTTTGGCAAAATACCAGACGAAAAATTCTTAGCCAAAACGAAAAAGTTTCAACCCTTCATTCTAAGTGTTGGTTCAATTCGTTTTCGCAAAGGTTATAAGCGAAGTATCCAAGCTTTCAAGAAGGTTTCAGAGATTTTCCCCGATCTTCATTATGTCATCATTGGAAAAAAATATACCGATAAAGAATATAATCGGCTGAAAAAATTAATCGATGAGCTTGATTTAAAAGAAAAAGTTTTCTTTGTTGAGGATATTGAGACCGATGAAGAATTAGCGGCGTTTTATCATGGGGCGAAATTATTTGGTTTGATGTCTCTGAATGTTGGTCACGATGTTGAAGGTTTTGGCATTGTTTTCACCGAAGCAGCGGCAGCCGGTTTGCCGGTGGTCGGCAGTAAAGATTGTGGTGTTGAAGATAGCGTGAAAGATGGTGCTAATGGATTTTTGGTGGCTGAAGATGATGTGGAAGGTTTTGCTGACGCAGTTATAAAAATTTTAAAAGACGAAGAACTTTACGCAAAAATGTCAGTTTGTTCAAAAAATTTCGCCAATCAATTTTCTTGGGAGAAAAAAATTGCTAAATATATTAAATTGTGTTATATTGCGTAACATTATGAAAAAACACAAAAAGGCTTTAATTACAGGGATTACTGGCCAAGATGGTTCATATTTGGCTGAATTTTTGCTTAAGAAAGGTTATGAAGTGCATGGTATTGTCCGGCGTTCTTCCAGTTTTCACACTGAAAGAATTGGCCACATTCATCCCCAAACGCAAGCTCGTGAGCACCTATTTCTCCATTATGGTGATTTGACTGACACCTCAAATTTGGCTCGATTGATAGAGAGAATTGTTCCCGATGAAATTTACAATCTCGGTGCTCAAAGTCATGTTCGTATTAGTTTTGATGTGCCTCTTTATACTGCTGATGTGGTTGGTCTCGGCACTCTTCGGCTTTTGGAAGCAATTCGTGAGTCACGGGTTAAAACCAAATTTTATCAAGCATCTTCTTCCGAAATGTTTGGCAAGGTGAAAGAAAAGCCACAAAAAGAAACAACGCCATTTTATCCGAGAAGCCCCTACGGCGTCGCTAAAGTTTTTGCCTATTGGATTACTAGAAATTACCGTGAGGCCTACGGGATTTTTGCTTGCAATGGAATTCTTTTTAATCATGAATCACCACGACGCGGTGAAAACTTTGTGACCAGAAAAATCGCCATTAGCGTTGCTGAAATTTTAGCGGGGAAAAGAGACAAAATATATCTTGGCAATCTTGATGCTTGTCGCGATTGGGGTTATGCGCCGGAATATGTGGAAGCGATGTGGTTAATGCTTCAACAACCAAAACCTGATGATTATGTTTTGGCCACTGGCGAGACCCACACTATTGGTGAGTTTGTGAAGGAGGCATTCCGTTTGGCTGGCATTAAGGACTGGAAGAAATATATCGCCATTGATAAACGATATTTTCGGCCGACGGAAGTGGATTATTTGGTTGGTGACGCTTCCAAAGCTCGTAAAAAACTTGGTTGGCGGCCGAAAACCACTTTCAAAAAGCTGGTAAAAATTATGTTGGAGTCGGAGTGTAAAAAATTGGGCGTAAGTTTGCCGAAGAAATGATTAAACTTGTTAAATCAACTTTTTACGATGAAAAAAATACCAAAAAGAAATTGGTTGATTTTATCTTGCGGACCGATATTTTGAGTATGGGCGAAGAGACACGGAAATTTGAAAAAAACTTTGCCAAGAAACAAGGTAAAAAACACGCTGTTTTTGTGAATAGTGGCAGTACCGCCAACTTGGTTTTGCTTCAAGCCCTTTTGAATCTTGGTCGGTTAAAAGCAGGAGCTCGAGTTGGTATTTCGGCAGTTACTTGGTCTACCAATGTGATGCCAATTATTCAATTGGGTCTTCGGCCAATTGCCATTGATTGTGAATTGGAAACGCTCAATGTATCGCCGCGGACTTTGAAAAAACATCTCGGGAAACTTGACGCACTTTTTCTTACTAATGTTCTTGGGTTGGCTGATGACATTGGCGTGATAGAAAAACTTTGTAAAAAACACAACATCCTTTTTCTAGAGGACAATTGTGAGTCGCTCGGTTCTAAGACCGCCGGCAAATTGTTAGGTAATTTTGGTTTGGCTGCCACTTTTTCTTTTTTCGTTGGCCACCATCTTTCTACTATTGAGGGTGGAATGATTGTAACCGATGATGAAGAGCTGTATCACCAATTAATGATGGTTCGGGCGCATGGTTGGAGTCGGAATCTGCCGATTAGTCAAAGGGTGAATTTGAAAAAGAAACACCAGGTGGAAGATTTTTTTGATTGGTACACTTTTTATGATTTAGCCTACAATGTTCGACCGACCGACATTCATGGTTTTGTTGGTAATGTCCAATTGCCATATTTGGACCAAATAGTTCGTCGGCGGGAGAAAAATTTTTACGCCCTGAAACCGGTTTTGGATAAAAACCCATACATTTTAGATTTGCGCGTTAAACATATGAATATTTTTTCTAACTTTGCCGTACCGCTGATTTTTAAAAATCGCGAAATGTTTGAGAAGTATCGATTGGCTTTTGAAAAGGCCGGAGTGGAAATTCGGCCGATTATTGCTGGCAATATGTTACGCCAGCCGTTCTACAAAAAGTATGTTAAGAATAGGGAAGATTGTCCTAATGCCGATTATATTCACAACCACGGTTTCTATTTCGGCAACAATCCGGAACTGACCTCCGGTGAAATTACTTTGCTCAAAAAGCTGCTAGTGGGGTAGAATATGGGGATGAATTTAATTAAACGGTTTATCGTGCCTCGTTATTTAATTGGCGGCGCCTGCGGCGCCGCCACCAATGTTTTTTTTCTTTTTCTACTCGTTGATGTTTTCGGTGTTTGGTATCTTCAGGCAGCGGTTTGGTCTTTTTTAATTTCTTGGCTAGTGAGTTTTTTGCTACAGAAGTATTGGACTTTTCAGAATTATTCAACCGAAAATGGCGTGTTACAAAAACAGGCAACACTCTTTTTTGCTGTTTCCTTTTTAAATTTAGGAATTAATACTCTCTTGATGTATATCTTTGTGGACTTTTTCCAGCTGTGGTATTTATTGGCTCAGGTGTTTTCCTCGGCATTAATCGCTATCAGCAGTTTCTTTATCTACAAACATTTTGTATTTAAAGAGAAAACTATTGCCCCCCAATCTCTATGATATATTCTTTTTGGTCGTAAATGCCGAGTAGATAATAATTTTTAACTTTGAAGTAGTGGAAGTTGCCAAGTAATAAAATTATAGCGGCAACGCAGATTATTGGGTAAAACCAACGCAATAGTTTTTCTCGTTCTCCTAGCATTTTCTCCGTCAACATTGCCAGCAATGGCGGTAGAAGAATCAAAGCTGGCAAAAGGAAACGAGTTTGATGAGAAGTAAAAAATAACACTAGTAAATAAGTTTCAAGGGTTAAAAATAAGATGATTTCTGTCGGTGAAAATTTTCGTCGGAAAATTATCGCCGAAGCAATTAATCCATAGAGAGCAATAAGATAACCTAGAATTACCAAATCACTGGACGATTGATTTTCTTGGGTGAACCATTGACCAAATTTGTAAACCGGAAAGATAAAGGCATTCGGCAAGGTTCGATCAATAACCATAAACATTCCCACCGCTTCGGTGAATTGTTGATTTTCCAGCATCGGATAAACTGGATTACCAAAGACAACAGTGTTTTTTACATACCACGGGCTCATTACCGCGCCAGCGACCAGTAGA
Organism: Minisyncoccota bacterium; assembly: GCA_041662545.1. Taxonomy (GTDB): domain Bacteria; phylum Patescibacteriota; class Minisyncoccia; order Phycocordibacterales; family DSPV01; genus 2-02-FULL-44-35. Next base: position 23,435 of record JBAZSH010000003.1, read on the forward strand.
TAAATAATTAACTCTTTACGCCACGCCCAAAGAAGAATAATGCTTTCTATGCCAACAAAAAACAATGAAGTGTATTTGATGCTGGCGGCAAAACCGGCCAGTAGAGCAGCAAAAATAATTTGTCGGCGGTTGAATTTTCCGCCGAAGACATTGTTAATTACCAAAAACAAACTGCCGATGGAGAAAATAAAACCAAGGACATCAATATAACCGCCGTGAAGCACCTCTCGTTCTAATGGCATTATGGCTAGTAGGGCAATCGCGGTTGCGGCTGGTAGCCAGTTTATTTGCGTTCGGCGTTTAACAAAAGCAAAGGTAATCGCCGCGAATAAAATTAAAACATTGAATTGGATAATTTGAAAAACATACGGCGCGTTGGTCTCGCCGAAAGCAACCGTGGGTAGGGCGTAAATAATTTCTCCCAAGACTGGTAAATAAGCGTAGGGGCTGATTTCTTGATTAAAGGTTAGTTGTTTGGAAGAAATAATGTCCTGGATTATTGGCAAATGATAATCTAGCGTGTCGTGGCCGGTGAGAGGTACGAAAACGATTAACAAATTAGCTGTAAGCCAAATAACGATAATAATTTTCAAAAAAGTCGCGCTAGCGAAAATCTTTTTTATTTCTATGTTTTTAATTGCCGCGATATCAGCGGCGATTGTTTTTGAAGCCAACAAAGCAAGGACAATGAATACAGACCAAATTGCCGGCGCGGTAAAAATACCGAAGGTCGCCAAGACTAAACCAATAACACCCATTGTTCCCAAGCCAGCAATAATTGAATAGGCAGTTCGCTCTGTGGTTGTTTCGAGATTTGTTTTAAGAAATTTGAAAATAATCCCACCAATTAAACGGCAGAGGTAAATAAAAATTAGTGCTTCCAGAAAAATTTGAAAACTGTGAATCATTTTATTATTTTCTTAGCAATGACGACGGTAGATAGGCCAGACATTGGTAGAATATAATCTAGTAAGCGGAAAATTGGTGTTAGAATATTATAAATTTTTAACTGACGGGAAGTAATTGAGCGTTGACCCAAAAGTTTGTTGCCGAGCCACCAAGCAATTACACCAACTTTGTTAAAATAGAATTGTTTTTCTACGACGAAAACAGCTTCAGTCATCTTTTTTTCCAATTCGCCCTTGCTATAACGACGATAGTGGCCAATGCGGCGGTCAAAATCACTGAATAATTTTTGATTATAAGGAACGAGAAAAATCAGTCGGCAATTATTTGGCAGAATTTCTTTGAGCCAGTTCAATACTTCCAAATCGTTTTTGATATGCTCTAACACATTAAGACAAACAACGCTGTCTGGTTGAAATTTCGCTAAAACAACATAATCTTCTTTTATTGTTAGATCTAATTTGCCGACGGTTAAATTGGTTGAGTCAAAACGTTCTCGTAATTTTTCTAGATAATCATCTCGATAATCAGTGAGCAAAAGTTTGCGATTATCGGTGGCAAACCAACGACTCATATTGCCGTGCCCCGAACCTAATTCGGCCAAACATTTACCAAGGTAGGGTTTGACGGCGCTATACATCCAACGATTAAAACGAGGCGCTTGTTCCATAGCATCCAGAGCTACTTTGCCGGCATCGGCGTAATTGGAACTGAAACGATATTTAATGATAAACCAAATTGCCGCCAAGCCATCGCGCCAGCCGATTTTTTTACCCTCATCATAAGTGCGTCCTCTATAATTAATTGGTACTTCAAAAAGTCGAAGGCGACTCAGTGCCACCTTAGCGGTGATTTCTGGTTCAATGCCGAAACGATTTGATTCCAACGGAATAGCCTTTAGACAATCTGTCCTGAAAGCCTTGTAACAAGTTTCCATATCGGTAAGGTTGATATTGTTTAGCATATTGGAGAAAAGCGTTAGCAGTTTATTGCCAATCTCGTGCCAAAAATAAAGCACTCGGCGTTCTTCACCACGGAAGCGCGAGCCGTAGACAACATCTGCTTGACCCCCCAAAATTGGCCGAAGTATTTTTTTGTAATCGTTCGGGTCGTATTCCAAGTCGGCGTCTTGAAAAATCACGATGTCACCGGTGACTTCGGCAATGCCACGACGAAGCGCAGCGCCCTTGCCTTGATTTTTCGGTTGGTAAAAAATCTTGTATTTACCAGCTGATTCCAGTTTTTTTAAAATTTTCCCCGTGCCATCGGTGGAGCAATCATCAACGATAACAATTTCTTTTTTGATTTCGCCGATGTCGCTTTTTTCCACCGCCTCAAGAATTTTTAAAATGGTCGCTTTTTCATTGAAGACCGGAATAATAATAGAGAGGATTTTCATGATTTTTGTGAATATTCATCATAAAACAAATAACAAAAAAGGCAACCTTGGGGGTTGCCTTTGAAATCTTCCGTCATACTACCCTAGAAGAAGAGGATGCCTTATGGCTAAGGAGGTGATCCACCCAATGTAGGGGTGAAATTTTCCCTCCAGTGTCATAATTCCAGCTTTGTCGAAAGGAATGACACACCAGTCTTCAGGTCTGAATTCTTGCGGGTCAAATTTCAACTTGCCAACTTCTTCGTTGGACAGCTTAAGAAGATGGACATAAACATCTTGATGAGTGCCGGCATCTTGGGGTTTTTGTTGACGGCTGTTCCAGCGACAGTCGGCAATGCCCATAAGAGTAAATCGTTCCAGAGATACTTCCAGTCCGGTTTCCCTTTTGAAACACCGTGCCGCCGCTTCAGATTTAGTTTCTCCCATTTCGCGCCGTCCACCGGTAACCCACCATTGTCCAGTGGCCGGTTTCGCTTTTCGCTTGACGAGTAAAAAACCAACATCCGTGACTATCAAGGTGTCGCAACACCCGAAAGAGATGGTTGAGAGCATTTGCGAATACTGTCCGTCGGTTAAGAATTCAGGGGTGGGTTTTTCAAATCCCGGGTCGGTATATTCAAAGTGCGCGATTGTTTGCACGAGTAATCCTTTCTTTTGTTGTTGAAAACTTCTACCAATATCTTAGCACATCATTATTTTTATGTCAAGGTTAGCAATTGTTTTCATTTTAAGCGATGATAGAAGGATGAAAATTTTGGTGACTGGGGCAGAGGGATTGTTGGGCAAAGAAATTGTCGCGATGAAGCGAGACGGTTTTGAAGTCGTTGGTACGGATCACTCGGAACTGGATGTGACTGATTTGGCAAGTATCAAAAAGGCTTTTTTGAAAGAACAGCCGGAAGTAGTGGTGAATTGCGCTGTAATTCTAAATGTGGATCTTTGTCAAGAAAATCCCAACCTTTGTTTTGGGGTGAATCGGGACGGAGTATCAAATATTTTGGAAGTGATAAAAGAATTGGGCAAGCCAGTGATTTTTTTTCAAATTAGCTCCTCGGAAGTTTTTGGCAGGGTGAAAGAAGGCGAGTATCAAATAAACGGTTACACCGAGGCAGACGCTCCTTTGCCGGTTTCAAATTATCAGAAATCCAAAACGGAGGCGGAAAAAATTGTTACTGATTTTGCGCGGCAAAATCCGGAGATTTTGCCGCGCTTCTACATTTTGCGGGCGGCTTGGCTTTACGGAAAAGGGCGGCGGACTTTCGTGGAAAATTTTTTGGCGGATTTACAACAGCCGAAAGAATTATCGGTGATTGCCGACCAATGGCGCTCGCCGACTTGGGCGAAGCATTTTGTGGATCAACTGTTTTTGCTTTTAGAAAAAAATTATCCAAATGGAACTTACCATGGCGTCGCTGAAGTTTTATCAGGCGAAGCCACCACACCCCAAGTTATTGAAGAAATTTCAAAATTTTTAGGGCCGAATAAAGTTAAGGCGATAATTAAAAAAGTTAAGCGCGACGACTTTTTCAAAGTTCCTCGTGCTCCATCCAATGTTTTGAAAAATACTAAATTACCGAAGCTACCGTATTGGCGAGAAACACTAAGAGAATTTCTTCATTATCTCTAAAATCCCATCGGCATATTTTTGCCAAGAGAAATGACCGCGGACGAAAGCATTACTATTTTTTGCGATTTTGGCATAGAGAACACTGTCGGTTAAAAGTAGAGAAATTTTTTCAGCAATGTCCTCTGGATTTTTAGGATTGATAAGTAGGGCATTTTCTTTGTCGGTCAATACCTCGTGACAGCCGGCTGTCTTAGAAACGATAAGCGGGCAACCACAGGCAGCCGCTTCAAACGGCGACAAGCCGTCGCTTTGTAAATGGTGCTGAAAAATATAAGTATCATTTTCGTGATAAGCAGCGATGAGTTCTTCGTCGGTCACTTTGCCTCTAAAAATAACTTGTTTTTCCAATCCTAGTTTTGAGACCAAATCACGGAGTCGGGAGTAATATTTTTTATCATTGTCGGTGTCGCCGATGATAGTTAAAGTTGGCTGGAAACCTCTGGCATTTAAAATTGACAGAGCTTTAATAGTGTCTTCAAAACGTCGATGGGGCATTAGGATGCCGCTGGTCAGAATTTTGATGGAATTTTTCGGCGGTGTTTTTTCTTTGAAATTGAAATATTCAAAGTCAGGTCCGCTGCGGACGGTGAAGGCGTTTAGGTTCAAATATTTTTTTACTAACTCTTTGTTGAAATGGTCTACCACTACGATGGCGTCTTGTTTTTTAATGAAAGCATGTTTGTCATAAAAATCAAAAATCCAGTAGATGATATGTTTATACCAAGGTTGGTGGAAATTATCGTCACAGCCGTGAGCGCGATCAAAACCCCAACGCTTCAGTGGCAAATCATTCATATTCCAGACCGAGGGAATATTTTTTTTGAGTTTTTTATAATAAACGGCGACTTTGTAAGCCACTTGGTCGTGGGGATTTAAGGCGTCAAAATCATCGTCCATTATCATTGCCATTTTTTTTGCTTGTCGATTTTCATTCAACACTTCTGGAATACCGGTCTTTTCAAGGATAGGGTAATAAGGAGCTTTCTTGTTTTGTTCGCGATCTTCGCTTTTTAAAGTTTCTACTCGAAAATTTTTGAGTAGGTGAGGATAACAATTTTCTGGCGAATAATGGAGCGTATAAATCACAACTTCATGACCGCGCCGGCGTAGTTCATTGGCAAGCGACAACCCTTGGCGTTGAGTGCCACCTTTAACATTGAGTTTTCTAAAAATCATTCCAATTTTCATGATATCCATTCTAGCGAGAATTCAAAATTTATCAAGGCGGTTAAAATGTGCTATTGTCTAGATTCTGGAGATGAAGTATATCCAGTCGGAAAAAATCAAAGAAGAAAAAATTGAAAGCCGGGCGATTGAAAAAATGGCGCCTTGGACTGTTTGTGATGGTAGTTTTGAAAAAATTCTGAATAATTACAAAACAAAAAATAATCAAGGTGCGATTTTAGATATTGGTGTTGGTAGCGGAGCAACCTTGAAACTCGCCGAACCATACTTTTCAAAACTTTATGGTGTGGATTTAGTTTCCTATTTGGCGTCGGAGATGAAGTCAAAGGTTGATTTTTCAACGGTAGATTTGAATTTTGAAAAATTACCATACGAGGATAACTTTTTTGAATTTATTACTGCCTTTCAAGTAATCGAACATTTGGAGAATCCATTTTTTGTAATGCGTGAGTCGGCTAGAGTATTAAAGAAGGGAGGTTTTTTTGTTTTATCCGTGCCCAATCCTTACCATCTCTCATTCAAAATCAAATATTTGTTTACAAACAATATGCCGCCTTGGACGCGCGACAACAATCATTTACTTTTTTTGACCAAAGATGTTTTTGCTAAGACCTATCTAGAGAATTTTGATTTACTGGAAACAATTTACCAAAGAGGAGCGATTCCTTTTTGGGGACGGTTGAGGATGATTTTTGGAAAGATTATCAAAAAACACGCTATGATTTTGCCGAGATGGGAAATTTTTGGGCGAAGAGTTTGTTATGTTTTGAAGAAAAAATAAAATGGCTGCCGAAAAAACAATTTTTATAAACCTATTTTCCATTTTAGCAATGGACAATTTTACGGTTCCAGATGGTGTGATTGAAGAGTTAATTCGGAACAAAGGCCAGGATGTTCGTTTGGTATTGCTAACGGGCAAAAAGCTTTTGTCGCGGTTGGCGTCCTATGCCGATGGCCAAACGATAATTGTTGAAGTTATCCAATCATTTCCGCCGAGGGGGTTTATCCAAAAGCTTTTTCATTTTTTCTACGCTTTTCTGATTTTTACTGGCAGTACCAAAGTGCTGGCGACTTTTGGCGCCCGGGCCGATATTCCACCAGCCGGTGGCAATCGGCATATGTGGTTTTTCAAATCTTTAATTGCTGGGACTTTTGGTCAGTCGCTTTTTGTGAAGCGGCGTTTAACGCCATGGCTTTTTAAAATAATTTTTCGTGCTCGGCCCTATAGACAGCTTTTTGAAAGATATCAACCAGATTTAGTGATGGCGCCTGCCATTGCTTTTTTCCCGGATGTTGAATTAGTTTCGGAAGCTCAGCGGCGAGGAGTAAAAACTATTGGAATGGCGATGAATTGGGACCATCTTAATAAATATTATATTCCCGTTCACGCCGACTGGCTTTTGGTTCAAAATGAGCAGATGCGTCGCGAGGCGATAAATTGGCACGCCTATTATTCGGAACAAATTGCTCTTGTTGGTTTCCCGCAATTTGATATGTATGCTCATCCGGAAAAATATTTGATAGCCAAAGATCAGTTTAAAAAAGATTTTGGTTTGGAGGGAGTTGATAAAATAATTTTGTTTATTTCCGGCGCTGCTTATTCGCTGGATGAACCGGATGTTATCAGGGAAATTTCCAAATGGATTAGCGAAGGGAAATTTGGCTCCAAGACCAAACTTTTTGTTCGCCCTTACGCTATTGCTCGGGATATAGAAAGGGAACACGAAAAATATAAATCTTTGGAAGACGACCCGAACATAGTTTTTAATTGGCAAAAGAGAAGCGATTCTTTGGAAAGCAAGAAAAATTTTATGAGTATGCTGGCCTATTCCAATGTGATTATTTCAATTTTTTCCACCACCGCCATCGAGTCGGCGATTTTTGATAAGCCGACTATTACCGTTGGTTTTGATGGTTACAAAAAACGACCCTATTATCAGTCAATTGTTCGGCTGGAAGACATGTCTCATTTCCGAAATGTTTTGGAAACAGGGAGTGTAAAAGTGGTTCGCAGTTTTCTCGATCTGGAAAAATCTTTGGTTCTTTATTTAGAGAATCCGGCGATTGATATGATGGCGAGGAAAGTTCTGGTGGCCAAGATGTGTTATAAAAATGACGGGGGTGCTTCCAAGAGAATTACCGATTTTATTTTATCCAAAATCAATGCTTAAACCGAATTTTTCATTTTCAAAAAAGTTTCTAAGCGGCGAAGCCCACTTCGGTTTTTGGGCTGTTATTTCTAAACTGATTGGTTTGATCACTACTTTTTTTCTTATCTCGGCGCTTTCAGTGTATCAATACGGGGTGTTTCAGCTCCTACTTTCTATTTTCAGCATTCTATCAAGTGTTGTGGCGATAGGAGCTGGAGTGGTTTCAAATGATATCAATCGTTTCATTGGACTTGGCAAAGAAGCCGAGGCGAAAAAACTTTTCTTTCAATATAATGGCGTGCGATTGGCTGTCGGCTTAATTCTTTCCGCCGGTTTATTTTTTGGTCCGGCGTTTTTGGGCGATACTTATAAGCCAGATTTTATTTTATTGCTTAAGCTGGTTTCCATTATCGTCTTTTTGGAAACAATTTACACTTTACCTAAATCGCTTTTGGGTATGAGGTTAATGTTTAATTATTCTGCTAGCCGCTCCAGTATGTATAAGTTTTTTCAAGCTGGTTTTTTGGCGTATTTCTTTTTCTTTTCCTCCTTAACTGTTAAAGAGGCATTACTATCGCTTATTGTTGGGTCGGTTAGCTCGCTAATTTTTTTGATTTCCCCAACACTTAAAGCTTATAGACCATGGCAGGGAGTGATTATGGCCAAAGAAAATATTCTGGTCAAAATCTTCAGGGCCCATGGCAAATGGGATGTGGTCAATCAGTTCGTTTCTAAGTTCGTTTCTAATGCCCAGATTTGGCTCATCAAGATATTTATAAGCACCGAAGCGGTGGCAATTTATTCAGTGGCGCAAACGATGATTGGAACGATAGTGGGTTTTTTCCCAACAAAAACATTGGGGACTTTAATACCTCAAGCGATAGGAGATAAAGCTAAGCTTCAGCGGATTTTTGAATACGGCAATAAATATTTGGTAATACTCTCAATAATTATGGGTGTTGGCGCGGCTATTACTGGGCCAATTGCCATTCACTTAATTTTTCCTAAATATATACCATCACTCCCGTATTTCTTGGTGTTGTTATTTGGTTTACCAATTACCGCGATCGGTTCCGTTATTACGGTTTTTATAATTGCAATGCGTCGCCAAAAATATCTGGTGTATCAAAAGGTACTAAAGGCGATTACCGCCCTGCCCATGATTCTTTTAATGATTTTTTTCGGTCTATGGGGATTGGTTGCTTATCAACTGGTGTTTTCTTTTCTTCTCTGCCTTTCTATTTATCGTTTTGTCCGTCCAATACCACCCGGTTTTCGTTTGGAATGGCACAACTTTTTCCGGTTTGGCGCTGAGGATAAGGTTTTTATCAAGAGATTTTGGGTTCAGGTTTTGTCATTTATAAAGAGTAAGATGCCCTTAACATAAAAATGAATCGTTTTTATCCCATTAAAATATATTTCAATATCGTTAAGATGTTTTTGGTTCGGACATTTCTCCGACGGGGTATTACTAATCGTGACCAGCCCCTCGTCATTAATGATTATAGAAAATCTTGGGGTGAAGGTTACCGGAGCGTGATTTGGGGCAGGAAACTTAGGGTATTAAGGGTTAATGGGCGTTTAACAATTGGTAGGGCCATTGATTCTAGAAAATTTTTTATTGCCCATATCAATAAATTTATTCGTTCTGTTGGTCCTAAACAAGTGTTAGAACTTGGCAGTGGCATTGGTATAAATATTTTAGCGTTGGCAGTTTTGAACCCAAACATCAAAAGTTTTAAAGGCATTGAACTTACTGCGGAAGGAGTAGAGCAAGCTCGTTCAGCGCTCAAAGATATACCCGTCAAAGAACTTATGTATTTGACGGAAGAAGATGAAGCTACGATCCGGCAAAGACTCGCCAATCGAGACATAGAGTTTATTCAGGGGGATATTCTTCATTTACCGTGGCACGACAAAAGTTTTGATTTTGTTTTTTCCTGTTGGGTGATTGAGCAATTACCCCGTCAATATCGAGAAGCTTTTTTGGAGGCCAAAAGGGTTTTAAAAGGGCACGCGTTGTTCATCGAAGAATTTAAAGAAGCGCAGGAAAATATTTTCCAACTGCTTCATTTGAATAATGTTGATTATTTTCATGCCAGTTTTGCCGAGGTTGGGAAACTTGGTTTTAAAATTCTCGGATTTGAGCCGATGGCGATGTCAAAAATAAAATTTACCTACGGTTCGCTTTTTTGCTCAGCTAACCTTTAGAGCCATCTATTATTTTTTTCGCAGTAGGTAAAAAACCCAATTGCCGAACCACTGATTCTCCGGCAAAAATTTAATATGTTTCAAGAGCGGTAAGTTAATTTGGCTAAAAAAATATTTTTCTTCAACCAAATCAAAATATTTTAGGAAGGTTTTCTCAAAAATCCCGCGTGGGAAAACGGCAATGTGGTTATTGGTTTTGTTCCAGCGTGGGAATAACCCGCGCTTAAGGAAAATTAGTCGGGAAACAATGTGAAAAATATTGGGCACCGACATAAAAAGCAGTCCGTCTTTTTTAAGAACACGATAAATTTCCCGCATTGCGCGATGTGGGTTTTCTAGATGTTCAAAAATTTCCCAAGCAGTGACAACATCAAATCGTTCATTTGACCAAGGGAATGGTTCATTTGACGCGTCAAATGTTTTGAATTCCTCGGTCATTTTTTTTACATCGGGTCGTCGGTAATCGTCAATATCGGCAGCGCAGACATGAATAAAACCGTTATCGTGGATTTGCTTAATAAACATTCCGCCACCGGCGCCGAAATCCAGAATCTCAGCTGATTTATTTGGCACTTGATGGATAAATTCTGCCAACGATGATTTTCCCAAATAAACCAAAGCCTTTTCTTTTGAGACATTGTCGCCCTTGAATTTTTCGGTGATTGTTTTTTGTTCGGCCTTTATTTCTTCAGCGGTAGAATATTTCATTGGTAGATTATATCACATTACCTTTTCTTTTCCAGATTGTCGCGTTATAATTAATTTTCAATGTTTAGAAAAATTATTTCAAAAATTTCCAGCAGGTTGGTTCAACACCCCTCTCTAAGGGATGAAATTTTGGACAGAACAATGCGGCTGATTTCCCGCTTTGGCTTGGAAGGCGGCGATTATCTTGAATTTGGAGTGGATCAAGGCAAATCTTTTGCGTCAGCTTACAGTATCGCCCAAAGACACAATCTGACGGCTATGCGTTTCTATGCCTTCGATTCTTTCAAAGGTCTACCACCAATCGAGGGTGTTGATCAGGAGGTGGGGCAGTTCAAAGAAGGTGAATATTCCTGCAGTGAGCCACAATTTCTTGGAAATATAAAAAATAAAGGAGTGGACTTAAGTAAAGTTATTACCGTACCCGGTTGGTATCACGAATCTTTAAATAAAGCGACCAAGAAAAAACTGAAAATCAAATCGGCGGCGGTGATTTGGATTGATTGCGACCTTTATGAGTCAACTGTTCCGGTTTTGGATTTTATTACTGATTATGTAGTTGATGGAACCATTATTATTTTTGACGATTGGTTTTGTTTCCGTGGCAGTCCTAAAAGAGGGGAACAAAGGGCTTTTCGGGAATGGTTAAGCAGGAATCCTGTTATTACTGCTTCCGAATATTACAAACACGGCTTTTACGGTAACTCTTTTATTTTGCACCGAGATTGATTTATTTTTTTTTGAGAATATAGAAAATATCGTTGCCAAACCATGACTGGAAGCGTTTTTGTCCAAACCATTTTTTTTCTGTACCTAAAAGTTTGAAGAAGCCTAGTCGGCTGTGGCGCAATTTTTTCCGTTCTATGTAATATTCTGTTCCCAAAATTTCAAAATGATTGGCTACCATTTTTTTGACTATCGCTTCTGGGAATGCGACGAGATGATTGTTTTGTTCTCCGTACCTTTCAACTTCACCAGTTTTAAGGAATCTTTTTCGTGCCATAAGCGAGCTGATATGCGGAGCGGAAAAGAAAAACAAGCCATTAGAAGTCAGAGCTCGCCTCACTTCACGGAAGAAATGAAAAGGATTTTCCAAATGCGGCAGGACGCACCAAGCCGTAATAATATCAAAAGAATCATCAGGCCACGGCAAAGGTTCGGTGGATAAATCCCCGGTTTTGAAATTTTCTATTGAATTTTCCTGCTTGCTTTCCGGACTTCGGTAATCGTCAAAATCAACAGCGGAAATGTTTTCGAACCCTAAATTTTTTAGCTCTAAAGTAAATTGCCCACTTGCTGTGCCACAGTCAAGAATTCTTAGATTTTCTTTTTTATTAGGCCAGTAATCTTTGTATTTCTCCAAAATTTCAAGACCTTTTATTGAACCTTGTCCAATATGCTCGGTCAGGGCACTATGAGCTTCCGCCCTAGCAGAAGTTTTTAATTCCTGCGGAGTAAAATATTTTAACCTCTTTGGCGACGCTTTTCTCATTTATTTATTATTTCAACTTTTCTAAAAGCTCTTGCGCCACCCGTTCACTTGCTTTAGCATCCGATTTACCACCGCATTGTTCTTTTACGATTCGAGTCCGGCCTTCTTTATCAAGAGATGGGTCGGTCAGATAGCGATTTATCCAATTTGTAAAATCGTCAACCTCGTCGACTTTACGGACACCACCGCTTCTTAGAATGTAACCTAAATGGTCGTAGCCGTATGAATAGACACCCAATAATCCGTCTTTTGGTTTTCGGTGTAAGTTCACCATAATGATTGGTTTATCAAAAAGAGCGGCTTCGATGGCGATGGTTGAAGGTCCGGTAATGATTAAGTTGCTCCAGTAGAGTCCATTTATAAGCATGTCGTCATCTTCTCTGGTTACATCACGGTTGCCAGTTATCTTTTTGTCATATGCCATTCCCGGTCGGTCCAAAAACATTAGGGGTGGTGGGGAAAAGTTATCAAGACAACTTACTCTATCATTTGGCGGAAACCTGACAAAAATATTTTCGTCTCTCTTCGCTAGCATTTCAATTACCAGTTGATCAGTGTCATTTTCATGTTGATACATATCGCCGATGGGTGCGTAAAAAATTAATTTTTTATCTGGGTTGGCGCCAATTTTTTTGAAAAATTCATTGCGGGGTATTTTTTTTGATTTGATATAACGGTCATAGTGAGGAATGCCGACTATGAAGATTTTGTTTTCGGGCACTCCGCTGTAGCGGATAGCTTCATTCTTTAAGACACTGTTCCAAACCAAGAGCCGGTCAGGTATGACTTGAAGGATGCTATGAATGGTCAGATTGTCCCAGGAACGGATCATGCCAACAACAGGAATCTTTCTCTCCTTGGCTTCTCGGACAAAGCAGATATCGTTTTCGTTTTGAACATCGGTGGCAAAAATCAAGGCGGGTTGATATTTGTTAAACACCTCGTTAAAAAAGTAGTGAGGGGTGAGATGATAGTCAAGCCAGCGGAAAAAAGGCAGGGCAAATTTCAACCTCCCAATGTTTTGAGTGATATAGACAAATAATACAGTGCGCCAGTTTTTTCTCATAGACCAGATCTGGTAGCGTTCACGAATTATAATACTTTCAGTTCGGAGCATAAGCCGAAACAATCTTTTGAAAAACAGACCGAAGAATGTCTTACTCGGTTTTCCAGTGGTGACTCCTTCAATGATGACCCCTGGTTTACCAAAAGTTTTTTCGTAGTAATCTTTTTTGAAATCGGGCATAGCGATAACCACCTGGATTTTGTTGGCGACGAGAATATCCAGAATTTCTGTGGAAAGAATATTTCGAGAGATGATTGGTTGGAAGCTAGTTATGATAATTGTTTTTTTCATCATTTTGAAATGATTCTAATCTAAATTTCCCGATTTGCCCAGAGTGGAGTGTTTGGCTAAATGATTGGACTCATGTTATTCTCAAATTGCTTTTTAAAATCAAAAATTGTGAAGAATAATAAAATTAGGAAAATTTGTGTTTTTTCCGGTAAACGGGGCGGTTTTGGCGCCTATATCCCCTTAATGCGACTTATTGAAAAAGACCCGGTGTTTCAGCTCCAAATAATTTTGGGGGACATGCACGGTTCCAACACTTTCGGTGATACAGCAAAAGAAGCCAAAAGGTTTTTTCCAAAGAGCAAAATTGTCATTATCAAGATGGGTGCCGGCCGTGGCGACTCACCGGTTATTAGAACGGAGAATCTTGGCACTTGCTTACACAAAGCCGCCGGTTTTTTGAGCAAACTTAATCCTGACATTTTAATGGTTCACGGCGACCGAGGGGAGCATTTAGTTATGGCTTTGGTTGCCCTTAATCTTGGGATTCCGGTTTTTCACACTCAAGGCGGCGAAGTGTCCGGTAACATTGATGATGTTCAAAGACATGCCATTACCAAATTGGCCCACCTTCATTTTCCGGAAACCGAAACTGCGAAGAAACGAATTGAGGTTTTAGGTGAAGAGTCGTGGCGGATTTGTGTGGCCGGCTCCCTTTATGTTGATAGAATTGTTCGAAGAATGTTTACCAATCCAGTAGAAGTACGAAAAAAATATGGCTTGAAACCCGAAGAAAAGTATTTTATTATCATTTATCACCCTGATACTTACTTGTCTCAAAAGGAAAATTATCGGGTAATGAAAAATGTTCTAACAGCAGTGGAGAGTTTTGGTTTGAGGAGCATTGTTATCTACCCCTGTTCTGACCCGGGTTATCAAGGGGTGATTGACGCTATAGATGAAGTTAAAGAAAACTCCGATTTTTTAATTTACAAAAATATTGAGAATCTTGATTTTCTAGGATTACTCACCGACGCTGAAGCTTTAATTGGAAACTCTTCAACAGCTTTGGTGGAGGCGCCTTATTTGAAATTACCGGCTGTCAATGTTGGCAATCGACAGCTTGGTCGAGATCGGGAAGAAAATGTTGCAGATGTTGAAACTAGTGTAATAAAAATCAAAAATAGGTTATTATATGTGACAAGCGATAAGCTTTTCAGAGAACAACTTAAAAAATGCGGTTATCGTTTGGGGAACGGTCGTGCTTCGGAGCAAATTTTAAAAGTTATCAGAGGCGTTTCCTTAGACGAAAAACTCTTGCGAAAAAAGTTAATATAATTTAGTATATTTTATTTATGAACCTGAAAGAAAAAGCCGACATCTCTAAGAATATTATTAAACTAGCCACCGAAGCTTACCCGAAAATTTTTGTGGCTTGCTCATTTGGTAAGGATTCACGAGTCCTTCTTGATTTGGCCATGCAAGTCAGGTCGGATATTACCGTTGCCGCTATTGATACCGGTTATGAATTTGAGGAGACAATTGAATTTGGTAATTCTCTTAGCAAAGAATTGGGTTTTAAATTAATTTGGCTTAAACCATCAATCAAGGATGTGAAACGCATTGATAAAGAATATGGCGACAGTTTTATCAAGAACGACCAATACAAATGTTGCGAAATGAAAATCCCGGCAATTGAGCGATTTGTAACGAAACATCACGCTTGGATTACTGGTTTGCGTCGTGACGAGACCGAATATAGGAAAGATACGATGATTGTTGAAACGGGAAAAGTGGCAAAAATTAACCCTCTGGCCTTTTGGAATAACGATGATATTTGGAACTATATTCGCGAAAACAAACTTCGCTACCATCCACTTTATGACAAAGGTTATCCTTCTTTGGGTTGCAAGCCCTGTACTACTTCTGGAAAGGTAAGAGATGGTGGCGGTCGGCAAGGGCAGTTTGAAAGAGCGGGACGATTTGCCGGTACTAAAAATACTGGCGGTGAGTGTGGACTACATCTTAAAATCTAATTATGAAAACGGTGCGGTTAAAAAATAAATTGACGCCCGGGAAGAAGCGAAAAATTCTTATTTTGGGAGGTGACGGCTATTTAGGCTGGCCTACGGCCATGCATTTTTCAGCTTTGGGTTATGAAGTGGCAATTGCTGATAATCTTTCCAAGCGACTTTGGGAAGCCGAGTATGACGCCCAACCACTTTGGCAAATTCCCTCAATCAGAAGGCGAGGGCAATTATGGAAGAAAATATCAGGAAAAGATATAAAAATTTACATTGGCGATATTGCCAACAATCATCGTTTTGTTTACGAAATGTTTCGTGAATTTCAACCGGATTCAATCATTCATTATGCTGAACAACCGTCAGCGCCTTTTTCTATGCACAGCCGAGAAAAGGCGGTTTTTACGCAGCACAACAATATTATCGGCAATCTCAATGTACTTTTTGCTATGCAAAAATATTGTCCCGACGCCCATCTCGTTAAACTTGGTACTATGGGGGAATACGGCACACCGAACATTACAATTGAAGAAGGTTGGCTTGAAGTTAAACATGGCGGTAGGAAAGACAGGATGCTTTATCCTAAACGGGCTGGTTCGTTTTATCACTTAACCAAAGTCCACGATAGCAACAACATTGAATTTGCCGTTAGGATTTGGAAATTAAGGGCAACGGATCTTAATCAGGGTGTTGTGTATGGTATTGATACACCAGAAACTCTTCTTGATACGGAGCTTATGACCAGCTTCCATTACGATGAAGTTTTTGGGACGGTTTTGAATCGGTTTATCGCTCAAGCGGTAGTCGGCTTTCCTCTGACTGTTTATGGTAAAGGGGGACAGAAGCGAGGCTTTTTGAATATTAAAGACACTATTCAGTGTGTTGAATTAGCGATTAAAAATCCAGCCTTACCCGGCGATTTTAGAGTTTTCAACCAGTTCACCGAGTTGTTTACAGTTAATGATTTGGCGCAAAAAGTTTGCCAGGCAAGCAAGAAGCTTGGTTTGAATGTGAAAATTCATGCTATTGATAATCCCCGAATAGAACAGGAGGATCATTTTTATAAAGCAAAAAACTCCGCCCTTTTATCACTAGGTCTTAAACCAAACTTTTTGACGGAAGCAACACTTATCGTAATGTTGCAGAAGGTCATTGCGATGAAAGATCATATTAACAAAAGTGTCATCAAACCCTCCATAAGATGGAAGATTCGGTAATAATTATATGAACAAGAAAGTTCTCGGTTTTATTCCGGCTCGTGGTGGGTCAAAAAGTATTCCGCGGAAAAATATTTTTCCTTTGGTGGGAAAACCTTTGATTGCTTACGCAATTGAAGCCCTCAAACACTCCCAGTTTGTCAACAGAATTGTAGTAAGTACTGATGATGAAGAAATTGCCGCCATTGCGAAAAAATTTGGGGCAGAAGTTCCATTTTTTCGCCCAAAAGAATTAGCTAAAGATACCAGCCGGGTTTTTGCCGCAATTAAATATACAATTAACAGATTAAAAAAAGAAGAGAAATATTATCCTGATTATGTTGTGACAATTCAACCGACCTCGCCCCTGGTTCAAACTAGTCAAATTGATGCCGCTCTCAAGTTGGTCTTTAAAAAGAAAGCCGAGTCGGTGGTGACAGTAAAAACTTTACCTCACCACTATCACCCTCATAACATCAGGAAAGTTAAAGAAGGAAAAACCAGTTTTTGGATGGAGCGGGAACATTACAAATCCATCAACCGCCAACAGCGACCGGTCTTTTATGCTTTCGGTAATTTGTATGTTTCGCGGGTAGATTTAATAGAGCGGGAAGGCCACCTTGAAGGAAAAAATAATTATCAAATAGTAATTGACCATTTGAGCGCTCTTGATATTGACGATATTGATGATTTTAAAATTGTCGAGGCGTTGATTAAGGCGGGGATTGTAAAAACTTCTTGATTTTAATGAAACTTTTGTATTACAAATGTCTTAAATTTCAACCAAAATCATTAGCTTTGCTTAAACGAAATTTTGAGATTATCTCGCTTAATAATCCGGGCAAAGACACCAAAAAACTTCTAGAATCGATCGAGATTTCTTTTGCGCCACTAGGTTTCTTTTTCAACCGGGAGAAAATTGACTCAATGCCTAAACTTAAAATCATTGCTTCCAATACTACTGGCTACCCGCACATTGATGTTGACTACGCCAAAACCAAAGGGATAAAAGTAATAACTCTTAAAGGAGAAAATAAATTTTTGGATACTATTACACCGACCGCTGAACTAACCTGGGGTTTGATCATTGCTTTGACTAGACACCTAATTCCAGCCAGTCGTTTCGTTCTTGGCGGTAAATGGGATCGACGGCCATTTGGCGGTCAAACGATGCTTTCTCGCCTAACACTTGGAGTTGTTGGTTTGGGGCGATTGGGAAAAATGGTGGCTGAATACGGCAAGGCCTTTAGAATGAAAGTTATTTATTACGATCCCTTTGTCAAAAGTGCTGACCCGGAGTTATTGAAAATGTCTAATCTTAAGTCGTTGGCGTCCAAAGCGGATATTATTACAGTTCATGTGCCGGCAGAAAAAGAAAACACCGGACTGGTCGGTAAATATGTTTTTGATAAAATGAAAAAGGGTTCATATTTCGTAAATACTTCACGAGCTGAACTCGTTGATCATCGAGCATTACTCCAAGCTCTTCGGTCCGGTCATTTAGCCGGTGCCGCCTTAGATGTTTTCACTGGTGAATTTGAAAGAGATATCAATCAAAAACTCAAAAAACATCCGTTATTAGATTACGCCAAGAGGCACAGCAATCTTCTCATTACCCCCCACATAGGTGGTTCTACACAAGACGCTTGGTTGGAGACAGAGCTTTTTACCATTAAGCGGATTATGGAATCTTTTAAAAAATAAAATGGCCAAGGATATTATTTTAGGAAAAGTCGGCAATAAAAAAATTATTATTGGGCCGGGGCGTGAACCGTTATTAATTGCTGAAGCTGGTGTGCTTACTTGGGGAGAAGTAAAGCGCGGTTATATTTTTGTTGACGAGGCAAAAAAGGCGGGTCTCAAGCTTATTAAGTTCCAAGCTTTCAATGCCGACCATGTGGTTTCAAAGAGCGATTCGTTTTGGCATAATCGTTTGAAGCAGAGGGAACTTAGTAAGGAAAATTTTTTTAAAATTAAGAACTATGCCGAATCGAAAGGTCTTCTAGCTTTTGCCACCACGCACAATGAATATGATTTGGTGAATTTTGCTAAGGATGGAATGGCAGTGCTCAAGATTGGTTCGGGGGACAGCAATAATTTTAGGATGATTGATTTGGCCCTTGAAACTGGAAAGCCGGTTATTGTGTCGCTGGGTTTAATGGATGAGAAAGAAACCGAAATTGTTTTGAAAAAGTACAGGAAGCATGCGGATAAAATAGTTTTTATGTATTGCGTTACGCTTTATCCGACGCCACCGGAAGCGGTTGATTTGTCAATCTTGGGAAGATGGAGAAAAAAGTATCCAGAATATAATTTTGGTTATTCCGACCATGTTTTGGGAAAAGAAGTTGCAGTTGCCGCCGTGATGAATGGCGCTTCCATTATTGAAAAACATCTTTGTTTGCCGGCTGATAGGGTTAAGCCAAAACACAAGAGTTATGATATTATTGTCGCCCTTATCCCAGATGAGATGAAAAAGTTAAACGAGGACATCAAGAATGTCAACACAACTGGCGGGCAGTCTTTTGTTAGAGTTCATCGAGTTCCATCAAAACTCGTTAAGAAAAATATTTTATGGGCACGCAAATCAATCACGGCTTTTTCGGCCATTAAGAAAGGTACCAAGATTAAAGCTAAACAACTGGTTTCGTGTCGGCCATTTGACTCTCGAAAAGGTCATATTTCTATTGAATTTTTTGACGATTTAGTTGGCACTACAGCCGTTCATGATATAGTTGCTGGGTCTTTCATTACCAAAGATGACATTTTTGGTTTTTCAAAAAAATAAATCATGAAGACGATTTTTATTACCAGCTTTCATATCTTGATATCGCGCAACATTCTGGCGACGGGTATTTTGCCTTTGCTTGCTAATGGGGGTAGGCGAGTAGTTATTCTTTGCCCAAAAAAGAAGGAGGAATTTTTTCGGAAAGAGTTTGAAAAAGATGGAGTAATAGTTGAACCAATAGCGGCAAAATTAAATTGGCGGGATTTTATCTGCCGTTTTTTGTCATTGGCGTCTTTGCGGACAAAAACTCTCTGGCTTAAACGGCGGACAGAAATGAAGGGTGTTGGCGCAGTTTTCTCAGAAATTATGCCAGTTTCTTTGATGGGTTGGCTGACACGCCGATTAAGTCCGATTCTTACACCTAAGAATCGTTTTCAATCGCTTCTGGAAAAATATAAGCCGGAACTGATTTTTGCCACCGATGTTCAAAATGAATTTGATGTATCTTTGATGGAGGCCGCCAGAAAGCGAAGCATAAAAATTGTTGGTATGGCTCGGTCTTGGGATAATTTAACAGCGAAAGGTTTGTTGCGAATTATTCCTGATGTCTTGTTGGTTAACAACGAAATTGTGAAGAGGGAAGCGATGGAGCTTCACGGTGTTCCAGCTGAAAAAATTCAGGTTGTCGGTTTGCCACACTATGATAATTATTTTCAGACGCCAAAACTTTCTCGTTCGGAATTAACCGAAAAACTTGGCTTGAGCGCCGAGAAAAAATTTGTTTTATTCGCGCCGGTTGGCGATCGCTATCTTGCTAATAATTTCGTTGATAAAAATGTTTTAACTTTACTTGATAAAATTTTACCGGCCGATTGGGAAATTTTGGTTCGTTTGCCGCCGGCCGATTCGGTGAAAGATTTTGAGTCGGGAAATTTATCAGGGCGGGTAAAAGTCTATCGACCTGGTAGACATCTTGGTAATATTAAAAATACAGAACTTTCTGTTGTCGACGATGAGATTTTAATCGCCAGCATCAAATACACCGATTTACTTGTCGTTGGGCCATCTACGATGGTTATTGATGCGGCAATTTTTGATAAGCCGGTGATTTTGATTGGTTTTGACGGGAGGGAAAATCGGCCGTATCTTGAAAGTATCCGTCGCTATTATGATTACAATCATTTCCAGCCGATTATTGAAAGTGGCGGCGCCCCGCTAGCCCGAAGCGAGGAGGAGTTTAGAAAATTTGTTGGGGCGTATCTTGCTAATCCAGCCATTGATCGAGCGGGGCGCCGCAAGATTGTTGAGTCAGAATGTCAGTTTACCGATGGTCAATCTAGCCAACGAGTAGTTAAAGAATTGGAAAAATTTCTATGAGCAAAAAAATCAAAACAATTTTCCTGACGATTTTTGAAGGAGTGGAAGCAAAAAATTTGTTGCGCACTTCTGTTTTACCAACCTTGCTCGCTGATCCAGCGGTACGGATTATTTTATTCACAAAAAGCGAGGAAAAAGTCGCATATTACAAAAAAGAATTTTCTGACTCGCGATTGATTTATGAAGTAGCGCCCCGCCAGCCGATTCGCGGTTGGGATGCGATTTTCGCCCAATTAAAATTTACTTTGCTTCGAACCGCGACCACCGATTTGAAACGGTTGTTGAATTACAAGCGAGAGAAAAACTTTTTTCGCTACTATGGCGGTGTGTTTGCCAATCGGCTTTTAGCTTGGTCCATTGTCAGGAAAATTGTTCGCTGGTTGGATTTTGTCTTGGTTCGCCAAGATTTTTACGCGCCGGTTTTTGAAAAATATCAGCCCGATTTGGTTTTTCTTGCCCATCTTTTTGATGAACCGGAAATTGCTTTGTTGCGGGAAGCGAAAAAACAAAAGGTAAAAACTGTTGGACTGGTCAATTCTTGGGACAAAACAACTGCCCGCTGTATTTGGCGACTGTTGCCCGATAAAGCTATTGTTTTCAATAATATCGTCAAACGGGAACTTGTGGTGCACGATGAAGTTAAAGTAGAAAACATTTTTGTTTCTGGTCTGCCTCAATACGATATTTACTGGAACGCCAAACCAAGTCCGCGTGAAGAATTTTTTAATGCCATCGGTATTAGCTCCGATAAAAAACTTATCGTCTACGCGCCAATAGGTCAGGCTTTTGGCGGTTGCGATTTTGAAATGATTGATTTGTTAAGAAAACTTTTGGCTGAAGGAAAATTTGGCAATGACGCTGAACTTTTTGTTCGTTTCCAGCCCAATGATTTTTTTGAAAAATCAGAAATTGAGAAAAGACCTGACCTAAAGTTTGATTACCCGGGCCGGCGTTTTGGCACGAAACGCGGTGTTGATTGGGATATGGACGAAAGAGACATCAACCAGTTAGTGGATACTTTGGCTCACGCTTCAATCTTTATTTCCTACGCTTCCAGTATTGTTATTGATGCGGCGGTTTTCGGAAAACCGGTAATTAATATTGGTTTTGAAATTAGTGAAAACTTGAGGCCAGAAAACAAACCGACTCAATATTATCAAACTGATCACTATAAAAATGTCTTAGCGACAGGCGCGGTCAGATTGGTCAAAAATGTTTCTGAACTCGTTGAATGGACAAAAAAATATTTGGCGGGCAATTTTTCTGATAGGGGAACTCGGGAGCGATTGATAAAAGAACAGTGCCAATTTACCGACGGCAAATCTGGTGAGCGAATTGGCAGGTTTATTCTTGAATTAATTAAATGACCAAAAGAATTTTTATTACCGGCATCGCTGGTCAAGATGGATCTTATTTATCGGAATTTTTGGCCAAAAAGAAATGCCAAATTTTTGGTTTGACTAATCAAAAATATTCCGATAACGCGGTTTCAATGGAGGCGATAAAAAAGCTTGGTGACCAGGTTGTTTTAATTGATGGTGATATTGTTGATACTGGTTTACTAACGAAAATTTTTAAGGATATAAAACCGCACGAAATTTATAATTTGGCAGCAATTTCCAGTGTGGGTGAGTCCTTCAAGATTCCCGAAAAAGTGATGGAGATTAATTTTTACGCTTTTAAAAGATTGGTTGATGAGGCAATAGCTGTTGTGCCGAAGGTTAGAATTTATCAAGCGTCGTCGAGTGAAATGTTTGGTAAAGTCCCAGCGCCGCAGAATGAAAAAACAGATTTTAGGCCAGTTAGTCCTTACGGTGAATCAAAACTTCGTGCTCACAGGGAAGTTGTCTTGGAATATCGTAATAAAAAAGGTATTCATATTTGTTCTGGAATTATGTTTAATCACGAATCGCCACGGCGAGGTGAAAACTTTGTTACTCAAAAAATTGTTACCGATTTATCTAAAGTAAAACTTGGTTTGCTTGACCATATTGAATTGGGAAATTTGGATGTGGAAAGGGATTGGGGTTTTGCCGGTGATTATGTAAAAGCAATGTATTTGATTTTAAACCACAGTAAACCCGATGATTATGTGATTGCTACTGGCAAAAGTCATACCGTACGGGATTTCGTGAAGGAAGCCGCGAAAAATCTTGGTTTGAAAATAAAATGGCGCGGGCAGGGCGAGCGGGAGGAAGCAGTTGATAACAATGGAAAAATTTTGGTAAAAGTTAATCCGATTTTTTATCGTCCAAAAGAACTCGGCTCAACCTTTGGCGACAGCGCCAAAGCGCGGAAAATTTTGGGCTGGAAACCCGAAGTAAATTTTGTGGGATTGGTAAAAATGATGACGGCGGCAGCTCTAAAGCGCCATGTTTGATTACTCAAAAACAAAAAAAGAAGAAATTAGTTGTAACCTTTGCGGTAGGAATGATTTTTCTGTTATCGCCAGAAAATCAAAAAATAATTTACCGGTGGTGACGGTAATGTGCCGAAAGTGTTCTTTAATCTATATTAATCCGCGAATGGTCAGTGAAGAATATGACAATTATTACAAATATTTTTACCGAGTAGACAGAAATACAATTAAAGGCACGACAGCTGATACTGAATTGGAAAAGAATTTTGAAAATGCCAGAAAATTTGGTCTAGCGCTTGGTCGGCGGTATCAAGAGTTTTTTAAACCCGGTTTGACGATTGACGTTGGTTCTTCCACCGGCGGCGTGCTCTATGGTTTGCGAGAGGCGATGCCGACTTTAAAAATCTTGGGTATTGAGCCGTCGGTAGCGGAATCAGAATTGGCAAGGAATCATGGAGTGCCAACCAAAACCATTTTATTTGAAAATTTTCGTGATAACTTACCCGAAGCGCCGGCCAACATTTTTTGCGTTCAGAGTTTGAATCATCTTTTGGATCCCAAGGGTTTTATGACTTGGGCTTACCAAACTTTGATTGACGGCGGTTCGCTGTTTTTGGCGGTGAAAAATTTTCGGTATCAAGCGCGCCGCGCCGGTTCAATATCGGCTGGAGTTCAGATTGACCACCCTTATATGTTTACACCCGAAACCCTACGAGCAATGGTTGAGTCCGTTGGTTTTAGAATAGCAGTTTTTGAAGTTGATGAAGGTAAAAGTCAGAATGAATTGTTAGAACAAAGAGCCGAGGGTTTGCCAAGACATCATATTCGCGTGGTGGCGGTGAAAGACAATAATTCAAATAAAGTCCAAATAGTTTTGCCCAATTTTTGGGCTCGGTTTAAACTTCGGTTGGCGCTTAGTTGGCCGATTTTGAAGTTGGTTTATCTAGCCAAGTATTCCCATTGGGGGGCTTGGCAAAAATCAAAGATTGTAGTATAGTGTTGGCAATGACAAAAAGACGGCCCAAAACAATAATAATTCCGGGTACAGACAAAATTCTCGGTGGCGAGGAAGTTTTTTTTGTGGCGGAAATTGGCAAGGGCTTCATTCAGACAGAAGTCGATCGACCGGCGAAAGAATATCTCGCCAATGCTAAACGGTTGATTGATGAGGCGATTATCGCCGGCGCCGACGCGGTAAAGTTCCAAACCCACGAGGTTGATGATGAGCAGGCCAACATCCCAATTGTTTCGCCTCATTTTAAAGGTGCCGAGCGCTACGCTTGGGTGAAAAGAAACACTGAAGCGACGCCGCTTTCTTTTTGGCGGGCATTAAAAAATTACGCTGACAAAAAAGGTATTATTTTTTTCTCAACGGCGATGAGTCGATTGGCGGCAGAAAAACTGACTAAGGTCGGTGTGCCACTTTGGAAAGTTGGTTCTGGTGATGTGGAAGATTTCTCAATGCTTGATTGTATGATTAAAACTGGTTTGCCGGTTATTATTTCCACCGGTATGGTGAGTTTTGCCGAGTTGGATGAAATCGTCGCTCATTTTAGAAAGCATCAAACGCCACTTGCCATTTTGTATTGTGTTAGCGAGTATCCTTGTCCGCCGGAAAAATTTAATTTGGCTACTATTGAAAAAATAAAAGAAAAATATCCGGAAGTTGTTGTGGGCTTTTCTGACCACTCGGTGGGAAATTTAGAGCCAGTTTTGGCCGCTGTCAAATTGGGCGCTCGCATTGTGGAAAAACATTTTTCGCTCTCGCGGAATTTGTGGGGTTCGGACCATAAGGTTTCTATGACCCCACTGGAGTTTGCTGAAATGGTGCGCGCGGTGCGTGCCGGCGAATACAAAGAAGTTGCTCACCAAAAATTCTATGGTAGCAAAAATCGCGAGTTGGACGGTGCCAAAAATCGCTTTCGCCCCTACTTCAAGAAATCATTGGTGGCGGCGCGAGTTATCAATAAAGGCGAAAAAATTTCCACTGAGATGATTCAGGCTTTGCGTCCAGCGAAACATCTTAAGGGTTTGCCATCGCGTGATTTTCATAAAGTGGTTGGTCGTGAGATGATTCGCCAAATTAAAAAAGGTCAGTCGTTAACCAAGCAAAATGTCCGATAAACCCAAACAAAAAAGAAAAGTTTGTTTCGTCATCACGAGTTTTATTCATTACTCGCGTGGTCTTTTCATTTTGGAAGAATTGAAAAATTGTTCGGATGTGGAGCTTCATATTGTCATCAGCGGTACCGCTTTGCTTGCCAAGTATTCTTCAAAGTTTTCCTATGTGAAAGATATTTTGGAGCGCGAAGGTTACAAAAATTTTCATGAGCTTTATTTCAATTTGGAAGGCGATAGCCACATCACTAAAGCAAAAACTACTGGTGTTGGTATTATAGAATTTTCCACTTTTTTCAATCATCTTAAACCGGATGTGGTAGTTTTGCGTGGCGATCGATTTGAAGTGTTGTCCGCTGCTGTGGCAGCCGCTTATTTACAAATTCCCATTGCTCATATTGAGGGGGGGGATGTTACCGGTTCCATTGATGAAAGCGTTCGCCACGCCATTACTAAGCTCTCGCATTTACACTTTGCCACCAATGAAGACGCCAAAAAGAGAATTTTGCGAATGGGCGAAAATCCCAAATATGTTTTCAATTTTGGCAGTCCGGAAATTGAAGTGGTTCATCGGATAATCAACGGCAAACATCATATTGATTTTAGTCAGACCGGTTCTGGTGCGCCATTTGATATTAAGCAAGATTTTTTGATGGTGATGTATCAGCCGTTAACCACCGAGACCGAGCGCTTGGCCGAATACACTAAGACCATTTTGTCGGCAGTTCACGAGACAGCGATTCCAACGCTTTGGTTCTGGCCTAATTTTGACACTGGGGCTGAAGAAATTTCTCGCACCTTGCGGGAGTTTCGTGATCAAACCAAAGACCACAAGATTCGTTTTATGCGCTATTTACCACCGCGCGATTTTATCTGGCTTTTGAAACATACTCGGGCGCTTATTGGTAATTCTTCCTCTGGCATTAAAGAGTCATCCTATCTTGGTGTGCCGGTGGTTAATATTGGCGAGCGGCAGGGCGGGCGTTTACGGGCTAAAAATGTTTTGGATGTGTCGCACAAAAAAGAATATATTAAAAAAGCGATTGAAAAACAAATCAGTAAAAATCGTTATCAGCCGTCCAAAATTTATTTCGCTAAGGATACGGCTCGCAAAATTGCCAAAACCTTGGCCACCACCAATCTTTATGTCCAAAAAAAATTCCACAACTAAACCGAAAATTCTGGCGGTGATTACTGCCCGAGGTGGTTCTAAAGGTATACCGGGGAAAAACATTAAACCCTTGGGTGGCAAACCGTTGATTGCTTATTCCATTGATGCGGCAAAAAAGAGTAAGTTGATCACTCACCTTATTGTTTCTACCGATGATAAAAAAATCGCGCGGATTGCTATAAAATATGGCGCCGAAGTACCGTTTTTGCGTCCGAAAAAATTAGCCCAAGATAAAACACCCCATGTGCCAGTGATGTGTCACGCCATAGAATTTGTGGAGAAAAAACTCGGCATTATTTTTGATTACGCCGTAATTCTACAGCCGACCTCTCCGTTTCGTTTGCCGGAAGATATTGATAACACCTTGGAGAAACTTATTAAAAATAGCGCTGATAGTGCGGTGTCGTTGGTTGATGTTGATAATTATCATCCGGTGAAAGCTAAAAAATTAGCGGGTGATAAAGTGTTGCCATATATGACACCTGAACCCGAAGGCACTCGTCGGCAAGATTTTCCGCCGGCTTATCGTCGGAGTGGGGCAATTTACGCTATGCGTCGGGATTTATTGATAAAAGACAACCGACTTTATGGTGATTATATTGTTGGTCACATTGTGCCAGCCGAGCGCTCGGTGGATATTGATACGCCGTTTGAATGGTTTCGGGCCGAGTGGATGTTGGAGGATTTAAAACGCAAAGGATATGAATTTTAATTATATGAAAATTTTAAATACTATCGGCGAAAATTTTGCGTTGGAAGCTAAAAAAATACTGGTTGGCTTGGGCAAAGTTGATTATAAAATTCCAACCCAGAAAGAGCTGGCGGAAATAATTGGTGATTATGACGCGGTAATCGTTGGTCTCGGTTTAAATTTCCATAAAGAAATTTTGTCACGAGCGAAAAAACTAAAAGTAATTGCTACGGCGACTACGGGTCTTGACCACATTGATGTCGCTTGGGCGAAAAAGCGGGGGATTAAGGTTTTAAGTTTACGGGGCGAGGAAAAGTTTTTAAACACCATTACTGGCACGGCCGAATTGGCTTTCGGTTTACTCATTGATTTGTCGCGCTTCACACCTTGGGCTTTTGAAGATGTGAAAAATTATCGTTGGCGGCGCGAGGATTGGAAAGGCGCGAGTTTATACGGTAAAACTTTGGGTATTATTGGTTTGGGGCGATTAGGAAAAATGACGGCGCGTTTTGGCCAAGCGTTTGGTATGAAAGTTTTGTTTACCGACCCGAATGTTTCGCCAAAAGATTTTCCTCAATACAAAAAGGTTTCTTTAAAAAAATTGCTCAAAGAAAGTAGTGCGGTTTCCATCCATCTTCATCTAGGCAAAGATACGGAAAATCTTTTGGCTAGAAAAGAATTTACCCTAATGAAAAAAAGCGCGATTTTAGTGAACACCTCACGCGGTAAAATCGTCAACGAAAAAGATTTACTGGTTGCTTTGAAAAGTGGTCAATTGGGTGGTTATGCGACTGATGTTTTGGCTGACGAACTTTCTTTTAAAACTGTTGGTTTCAAAAAACACCCACTGGTTGAATATTCTAAAACCCACCAAAATCTTATTATCGCCCCACATATTGGCGGTATGACCACCGACTCCCGCCTCGCCACTGACCTATTCATGGTGGAGAAATTGAATAAATTCTTGTAAGCTGGTATATTGGTGGGATGAAATTAAATAAGATTTTGCGTTGGGTGGCGTTGGGGGGAATTTTTCTGGTGCCGTTTGTACCACTAGTAATCGCAAATAATCTGTTCTTCCCGTTCATTACTGGCAAGGCCTTTGTTTTCAGAATTTTGGTAATGATTGCCGCCGGTGCTTGGCTGATTTTGGCTTTGCGGGACGAGGACTATCGGCCGAAAAATTCTTGGATTTTAAAAGCGCTGGTAGTTTTTTTTGTTATTGTCAGTTTGGCCGATATTTTTGGCGCCAACCCCTTCAAAAGTTTTTGGAGTAATTTTGAGCGAATGGAGGGTTGGGTTGGGATTTTCCATCTATTTCTCTATTTCTTGACGGCCAGCTCAATGCTTAATGACTGGAAACTTTGGAAAAAATTTTTCCAAACCTCAATTGTCGCCAGTGTGATAATGAGTGGTTACGGTATCCTTCAATTGACAGGTGCGATGACAATTTTTCAAGGTGGTACGCGGTTGGATGGAACTTTTGGCAATGCCACTTACTTAGCGGTCTATATGCTTTTCCATATTTTTCTGACTTTTTTTCTTTTATTGCGCGAGCGCTTTAGCAAGACCTTACAATGGACCTACGGCATTATTATCGCTTTGCAATTATTTACTCTGTATCATACCGCCACTCGCGGTGTGTCACTTGGTTTACTCGGTGGTATTTTAGTAACGGCAATTTTAATCGCTTTATTTGAAAAAGAAAGATTATTTCTGAAAAAAGGTGCTCGAATTGCCCTAATCTCTATTGTGATTTTGGTTGGCGGTTTTATTGCTATAAAAAATACCAGTTTTGTTCAGAATAGTGGCTCGTTGTCGCGACTGGCTTCAATTTCTTTAAACGAAGCCGCGCCGCGTTTTATGGTTTGGAATATGGGCTGGCAGGGTTTTCTGGAACGGCCGATTTTGGGTTGGGGGCAAGAAAGTTTTAATTTTGTTTTCAATAAATATTATGACCCAAAAATGTATACCCAAGAGCAATGGTTTGATCGTTCGCATAATATAATTTTTGATTGGCTAATTGCTGCCGGCATCCTCGGGCTTTTAAGTTATTTGTCAATTTTCGTTGCGCTTCTTTTTTATCTTTGGCGCGGCAAGAGCGAAGAATTTTCTTTTTCCGAGAAAGCTATTTTTACCGGTTTGCTAGCCGCTTACTTTTTCCAAAACATTTTTGTTTTTGACAATATCGGCAGTTACATAATGTTTTTCTCCATTTTGGCTTTCTTCCACCTTAGCTTTGGCAAGTCTTTTTCTGATAAGTGGCAGAAGAAATTAGTTTTTGACGAAATGACGACCAATAAAATTGTCACGCCCATGATTGTGGTGATAGCACTTTTCGCTCTTTATTTTTTCAATACCAAACCCTATCTAACCGGCACGACCTTGATTGGTGCTTTACAGGAGAGGGTGGTGGAACAGAAATTTGTTTTGTTTGAAAAAGCTCTGTCTTATAATTCTCTTGGTGGCGCTGAAATTCGCGAGCAACTTTCCCAGACGGCCTTAGGGGTCGGCGCATCGCAAGCTCCGGTAGAATGGAAACAAAAATATTTTGACTTGGCGCGTTCTGAACTCTTGAAACAGATTGAAGTGCCGAAAATCGGCGATGCTCGCTATGAACTTTTTCTCGGCTCATATCTGACTCGGTTCCAACGATATGATGAAGCGTTAATTCATTTGAAAAAAGCACAGGAACTTTCGCCCAAAAAACAAATAATTATGTTTGAAATCGGTTTGGTTTATATCAGCAATAAAAAATATGACCAGGCCTTAGAGGTTTTCCGTCAGGCTTATGAATTAGAAAAGAATTATCCCGACGCCCGTGATTATTATGCCGTTGCCGCCATTTACGCTGGCCAGGATAATCTGGTAAAATCTATTTTGGAGCCGGTTTATGGCACGACCATTGTTGATGGTGATAATTTCGTTAAGGCCTACGCTGACACCAATCAGTATCAAAAGGTTTTGGCAATTTGGCAATTACGAGTGGAGCAAAATCCAGTGGCGAAAAATTACATTGGTCTCGGCGCTACCTATTTAAATCTGGGGCAAAGAACGAAATCCATTGAGGCCATTCAAAAAGCTATTGATTTGGACGCCAGTTTTAAAGATCAGGGCGAGTACTATATTAAAGAAATTCGGGCTGGTCGTAATCCTTAGGTAGAATTATCAGTTTTAGATAATATATGAAAATCAACATCAAAGGGACTAATCTTACAGTTTCTCCCGATATCAATGCTTATTTAGACGAGAAGCTGAAAAGTGTAATTAAATTAGTTGATCAAAATGATGAGACGGTAATCTTTGACATTGAATTGGGACGAACTACTCGACATCATCAAACCGGCGATATTTTTCGCGCTGAAATTAATCTTTATCGCCGTGATGGTAACTATCGGGCGGTGTCGGAGGCCAGCGATATTTTTTCAGCAATTGATTTAGTTAAGGATCAAATGCTTGACGAATTGCGTGACGCTAAGGGTAAGCGATTACACTTTATCCGAAAAAGCGGCCGGCAAGTCAAGGAGTGGTTGCGTCGATTTTATAAGCATTAATTTAAAAAATAAAAAATGTTTTTAAGCAAAAGGTTTTCACCACTTACTTCCTCTATTTTTTTATTGCTTCTTTCTGGGGTAACGGCGATCCTGTATTTTACTGTTGCCAAAGCGGAAAAAATTGCTGATCAATGGTCGGCGATAAGTCCAGCGGCAGTGAGTCAATCTTCTGTTAACGAGGCCTTGATCAGGACTTCGCTGGGCGATATCAGAATTAAATTATTGGAAGATAAGGCGCCCAAGACCGTAGAAAATTTTGTTAAATTGGTGAAGGACAATTTTTATGACAACACTAAATTTCATCGGATAATTCCTGATTTTATGATTCAAGGAGGCGATCCACTGACAAAAGACGACACAGCAAAAGAGCGATGGGGAACTGGTGGGCCGGGTTATAATTTTGCCGATGAACCGAATAATGTAAAAATGGTTCGGGGCGTTTTGGCAATGGCCAATTCTGGTCCTGATACCAACGGCAGTCAATTTTTCATTATTACCACCGCCGAAACCCCATGGCTTCAAGGCAAGCACACAGTTTTCGGTCAAGTGATTGCTGGGATGGATATTGTTGATAAAATTTCTGCCTTGCCCACCGATGATCGCGACGTGTCACTTCAGCCGGTGGTTGTTCAAGAAATTATTTTAAGATAAATTGAGCAAAAGCAATTTCCTTTTTGCCCTCGGGAATCACCGATTCTATTTTTAGTTGGTCATTAGCGAAAGAAGCTTTCGTAATTTTCATTCTTATCTTTTTTCCATTTTGTTCGGCGAAAAAGTAAGCGCCGGGCCAACCGGCAAAGGCCTGAATTTTTAGAAAATTCTGGCGTGGATCGCCGTTTAAATCAATCAATCCATCTTCTTTAGTGATTTTTTTGCAAAAAGTTGTTTGGCTATCATCTTGGGGAATCGGCGTGATTTTGTCCCCGAGCCACTTTGGGAGTGTTTCTACTAAAAGTTTTCCACCTTCTTTTGCTAATTTTTCTGATAATTCTTTGGCCGTCGGCACTTTGGTTGGAGTAGCCAGTTCTCGCAAAACGAGAACTTGCCCATGATCCATTTTTTCATCCATCAGCATTATCGTTACCCCAACATTTTTTTCATCATTTAAAATTTGGGCTTGAATCGGTGAGGCACCGCGATACTTTGGCAGTAGGGAAGGATGGACATTAAGAATACCTCGCTCGGGAATTTCTAAAATATTTTTTGGGATTATTTTGCCATAGGAAGCAACCACACCAATTTTTAATTTATAATTTTTAATTTTCAAACACAAGTCGTCGTCTAATTTTTCCGGTTGGAGAAAATTAATTTTATTTTTAATAGCCCAAAGTTTGACTGGTGGCGGGGTAAGTTTTAGACCACGACCCTTTGGCCTATCGGGTGAAGTGACAATCAAGGTCGGCAAAAAGCCGGCGCTTTTTAGCTCATCCAACACACCTACCGAAAAATCATCCGTTCCAAAAAAAGCAAAATTAGTTTTGTTTTTCATATTTTTCTAATTCCTCTGGCGTTACTTCCACCACTTCTTTGGCTTTGTCGGTAAATAAAATACCCTCCAAGTGATCCAGTTCGTGTTGAAAAATTTGCGCCAGAATCCCACCGGCACCGCGAGTAAATTCTTCACCATTTTCATCAACAGCGCGGATAGTGACATTGCGAGCTCGATTGACTTTGCCGTAAAGCCAACGAACCGACAGGCAACCTTCTTCAGATTCCTTTTTCTTTTTAGACATACTTAAGAGCACTGGATTGATACAGATTAAGTCTTCTTTTCCTTCACCAAGCCACTTGCCGGCGACAATGAAAATCCGAAGCGCCTCACCAACTTGCGGAGCGGCAATGGCCACACCATCAGCCTCGCCAGCCAACGAGGCTTTCATTTTTTTCATTAGCCGGCGGATTTTGGTTGATTTGATCTCTTTTAACGGTACCGGCTGGGCAATTTGCCTCAAAACCGGCTCGTCGGCTTGATAAACCTCCTTAATTTTTGTCATTCTCCAATTATATTGATTTTACCGAATATTTCAAATATTATTTTTTACCCGAGAATTTTTGAGTATACCGAAGAATTTTTTGCTGAAAGAGTCACCCTGATCGCATTCCTTAAAAAACCAATAAAGATCTCTGATTTTAACATGAGCAACCAGTCCGTTTATTTGTCTCCAGGTAACAGGTTTAAATTTAGTGCCAATTCGTTCCAGATTAATTTTGTCCACGAAACGCTGGACACATTCTTGCCGCTCGCTGGTGATTTTGAGCGGTTGCTTACTTTTTAGTTTCTCTAGATAATTTTTAGGGATATCCATAATTTCAAAAAATATTAAAATTCAAATGTAATTTTTTCAGAAACTATTTTGGGGAGTTTTTTGAAGTCAGCGCGCAAGTCATTTAAGACGGCGGTGGCACGAAGGGCGGCGGCTGGATGATAGAGTGGCACGATTATTTGTTCATCCAAATCAAACAATTTGCCATGAGCATTGGAAATTTTGGCGAAGGGTAAAAAATAATTCATAGAAAATCTGCCTAAAGGAGCGACAATTTTTGGTTTAATAATTTCGATTTGTCGTGCCAGATAGGGTTTATAGGCCTCAATTTCTTCTGGCAACGGGTCGCGGTTTTCCGGTGGTCGGCGTTTGACGATATTAGTAATGTAAACATCTTTTCTTTGCCAGCCGATTTCTTCTAACATTTTGTCCAAAAGTTTCCCAGCTCGGCCGACGAATGGCCGACGCAATTCGTTTTCGGTTTGGCCCGGCGCTTCACCGATGAACATTACTTGGCAATCGGCATCACCTTCACCGAAAACTAGGTTTGATTCTCGCAATGGCAGAGTTGTGTCGCTGGCGATTTCTTCTTCCAGTTTTTTGAGTTGCTTTAGTTTGTCCATAAATTTATCTTATCATATTCGCAAATTCCAGAAGATAAAATTTTGTGTTATATTGTCGTGGGAATGTGCGATTAGGGGGCGATTAGCTCAGCTGGTTAGAGCGTGCGATTCACATTCGCAAGGCCACAGGTTCGATTCCTGTATCGCCCATTGTCGGGGTATAGTATAACGGCAGTATACACGCTTCGCCTGCCCGCCATTGCCAGAGCCGGGGTATAGTATAACGGCAGTATACACGCTTCGGGTGCGTGAGGTCTGGGTTCAATTCCCAGTACCCCGAAGGCAAAGGCTATGGCAGGCGGGGGTGCGTGAGGTCTGGGTTCAATTCCCAGTACCCCGAGAGGGCTCATAGTAAAGTGGTATTACGCGGCATTCGCATTGCCGAGGCCCGGGTCCGATTCCCGGTGAGTCCAAATTTTATGAAAAAAGTTCGTAAGGTACGCAAAAAAATAGTTGCTGTCTCTGGTGGTTTTGATCCGGCGCATGTTGGTCATGTGCGGATGTTTAATGAGGCAAAAAAACTTGGTGATGAACTTGTGGTAATTCTTAACAACGACAATTGGCTCCGAAAAAAGAAGGACTTTGTTTTTATGGACGAGCAAGAGCGAAAAGAGCTGATTGAAGCCTTTGAAGTCGTGGATCGGGTGATTGTTAGCCAGCATAAACCAAATGATTTAGACTGCAGCGTTTGTCGTGAATTAACAGAGCTTCGCCCCCACATTTTTGCCAATGGTGGTGATCGTAAGCCCGACGGCGATCCTGTGCCCGAAGTCGCTTTGTGTGAAGAATTGGGTATTAAAATGGTCTATAATATTGGTGAGGGCGGCAAAGTTCAGTCCAGTTCGTGGTTGATTGAAAAAGCAGCGAAGTTGGCGAAGAAAAAGAAAAAAAGTTAAAATTATATCGTGCCGGAATATTTTATTGTTACCTACGGTTATTACGCGCTTTTCGTCGGTTCTCTTTTGGAAGGAGAGCTGATGCTTATTATTGCTGGTTTTTTGGCCCATCTTGGTTTATTTAATTTGCCTTGGGTGATGGCCATTGCTCTTTCCGGTACGATTATTGCCGATCAATTTTATTTTTATCTTGGTCGTCGACACGGTCGGGAATTTTTAGAAAAGCGACCAAAATGGCAACGACGCTTAGAAAAAGTGCGAACGCTTTTGGATAAACACCAGAATTTGATTTTGATTGGTTTTCGTTTTCTCTACCAACTTCGGGCGATTATTCCCATTGCTTTCGGTTTAAGTCCCATGAGAGCAGAAAAGTTTTTAATTTGGAATGTTGCTGGCGCGCTTGTTTGGACCACGATTTTCAGCGCCGGCGGCTATTTTTTCGGCAATACTCTAGCCCTTATTTTTACCGATATCAAGCATTATGAAAAAGAGTTAATTTACGCTATCATAGTAGTGGCGGTTTTGTTTTGGGTTGGTTCTTATATTTGGAGAAAAATTAAAAACGGTGAAAAAAATCTTTAATTATTTTGACAAGTTGGAAGATCGAGTGCGCGCCAAACTTTCTCATCACCCGATCATTTACAGTTTTATTGGTGGTGTCGCCATCGTGCTCTTTTGGCGTGGCGTTTGGATGACTGCTGACCAGTATGAATTTTTAACTGGGCCGGTATCAATTTTGATTAGCGTTGTTGTGTTGCTTTTAACTGGACTTTTCGCTTCGTTTTTCATTGGCGACCGAATTTTCTTGTCGGGCTTAAGAAGGGAGAAAAAGATTTTTGAACAAACCGAAGCGGAAGTCCAGAAAGAGTCAGAAACTTTGTCTGAAGTCAAAAGTGAATTGAAAGAAATCAAAAAGACCCTGGAAGATATTAAAGAAGAAGAAACTAAACATCATTAAACCTCGTATTCAAAATAGCTATCGTAGGGGATTGTCCAATAACAGGTTTCTTCAACCGAAGCATTTTCCATAATTTTACGGAATAGTCGAATGGAGTTGCCGTGGGCGGAGATGGCGACATTTTTATTTTCCTGGCGAATTTTTACCAACAGGTCGTCAATGAATGATTGGACGCGAGTTTCTACCATAGCGAAACTTTCACCGTTTGGCGGCGCCTCAAAAAAACCGCGATGGATCAAGTCAAATTTTTCTTGGCTATTTTGGGCAATGAAATCGGCATGTGTTGTGCCGTTCAGCGAGCCGTAATTTCTTTCAAGCATTCTATTGTCCTCAATGATTTCTTTGCAATCGGGATGGTATTTTAGCACCGCTTTTAAGGTGTCTCTGGAGCGTTGGAGTGAAGTTTGGTAGGCGATTTCAAAATTTTTGTCTTTGAGTTTTTCGGCAATAATTTCCGCTTGTTTCAAACCAAGTTCGGTCAATGGCGGGTCGTCAAAACCGGTGAATCGTCGGTCGCGATTGTAGATTGTCTGTCCGTGTCTAAAAATGTAGATTTTCATATACCTTCGCTTTCTATTTTTAAAAGTTCGTTATATTTCGCTAGCCGTTCGCCTCGGGCCGGCGCGCCGGCCTTAATAAACGGCGCCCCTAGACCGACCGCCAAGTGAGCGATGGAAGTGTCTAAAGTTTCGCCGGAGCGGTGGGAGACGATAATTTTAAAGCCGGCGCGTTCGGCCATTTTCGCCGTTTCAATAGTTTCCGTAACAGTGCCGATTTGATTTGGTTTGATAATAATGGCATTGGCGAGTTTTTGTTCAATGCCGATTTTTAGCCGTTTGGGATTGGTGGCGAATAAATCGTCGCCAACCAGCATTATTTTTTCACCAAGTTTTTCAGTAATAATTTTCCAGTTTTCCACATCATCTTCGGCTAGTGGATCTTCCAGCGATATAATCGGATATTTTGTCAGCCAGTTTTCATAAAGCGCGATTAGTTCCGAGGCCGACAATTTTTTATCATCTCTTTTCAAAAAATATTTTCCATCAGCAAAAAATTCGCCAGCCGCCGCGTCCAAAGCAATTTTTGTTTCATCATCTTTTCCAATTGCTTCCACAATTATTTCCAACGCCGCTTCATTTGAAGGTAATGGGGGAGCAAAACCGCCTTCGTCGCCGACGGTTGTCGGTAGATTTTTTTCTTCCAGATTTTTTTTAAGGGCGTGATAAATTTCTGTGCCTCGGCGCATTTTCTCGGCAAAATTTTCGCCACTTGGCACTATCATAAATTCCTGAATATCAGTGGAATTGTTCGCGTGTCGGCCGCCGTTTAAAATATTGAACATTGGCGTTGGTAGGGTGGGCCCGCCCGCCATCGCTACGCTCAGGCGTTGGCCGGCGGGTTTTTCTGTGCCAGCGATTTTAGCGAAATACTGCCAGAGTTTTTGCTGGCGACTGGCGGCATTGGCTTTGGCAAAAGCCAACGAGGTGGCAAGAATAGCGTTAGCGCCGAGTCGACTTTTATTTTCCGTGCCGTCTTCCTCAATTAGCAGCCGGTCAAAATCTTTTTGTTCTAATTCTAATCCAACAATAATTTTCGCAATTTTTTCATTAATATTTGCCACCGCCTTCAGAACGCCTTTGCCGTCGTAACAGGCTGGGTCGCCATCGCGCAGTTCCAACGCTTCAAATTTTCCGGTGGAAGCGCCACTGGGCACAGCCGCGATACCAACAGCATCATCGGAAAGCAAAATTTCCGCCTCTACCGTCGGCTCGTCGCGTGAGTCCAAAATTTCTCGAGCTTTAATTCTCTCAATTGTCGCCATATTGCTATTATAACTCGTTTTTGTAATAATTATTAGTACTTTATGCCCCGTCGCATTTCCATAACTTTCTTTTTGATTTTGCTGGCCATTGCGTTGGTGTTATCTTTTTTCGTCCTGCGACCTTATCTTGGAGCTTTGTTTATGGCCTTGGTTTTTTATATTTCCCTTAAACCGGTCTACGAATTTTTGCTGAAAATTTTCGGCGGCCGGGCGGGTCTAACTTCGCTGGTGGTGGTGGCGGCAACGGTTTTGGTAATTCTCGCGCCGCTGGTGATTTTTGGCTTCACTTTGTTTGATGATGCTTCCAACCTTTATTTAAAAATCGCCGATAATGCCGAACGGATTGGTTATACCGCCAAAATCAACACCTTTATTGAAAAA
This sequence comes from Minisyncoccota bacterium, assembly GCA_041662545.1. Taxonomy (GTDB): domain Bacteria; phylum Patescibacteriota; class Minisyncoccia; order Phycocordibacterales; family DSPV01; genus 2-02-FULL-44-35. Next base: position 60,566 of record JBAZSH010000003.1, read on the forward strand.
TACATTGGAACTTTCGCGCCTGAAGCGGTATTGGATTTGGAAGGTTATATCAAAAATTTTCTGGCTTTGGTGGTTAGCCACCTTGGTTTGGTTTTTTCCAGTTTGGCGGAATTGGCGGTTAACGCGGTCATTATGCTGTTCGCTTTATTTTTCTTATTTCGTGATGGTCCAAAATTTAAGAAAGAACTTTTTGGTTGGAGTCCTTTGGCGGATAATTACGACCAAGATATTTTTGATTTTACCCAGGAAGCGGTTAACGCTGTAGTGTACGGTTCGCTGCTGGTCGGCATTGTCCAGGGAATTCTGGTCGGTGTCGGCTTCGCGGTTTTTGGCGTGCCCAGCGCCGTTTTGTGGGGCGCTTTGGCGGCCATCGCTTCGCTTATTCCTACCATTGGCACGGCGGTTATTGTGATTCCCGCCGTTGCTTATTTAATTATTGTTTCTAGTCCGGTGTTGGCGATTGGCTTGGCGGTCTGGGGCTTTTTCGTCGTTGGTTTGTCTGATAATTTTCTCAAGCCGATTTTGATGAATCGCGGAGCTCGTTTACAACCACTAATCGTGTTGTTGTCGGTTTTGGGCGGCATTGCTTTTTTTGGTCCCATCGGTTTTATCGCCGGTCCGGTTATCGTTAGTTTTGGTTTATCGCTGTTTCGGCTTTATCCGTTGATTTTGAAAAATTCCTGATTTATGAAAATTATTACTCACAACGGCAACTTTCACGCTGACGATGTTTTTGGTGTGGCTACTTTGCTAATTAATTTTGCTGGCGAATCAAAAGAACCGAAAATTATTCGCACTCGCGATCCGGAGACAATTAAGACCGGCGACATTGTTTTGGATGTCGGTGGTGAATATGATGAAGCGCACAATCGTTTTGACCATCACCAAATTGGTGGAGCGGGTGAACGGGCCAACGGTGTGCCTTATGCTTCCTTCGGTTTAATTTGGAAAAAATTTGGCGTCGCCATCGCCGGAGGTAGTGAAATTTTTGAACTGGTGGATAAAAATTTAGTTCAATTTATTGACGCTGCCGACAATGGAGTTGGTCAGCTAAAACCTTTTGTTGCTGAAACTCTTCCTTATACCATTGATAAAGCGGTTGATATTTTTAATCCCAGCTGGCGCGACGAAAAACGCGATTTTGATGGCTGGTTTTTGCAAGCGGTCGCTTTTGCCGCCGGTGTTTTAAAAAGAGAGATTCAATTAGCTAAAGAAATTTTGGAAAGTGAAGCAATGGTTGAGCAAGCTTATAATAATGCCACCGACAAAAGAATTGTTGTTTTAGATAAACAGTATCATTGGGAGGAAATTATCAGAAAACATTCAGAACCGCTTTTTGTCATTGAACCTAAATTAGGAGAGGGTGATGCTGTTGTCTGGCGGGTCGGTGCTGTTAGAGACACTAAACAAGCCTTTATTAATCGCCGAGATTTGCCGATAGAGTGGGCAGGAAAAAGAGATGAAGAATTGGTGAAAGTTACCGGCGTAGCCGATGCGCTTTTTTGCCACAATAAACTTTTCGTTACCTATGCCAAATCCAAAGAAGGAGCAATTGAGTTAGCCAAGCGAGCGCTAGAAAATTGATATGCTTATCGACGAATTAAAAATTCATTTGAGAGCCGGTAATGGCGGTACTGGCGTGGTGCGTTGGCGTCACGAAAAAGGCAAAGAATTTGCCGGACCGGGTGGTGGCAATGGCGGCAAAGGCGGTGATGTTTTCGCAAAAGCGATTCGCGATGTCGGTGGCTTGTTGCGCTACCGTCATGTTAAAGAACTCTCGGCGGGTAAAGGCGGTGATGGCGAAAATTTTGGCCGACACGGCAAAAATGGCGACGATCTAGTTTTGGAATTGCCCATTGGTTCGGTTTTGATAAATGCCGAAACTCGCGAGCAGTTTGAATTATTGAACGAAGGCGAAACAATAAAAATTTTACAAGGCGGTCGCGGCGGTTTGGGCAATGAACATTTCAAAACATCTCTTAACACTTCACCGCGCGAAAGCACCTCTGGTAATGCCGCCGAGGTAGCTGATTTTTCTATTGAATTGCGTTTATTTGCCGATGTCGGAATTATTGGCTTGCCCAATGCCGGTAAATCGTCGTTGCTGAATGCTTTGTCGGCGGCGCATGCTAGAGTTGGCGATTATCCGTTTACCACTTTGGAACCCAATCTCGGCACTCTTTATGATTTTGTTTTGGCTGACATTCCCGGTTTGATTGAAGGCGCGGCGGAAGGTAAGGGTTTAGGTCATAAATTTTTGCGCCACATTCGCCGGACGAAAATCTTACTTCACTGTATTTCTTTGGAAAATCCCGATGTGGCCGTCGTTTGGCAGACAGTTAGAGAGGAATTAAAAAAATACGACCCGGAGCTGTTAGACAAAAAAGAAATAGTAGTTTTGACCAAGTCGGACTTGGTTGATAAAGCAACGCTCAAAAAAACCGAAAAAGCGTCAAAAAAACTTTGTCCCACTACCCTCACCATTTCTACTTTAGACGATCAGTCAATTAAAAATTTCTCCGATTCACTTGTGAAAATTTTACGAGAGTTGTAAGCTATTGTTAATGAAATATACTCCGACGATTGGTTTAGAAATTCATGCGGAATTGAAAACGCAGACGAAGATGTTTTGCAATTCCAAAAATGACCCCGATGAATCGCGGGCCAATGTTAATGTTTGCCCAGTTTGTATGGGGCATCCGGGCACTTTGCCAGTGGTTAATAAGGAGGCGGTTAAAAGTGTTTTGAAAGTTGGACTAGCGCTTGGTGGTAAATTAGCCGATTTTACCGAATTTGATAGAAAAAATTATTTTTATCCCGACATTCCAAAAGGTTATCAAATCAGTCAGTATAAATATCCACTTGTTTCTGGCGGAGAATTAAATGGCGTAAAAATAACTCGGGTACATCTTGAAGAAGATACGGGCACATCTTTACATGAAGAGGGGGGTTATTCGCTTGTTGATTACAATCGCGCTGGTGTGCCACTAATGGAATTGGTTACCGAGCCGGTACTTCATTCGGCGAAAGAAGCAGCGGATTTTGCTCGCGAGCTTCAATTGTTATTGCGTTATCTACGAGTAGCTGAAGCCAATATGGAAAAGGGAGAAATGCGGGTAGAGGCAAATATCTCAGTTAAAAGGTCAGACCTTTCTCCAGATTTAAGGTCTGACCTTAAACTAGGAACAAAAGTGGAGGTGAAAAATCTAAACAGTTTCAAGGCGGTGGAGAAAGCGATTGAATATGAAATAGAAAGACAGGCAGAAGTTTTGGAAAGGGGAGAATCGGTGGTACAAGAAACTCGCGGTTGGGATGATAAAAAAGGCGAAACCTTTTCCCAGCGGCAAAAAGAAGAGTCGCATGATTACCGATATTTTCCCGAACCCGATATTCTAAAACTGAAATTAAGTGAGCTGTCCGAGTTTGCCGAAGAAACTCTCGAAAAAGAATTACCAGAATTACCTTGGGCAAAAAGGCAACGATATGCCAAAGATTTTGATATCAAGGCAAGCGACATAGAAATTTTTGTTCAAGACCAGAGATTAGCAGAATTTTTTGAATCAGTTGCAAGGTTGAACCTTGAATCGGAAAAAAGGTTCAACCTTAATTTCTTAAAATTGGCGGCTAATTATATTATCAATGACGGTGTAGACGCGAAGATTACATCGGAGAATTTTGCTGAGTTAATCACAATGGTAAATAAGGGTGAACTTTCTTCTCGTGGTGCCAAAGATGTCTTGGCGGCGATGGTTCAAAAAGGCAACTCAAAACCAATCGAGATTGCTCAAAAACTTGGTTTGCTCCAAAAAAATGATGAGGTAGTATTAGAAAAAATTGTTAAAAAAGCCATTGACGACAATCCAAAAGTTGTTTCCGAGTATAAAGCTGGCAAAATTACTTCTCTGGAGTATTTGGTGGGGCAGGGGATGAAAATCTCTAAGGGTTCGGCCAATCCCGCTGTCTTACGCCAATTGCTTATGAAACACCTCTAATTTTTTTTGAAAAGGGTGTGAAACGCGAGAAAAGCTAAAATTTAAGCCAAATAATTCATCTCGGCTAGCCGAGATGTTGTTTTGTAACAAAATTTCCGTTGCGTTTGCCAAATTCTTTCTCGGCACAGGTTTGTCGGGGCACGGATAAATTTCTACTGAAATTTTCCTCGTGTTCGCGCCAGTCGCGCTCGCAAGCCCCCGCCAAACCTATGCCTTCAATGAATTTGGCTGATTTATCATTTCCGAAGCCGCAGTATTAAAATTTTTATACGCGTCGGAGCCCACCCCGTCTTCGGGGAAGGGTGAAGCGGAAAAAATTTTGATATTGCGGTGGAGGAATTTCTAAACGAAAAAGAGTTTTGCGACTAATCATCTCGGATAACCGAGATGACTTTATTTATCCACAGTTTTATTGACCTTCTCGGATGAAAAATTTGGTATAATTTTGATTATAAAAATGCCAAAAAACGAGTTCATCCTAGCAGGTAAAAAATTCATCACTTCCAAAAAAGCGGCGGCGCTTTTTGGCTACACTCAGGACTATGTAGGTCAGCTTTGTCGTGGCGAAAAAGTTGATGCCCGGCGCGTCGGTAGAACTTGGTATGTTAGTGAAAAGTCCATTTTAGAACACAAAAGACTTTTCAACGGTGCGACGGTTTTGAAAAAAGAAGAGATTGCCCCAAAAGATGCCAAGAAATTATCGGTGGTTTCCCCCGAGTCAGACTCGGGGAAACTCCAAGTTGGGTCTGGAGAAAATGAAATTCCGAAAATCGGTTTTGGTTTTGCTACGCCGAAAAGTTTTAATGAAGCGAGTCGTGTTGCTTCGGAGTTTCAATACACAAAAGAGCCGGTGCCAATTTTGCCGGAACTACAGCGTTCAACTTTTGAGCCAAAAAAATTCACCCGTTCATTTTTTCAAAAATCTTTGAGTTTGGCTTTGGCATTTATTTTGGTGGTAGGCAGTTATGTGTATCACGATAAAATTTTTGTGGAAGCGGCGCGAGGTTTTCGTGCTGTTCAAGAGGTGGCAGTAGTGGCAGTTCAAAAGATCCAAAGGTTGAACTTTTCGGAACACCGAAAGGTTCAACCTTTTTTTGAACAACAACCAAAACTTTCTTGGATTGATTCCAAAATCAGCGCCGAGCAGGTGGCGGCAACTTTTGGTTCGGAGGGTTTTGTTGATAGTGACAAACTGGCCGAAGCGGTCTCGGGTGCAACCGGTCTTGCCGATTTTAATTACTTTGAAAATTTTACTGCGAAGCAGTCCGCCGTAGCTTCAGCGGAGGCGGATAAACTTCTTGTTTTAATAGAAAAAGTTTTGCCGGAGAAACAACAAGTGGCTTTGGAGAATGTTGCCGAAACTACCTACGAAACTTTATATCCGATTTTCCAAAAGACCGGCAGCTTCTTTGCTTCACTCTTCGGTAAGAAAATTGATGGCAATCTTGCTGTTAATCAAACAAATGAGACAGTCATCATTCCCACCACCCCCTCAACCCCTCCTCCTTCCTCCCCTTATCAAGGGGAGGACAAAGGTGGGGTCAGTTCTACTGTCGTGCTCTCGCCCCGCAACATCATTGAAGAAGTAACCAAAAATATTTCTTACACTGGTGTTTCGCGTGAAGAATTTGAGAGTCGGTTGGCCAACCTTTCCGCAAATATTTTTGGTCAGCTCGCCACACTTTCTACTGCCACCTCCAACAACAACACTTACATCAACAATGTTTACAGCACTGTCGCTGGCACCAACAACATTGATATGCTCCACAATGTGGACATCAGCGATTCTTCCACCTTTACTAATGGCACGATTACCGATTCGCCCATTAGCGGTTCTACTGGTTCGTTCACTTCGTTTTCAGGTGAGACGCTCTCAGTTTCTGGTAGTTCTTCACTTTCCACAACAACGATTTCTAACGATTTGACTGTGGATACCGATACACTTTATGTCGATTCCACCAACAATCGTGTTGGTATAGGCACGAGCTCACCCACTGATACACTTTCTGTTTCTGGTCCGATATTTTTGTCTGATGTGACCCCAACTGATACATCAAATCGCCTATATGCGAATGCAAGTAGTTTGTACTGGGCTGGCAATTTGATCGGTGGGGCGACAACTGCAAATTGGACGACTGATGGCACGCACGCTTGGAGAGCGACTGGTAATGTCGGCATCGGCACGACTTCTCCATACGCCAAACTCTCGGTGGAAGGTTCATCGGCTCTCGGTAATTCTGCTCTAGCAGGATATTTCACATCAACTTCCACCACCGCCACCAACGCTCTCTCTGGTATCCTCACTGTCGGTGGCGCTTTTTCCGCTTCATCAACCGCCGACATTCTCGGTCTCTCCACTCTCCGAGGAGGTTTCGTTTCTTTGGCTTCCTCTTCCATCAACAATGATCTAACCGTCACCGGCAATCTCTTTGTTAACGGCACTCCAACCTACACCGGCCTCGGCACCACGACTTTTGCGGGCGGAATCCGAGTAACCGGTGGACTCTCGGCTACTCAAGGGATTGAAGCACCTTTCTTTGTCGCTTCGTCTACCGCCACTTCTACTTTTGCCGGAGGACTTTCCACC
>JBAZSH010000004.1:0-66330 GCA_041662545.1 Minisyncoccota bacterium
TAGTTTTACCTCTTTTCTTACTATTGGCAGTACCCATCTTAACCTTTCTTCTTTGATTGTTTTGACCATATGTATACTCATTCCTCCATTTTAGGAGAAACCGCCATATGTGTGTGCACATTACCAAAGAGACTTCCCAATCCATTTCTTCACCCAATCTGATAACCAGCGGATCGCTCGGCCATCCCAGGGATGGCCGAGTTTTGTTTTACCTATTTTTCTTAAAAACAAAAAACAGCAGATATTTGCTATCGCTAGTATCTGCGCAAAAGCGAAGGCGGAAAGGGAAAATTTTTATACGCTTTTATTCGATTGCGCAGGTTAGACCTGCGAATTTCGCAGGTCTAACCTGCGCATGTAAGGTATTACAGCTATTCTTTAGCTCTCGCCGCTCTTGATCGATCCACTTTGGACAGAAACTTTTTGCGTAGGCGAACTGATTTTGGTGTGATTTCCAAATATTCGTCGTCTTTTATAATTTCCAAACCGCGCTCAATCGAAAGTTTTAGCGGCGGTATTAGTGTTATCGCGTCGCCAGTATTCACATTCCGATAATTGGTCAGAATTTTATTTTTCGTCGGATTCACATCCAAATCATCACCCTTGGAAACATTGCCAATAATCATCCCTTCATAAACTGGAATCGCCGGATCAATGTAAATGGCGCCACGCTCTTGCAACTTGTATAGAGAATAACCGAGTGCTGTGCCGTTTTCCATAGAAACCATTGAGCCAAAATTGTGTCTTTTAATATCACCAGCCCAGGGCCGAAACTCAATAAATCGCGAAGACAAAATTCCTTCACCTTTGGTATCAATAACAAATTCACTTTTATAACCAAGCAAACCACGAGTCGGTATTTCAAAAATCAGCCGCGTCTGATTCTCGTGGCCTTTTTGATTCATCAAAACACCGCACCGCGCGCCCAATTTTTGAATAACATTACCAACATATTCGTTGGGCACATCAATAATCGCTTCTTCAAAGGGCTCGGTTTTCACTCCATCTTTTTCTTTAACAATAACCTGTGGTTCAGAAACCTGAAGCTCAAAACCCTCACGGCGCATATTTTCCAAAAGAATAGCGATATGAAGTTCGCCCCGACCATAAACTTTATAAAAATCACCAGACAAAAAATCCACCCGCAAACCAACATTCACTTCCAATTCTTTTTCCAAGCGCTCTTTTATCTGACGCGTCGTGACAAATTTTCCTTCTTTGCCGGCAAAAGGCGAATCGTTAACGAGAAAATCCAAAGAAATTGTCGGCTCATCAATGGCAATGGCCGGCAGAGGAGTTTGTTCTTCTTTTTCGCAAATCGTGTCACCAATATAAATTTCCGGAAAACCCGCCACCACTACAATATCTCCCGCTTGGGCTTCTTTGACTTCCTTTCTAGTTAACCCTTCAAAGGTATAAATTTTTGTAATTTTATTTGAGACAGTCTTGCCGTCGGGTTTTTTCTCAAAAACCATCGTGCCGGTTTTAATTGTACCTTCGTAAATCCGCCCAATCGCCAACCGTCCGAGAAAATTATCATAAGCAAGGTTGAAAGGTTGCATTCTGAAAGGGGCAGTGATATCTCCATTGGCCGGTGGCACAAATTCAAGAATAGCATCCAGCAACGGCGACAGATCTTTTGATTCATCGGTAAGTTTTCTTTTGGCGACACCTTGCCGACCAATGGCGTAAATTGTTTGAAAATCTATTTGCTCATTGTTGGCGCCGAGTTCTATGAAAAGTTCTAAAACTTCTTCGTGAACCTGCTCCGGCCGAGCGGCAGTTTTGTCAATTTTATTGATAATGACAATCGGTTTCAAACCAAGTTCCAAAGATTTTTTCAAAACGAAACGAGTTTGGGGCATCGGCCCTTCCTGGGCATCAACTAAAATAAGCACGGTATCGATGGCACGCAAAACTCGTTCCACTTCGGAACTAAAATCGGCGTGACCTGGCGTATCCACGATGTTGATTTTAGTGTCTTTCCAAAAAACAGAAGTGTTCTTGGAATAGATGGTAATACCGCGTTCTTTTTCCAAATCATTAGAATCCATACTGGAAGAAGCATCAGAAAACATCCCTGTCTGACGCATCAAAGCGTCGGTCAAAGTGGTCTTGCCGTGGTCCACATGGGCGATAATGGCTATGTTGCGAATTTCCATCGCCACATTAAAACAAATTTAGTGGCACTTTGTCAAATGGAAGAAGTGGACTTCGCCCTTGCTTTAAGAAAAAAATCGTGTAAAATATAGAAATTATGGAATTTGCAGTTATTCAAACAGGTGGCAAGCAATACAAGGTCTCCGTTGGAGATACGGTTCGCATTGAGAAAATTCCCGGCGAACACAAAAAGGGTGACCAGATCACCTTTGATAAAGTGTTGCTGGTTGATAACGGCAAAGACACAACTATTGGCACGCCTTTTATCACTGGGGCGAAAGTAGAAGCAGAGTTGGTAGAAATCGGCCGGACAAAAAAAATCATAGTGGTCAAATACAAACCAAAAAGCCGCTACATGATCCGCCAAGGCCACCGTCAGCATTTTTTTAAAGTCAAAATTCTAGCAATCAAATAATAGTCAAATTCTTTCTCGGCACAAGTTTTTTGGGAGCACGGATATTTTTTTGCTAAAAAATTCCTCGTGCTCGCCCCAGTCGGGCTCGCAAGCCTCCCAAAAACTTGCGCCTTCAACGAATTTGACTTTATGCTACAAAATTAAGCTCGATTGCGCAGAGCATTTTTTAGAGTGTCAATGTCGGCGTATTCTAGTTCGGCACCGGTGGAAAGGCCGCGACCGAGTAGGGAAATTTTTATATTGTGTTTTTTCACCAACGGTTCCAGTAGTTTGTGAAGAAAATCAGAAGTGTTTTCGCCTTCGGGGTCAGTATTCGTCGCCAAAATAATTTCTTTCAAATTTTCTTTGCTCATTTTTTCCACTGCTTTCAGAAACTCACGACTGCGCAACCGCCGCTCGGGATTTTTTTCTAAAATCGGCAAGGTGCCACCCAAGACAAAATAGTGGCCAGCGAAAGCGCCACTTTTTTCCATTATTTCTAAATCCACATCTCGACAGACAACCATCAGAACATCGCCGGCGCGATGTTGGTCACGACAAATATTACAATGGCTTTCTGCCATAGCGCCCCGGGCAAAATAGCGAAAACAAACAGGGCATTGTTTGATGTCCTTTTTTAAATTTTGCAAAAGCTTAATTAGCTCGTCTATATAGACACCGCCACGCAAAAGCAAGAAAAAAACAAACCGCTTTGCCTGCCGTGGGCCAATGCCGGGGAAACTGCCAAAAATTTCCGTAAGTTTTTCTATAATCGTCATAATTAAAAACTTTCATCCTTCGCCAAATCACCGAAGTCGCTTTTGTCCACACTCAAAAATGTCGCCTTCTTATCGTCAAAATAAAGTTCAACTTTGCCGGTAGGACCATTACGATGCTTCTCAATTAAAATTTCGGCGATATTCGGTTTTTCCGAATTTTCTTTATATTTATCCTCGCGATGAATAAACATTACCACATCGGCATCTTGTTCAATAGAACCCGAGTCCCTCAAATCAGACAAGCGCGGTTTGCCACCTCGCTGTTCTACTGCCCGCGAAAGTTGTGACAAAGCCAAGACCGGCACATCCAATTCCCGCGCCAAGGTTTTCAACGAACGAGAAATTTCCGTCACCTGCTGAACCATATTATCACTAGCTCGAGCATTGGTGGGAATCATCAATTGCAAATAATCAACAATAATCAAACTAAGATTTTTTTCCGATTTCAACCGCCGCGCCACTGAACGCATTTTTAAAATATTACTACCCGGCTGGTCATCAATAAAAATCGGCGCTTTGGACAAACGATCCAGCGAATCGCGAATCTGTTCAAATTCTGTTTCCGCTGACAAACGACCAGTACGCAATTTCCAAGCGTCCACCCTTGCCTCGGACGCCAACATTCGGTCAACCAATTGCTGGGAGCTCATTTCCAAAGAAAAAACGCCTACGGTATTTTGGTGATTTATCGCCGTCTGCCGGGCGATATCCAAAGCCAAAGCGGTTTTGCCCATTGATGGTCGCGCCGCCAAAATTATCAAGTCGGATTTTTGCAAACCTGATAATTTATTATCCAACTCCGGAAAACCTGTCGGCAAACCGCGCAAATTATCTTTGGACTTATGAAGCCGATCCAATCTTTCCCAGGCCTCGCCCAACGCTTCTTTCAATTCAATAAATTTGTGAGTGAAAGAAGAATTACTAACTTCAAAAATCTGCTTCTCGGCCTTATCCAAAACTTCCGCGATATCTTGCGCTTCGTCATAACCCAAAGAAGTGATATTTTCTGCCGCCATAATCAATTGGCGCATCATAAATTTTCTCTGGACAATTTCAGCATAATGCTTGGCATTGGCGGCAGAAGGCACACTACCCAAAAGTTCGGTTAGATAAAGATTGCCACCGGCTCGTTCCAATAATTCTTTTTCCTTGAGCCGTGAAGCCATAGACAACAAATCAATCGGCTGACTTTTGCCGAACAATTCCAACATCGTCTCATAAATTATTTTATGCCGATCGGAATAAAATGATTTGCCACTTACCACATCCACCACATCATAAATCACATCGGGACGCGTCATAATAGAACCGAGTAAAGCGCGCTCGGCATCAATATTTTGCGGCGGGATTTTACTAACCGCCGTCAAGAATGCTCCGGTAGTCAAATTGTCCATAATCGGATTCTAGCACGCCAATAAAATTGTCAAAAAGAAAATGTGGGTAGAGTGTGGAATTGATGGGGATTATTTATGGAGTTCGGGACCAGTCGGCGTGTCTTTAACTTGATAGCCCTTTTGAGCCAACTCTTTACGAATAGTGTCGGCCTTAGCAAAATTTTGTTCGCGCCGCGCTTCTTCTCGCTCGTCTATTAGCGTCTTAATCGCGCTGGGCCACTTTTCCGGCGAAAGTTGCGACATTTTCATTTCTTTGGAAAGCGCGGCGCGGTCAGCTAAACCTAAACCAAAAATCTTGTCAAAATAAAGAATGGTTGCTCGTTTATCTTCCTTGGCAAGATTTTTGTCTTTCACTACATCCCAGAGCAAAGCCAAAGCTTTCGGCGTATCCAGATCATCGCTGATGGCAGCTGAAAATTTTTCGGAATAGTCAGTGTTAATTTTACCAAGCTTGATGCCCCATTCTTCCACTAAAAGTTTTTTCAGCCGAAACAACGCCTTATCAGCACCTTCTAACACCTCCCAAGTAAAATTGACCGGCGAACGATAGTGGGCACTAAGCAACCATAACCGATAGGCAAGTGGCGAGAAGCCGCGACCAGCAATATTTTTCAACGAAACAGTATTGCCCAACGACTTGGAAATTTTCCGGCCTTCAATGGTAATAAATTCATTGTGCAACCAATAATTGACGAATTTTTTATTGGTCGCCGCTTCCGATTGGGCAATCTCGTTTGGATGATGAGTCCCCAATAAATCAATACCACCGGTATGGATATCAAAATGCTTGCCTAAATATTTCATACTCATAGCCGAACACTCAATGTGCCAGCCGGGGAAACCCTTGCCCCAAGGCGAGTTCCAACCAAGATCATCGGAAAATTTCCAAAGAGCAAAATCGGCTGGATTAATCTTTTCTGTATTTTCTTCCACTCGCGCTCCCACTTCCAATTGCTGTTGTTTTTTATTACCCAACTCACCGTAAGTAGAAAATTTTACCGTATCAAAATACAAACCATCGCTGATTTTGTAACCATAGCCTTTTTCCATCAGGGTTTGAATTAAAGCAATTTGTTCAGGAATGTGATCAGAGGCAAGCGGAAAAGTCGTGTCTTTAGTATTAACATTAAGGTCTGCCAAATCTTTTTTGAAAGCGCTCAAATAAAAACCACCGAGGTCGCGCATCGCTTCCAAAGTAATTGGTTTGTTTTCTCGCTTCAATGCTTTGGTCATCTTGTCTTCACCGGCATCACCATCGCTAACCAAATGGCCAATATCGGTAGCATTGATCACTTGTTTTATAATAAATCGGCGTTCTGTAAAAACTCTTTTTAATAAATCAGCAAGTAGAAAAGAACGCAAATTGCCAATATGGACAAAATCATAAACCGTCGGACCGCAATGATACATATTTACTTCGCCTTCTTTTATCGGCTTGAAATCTTCTTTCTGCCCAGACAAAGTATTGAAAAACCTTACCGCGGATAATGGTTGCGGTTCTTTTGCTGTTTTCATAAAAATCTTCCCCCAAAATCCCATATCCATAGTATAGCGCGCCTTTTAAGAAAGGGGTATAATTGGGAAACAATTTAATAATTAGCTAATTTTTCTATGGCAAAAAAAATAAAGGTGGCGATTAATGGTTTTGGTCGGATTGGTCGAGCATTTTTTAAGATAGCGGAAAAACGGCCAGAGTTAGAAGTGGTGGCGGTCAATGACTTAGGCGACATTGAAAACTTCGTTTATCTTCTGCGTCACGACACAGTTTATAAAACCGAAGGTCTTGAAGTAAAAGCCAAATCGGACAAATCAGCTTTGGTTGTTAATGACCGCGAAATTTTATACTTCAGCGAAAAAGACCCCATAAATTTGCCATGGAAAAAATTAGGCATTGATGTGGTGGTGGAAGCCACCGGCTTGTTTACCAGTTTTGAAAAAGCCAAAGTTCATCTAACTGCTGGCGCTAAAAAAGTTGTCATTTCGGCACCAGCCAAAGACATGCCGAAAGATGACAGCGAAGCCACAGTGCTACTCGGCATTAATGAAGAAAAATTAGCTAAATGTAAAATTTCTTCAAATGCTTCCTGCACCACCAATGCCGCCAGTCCGGTTATTGCCATTTTGCACGAAGCGCTGGGTATTGAAAAAGCCCTGCTCAACACCGTCCACGCTTATACTGCCAGCCAAGCAATTGTTGATGGCCCAAATAAAAAAGATTTCCGCGAAGGCCGAGCAGCAGCGCAAAATATCGTGCCGTCTTCAACTGGCGCCGCCATCGCCGTAACCAAAGCTTTTCCTCAACTTACTGGTTTGTTTGATGGTATTTCGCTCCGCGTGCCAGTGGTAACTGGTTCCATTGCCGACATCACTTTTATTTCCAAAAAACAAACTTCCACTGAGGAGGTAAATAAAATTTTGCGAAAGGCAGCTAAAGAAAAAAGGTGGCAGGGGATTTTTGCTGTTAATGAAGACGAGCCCGTTTCTTCCGACATTGTCGGCGACCAGCACGCTTCCATCGCCGATTTGAAAATGACTCGCGTCGTTGGTGGTAATTTGGTAAAAGTACTTGCCTGGTATGACAACGAAATGGGCTACGCTTATACCTTAGTGGAACATGTTATAAAAATCAGCCTATGAGAATTTTAATCGCCTCAGATCATGCCGGTTTTGAATTGAAAAATACTCTTTTCAATTTTTTGAAAGAGAAAAATTTTGAGGTGGTGGATTGCGGGCCGGATAAATTGGACAAGGAAGATGACTATCCTGATTTTGTCGCGCCAGTGGCGAAAGAAATTTCCACCGACGAAACGGGAAAAACTTTCGGCATTGTCATCGGCGGTTCTGGCCAAGGTGAAGCTATGTGTGCCAACCGTTTTCCGCGCGTCCGCGCGGTGGTTTTCTATGGGAATCCGGAGAGGTCAGACCTCTCTTCAGATTTGAGGTCTGACCTCATTAAACTCACGCGTCAGCACAATAATGCCAATGTTCTAGCGATTGGCGCGAGGTTTGTATCCAAAGAAGAAGCGAAAAAGGCCGTGCTACTTTGGCTAGAAACACCTTTTGGCGGCGAGACACGCCATCTCCGTCGGATTGAAAAAATTGATAAATCAGCACTATGATTGAAATTGTACCGGCAATTTTGCCAAAAAATTTTGAGGACTTTGAAGATTTGGACAACAAATTGTCGCGACTTGAAAACCAAGTGGAATTAGCGCAAATTGATATTTGTAATCCAAAGATTTTTGAAAAAACTGGATTGCCCCATTGGCAAAATTTTGGTTTAGAAGTTGACTTAATGTTTAAAGAAGCGGAAAGAGAAGTTGGTTGGCTCATTGGTCTAAGAACTATCAGATTCATTATCCACCCAAACCTAAGCCGAATAGAAAAAGTAAAAGAGATGCTGGAAGACTTAAAAGGAGTAGTTTACTTCGGTATCGCTTTGGATTGGCAAAATTCTCTTAAAGATCTAGAACCTTTTATTGGACTAATTGACACCATACAAGTAATGGGCATAAAAAAAATCGGTTTTCAGGGCGAACCGTTCGAAGAATCAACTATTGACAAAGTGATGACATTAAGAAAAAAATACCCCGAACTTGCGATTAGTGTTGATGGGGGAGTAAATTTGGAAAACGCACCACAACTAATTAAAGCTGGCGCAACTCGTTTAGTTATTGGCTCAGCGATTTTTGGAAGCGGTGATTTGAAAGCAGTAATAGAAAAATTTAAAAAATTGGGATGAGTATCAGTCAAGAAAAAATTAAACAATTGGAACGAAAGGCAAAGGAGATTCGCCGAACGGTGATTGAAGCACTGATGAATGCTGGTTCTGGACATACCGCCGGTCCGTTGGGTATGGCGGATATTTTTGCTTATCTTTTTTTTCACGCCTTAAATCACGACCCAAAAAAACCAAACTGGCCCGAGCGCGATCGATTGATTGTTTCCAACGGCCATATTTGTCCGGTGCTTTACGCGGCAATGGCTAACACCGGCTATTTTCCGGTAAAGGATTTAATCAACGGCTTGCGAAAATTCGGCTCACCATTTCAAGGCCATCCGCATCGCGATTTTTTACCAGCATTGGAAACCAGTTCTGGCCCACTCGGTGAAGGATTATCACAGGCGGCAGGCATGGCACTAGCAGAGAGAGCAGATTTCGGAATTCAAGGTCGAACCTTGGATCTGAAAAAAGGTTCGACCTTTATGTCCAAATTCTTCTTTTGTATTCTCTCCGACGCAGAATTACAAGAAGGTAATATCTGGGAAGCAGTGATGCTGGCGGCAAAAGAAAAACTTGGCAATTTAATCGCTATTGTTGACCACAACAAAATTCAAATCGATGGTTGGACCGAAGAAATTATGCCCTTGGAACCATTACGAGAAAAGTGGGAGGCCTTCGGCTGGCACACGGCAGAAATTAATGGCCACGATTTTCAAGAATTAGATACGGCAATTTCGGCAGCAAAAATTTTCCACACCAAACCATCGGTTATTATCGCCCACACCATTGCCGGCAAGGGTGTCAAAGAATTTGAAAATAAACCCGAATGGCACGGCCGCGCACCAAGCAAAGAGGAAGGGGAGAGGGCATTAAAAGAACTTCAATAGTATGGAAATAACCTATCTTTACAAAGATATTCAAAAATTTTTTGATTTTCTTGACAGGGCCACAGCTTTAAAAACAGTTCGTCTTGTTCAACTGCTTTCAGTGAGAGAATACCATCTAACTATGCCGTATAGTAAAAAGATCGGGAAAAATCTTTATGAGCTTCGTGTGGTTAATACTCAAAATGTTAGGGTTTTCTATACTTTTCATCAAGAAAAAATTGTCCTTCTTCATGCGGTGTATAAGAAAACTCAAAAACTTAAAAAGAGAACTTTGGAAATAGTGGGACAGAGACTCCGAAACTTGCAATTAAGATAACATATATGTTATCATAACCTTATATGAAAAAGACAAAAATAAAATTAATACCGTTTAGCACTATTACACACCAACTTTTAAAAGACCCGGAGTTTAGAAAGGTGTATGAGGAGTCGGCATTTGAGTTTGAGATAATCAAAGCGATTATTCGTATTCGGGCGCAGAAAAAATTTACCCAACGAGAACTCGCCAAAAATATCGGGGTCGCTCAATCGTCGCTGGCGCGGTTTGAATCCGGCAGAATTAATCCTACTCTTTCATTCCTAAAAAAAGTGACAAGGGGATTGGGATTACGATTGATGGTGAAATAGAATGTTTGAATCAAAATCAAAACTAAAATCTACGCGCGCTGGGTTTGGTGAAGGATTAGTACTGGCTGGGGAAAAAGACGAGCGGGTGGTAGCGCTGACGGCGAATTTGAAAGAGTCGGTTTGTATGAGCGCCTTCGCCGAAAAATTTCCCGAGCGGTTTTTTGATGTCGGCGTGGCAGAACAAAATTTAGTTGGGGTAGCCAGCGGTTTAGCGGCAATGGATAAAATTCCATTCATCGGTTCATTCGCGATTTTTTCACCAGGTAGAAATTGGGAGCAAATCCGCACAACTATTTGCTACAACAATCAGCCGGTAAAAATTGTTGGCTCGCACAGCGGACTTTCCGCTTCGCTGGACGGCGGCAGCCACCAAATGCTGGAAGACATCGCCTTGACGCGAGTTTTACCAAATATGATTGTCCTCTCGCCCTGCGATGCCATTGAAGCGAAAAAAATGGTGGTGGCTGCCGCCGAAATTGATAAACCGGTCTACATCCGCCTCTCGCGAGCCGAAACACCAATTATTACCAGCGAAGAGGCGCCGTTTGAAATTGGGGAGGCAGAAATCATATTTCAGAAAAAAAGGTCAGACCTTTCTGAAAAAAGGTTAAACCTTAAATCTGAAGAAAGGTTTAACCTTGAGGAATCCGAAATCGGAATCATTGCCACCGGCACAATGGTTTATAGAGCATTGCTGGCAGCAAAAGAATTAAAAGAAACCGGCATAGGTGTTTCGGTAATAAATTTATCAACCATCAAACCGCTTGATGAAAAAGCCATCATAAAATTAGCGGGAGAAACGGGCGCGATTGTAACGGTAGAAGAACATCAAATTGCCGGTGGTATGGGTAGCGCGGTTGCCGAACTTTTAGCAGAAAAATTACCAACACCAATTGAATTCATTGGTGTCCGTGACCAATTTGGCCAAACGGGCAAGTATGAAGAATTGATAAATCTTTACGGCTTAAATATTTTGCAAATCAAACAAGCTGTCCGACGAGTGTTAAAAAGGAAATAATTTTGTCTATATATTATTCGTTAAATACATCAAGAAACTGGGTATCATGAATTTTTTTAACTAGTTTATATGTTTTACTTATTTTTGTTATAGCTTTGATTATGGCATCAACATCTTCTGAAACAGCCACTATCGCTTCCTCACACCTTTTGTTATCTGCTTCGGAATTTGCCATTTTACGACCTTCGGCCTTAACAGCAGAAGCAAGTTTAAGTAATTCACCTGTAAAAGCTGTGGAACCGCTCATATCTAGTTCAGTACTGAAACCGGTCTCTGGATCTTTAATTGCGTTTAGGATTGTTGATAGACCTAATGATTTTTGAGATTTTAATTCATAACTAATGCCGTTTTTAATTGTTGCTATTACAGCAGCGCGATCTCCTCGCATATATCCTTCAATTACTGATGTATTTCCCATTAAACCGGCTAATTTTTGCTGAATTTCTGTTGACAAATCATTGACTTGATCTTTTACTTCACCAATTAAGTCATAAAAAATTCTCTTTTCTTCATTAAACTTTCTGCCCCATTCTCTAATTTTTTCTAACTTTTCTTTATCTCCACCAGTTAATTTCTCTAATTCTTTCCATTGTTCCAACATCTGCTTTTTAAGTTTTTGTAGATGGGCCATATCAGTCACTTTTTTAATCTGTTCTGCTGTGTCTCTAAAATGACGAATGGCTGTTTCAAAAGCAATTTTCTTGGCTTCATCTGTCTCGCCAAAATCCTTTACAAGTTCAACAAAAATCGCGGTCAAGAGTATCTCTAACCTCTTCTGTGGCTTCTTTTTTTTGGGGGGGCTTATAGCTTTCAGGTTTCATATTTTCAAGTATACCACTCTTAATTTATAGCGCAAACACATCGGAGAGGTCAGGCGCTTGCATAAAAAAATAGGGCTTGTTAAAATGATTTTATGATTAGGTACTATCAAAAAAAATGGCTTTACGCTCATTGAACTTCTGGTGGTAATTTCTATTATCTCGCTTTTGTCCAGTGTAGTTTTATCTTCTCTCTCTTCCGCCCGAGCAAAAGCGAGAGATGCGAAAAGATTATTTGAAATTAAACAAATACAAACTGCGCTACAATTATATGCAAGTAATAATGACGGTAATTATCCTTCTACAGGTTCACTTCACAATGTATATATGGATCCAGGTTGCGCACCACATAATTCTGGTGGAGATGTTGTTGGTACACAACAAAACTGGATTCCTGGATTAGTGCCAACTTATATATCTATTTTACCCAAAGACCCAATTGGTGTCTCTCAAGTTCCAGGCCAAACAGGCTTCAATGCATGTTACATGTATTCAAGTGACGGCACCGGCTATCTCTTGAGCGCGTATGGCACAGTTGAAGGAAGTTCAAATGGTGGAAAGATGGATTCAAATTTTGGTTATCGAGAAATGTTTTATAATAGCAACGGTCAAGATCAGCAGTGTTATAACACAATCAACTATTCCGGGTTCATTCTTATTAGAAGAAAATCTTTTACACTAACAAACTTAACACCAAATGATATGCATGGATGTTATACTCTTTGATAATTGGTATTCCTCTTCTATTGCATCAACAAATTATTGTTTATGTAATCCACCATACTAACCACTAACTTTTTTTAGACCATAATCAGACGGCGCTTTGGCGAGTAATTCTTCCAGCGCCGGGCGGGTGAGCAATCCTTGATGCGCGCCGACGAATTGGATAACCGAACGGGCATTGATGGGCGCCCAAAGCATTGCCTCACGCGGGGTTTTTCCTAAAATTAAAGCCGAAACGAAAGTAGCGGCATAGGCATCGCCAGCGCCGGTCCTTTCCACCGGCGGTTTTGAATTAGGATAAGTCGGCATAAAAACAGCGCCTTCGCTATTGTGAATATAAGCGCCGTTTGCGCCGTTTGTAACAATGGCATTTTTCGCTCCCAAATTATGAAACTGCCGGACGGACTCCGCTCCATATTCATTAAGATTAAGTAATTTTCTAGCTTCTTCTCTATTACAAGCAAAAACATCAGAACGGCGAATAAACGGCAATAATTTTTCCAAGCCCAAAGAAAATTGAAAAGTGCCGGGCTGAAAAGCTAATCGGACATCGGGATTGGCTTCCAAATATTTTAAAATTTCTTCTTGATATTTTTCCGAATCGGCCCCAATGGAACTTAAATAAATCCATTTTGGTTTTCCAAAAACTGGTAGGGCACGCTCGTAGGATTCGTGTCTAACCAAAATCGTCCGCTCGTCCTCATACCACAAAACATAATTAAGATTGGTCGGCGTATTTTTGTGGACAAATGCATAATCAATAGAAATCTTTTCTCTTTGAAGTGTCGCTAAACAATCTTTGCCATTTTTATCATCACCAAGATTAGTAACAACAGCGACAGAAAGTCCGAGCCGAGCCGCCGCAACGGCGGCATTACTAGCGTTGCCAGTCGCGTAAATAATGTTGGCGGATTTATAGGGAATTTTTTGACCAAACGCCAAACACAACTCGCAACCTTCGCGATTCAAATTACAGTGAACCGAAGCATTTTCCAGACGAATAAAAGCGTCTATCGCGATATCGCCAATTGCTAAAAAGTCCACTGGTTTTTTATTGAAAAACATTTTCTAAATTCTCATAAACAAAATCACCGAAGCAATGAAAAAAATAATGGCGGCGGCGATTAAAACATAATTGGCAGTGGACTCGTTGGTAATGCCAAACCAGCGCATAACCAAACCAACTATACCTCGACTACCCGTTTGCCACCGTTGTGGTCGTTGTGGCGTAAAACGAGTGTTGTTTTCATTTTCTCCATAAAATTCTACATCTGACATATTTTAAAATTAATTAGTAATTTCATTCAACGGCTTTTGACCACCAAAAAAAGCTATTAGATTTTCTGCCGCTTTTTGTGCCATATCACTTCTGGTTTCCGCCGTCGCCGAAGCAATGTGTGGCGTTAAAACGACATTGGGCAAGTCCTTAAGACCAGCCGCCAAAACCGGCTCATTTTCAAAAACATCCAAAGCCGCTCCTTTAATAATACCTCTTTTCAAAGCGTCCACCAGCGCGACTTCGTCCACCACCGGCCCGCGGGAAGTATTGACAAGATAAGCGGTTTTTTTCATTAAGGCCAACCGTTCAGCATTGATTAAATGTTTGGTTTCTGGCAAAAGTGGCACATGTAAGCTGATCACATCAGCTTGTTGTAAAACCTCTTCAACACTCTTAAATTCGGCACTAATCTCTTCTTCTAATTTTTCGTTGTGAACCACATCGTGATAAATAATTTTCATACCAAAACCCAAGGCCAGTTTTCTCGCCACTTCCGCGCCAATTCTGCCGGCGCCTAAAATACCCAAGGTTTTTCCTTGTAAATCGATACCCCAGAAAAGCATCGGGTCCCAACCGTCATATTTGCCGGCGCGAACAAAATTATCGCCTTCCACAATTCGACAAGTCAAGGCCAGCAGCAAAGCCAGCGCGTGCTCGGCAACACTTTCGGTGGAAGCGCCGGGTGTATTGGTAATCACGATGCCACGATTTTTGGCTTCAACAATATCAATATTATTAAAACCAACAGCGTAATTAGCGAAGATTTTTGTCGTCGGTGAGGCATTAAAAATTTCAGCGTCAATTTGATCGGTCAGCAAGCAAAGCACACCATCGTAGTTACCATCACCAAGAATTTTCACTAGTTCGGCTTTTGGCAATAGTTCACTTTTGTCGCGCAATTCAACATTGTGCCCTTTGTCCTTGAGCATTTGAACACCAACTTCCGGAATTTTGTGAGTTATAAATATTTTTGCCATCAAACTTTATTAAAAATTTTTAATTTTTCCTCTACAACCTTTTGTACCGCCTTCATTGGTTCTTTCAGATATTTATAGGGCGTGGTTTCTTCCAAATTTTCCTGAAGCGATTTTTGCAGCGCTTGGCGATAGGCAACGCGCAATTCGGTATTGATGTGAACAATCGCTACCCCTACATCAATCGCTTTCTGAAATTCTGCTGGTGAATTACCCGAACCACCGTGAAGAACCAAAGGAATTTTCGCGGTTTCGCTGATTTCTTTTATTCGCCCAATATTCAAAGATGGGTCTTTTCCACCACGAAGCATACCGTGAAAATTACCTACAGCTGGTGCTAATAAATCTACACCGGTTTCTTCAACAAATTTTTGTGCTTCCTCTGGCTTGGTTAAATTTTCTGCCGAAAGTTGAACGCCAGCAGGTAGAACATCGTGAATTTTTGACGACTTGCCGATAAAACCGATTTCGCCTTCGGTGATAATTTCCGGATTTTTTGCCCGAGCATAGTCAACACATTGTTTGGTAATTTTAATATTTTCTGCCAAAGGTAATTCACTACCATCAAACATTGCCGCGTCAAAACCAGCATCCACAACTTCTTTGTAGCGCTCAAAACTAGAAGTATGGTCAGCGTTTATAAAAATCGGTAAATTATACTGATCACGCAAACTTTTCACTAGGGCCACCGCTTGTCGCACGCCAACGAAATCCCGCTCGCCATCGGACAAACCAATAATCACCGGCAATTCCAAACTTTTGGCCGCATTGAAAATTCCCCAAAGCGCCTCTAAGTTGGAAATATTAAAATGACCAATGGCAACTTTTTTCGCCCGCGCCTCCGCCAAACATTCCCGCAAAGTTTTCATATCAATATTGTAGCATATTCAGATTTCTCCACAAAAATGCTAGAATTAAAAATCTATGGACAAATCGAAAACGGCCGAACGAGAGGAAAAAATTCTTAAGTTTTGGCGCGACAATAAAATTTTTGAAAAATCATTGGAAAAACCCGCGCCAAATGGGGAATTTACTTTTTATGATGGACCGCCTTTCGCTAGTGGTACACCTCATTTTGGTCATCTTCTGCCAACTTCTATCAAAGACGCGGTGCCGCGCTTTTGGACAATGCGCGGTTTTCGAGTGGCACGCCGTTGGGGTTGGGATTGCCACGGTTTACCGGTAGAAAATTTAGTAGAAAAAGAATTGGGTCTGAAATCAAAAAAAGAAATAGAAAATTATGGGGTGGAAAAATTCAATGCGGTCGCGCGAGAGAGTGTCTTGCGCTATGCCGATATTTGGCGCGAGCAAATTCCGCGCTTCGGCCGGTTTGTGGATATGGATAACGATTACCGAACGATGGACGCTAATTACACCGAGAGTGTCTGGTGGGCCTTCAAAACACTTCACGGAAAAAATCTAATTTATGAGGGTTTCAAGCCAATGCATCTTTGCCCCCATTGCGGTACCACGCTTTCAAATTTTGAAGTGGCGCAGGGTTATAAAGATATCGCGGATATTTCAGTATATGCGAAGTTTAAAACTGATGATAAAACTTTCTTGCTGGCTTGGACCACTACACCGTGGACTTTACCGGGTAATGTCGCATTGGCGGTGGGAAAAGATATTGATTATGTAAGGGTAGGAATAATGAATAAGGAATTAGGAATTAGGGAAGAATATATTTTGGCAAAAGCGCGGTTAGTTGTTTTGAAACAGGAATATGAAATTTTAGAAGAATTCAAAGGAGAAAAATTGGTAGGTAAATCATATGAGCCAATTTTTGATTATTATAAAGGTCAGACCTTGGGGAATCGAGACCGGGGTTGGAAAATTTACGCCGCAGATTTTGTAACCACCGAAGACGGCACCGGCATTGTCCACATCGCGCCGGCTTTCGGCGAGGCCGATATGAAATTGGGCGAAAAAGAAAAATTGCCTTTTGTTCAGCATGTTGGTGTTGATGGAAAATTTAAGAGCGAAGTTTCTGATTTTGCTGGCCAAGATGTCAAACCAAAAGATGACCCGACTCGTGCCGATGTCGCTGTGTTAAAATTTCTAGCCGCTAAAAATCTTTTATTCGCCAAAGAAAAAATTACTCACTCCTATCCGCATTGCTGGCGCTGCGAAACACCGCTTTTGAATTACGCCGCTTCTTCGTGGTTCGTAAAAGTGACGGCATTGAAAAATAAATTACTTGCCGAAAATGAAAAAATTCACTGGGTGCCGGAAACAATAGGGAAGTATCGTTTCGGTAATTGGCTGGCCGAAGCGCGAGATTGGGCAATTTCCCGCTCACGCTTCTGGGGCGCGCCATTGCCCGTTTGGCGTTGCGACAAATGCGGAAAATTGGAAATCATCGGCTCAATTGAAGATATAAAAAAACACCTGAAACCGCGCAATCGCTATATTGTAATGCGCCACGGCGAGTCGGAAAATAATGTAAAGGGAATTTTAAACACTGATTTAAAAAATAATGTTTTTCATCTGACTGAAAATGGAAAAGCTCAAACTAGAGAAAGTGCTGAAAAATTAGCGGTGGAAAAAATTGATTTGATTTTTGCTTCACCTTTTGCCCGAACAATCGATACCGCCGAGCTTGTCCGAGAAAAACTCGGTTTACCGAAAGAAAATTTGGTGATAGATGAGCGGCTAAAAGAAATTTCTGGCACTGAATTTGAGGGTTCGCCAGAAAGTGGTTATGGTAAATTTTACAAAAATTTTGAGGAAAGGTTTACAAAACGACCAAATGGCGGTGAAAATTATTTGGAGATAAAGAAGCGACTGGGAGATTTTCTTCAAGAAATTGACACTAAACACACTGGAAAAAACATTTTAATTGTTACTCACGGAGCGCCGGCTTGGCTCCTAGAACATACCGCCCTCGGTCTAACACCAAAACAAATGGCGCAGGTCTGGAAAAGAGAATCACTTTTACCAAACAGCCAATATCGAGAATTCTCCTTTCTTTCTTTGCCCCTTAACGAAAATCATGAATTAGATTTACATCGACCATTTATTGACTCCATCGAATTTGATTGCGCTTGTTCCGAAAAAATGCGACGAGTGCCGGAAGTTTTTGATTGCTGGTTTGAAAGCGGCTCAATGCCTTTTGCCGAATGGCACTATCCCTTCGACTCCGCTCAGGGCAAGCCCTTTGAAAAAATTTTTAATCCTAAGCCCGGCTGGTTTCAAAAAGCAAAAAGATTTCCAGCCGACTTTATTGCTGAAGGATTGGATCAAACCCGCGGCTGGTTTTATTCCATGCTGGTGCTTGGTGTCGCTTTGTTCGGCAAATCACCTTACAAAAATGTAATCGTGAATGGTTTAGTTCTAGCCGAAGACGGCCGGAAAATGTCAAAAAGCTTAAAAAATTATCCGGACCTTATGCCGACCGTTGAAAAATATGGCGCCGACGCCATCCGTCTATATCTTTTGTCATCGCCAGCAGTGAGGGCTGAAGATGCTCGATTTTCCGAAAAGGGTGTGGATGAAGTGGCAAAAAAAGTCCTCGGCCGACTTGATAATGTTTTGGCTTTTTATTTGCTTTACGCGGATAAAAATTTAACCAATGACCGTCAACCAACAACCAGCAACATTTTGGACCAATGGATACTGGCGCGATTAAACCAACTTATCAGTGAGGTAACAAAGGCGATGGAAAATTATGAACTAGACAAGGCGGCGCGGCCGATCGGCGACTTCGTGGATGATTTGTCCACTTGGTATTTGCGCCGCTCCCGCGAGCGTATTAAAAACGGCGATGGGGACGGCCGCGCCGCGCTAGCAACTCTGCGTTTCGTATTGTTGGAACTTTCAAAAATAATTGCGCCCTTTACGCCGTTTTTCTCGGAATATTTGTATAAAACAGTTGGCGGCGAAAAAGAAAGTGTGCATTTGGATAATTGGCCCGCCTGCAAGGCAGACGGGCGAGGCGTTGCGGGCGGGCCCGAGACCAACTTACTTGAGGAAATGAAAGAGGTGCGACGGATAGTTTCATTGGCTTTGGAAGCACGAGCAAAAGCGAATATAAAAGTCCGACAACCGCTCGCTTCGCTTCGCATTAAATTTGGCATCAATTCACATATGGTTAATTTAATAAAAGATGAAGTGAATGTGAAGGAAATTACTTTTAGCAACGAACTGAAAAATGAAGTGGAATTAGATACCACTATTACACCTGAGTTAAAAAGGGAAGGGAACTATCGGGAAGCGGTGCGACAAATTCAAGAATTGCGAAAAGAAAAAGGCCTACGGCCCGGCCAATTGGCAACTCTCGCCACTTCAGCCCAAATTGCCTCCACTGGTTTGCTTCAAGAATTTGAGGATGATTTAAAACACTCCGCCTCGCTGGAAAGAATAAATCACGGTGTTTTAGCCGAGGGCGATTTTGAGTTGCGTTAAGCCGTTTAGTATCCTATGATTGCCCAATGAGTTTTTTTTCTCCCAAGTTAGGTATTGATTTAGGAACGACCAACACTCTGGTTTTTGTACCCGGGCGGGGCATTGTCTTAAATGAACCGTCGGTGGTAGCGATTAATGAAGATGACAAAAAAATTCTCGCCGTCGGCATTGAAGCAAAAAAAATGATTGGCCGAACGCCGGAATCCATCACTGCTTATCGACCATTGAAAGACGGAGTGATTGCCGACTATCGCGTTACCGAAGCGATGCTCCGTTATTTCATAAACAAAGCACTCGGCAAATGGAGTTTTTTCAAACCGGAAGTTATGGTCTCGGTGCCAGCCGGCATCACTTCCACCGAACGCCGTGCGGTGGTGGAAGCGGCGATTAAAGCTGGCGCCCGCAGCGCCTATGTGGTTAAAGAACCAGTGCTGGCAGCCATCGGCGCCGGTATTCCTATTCACGAGCCAGTAGGCCATATGGTGGTGGACATCGGTGGCGGAACAATTGATGTGGCGGTAATTTCGCTTGGGGGAATTGTTTCTTCCACTTCGGTAAAATGCGCCGGCGATCGCTTGGATGCCGCCATTGCCGATTACATTAAAAAAACTTTTAACTTGGTAATCGGCGACAAGATGGCGGAAAAAATAAAAATTGAAATTGGCTCAGCGGTAACAGTAGAAGAAGAATTGTCGATGGAAGTTAAGGGGCGAGATTTCGTTACCGGTTTGCCCAGAACGACAGAAATAAAAACCAATGAAATTGTTCGTGCAATTACCCGAGAACTGCGCGAGATGATTAAAGCCATTCGTGATGTCTTGCAAGAAACGCCGCCGGAATTGGCAGCTGATATTATTGATCATGGAGTAATTATGACCGGCGGTTCTTCGCAACTGCGAAATTTTCCGGAATTGGTTTTGCGTCGCACCGGAGTCAAGGCAGTTCTGGCCAAGGACCCGATTTTCTGCGTCGCCAAAGGCACTGGTATCGCCCTTGAACATTTGGGCACTTATAAGAAAAGCATTATCGCCAAAAGATAAAATGATTTCTTTTGGAAATGGTCCGCTCCATCACGCCTATTTAATAGAAGGGGAGCGGCGAAGCGCGCATCTGGCGTTAAACCGGTTTTTTGAAAATGAATTGAAATTAAAAATCCGGGGTAATCCCGATTTACTTTTTGTTGAATACGATACTTTTACCATTGACGAAGCGCGGGCGCTCAAAGATTGGCAAAGCAAGCGGCCGGCGGTCGGCGAAAGAAAATTTTTCGTCTTGGCGCTAAACAGCGCCACCAGCGAAGCGCAAAATTCACTTTTGAAGGTGTTGGAAGAGCCGACCGCCGGCACTCATTTCTTTTTAATCGCGCCGGCGGCGGAAATTTTTCTGCTCACCGTCCAATCAAGATTATCTATTATAAAATTTACCAGCGAAAGTGTTGACGACAGAACAGGGGAAGCAGAAAAATTTTTGAAATTAAATATCGGCGAACGATTGGCTTTCGCCAAATCGTTTGCCGACGAAATCACCGATGGCAAGAAAACCAAAACCGATGCCATAAAATTTTTGGATACCGTTGAACTGGTTCTGCGAGAAAAAAATTTCGCCGACCCGACGGTTTTTGAACAATTGCTCCAATCCAAAATTTTCCTGCGCAGTTCCGGAGCATCAGTAAAAATGCTCCTGGAAAATCTGGCTTTACATTTTAGAGATAACTCCTTTTTGACAAAAAAATAGTTAGGACTATTGTATGAGACGGAATACCTGGTTTGGTCTTTAATCTTGACCCTCAACAACAAAGGAAAAAGGATGAACGATAAGTATCTGCGGAGCCTAGCGAAATCACTCAGTTACAGAATTTGTGGAACCATTGTAACTTCTACTCTCGTTTTCTTATTTACGGAGAAGTGGTTTCTCTCGCTTACTGTGGGCGCGGCGGAATTCTTTTTAAAGATAGTTTTCTTCTATATCCATGAGCGAGTGTGGTGCATGGTTAAATGGGGAAAAGGTTACCCCTAAGCCACCCTGGGCCGATTACACTTTGTAGTCGGCTCTATTTTAAAATGGATTCTAACCCAATTAAAGTTTTCTTTTACCATATCAAAAATTATATCACAACTTTCAAAAACGGAGGAGGTGGGATTCGGACCCACGAGACCCTTTAAGAGGTCCACGGTTTAGCAAACCGTTCCGTTAACCGCTCCGGCACTCCTCCAAACAACCAGATACACGATATCATAAAAACCGAGTTTTTCCACTTTGCCCTTTACTTACAAAATAGTATACTATGTAAATAATAAGTGTATGTTTAGCGACCCGGAAAAAAATTTGGACCAGTTTGACTTGCAGAAGGGAATGCGGGTAGCGGACTTCGGTGCCGGCAGCGGTTTTTATGTGCTCACCGCCGCTAAATTGGTAGGCGACAAAGGCAAGGTCTATGCGGTAGATATTCAAAAAGATTTGTTAGTCCGTTTAAAAAAAGAAGCGGCGGTAAAAAAAATCCTAAACATTGAAATTGTCTGGGGCGATCTGGAAAAAGTAGGTGGAGCAAAACTAGAAGATAATTCGGTAGATCGGGTAATTGTCTCAAATCTGTTGTTTCAAATTAATGGCAAAGAAAATCTGGCAAAAGAAGCTATGCGAATTTTAAAACCCGGGGGAAAAATTTTAGCAATTGATTGGATTGAATCTTTCGGCAACCTCGGCCCGCGAACAGAAAATGTTTTCGGCAAAGAAACAGCGCGAACGCTTTTTGAAAATGCCGGCTTCTCTTTGGAAAAAACAATTGATGCCGGCGCCCATCATTACGGTTTAATATTTTCTAAAAAGAAAAAATGAAAAATGTTTCAATCTTCCAACTAGTCTTAATCGCTGTCTTTGTAGTAGCGGCCATTGGTGGTCTGATTTTATTCGCCAGTTATAAAGGCTCTTCGTCTGGGTTAAATGTCCCCACGGCCGAAGTTTGGGGCGTGATTCCAACCACACAATTTTCCGCCATCAAAACGGCCTTTGAAAAAGACAAAACTTTCAAAATAAATTACACGGAAAAATCATCGACGGCCTTTTACGGCGACTTGATAGAAGCGCTGGCGGCTGGCATTGGCCCCGACCTGATTATTATTCCTGAAAATCTTTTGTCTAAACTAAACTCCAAAATTTTTGAAATTCCTTTTGCTAGTATGTCCGAAAGAACTTTCCGCGACACCTTCTTGGATGAAGGTGGCTTATTCGTAACTCCCACCGGCATTACCGCTTTGCCGTTCAGTGTTGACCCACTGATTATGTATTGGAATCGCGACACTTTCGCTTCAGCCGGCCTCGCTAAACCACCGGCCGTTTGGGATGAATTCATTCAATTGGCGCAAGTTTTAACCAACAAAGATTCAAACGGTAATGTTTTCCGTAGCGCCGTCGCTTTGGGTGAATTTGATAATATTAATAATGCCAAAGAAATTCTGTCGGCCTTATTGATCCAAATTGGAGCGCCACCTTTTGTCGCCATAAATGATAGTGCCAGCGCCAATGCGGTTACCACTCTAAATTTTTACACTCAATTCTCTAATCCACTCGGCTTAACTTATTCTTGGAATAAAAGTTTGCCTAATTCACGCGATATGTTTTTGGCCGGTGATTTGGCGATTTATTTCGGTTTTGCTTCGGAATTGGCTAATTTAAGAACAAAAAACCCCAATCTTTATTTTGATGTTGCTGTCTTTCCCCAACCAAAAAGTGCCAAGAATTCGGTTACTTTCGGCAAACTTTACGGAGTAGCAGTTCTAAAATCTGCTCGTGATATTGCCAATTCCGTTCGTATTGCTGGACTTTTAACTTCGGCGACAGCAGGTGGAGCAATGTATCAAGCCGGCGGATTACCGCCGGTACGCCGTGATTTGCTTTCAGTAAAACCAACCGATGCCTACGGCGCGCTGTTCTACAATGCGGCGCTGATGTCGCGTGGCTGGCTTGACCCTGATTACTATTCCACCTCGTCAGCTTTCAAAGAAATGGTTGAGTCGGTCTCGTCCGGCAAAGCCCGCCCCAGCGAAGCGGTAACGAGAATGGAGCAGGAGATAGGAAAACTTATAACAAAATAAATGCGTTTTTCACTTTCCATAATTATTTTCACTTTATTATTTATTGCCATCGCGGCGCCGTTTTCGGCCCAAGCGGTTTGGACACCAGGCGATGCAATTGTGCCCTGTGATGGGAGTGTCACACATCCTTGTGATTTCAATGCATTAATAGTTCTCACCAACAACATTATTGACTTTCTTATTTATCTTTCAGTACTGATTGCCGTGGCAATGTTCGCTTATGCCGGTTTTCTTTACCTCACTTCTGTTGGCGACACCGGCAAAATGAAAGAAGCTCACACCATTTTTACCAATGCCGCTTACGGCTTCATCTTCGTCCTCGCCGCTTGGCTAATTGTGACTTTGATTTTGAGTGCTTTGGCCTCAAGGGCGTTTTGCGAATCAGCGGCGGCTAAAATTATTATGAGTCAGGAACAGATAGATAAATGTCGGCAGGGGAGTTCACCCGATGATACTATCCCTGTTGTTCCTCCGATAGTTCCTCCAATGGTGCCACCAGTCGTACCACCCATTGTTCCACCGGGCGCATCTGTCGCCCCCATCATTTCTTCTGTTTCTGCACCCGCATCATCAATTACTACTTCTAATGCAATTATTTCTTGGACAACCAACGAAGCGTCAAATTCAATTGTTGATTATGGTTTGACCACTTCATATGGCTCACAAACTTTATTGCCTAGTGATTCAGTAACTTCTCATTATGTTTCTCTCGTTGGATTATCACCGAACACCACTTATCATTACCGCGTTAGTTCAAGAGGCGCGACCAGTAACAATCCGATAAATTCCCCCGATTACACTTTTACCACACAACCAGCCGCCATTGTAATTGATGAGCCACCACCATCTCGTCCACCGCCCCCACCCCCAAACACCCCTCCTATTTTCGCCTCTATAGAGGCGAAAACTGTTAATGAAAATGCCCCCTTACTCTTTACTCTTGTAGCTACTGATGTCAATGAAGACACACTGACATATTCAGCATCTGGTATTCCAACTGGCGCTTCGTTTAATACTTCAAATAAAACTTTTTCTTGGACACCAAGCTATTCACAATCGGGAAATTACACAGTTACATTTTCGGTCAGTGATGGAAAAGATGGCACGGATTCTAAAGCGGTAGATATTGCGGTTACAAACACACTCGCACCCTGCGAGGGTATCAATCCCGACTTCGCGACTCACGCCGGTGAGCAGATTGATAGTAGAATCAGACTAGCTTCTCCGTCAACCGGGCTTGATCTTTTTTCAGATTTTTATTCAGCCGTTGGAATGACAGGCCGTAATTTTGTTGCCTTGGCTAATAAACCTGAATCGCTGACATGGAATAACAATTCCTGGACAAAGAAGGGGACAACGCTTGATTTTACCGGAGTAGCCGCCTGGAATGACTGGGGTGGCTCATCTAATCCCACTTATCAAGGCGCGGCCACTCTTATTACTCCCAAACATTTCGTAACCGCTACCCACATTAAATTACCAGTTGGAGCAAAAGTAACATTTATTAAGCCCAATGGCGAAACTGTTACCAGAACAGTCACTAATTTAGTAGATATACCCAACAGCGATGTGACCGTGGAAATGCTTGACAGTGCCGTTGATTCTTCCATAAGACCTTTTCAAGTTATGGACATTGCAACATTTTGGGGGCTCTTTGATGGTATTCCAGGATCATCGGGAGTGCCAATCGCCCTGTTCCATCAACTGCGTAAAACTTCTGTACACGCCTTGGGTGTAAACTATGAAAACCCGTATGGGTTTATTCCACATAATCCGAGTTCTTCTGGGACAAGGGCAAGTTTTTATTATTCTATAGAAAATGGCGATTCTGGCCAACCGGGATTTTTAATCGTTGAAGATGAGCCAGTACTTCTTTTTGTAAATTTTGATAGGGTGAAGGGGTCAAATATTGGCTCTCGCATCACACAAATCAATCAGGCCATAAATTCTTTGGGAAGCGGTGGTTATAGCGCCGAATTATATGCTCCGTCTTCTTGTTTTACAAAACATCCAATTACTCCCGCTATCACTTCTATTTATACAAATATTGGTTCCATCAGTTGTCTTCAAAATGCGCCGACCTGTTCTATGGAAATATTGGGCGTCGGTTTTACGCCTCAAAATAACACGGTAAGAGTCGGAACATTAAATATCGGTAATTTCTCTTCATATAATAGTGGAACCGCGATTAAGGATATTGATATTCCAACTGATATCGTTGCCGGCGCTTACGATGTCGTGGTTTCCAATAGTAAAGGTACATCAAATGCCAAACCATTCATAATGCTGTCTTACTCCTCAATGCCGTTTGTCGCATCGGTCTCTCCTTCTTCCGGCCCAATGGGTTCAACCATCACTCTAATAGGCGCAAACTTTTCAGAGAAACACACAAACAATATCCGATTCTCGCCTACTACCGGTTTTGAGCCCGAAATTTCTATTCAATCTAAAAATGTAACTCAAAACGGGACACGGATTACCATTACTCTTCCAAACGATCCAAACGGCGATTACCCAGTCGGTAGAATCTTTAAGATCTGGGTTGATAACAATGAATTCGGCTACAGCGACGAAAATCCGGACTACGAAAGCAATCCGGCGACATTTACGGTGGCACAATAAATATTCTTACACTTATTATTCACTATAGGAAATTATAAGTGTATAGGGAAATCTATAATCTAGAAATACCAGGTCTGACCTGGTAAATCAAAAAATAAATAAAAATTGGCAAGAAAAAACCCCCGGTGTTGCCATCGGGGGTGTGTTTGCGACTTTATGTCGCGAAGAACTTTAGTCAACAGCACGAAGCCAGATTGACACCTCCTCGCCATTTGGATACCGCTCGAACCCTTGAAAAAAGGTTGGATTGGTATCAGTTGACGGCACAGGACTCAGCCACCAATTTCCTTTCTGGAACGGTAGAGACAATTGTTCGAAAGTTCCGTCACTGTAGTAATAAACCGTCACTTGGCTCTGTGGCAAATAAACCTCAAAGTCAATGCGCGCTTTATCATGAAATGAACCACCATAGTAGGTAATTTTTGCCCCAAATAGATTGTTCCTTTGTGTTGGGTCCAATCCTTTCACCTTATCGGACTTCAAACAACCGTATCTCCACTTCTTATCTGTCACTGATTTGGTAATAGAGACCCCAGTTGCTTTCGGCAAAATCATTTCCTTACCTGCCGACACCATTGAAACCAAAAGGCAGGTGAGTGTTAGAAGTAATGCTACTACCCCGACTATTTGTGGTTTGGCATATTTCAACAGGATTACACTAACAACGAATCCAAGTTGAATGAACCAGAACCCGTTCGTCTTTAGCCAGTGTCCGAAAAATTCCGGAAAGCACTGCCAGATGAGAATCAAGCAAAACACTTGTCCTCCGATGGCGAGTAGCCATCCGAGGTTTCCAGTAGTATTTTTAAACCACTGTCCGGCAGTGCCATTATTGAGTCCCGGTACTTTGATTTTTGTCATCACGCCACCCATGGTTTTAAAAGCGACGATGACAATGGCCACAGCCAGTCCAATTAGTAGGATTTTCATTTAGTTTCCTTTCGGTGTGTTGGGTGTGGAAATTCCAACTTTTTTGGCCATTTCCATGATACCGCCAATAGAACTGTAGAGCTCACTGCCCGGTATGATGCTGTAATTGGCACTTTGCAGGGCCGTTTGTATCACTTTGAGATGAAGCGCCAGTTGACCGGCTTTTGTGCCAGTTACTTTGCGCAAAGCGTCAATACCTGCCGCTTCTGCTTTCAACAGTGCCTCTCTTGCAGCAGCGTCGCCTAAACCCTTGTCTGTTAGGTATGATTTCTCGCCAGCTCCTTCAAGTTCTCGAGCTTGTCGTGCCCCTTCCGCTGTTGTGATGGTCTGTTGTTTTTCAAGTTTTTTGGCAATAACATTTCTCAACTGTTCATTGACTGTTTTGCCAAAATCAACATCCACCAATTGGACATTGATGACATTGACACCCCAGCTTTCTTCTGGTTCAGAATTAGGTTTTTCTCCCACCAGAATTTCAACAGAATCCTTAAGCGAATTGTTGATTTTGCCTCGGTCGCGGATGATTAATGGGGGAGTTCTCTTTGCAAACTCAATTCCCGTTACCGTTTCGGTTGTGTCGCGCATTTGTTTAATGGCGGAATCCAATGTTCCGATATTCGTTAGAAAACGCAGATATGAACCTTTCCTTATCTGGAATCTGACGATAATACTAACTTCCGGTGTCATCCGGTTGTTTATTGGTTCATCTTTGAATGCCGTCATGTCAGCTTTGAATTCATTGTCAACTGCCTCTGGTGAAGCGGTCGGGACTCGAATTGGTTGAACCATTCCCGATCTAGTGTTTTGGTCAGTGCTTGATTTATCTACTTCTTCCGGTTCACCTGGAAATTGCCTCTGTATGACTAAGCGTGTTTCTTTTTTGAGTTCACAGATAGCAAATGGCACGAGAACCAACCCTGACTCGACTTCACATCTTGGGTCACCGAACAAGAGTATCCCGCCCAATTCTGTTGGTCCGACAATCTTGATGCTGAGTGCAGCGTATAATAACTGCACCGCGATGATTATGTAGCCTGCATTCAATTCATTACGAGGGTCGATAACAATGGCGATTCCGGCCGCGATGATCGTTGCGAGGTTAGCAATGAGAAATGTCCAGAACATTTTATTTTTCCATTCTTTTTGGGTTTTCTCATTGAACTTGCCAGCGTTTGTTACTCCATTCATAGTTTTCCTTTTGTTCCTGTTGTTTCAGTTGTTATTTAATTGTCAACGCCATGAAAATGGCTGACAAAATCTGCCCAAGATATTAGCATAATATTTATTAGCTGTCAAATTTGCGGTAAAAACTGGCGGTGGTAAAATATTGGTATGAAGTTTTTGAAAATAAAAGGGACAACAATTTTACTTTTCTTATTTGCTATTGTATTAATGCCAGTTTTTTCTTTTGCGGTTGATGATGTAACTATCTCCGCCACAATCGACAACCCCCTGTCAGCAGGTTCGCTATTCTGTTTTCTGAAAGATATTTTGGATGTGTTTTTGACGGTTGGAATAATTATCGCTGTTTTGTTTATGGTCTATGCCGGCTTTTTGTTCGTGACGGCGCGAGGGGCCGAAGCTCAACTCACCACTGCCAAAAAAGCATTTCTCGGTGCCGTCATCGGCACCGCTATTATTATGGGAGTGTGGGTGATTGCCCAAGCGATTGTCGGCACTATCAATGCTATTCGCGATCCAGGTGCGGCCATCAGCATATCAACTTGTCCGTAATATAGAAAAGAATTAAAATATAATTATGAAAAAAATCAGAAAAGAAAAAAAGACCGCCAGAGACCATTTTGTAATTTTGATTAGAGAAATTCGTCTACTGCGAGAAATATTGAGGAATAACACCAAAATGATTCGTTCAGTAATAATCCCTTTGCTTGCCAAACGCAACAAAGAAATTGATTTTCTAAAAACCCAAGTCGGTGTTTAATTAAAAATAATGAACCTCACCAAAAACCAAAAACTCCAAAAACTTTTCTCCATCGTCGCCCTCGCCGTCGTTCTGCTTTTGCCAATAATGTCTTATGCCGCCACTACTGATTTTAAGACATTGGTAAGTGGAATTACTACTGGAATTCTTGCGCCACTTGTCCCTCTTATAATCGGTTTAGCAGTAATAGTATTCCTTTGGGGGGTATTAAAATTTATTACCGCCGCGGGAGACGAAAAGAAGAGAAAAGAAGGGAAAGATTTTATAATCTGGGGGTTGGTAGGTATAACGATAATGTTTTCAATTTGGGGTCTAGTAAAAATATTGACTGGTACGCTTAACTTGGACAATACCATACCAACGATTCCTCAGTTATCTTAAGTTTTCCACAGGTAGCTTGTTGTATGGTGTTTTATCTGGTAACCTTAAATGGTGTTAAAAACCAAAGGTCGTTGAAGGTTTTTTATTAATTTTACTAAAATTATAATAAATGAAATCAAAACTTATTAAAATTACTTCGCTCGCAGCTTTGGCCTTACCACTTGTCGCATCGGCAGCGATTAGTACAGTTTGGTTTACTGACGCAATAACTAGTATTCAAAATGTTCTGGATGCATTGGTACCTTTACTAATTGGTTTGGCGGTAATTGTATTTCTTTGGGGTGTGGTCAAATTCGTTACTGCCGCCGGAGACGAAGAAAAACGGAAAGAGGGCCGTGGCTTTATAATTTGGGGATTAGTTGGTATTGCTATAATGATTGCCCTTTGGAGTCTTGTGGGTTTATTAACCGGTTGGACAGGTACTGGAGTCGTTGCACCCCCCACACCTCCTTTACTTCCTTAGTTTTTTCCCAAACCGACTCTGAAATTCAACTTCCGCCCCGACTTTCGTCGGGGCGGTTTGGTTTTGTCAACGGCGAGGTTGACAGCTCAATTGATGGCGCTATGATTATTCGAGATGACTGAACCGTGAAGATGTTCTTTGCGGAAGCACCTAAAACCAAACAGGAACCAAATATGTCAGCAAAACAACTGCCCATACCCAACGGGGGTTTACCCACCGCAACAATGATTCTTGGGCGAGACCCGAGGGGACCAGTTCCAACTTGCCGAGTAGTCAGGCGATCCGACGCGATGTCAACTTGGGAAGAGTGGCGACAAGTTCCCATTTTGGAACAAAGCAACTCAAGGCCTCGGAGAACAAAGCCAATCGGCTGACAGTTTTCGCAAGTCCCGCCCTGGCGGGACTTTTTTTATTCCCCCAATGCGATATAATTACGGAAACAGCGGAAAGAACAAATTTTAAAAATTCTAGGTGGGGGCGTGCCAAATTGTGATGTCTGCGAACAATTTGGGGTTAAGGAATTTTTAAAATTTAGTTCTTGGAGCTGTTACCCAAATCAATGGAAGACGATAATAAAATAACCTATTTCGCCGAAACTGACGCTCGAGGCAAACGAACGCCTTTTGGCATAAAAAATAAAGACCGCTCCCGCCACACTTATGTCATCGGAAAAACCGGCATGGGCAAATCCACATTGCTGGAAAATATGGCAATTCAAGATATTAGAAACGGTGAAGGTTTAGCTTTCATTGACCCGCACGGCAAAAGCGCCGAAATGCTTTTGGATTATGTGCCAGCAGAAAGAACCAAAGATGTTCTCTATATCGCACCCTTTGATTTGGATTTCCCAATTTCTTTCAATGTAATGGAAGATGTCGGCGTAGACAGCAGACATTTGGTGGTCTCTGGTTTAATGAGCGCTTTCAAAAAAATCTGGGTGGACGCCTGGAGCGCGCGGATGGAATACATTTTAACCAATACCTTGCTGGCCCTTTTAGAATATCCCGACGCCACTTTATTATCAGTCAATCGAGTTTTGGCTGATAAAGAATATCGCAAAAAAGTAGTGGAAAATATTACCGATCCGTCGGTAAAAGCTTTTTGGACCGAAGAATTCGCTAAATACACTGACCGCTTTGCCCAAGAAGCCACTCCGGCCATTCAAAACAAAGTCGGTCAGTTCACTTCTAATCCACTCATCAGAAATATTATCGGCCAGCCGAAATCGTCTTTTGATTTGCGGAAAATAATGGACGAGCGAAAAATTTTAATCGTCAATCTTTCAAAAGGCCGGGTGGGCGAAGTCAATGCCGATTTACTGGGTAGTATGCTAATTACAAAAATTTATCTGGCGGCAATGTCACGCGCTGATTTGTCAGGCAGTAATTTGCGAAAATTGCCGCACTTCAATTTATATGTTGACGAATTCCAATCATTTGCCAATGAAAGTTTTGCTAACATTTTATCGGAAGCCAGAAAATACAAACTCAATCTATTTTTGGCCCATCAATATATTGAACAAATGTCGGAAGAGGTGAGGGCGGCGGTCTTCGGCAATGTCGGAACAATGGTTTGCTTCCGGGTAGGCGCCTACGACGCTGAAGTATTGGAAAAAGAATTCGCACCAGCTTTTACCGCTGAAGATTTGGTCAGTTTAGGTTTTACTCAAATTTATTTGAAATTAATGATTAATGGCGTCAGCTCGCCACCGTTTTCCGCAACCACTCTAGCGCCACTGGAACAACCGTTAATTTCCTACAAAAACGACATTGTTACTAACTCGCGCAAAACTTACGCCAAATCACGGGTAGAAGTGGAAAACGCTATTCGCCTTTGGAGTCAGCCAATCACTCCACTCATTAAACCGAAAATTGCGCCAGTAGTAACACCAGCATCGCCATCCCGCCTCGTCCCGCCCGACCGGCGGGCAGGCGGCGGGCAAACACCAAAATCACCTCCAAAACCGGCACCGGTTATCCAAAAACCCGCTTTCCATAAACCTTTTCACTTAAATGAATTGCAGAAAACCCCACCAGTTATCAATACCGACAAAACTCAAAATCCAAAAAATGTTTCTGACCTACGCAAAGCGCTAAAAGTAGTTTTGGAAAAGAAAGAAGAAAAAGTCGAGAAAAAAGTAGATGAAGTGCCAGAGGAAGTTTTGAAAAAAACCTTGGGCTTGGATGAGAAAAAGTAACACAATAAAATTTTTGCTGATAATATTTTTTTTGGTACTGATGCCACGATTGGTTTTGCCTGCCCGCCATTGCCAAGCTCAGGCTTTGGCAGGCGGGGCAGTAGTGGAAATTAGTGAGATTATGTATGATCCAAAAGACACTGACACCAATGCTGGCGGGGAATGGATTGAAATTCACAACACTGATTCTCAAATTATTGACTTAACTCAATGGATTTTTTTTGATAATGATACCAATCACAAAATCACTGCCGACAATAGTATCGAAGTGCCAGCTGGTGGCTACGCTGTGATTTCTAGCAATCTGGAATATTTCAAAAGTTTTTTCGCCAATTATTCCGGGCTTTTGTTTAAGACCTCGTTTTCATTAAACGATGGGGAACCTCTGGCGATAAAAAGTAATAAGGATGCGGCACCTTCAGATTCAGTAACTTATTCTTCCGACTGGGGGGCCAAAAATGACGGCAATTCTTTGCAAAAAATTAGTGGTCAATGGAAAGTCGGAGCACCGACACCTGGTGTTGCCAATGTTGCCAGTTCAAACACCTCCAACGACAATCCGCCGACCGATACGCCAACCGGAGAACAAAGCTCCAACACTAGCCAAACCTCTTCAACCGGCGCCGGCGAAAAACCACCGGAAATGAAAATAGAAATCGTTGCCAATAAAACGGTGGTGGTTGGCGCAGACGCCTTGTTAGCTGGCAAAGCCTTGGGCGCCGATGGCAAGCCCTTGGATAATGTTCGTTTTCTTTGGAATTTTGGCGATGGCGAAACAAGAGAAGGACAAAATGTTTTGCATCGTTTTCGTTTCCCCAGCGAATATATTGTTACTTTGGATATCGCCTACGGCAAATGGAGCTCAACGGCTCGCGCTACAATCACAGCCGTCAAATCACCATTAACCATATCGCGGATAGAAGAAGGTCCAGCTGGTTTTGTAGAAATTGCCAATGGCGGCAACACTGAATTAGATTTGTTCGGTTGGTATTTAAAATCTGGAAATACTTCTTTTTTAATTCCAAAAAACACCATCATCGGCGGGGGCAAAAAAATAATTTTTCCCAGTGAAGTGACGAAACTTGATGCTGTCAATGTTCTACTTTTATACCCCAATGGAGTAACGGCCGTTGGTTATGAAAAACCCGCTCCAGATCCTGCTCCGCCTCCAGAAAAAATTATTGAAACGAAAATAATAACACCGCCTGCGAAACCGGTGAGTTTCCCCGAGTCAGACTCGGGAAATTCGCAGGTCAAACCTGCGAAAACAGAAATAAAAGAAGAAATAGCGGCGGTTTACAAAGCGGTAGAGGGTGCAGAAATAACAAAGATTGCAGAAGCGACACCAGAAAATAGCGGCGGTTTGGGAATTTGGCTTCTTGCCTTAGGTGGCTTAATTGTGTTATCACTGGGGGCACTTGCTTTCACCAAACATAAGCCGAGCTTGATTCCAAACGAGACAGAAGAATACAAAATTATTGAATAAAAAATGGCAAAAAAAATCCTAATTTTCTCTGTCGCTTATCGGCCATTTATCGGCGGAG
This sequence comes from Minisyncoccota bacterium, assembly GCA_041662545.1. Taxonomy (GTDB): domain Bacteria; phylum Patescibacteriota; class Minisyncoccia; order Phycocordibacterales; family DSPV01; genus 2-02-FULL-44-35. Next base: position 33,352 of record JBAZSH010000004.1, read on the forward strand.
CGGAAGTGGCGATAGAAGAAATCACCAAACGATTGGCGAGTGATTTTTCTTTTGACTTAATCACGGTTAATTTGGACGGCCGCCAAAAACGCGAGGAAAATATTGGTAATGTTAATATCTTCAGAGTCGGCTCCAGCGCTCTGGGTAAATTTTTGTTTCCGTTTAGGGCGCTTTTGGCGGCAGGCAAACTTCACCGACAAAATCATTACGACAGCACTTGGGCAATTATGGCCAATTATGCCGGCTTTGCCGCTTTATTTTTCAAAATTTTTCATCCAGCTGTGCCTTTTGTTCTAACTTTACAAGAAGGCGACCCGATTCCAGAAATCAGGCGCAAGGTTTGGTTCGTTTGGCCGATTTTTAAAATGATTTTCCAACGCGCCGATAAGGTAACGGCAATTTCCAATTATCTGGCACAATGGGGTAAAACAATGGGCGCGAAAAATGTGGAAGTAATACCGAACGGGGTAGATATAGAGAAGTTTAATCCCGATTTTGCGACGCAAAATCGAGGAAATAAAATCCTGATAACTACCTCGCGGCTGGTGAAAAAGAATGGGGTGGGAGATATTATTGAGGCCTTAAAACTTTTGCCAGAAAATTTAAAACTGATAATTGTCGGTTCTGGCGAATTGGAGAAAAGTTTAAAGTTTAAAGTCAAAAGTCTAAAGTTGGAAGAGAGAGTAAGATTTCTAGGTTTTGTAGAACCTGAAAAAATTCCCGAATATCTCTGGACTTCTGATATTTTTATCCGCCCTTCACTATCCGAGGGTTTGGGTAATTCGTTCATTGAAGCGATGACAGCTGGTTTACCGATTATTGGCACATCAGTTGGCGGTATTCCGGATTTTCTTTTTCCTCCCGAAAGGTCAGACCTTAAATCTGGAGAAAGGTCTGACCTTATTCCCACAGGGCTCTTCTGCGAACCAAACAATCCCCAAAGCATTGCCGAAAAAGTGAAATTACTTTTGGCTGATAATTCACTCCGGCAAAAAATTATCGCCAATGGCCAAAAATTGGTTGCTGAAAAATATGATTGGAATCTTATCGCCAACCAAATGCGCCAGGTGTTGTAACCAGTTAAATAGAGCCGTATTTTGGCATATTTTGACATTGGATAAAAGAAAATTAAAATAGGGTTGACAGAAATACTTATCTATGCTAACCTATTGGCATCAATAAGCCAAAAGCTTGTTGGGTCATTAGTGAGTTCTTCTCGAACTTACATCACAGCTTCCGAATGACTCGGTCGCGTGATCCATAAAGGTAATGGGAAATCTCTTGAAAGGAGATAAACATGAGAAATCCAGACCCCCAGTACATCGTCAACCTCATCAACAACTTCGTCGGCCAAGCCCAAATTGGTCGGCTCACTAACTATCCAGACAAATACACAAGTGTGTGGAGTCTGTACCCAGTGATCGGGTGCACAATCGAAGCTCGGCTGAAGTCGTCGAATGCGGAAACGCTCGGACGAATCATCGAGTACAGCGATTGGAACGTCTGGGTGGGAAAACCGCGTCTTGAGCGGAAGCAATGCATGGGAACAGTTGTGAATGACCTGAAAACAGGTTTTCCAACTCCGTTGTTCCCCCTGCTTCCCAACGGACTCTGCCACGGGCTCTGCGGTCGCGAGTTGCTTGAAAGAGCAGCGCTTGTCACCATCCTGATGATCATCGTGGATATGATTCAACAGGAATGGTACAAGATGGACCGAGAACTTGAAGCCGACGAGAAGGAGCAGGAGCATCGGCGTCAGTACCATCGCTACCAGGCCGGCCAAGATTATGTGGCCTGACCACTTTCATCCACACAACAAGCCCAACACTCCGGTGTCGGGCTTTTCTTTTACTTTGAGCGTAGCCCTCGCCTTTGAGGATAGCCCGGAGGCGAGCTTGCTTGGTACGATGTGGCGTAATTTTGTTTTAGAAAATTATGCCACAGCGGAAGCCGCCGAGGATTAAGGAAACCGGCCGCAGGAGCCGGTTTCCGCTATCCGAAAAGGCGAAGGGCGAGCGATGGTTGCCTTTTTGGAGAATTCCCGTATAATGCCTTTTATGATTTTATTGAAGGCAAAAAAGCGCGAGCCGAAGGTAAGTTTGGCTAAAATGAGAAAAAGCGGCGAATTGCCAGCGGTTTTTTATGGCAAAAAAGAAAAAACCACATCAATCAGCGTGGCTCTTAAGGATTTTGTCAAGGTTTGGGAAGAAGCCGGCGAGAGCTCGGTGGTTAGTTTGAAAATTGAAGGCAGCGAAGATTTGGAGGCGTTGATTCAAGATGTGGATTCTGATCCTGTTCGTTCCACCCCCCGCCATGCCGATTTTTATGTTTTTGAAAAAGGTAAAAAACTACAAATCAAAACCCCGATTGAATTTACCGGCGTTTCGCCGGCAGTTAAAGATTTGGGTGCGGTTTTGTTAAAAGTTTTGCACGAACTTTCCATTGAAGCCCTACCAAAAGACCTGCCTAAGAAAATTGAAGTGGACATCAGCACACTTAAAAATTTCGGCGACACCATCGTGGCTAAAGATCTCAAATTGCCAGCCGGCGTTTCGTTGGAAGAAAATCCGGAAGAAGTAGTTGCTTCCGTTTTTGAACCGAAAGAAGAAAAAGAAGAAGAAATACCGACTCCTGATTTGTCTGCAATTGAAGTAGAAAAGAAAGGCAAGGAGGCCAAAGAAGGTGAAGGAGTTGAGCCCGCCGCCGCCCCGTCAGAACAGGGCTCTGGCGTGGCAAAGCCTGCTGCCGGCAAAGAAACAAAAGTTGGCAAGGAACCAAAAGGGAAATGAAGTTCTTATTAAAAAACTCTTTCGTTATTGTCAGCTTTCTCTTGCTGACTAGTTTTGCTTTCGCCCAAAATATTTCCGAGGTGGTGACCAACCGCCGAGCAGAGTTAGAAAGTCAACTGGTTGGTTTGCAAAAAGAAATTGACGCCCAGCAACAAATTTTAAAAGACAAACAGCGCGAAAGCGTTTCTTTAGAGCGAGACATCGCCATCTTAACCGCCAAAATTGACTCCGCCAAACTTTCCATCCGAGCCCGAGCTTTGGAAATAGAAAAACTGAATCAGGATATCAACGGCAAGGAAAAAACCATCACCAACCTATCGGCAAAAATTGACCGTGAGTTGGCTTCATTGGCGGACCTGCTTCGCAAAACCCGCGAATTGGATAATTTCTCCATCGCTGAATTTGCCCTAAGCGGTAATGACCTCTCAGCTTTTTTCGGCGATTTGGACACCTTCCAAACCATTAAGGCGTCACTGGCGCAATCCTTTGACACCTTGCGTTCCACCAAAACAACCACCGAGGGAGAAAAAAATTCACTGGAAGGTAAAGTCAAAGAAGAAACCGACCTAAAAAAAATCCAGGAATTGGAACGAAAAAAAATAGAACAACGGGAAGCGGAGAAAAAAGAAATTTTGAAAGTTTCTCGTGGCGTAGAATCGGTCTATCAGCAGATAATCAAAGATAAAGAAAAAACCGCTGCCCAAATCAGAGCAGAATTATTCGCCTTGCGTGGATCGGCGGCAATTCCTTTTGAAAAAGCTTATGAATACGCAGCTCATGTTTCGCAAAAGACCGGCGTTCGGGCAGCATTAATTCTTGGAATCATCGCCGAAGAATCCAATCTCGGTGAAAATGTCGGCACGGGCAATTGGAAAGTAGATATGAAAGCGCCACGCGATACTGTGCCATTTTTGGACATTACCTCTCGACTTGGCTTAAACCCAGACGCTATGCCAGTTTCTAAAAAACCCTGGTATGGTTATGGAGGGGCTATGGGGCCAGCACAATTTATTCCTTCCACTTGGATTTTATATGAAGACCGCATCGCCTCGGCGACTGGCCATAATCCTCCCAATCCTTGGTTGCCGGAGGACGCTTTTATGGCCACGGGTTTACTGATGGCGGATAATGGCGCCGATAAAAAAACTTATGCCGCCGAACGCCTTGCCGCTCTTCGTTATCTTGCTGGTTGGACAAATGCCACCAAATCGGCTTACGCTTTTTATGGTAATGATGTGATGGACCTAGCCGACAAATACCAACGCCAAATTGACATTCTGAATGCGAATTGATAATGTGTTTTTATGAAAAAAGAGATTCATCCAAAATATTTTGATAAAGCCGAAGTGACTTGCGCTTGTGGCAATAAGTTCACCGTTGGCTCCACTATGGAAAAAATTCATGTGGAAATTTGTAGCGCCTGCCATCCATTCTATACTGGTGGCGATAAAAGCATTGACGCGGCTGGCCGAGTCCATAAATTCAAAGCCAGACAGGCGAAAGCGGTTTCAAAAAAACCGAAAGCCAAATCTTAAATGGACTACAAAACCAATCCCAAAACGGCTTATCTTGCCGAGACCTTAGACAAACTCGCTAAAGAAGAAGAGGAAGTTTTAGCATTGGCAAAAACTGATAAAGGAATGGGCGACCTGGCAACAGAAGAATTAAAAAATATCCAAATCCAAAAAGAAGCACTTGAAAAACAAATTGCCGAAATTGTTGCCGTTGAAAAAACTGAGGAAGAATTCCCAAACGAAATGATTATGGAAATCCGAGCCGGCGTCGGTGGGGAAGAGGCGGCATTGTTCGCCGAAGAATTGGCAATAATGTATCAAAAATTCGCCGCCAAAAATAATTGGCAATGGACACCGGTTTACAAATCAGAAAGCGCCTTAGGTGGTTTTAAAGAGGCAGTCTTTGAAATTCGTGGCAAAGACACTTTCAAAAATTTACGCTGGGAAACCGGCGTCCATCGCATTCAACGGGTGCCAGCAACGGAAAAAACTGGCCGGGTCCACACTTCTACTGCTTCAGTGGCGGTCTTGCCATTGCGAAAAAAAAATAATTTTTCTATCAATCCTGCTGATTTGGAAATGGAATTTTCCCGAGCCGGTGGTAAAGGTGGCCAAAATGTCAACAAAGTGGAGACCGCTGTTCGCTTAATTCACAAACCGACTGGCCTTGATGTGCGTTCCACTTCGGAAAGAAGTCAAGCGCGAAACCGCGAAAAAGCATTGGTAATTTTATCGGCTAAACTGGAAAACTTAAAGGAAAGGGAAGATGCGGCAAAATTTGCCAAAAACCGCAAAGACCAAATCGGCACGGCTGACCGCTCGGAAAAAATTCGCACCTATAATGTCCTTCAGGATCGCGTTACCGACCACCGCCTAAAAGAAAGCTGGCACAACATTGCAGCAATTTTAAACGGTGGCTTAGAATCAATCGTAGAACAACTTGCCGCTTCGCTAGCTTAATGTTAAACTGCTCGACTATGAAGCCAGTAAAAGAAAAATCAGTAAAAATAAACGACCCGCTAATTGAAGCGATGTTTGAGGCCGGCGCTCATTTCGCCTTGTCCAAAACCCGTCGTCACCCTTCGGCCAAACCCTATATTTTCGGCGCTAAAAACACGGTAGAAATTTTTGACTTGGAGAAAACCAAAACCTGTTTAGAAAATGTTAAAAATTTTATATCGGAAATGGCCAGTCGGGGTGAAATGCTCCTGTTGGTCAGTGGTAAATTTGAGGCGAGAGACGCCATAAAAAATGCTGCCAGCTCAATCGGCCAACCGTTTGTCGCCGGCCGCTGGATTGGTGGTGCAATCACAAACTTTGGTGAAATCCGCAAAAGAGTGGATAAACTTTTGGAAATGAGAACCAAAAGAGCAAGTGGTGAATTCGCTAAATACACAAAAAAAGAACAATTGCTTTTGGACAGAGAATTAGATGATCTAGAGAAACTTTTTGGTGGTTTGACCACAATGACTACCATACCTAAAGCGGTGTTCGTTGTTGATCCAGCCAAAGAAAAGACCGTCGTAGCTGAAGCCCATCGTAAAAAAATCCCCGTGGTTGCTCTAGCAAATTCCGACTGCGACTTCTCCGAAATTGATTATCCCATTCCCGCCAATGATAGTTCCATCAAAAGTGTCTCGTTTTTTGTCAATGAAATTGCTAACGCCTATAGGCAAGGAAAAAACAAAAAAACTGATGCCAATAACTAATGAACAAATAAAAAACCTGCGCGACACGACTGGTGTTTCGGTAATGCAATGTAAAAAAGCGCTGGAAGAGGCTAAGGGCGACGACGAAAAAGCCCTATTGATTCTCCGCAAAAAAAGTGGAGACATCGCCGCTAAAAAGAAAGATCGCACCCTAGGCGCTGGTGCCGTAGCCGCTTATGTTCACAATAATGCCGCCGTCGGAGCAATGGTAGAATTGCTTTCGGAAACCGATTTCGTTTCCAATAATGAAGAATTTCGAAAAATCGCTTACGATATTGCCATGCACATAACTGCCTCTAATCCAGAATTCTTGAAACGCGCCGATGTGCCTGAAAGCGAACTTAAAAAAGTGGAGGAATTGTTTGCTGATGAAATCAAAGACAAACCAACAGCAATCCACAGCAAAATTCTGGAAGGTAAATTAAACGCCCACTTTAAAGAACGGGTGTTATTGGAACAGTCATTCATTAAAAATCAGGACATAACAATCCAAGAATTAATTGATGCGGCAATCCAAAAATTTGGCGAAAAAATAGCAATTGGCCGTTTTGCCCGATTTTCGGTAAAATAAGTCAATATGATTACTATCCTAATAGTTTTCTACAGCTCTTTTGCCTTAATCGCTTTGATGGTGGCATTAAAGTTAATAGAACAAAACAGTAGTGTAAAAATATTGGCACGATTCAGCGCCACCGCCGAACCAGTCGTCAAAAAAATTGCTGACGGCACAAAACACAATTTGACTGGCCACCTGAATATCCGCCGCCTCGGACTTTTGACTATTTTAACCCTGCGAACAATAGAGAAGTTTTTGCTCTCGGCTCAAATAAAAATCCGCCGACTAAATGAAATCTTGACAAGAAAGGTTCGTTATCACAATCTAAATAAGCCGAGGGGCACGGCCTCATTTTTCCTCAAAGACATCACTGATTACAAAAATCATCTGCCTCACAAGGAAACTCCTGATTTTTAATGCCACCTTAGCTCAGTTGGTAGAGCAACGCTTTTGTAAAGCGAAGGTCCTCGGTTCGAGTCCGAGAGGTGGCTAACAATAAAATTTTCTGATATATTTTCTGTATGGATAAAAAGCAACCGAACGGCCATATTCACCCGATTTCTGGTGCAATTTTGCAAATCAGCGAAATCTTTAACGAGCTCGGTTTTGCTGTGGCCGAAGGGCCAGAACTGGAAGACGAGTGGCATAATTTTGACGCCTTGAATGTACCAAAAGATCACCCTTCGCGCGATATGCAGGACACCTTTTGGTTAAAGGATGGGGGATTGCTTCGCACTCACACAAGCCCGGTACAAATCCGCTATATGGAACAAAAAATCAAAGAGGGTATAAAGCCACCCTATCGCATCATCGTGCCCGGTAAAGTTTTCCGCAATGAAGCCACCGACGCCACTCACGAAGCCCAATTCTTTCAATGCGAGGGATTATATGTTGACAAGGAAGTATCGCTGGCGCAACTCAAATGGACTCTGCTTTATTTTTTCAAAAAATATCTTGGCCAAAACGCGGAAATTAGATTACGGCCAAGTTTTTTTCCTTTCACCGAACCGTCGGTAGAAGTGGATGTGAAATACGGCGACAAATGGTTAGAGATGGCTGGCGCTGGTTTAGTTCATCCAAATGTTTTCAAGTCGGTCGGCTTGGAAGGTTATACCGGTTTCGCTTTTGGCAGCACTATTGACCGATTGATTATGGTCAAATATGGTGTCCCCGACATCCGCCAGCTTTACTCCGGTGATTTGCGATTAGTAAATCAGTTTTAGAATAAATCTATGCTTATTTCCTATAACTGGCTTCAGAGATATTTTGAAAAAAAACTACCAACAGCAGAAAAGGTGGCTGAAATTTTAACATTCAGTGCTTTTGAAATTGAGAGCGTTGAATCCCTCGACAAACTAGGGACAGAAGAAAAAGATTTTGTTCTGGATGTGAAAGTCCTGCCCGACCGCGCCCATTACGCGCTTTGCCATCGTGGCATCGCTAGAGAATTGGCGGCGGCAAAACCAGATTTACGGATGTCAGACATCCGTCATTTACAGACATCTGACATCTGTAAATTGAAGCTTTTGAAAATAGAAATTGATAACCTCACTGACTGTCGCCGTTACATCGGCCGCCAGATAGAGGGTGTGAAGGTTGAACCTTCACCAGATTGGATAAAAAAACTGTTGGCTTCCGTTGGTCAGCGTTCAATAAATAACATCGTAGACGCGGGAAATTTCGTAATGTTTGATATGAATCAACCACTTCACGCTTTTGATGCTGACAAAGTAAAAGGCACCATTCAAATTCGTAGGGCAAAAAAAGGCGAAAAAATTATCACTTTGGATGATAAAGAAATTGTCCTTGACCCAGAAATTTTAATTATCGCAGATGACGAAGGGCCACTAGCAATCGCCGGTATCAAGGGTGGTAAAAAAACCCAAGTAACAGAAAAAACGAAAAATATAATCTTGGAATCAGCTAATTTCAATCCAACACTCATCAGAAAAACCGCCCAAAAATTGAATCTCCAAACTGATGCCTCCAAGCGTTTTGAAAATGACCTTTCGCCAGCCATTGCCGAGACAGCAATAAACGAATTGTCGACATTAATTGCTGAAGTTTCGCCCAACGCCAAATTCGGTGAATTAGTAGATGAATATCCCAAACCGGTAAAACAGAAAATCGTTAAAGTTTCTCCTGATTTTGTCGCCCAAAAACTTGGTGTAAAAATTTCCGAAAAAGAAATCGCGGATATTCTAGCGCGACTTAATATTGTCAACAGTATTATTCCAGCTGAAAGAATGGATCTACAAATTCCCGAGGACTTGGTGGAAGAAATCGGCCGGCTTTATGGCTATGATAAAATTCCAGCGGAAAAATTGCCACCCGGTAAAACAAAACCAGAAATTAATAAAAATTTTTACTGGGAAAATCGCATCCGACAAATTTTAATGGAATTGGGCTTCTCCGAAATTATGACTTCTTCTTTTCGGCCGAAAGGGGATTTAGAAATAGAAAAACCGCTAGCTTCCGATAAAGCTTTTTTGCGAACCCAACTCGCCGACCAACTAGCTATCAATTTAAAATTAAATACGCTCAATGCGCCACTCTTGGGTTTGAAAAAGGTAAAAATTTTTGAAATCGGTAGAGTGTTCCCAAAAAATGGCGAGGGGACCCATCTGGCACTCAACGATTTTGCCGAAGCCAAAACTGCTTTGGAAAAAATTCTCGGCGAAAAGATTACCACCTCGAGTCGCGATGACATTTTGGAAATCAATCTTGGCGCGCTGATAGAAAACCTTCCTGAACCAAAGACAACAAGGTTAAACCTTGAAGAGCAGAAAGGTTCAACCTTTAAATCTTTCTCACTCTATCCTTTTATCGTTCGCGATATCGCGGTTTTTGTGCCAACAGATGTTACAGCCGAAAAACTCTGGATGACAATTGAAAAGGGAATTGGCAAAGAAAAAAATTTACTAATTAATCATTATCTTTTTGACGAATATCAAAAAGCCGACAAAAAATCTCTAGCTTTTCGATTAATTTTTCAAGCGCCAGACCGCACCCTAACCGATACTGAAGCCAATAAAATTATGGGAAAAGTTACCGCCACCGTCTCTCAAAATAACTGGCAAGTAAGATAGTATGAACAACATCCGCAATTTTTGTATTATCGCTCACATTGATCACGGCAAAAGCACACTGGCTGATCGGTTTTTGGAGTTGACCGGTACCATTGAAAAAAGAAAAATGACTGATCAGGTTTTAGACCGAATGGAGTTGGAACAAGAAAGGGGAATTACGATAAAAATGAAACCGGTCCGGATGATCTATGGTAATTATATTTTGAATTTAGTTGATACGCCGGGGCACATTGATTTTTCCTATGAAGTATCGCGGGCCTTGCGGGCAGTGGAAGGCGCGATTTTGTTGGTGGACGCTACTCAAGGCGTGCAAGCGCAAACTCTAACTACTTTGGAAATGGCGCGCGAAGCGGGGCTCAAAATTATTCCCGTTGTCACTAAAATTGATTCTCCTCTCGCTCTAATTGAAGAAACTAAAACGGAGTTGGCAAAAGTTTTAGATTGTTCTGTGGAAGAAATTTTGGAAGTATCAGGTAAAACAGGAGAAGGAGTAGAACAGTTGCTGAAAGTTATCATTGAAAAAGTGCCCTGCCCGTCCGATAGGCGGGCTCCGCCAAAAACCCTAAAAACCGACGACTCTGGAAATTTCCGCGGTCTAATTTTTGACTTCAAATATTCAAACCACACCGGCGTTACTGTTTATCTGCGGGTTTTTGGTGGCGCAATTTCCAAAAAAGATAAGCTGGCTTTCGTTGCCAGCAAAAGAAAATTTTTACCGATTGAGATCGGGATTTTTTCACCATTGGAAATACCAACTGAAACACTGACGGCTGGAGAAATCGGCTATATCACCACCGGCATCAAAGAACCGGGCATAGCTTTAGTCGGAGACACGGTTGTATCTGCCGATAAAAATTTGCTGGCGCTCGAAGGTTACCTTGCGCCCAAACCGGTCGTCTGGGCTTCCATCTATCCAGAAAGCCAAAACAATTGGAATGATTTACGCCAAGCATTGGGGCGACTGAGTTTATCGGACTCTTCCTTTTCTTATGAAGAAGAATCTTCGGGAACTTTAGGGCGAGGTTTTCGTTGCGGTTTTCTTGGTATGCTCCATTTGGAAATTGTTGCCGAGCGCCTTCGTCGAGAATTTAATTTGTCATTGGTGGTCACTCTGCCTTCCATTACCTATGAAATTTTGGACAAGAAAAATAAAAAGCGAACCATTTACTCGCCTAGCCAATTTCCCAACGACGGCGAAATTCTAAAAATTTATGAGCCCTGGGCAAAAGTTAAAATCATCACACCGGCTGATTATCTTGGTGAAATTATTCAATTGGTTCATCGCCACGAGGCGATAGTCATACAAACCGAAACCTTCGGCGGCAATCGCAATTCTTTGGAATTGGATATGCCTTTGCGAGAATTAATGCGCGACTTTTTTGATGAAATTAAAAGTGCCACGGCTGGCTTTGCTTCATTGTCATATAAAATCACCGAGCCAAAAGAGGCCGATGTTGTCAAAATGGAAATCTTAGTTGCCGAAGAACCAGTGCCAGCTTTCGCTCGTATCATTTCTCGTCTCCGACTTCAAGAAGAAGCTGACGCGGCGGTGGAAAAACTTTACAAAATTCTGCCGAGACAAATGTTCACCACCAAAATCCAAGCCAAAGCCCTCGGCCGAATTATCGCCTCACGAACTTTGAAGGCCCTGCGTAAAGATGTTACCGGCTACCTTTATGGTGGCGACATCACTCGCAAAAGAAAACTTTGGGAGCAACAAAAAGAAGGCAAAAAGCGCCTGAAGGAGCAGGGTAGAGGCAGAGTAAACATCCCGCCCTCGGTTTTTCTGAAGATGATAAAGAAGGATTAACCACTATTAAAAAATCGGGGTGTAAAGCAAAACCATACTGACTGAAACAAGAATACCAAGCACTATCCAAACCATCCTGATTCTTTTTTTATTCTGTTGGGAAAAAAGCATCGTCATTTTTTTATGATATCATATTATCTTGGATTACAAAATATCAATAATATGTTACCAAAAATCAAAAAAATCTTTTTTGCCCAATGGAAAACCGCGATTATGATAATTTTGGTGATATTCGCCGGTCGAGCAGCCTTCAATATTTATGGCCGATATCAAGACAGCCGAGCCAGTTTAGCGTTGATAGAAAAAGAATTGACGACAATAGAAAATAAAAAAACGACCTTGGAAAAAACCACGACAGCATTAAAAACCGAAGAGGGGATTAAGGAAGAAATTCGACAAAAATATCAAGTTGCCCAAGACGGCGAGCAGTTAATAGTAATTATTGATGATGAACAAAAAAAACCAACTGAAACTCCGGAAAAACGGACGGGAATTTGGCAACCGATCTTAAAGTTTTTCGGCCTAGAGCGGAATTAGTTTAGTGGCAGAACGAGTGCTTCCCAAGCATTAGACGCGAGTCCGATTCTCGCATTCCGCAAAATAATTTGCTATAATCTCCGCATTATGAAAAAAGTAACAATTTACTCCACCGCCTCGTGTATGTATTGCAAACTGGCGAAAGATTTTTTTAATGAGCATAACATCAAATATGAAGAATTTGATGTGGGCAATGATTTGGAAAAAAGGCGAGAGATGGTAGAAAAAAGCGACCAAATGGGCGTGCCGGTAATTCAAGTGGGTGATGAAATTATCGTCGGTTTCAACAAAGCTCTCCTTTTGGACTTATTAAAAATTAAATAGTGACTAGCTCTCATAGTTCAACGGATAGAACGGCGCACTCCTAACGCGCAGATCCAAGTTCAATTCTTGGTGAGGGCACTTGACAGATAAATCACACTATGCTAGGATATTAGGTAGTAAACAAAAGGCCTTTTAGGGCCTATTCCGTTCATTGACATATGATAGAAAAACACAAAATCGTCACAACGGTAGTGTTGGGGCTGGCGGTAGTTATACTACTGCTTTGCCGCTCCATTGCTCCAAAAGAAAGGGCAGCGGAACAACAGGTCGTTGAGACCAATGCAGTTTCTTCCGCGCAGGCGGAGAAAGTCATCAGTAATGCTGATGGTTCAGTCATTGTGCGAGACAAAGGTGCCTCGTTCAAGATTCGGTAGTCGGTCAGTCAGTAAACAACAAAAAAACAGAAACGCAGACAAACAGAAAGAAACAGCAGTATGAAAAAAACAGCAATCAAGTCAATCGTGGCAATGTTCATTGCCTTCACCATCATCGCCTTCAGCGCCTACGCTCAAGATCCGCCCAATCCGCCCACCAGTGGTGGTAGCGGAGGAGGTGGAAGCAGTCCGGTCATCACCGCCCTGCCGATGATCCAATCCCAAGATGCCCTGCGCAACTATGCGCTCGACATCGCCAGGTTCGGCACGAGGAGCGTCAATGCTCCGACGCTGGACTGGAACTGGGTTGGGAACATCAACTACACCAACGCAACCGGCGCCTACGGCGAGCAAATATTGGACAAGTTGTTCAACGCAGAGTTCGTCTATCGACTGACAAATCCCGAGGACAAAATCTCCGGTTATGTCTATCTTTACGACGCCAAATTCGGCAACGACAACAATCCAAATATGTTGTTCTTCGGCAATGCCAGCTACACGCTGGCTGACCTCAAAGTCAGCAAGCCACAGTACAACATTTGGATGCAGAGCATTCCGCTCCCTCTCTCCAATGTGAGTTCCGCAGAGGTTCTCGCTTTGGATGAAGATGGCAAGACGGCACGGCGCGAGTCATTGGACATCAACAATGGACAACCCAAGCTCAATCCCTGGTTTGCAGGAGCGCCAAATGGCATCCTGGCTGTGAAATTCCAGGACGGTTCGTTGGTTACCTATGACCTCGCCAGTCCGACCGGCGAAGTGCCAGTCGGTTCTCACGAGTCGGCGGCGTGGAAAGTGGACGGCCACTATGTCTACAAAACCGGCGAGAAGCCGACTAGGGTGAAAATCATTGAGACATGGCAACGGCCTTCGGTTCTTCTGGAAGCCACCGCCCCTCAGTACATCGTCATTGATGTCCTCGGGATTGTCCAAATGGATGGGAAAACCATCTTTGAGCGACCTGTGTCAATGGAAGTAACTCGCCAGGACAGTGGAGAAACGGCGACAGTCGTCTTGAACAATGAGATGACCGACCCGCCGAAGGTGTTGTTCCCAGCCGGACAATTCCGAATCCGGTTCAACTGGACCAACTTCGGAAAGCCCAACAATATCTACACCGGCCCCACCGACGGCGGCAAGGGCTAAAGCCCAACTGACAAGTGCGATTCAAGCCCCGATGTAAACATCGGGGCTTTTCTTTTACAAATTATCATAATATACTTTAGATTATGAAATGTCGTTGAAGGCGTATATTGAGCGGGGGCTTGCGAGCGCGACTGGCGCGAGCACGAGGAAAATTTTAGTAAAAATTTATCCGTGCCCCGCGAGACATATGCCGAAAAAGGCATTTCATAAACAATATGACCGACGAAGAAAAAGAAATTTTGGAAAGAACTTACGAATTGGCAAAAGACACCAACGACAAAGTGTCCCGCCTTTACCGCAGTCACCGATGGGGGAGAGCGATCAAAATTATTTATTGGGTGGCAATTATTGGTATGTCCCTCGGCGCCTACTGGCTCATTCAACCCTATGTAGACCAACTCAAAGAAGTTTACAGCGGCGTCGGCGACACCGTTGACACCATTCGCACCACCAGCCAAAACTTGCTAGGTTTTTAAAAAGCATTGAGATATAATATAATTAAATTAATGGAACCAACATCAACTGAACAAAAAACTGACAAGCCGGTTTCGCTTGTTGTCGGAATCATCGTTTTGATTCTGACCGTTGCCATTGTCATATATTTTTTCACCAGCACCAATGTTAGCAAAAATCCTCAGGTAATAATGGAAAACAATAGAACATCGTTATTGGCAAGAATAAACACCGTCAACCAGGCACCCTTGACCCGCGAAGAAAAAATAAATATTCTTGAAAAGTATGGCGGGGCTCAAACCTCTCAATATAATTTTACCGACGAGGAAAAAGTAAAAATTTTAAAAGCGTTGAATGGGAAATAGATATCCCCAAATGGTAGGTCTTGACATTGATTATCCGTTTGTATATACTTTTAGATATGGATACGACAATGTTAATAAAAACTAAAAAAAATCTTAAATTACAAGCGCAGGAACTGGCCAGCGACCTCGGTTTTTCTTTGACAGATATTATCAATGCGTCTTTAAGGCAATTCATTATTAATCAAGGTATGACAATTTCTAAAATACCTACGGAGAACTTAGATATATATACCAATAAAAATAATATACTTTCTGCGTATCAAGCGTCCTTGAAAGAATTTTAAAACGATATGATTCTTTTAAAAACAAAGAATTACAAAAAAAGTGCGGCTTCTTTGCCAAAAAAAGATCAGAATTTGCTCTCTTCTCGAGAGAAGTTGTTGGCAGAGAATATATTTCATCCAAAACTTCACACTAAAAAATTAAAAGGATTTCCGACCGACAAAGTTTTTTCTTTTAGAATTACGCGTGTATGTAGAGGAATATTTCGTTTAAGGGAACAAGATGTTGTCTTGTTTGCAATTGGTCATCGTAAAGATATTTATCAGTCCTTAAAATGATTCAAGGTTATCCACAGGACGATTCACGACATCGTCTACCCCCTAAATAATCTAAATAATGTATGATATAATAAAATTATGGAAGATATAAAAAAAATTCACCCGGCTTTGCTCTCAATAATTTCCATTGCTGTTTTTGTGGTAAGTTTTATCGGCGCTCCCTATATTTTTGCGCAAACCGCATTTGACTTTTCGCTTTCAAGTGGAGATAAAAGTGTAGTTCAGGGTAGTTCGGTTTCAAATACAATAACTACCACCCCAACCCCAACATCGGGAACTCCAACTCCAGTTTCTTTTAATGTTTCTGGATTGCCACCAAATAGCTCGGCATCTTTTTCACCTGCTTCCTGCACTCCGCCTTGCGCGCCAACAATAACTATCTCAACAGACCCCTCAACTCCCGCTGGCGTATATCCTATTACCGTCGTCGGAATATCTAATGCTCTCGCCCCATCTGGCGCAGGGATATGGAATCTAATCAGTGGTAGTTCGTTCAATGGTGATGGAATTTGTCGATATGAATTCTCGTGTGACGATATTCTGAATAGTCCGGTAGAACCAGAATATAATGGCACTTCTAATTCAGTAATTCGAAATGGCGTTAGTTGTTCAAACATTGGTGTAAATTCAACCTGCATATACAGCTACTTCGAGACACCCTGTGGTGGCGGGTCGGGTGAAAATAAAGGGGTAAGTATTGGTTCTATGGGGTATAAACGGGTCTATAAATGTGTTGCCAATTAATTATGTTCACAAACAGAAAAAACTTTTTTATCATCCTTTACGTCATTACATTTATATTTGTGGGGCTGATTACTTTTGCTGTTCCGGTGAATAGTCAAACGGGGACAAATCTTATTACTTTTTTTGTCAATGGTAGTCCCCATTCTTACAATACATTAAATTCGAGTGGTAATAATATCATTCAAGCAGTTGAAACTTCAGGACCGCCAAATACAGCAGGTGGCGCTGTTTCAAACCCTATTATATATCTTAACGAGGGCCAACCATACACACTTACCTATACACTTACTCTCAATTCAGGCACTGCTCCTAATATTCGATTGGTTAGTGGTCGAGATGGCAGAAGCAATTATACATATCCACAAAATTCTGGATTGAATATTGTTGCGCAAACCGGAACTCGTTCTTATGTATTTACACCAACATTTGCAAGTGGATATTTAGAAGTTTCAGTTACCAGTGGTGCAAAAACAAACTTCTCTATGACAAATATCAGTGTTGTCTATTCGGGAACTATCAAGGAATATACAGGTAAGTATGTGATCGAGAGTCCGAGTTCGAGCCCTTTTGTTTCGTCAACTTGCCTAGATGGTTCGGCTCTAGTTGGTTTCAATCTTGACAATATGGGTGATAATTATAAAAAAATTGGCAGTTTGTATTGTTGGGGAACATCTGCAAATTTAGGAGATTTGGGACCCGTGACTCAACACTCAAATAAGTTTGTGGTTGAAAGTCCAAATCAGATTGATTTATCAACTTGTCCAAGCGGTTCGGTTTTAGTTGGATTCAATCTTGATGATATGGGTGACGATTATAAAAAAACCGGTAGTTTATATTGTCGTGAGTTTCAAGGTGGAACAGTAAATTTGGAAACTGTCACGAAGTACCCGAATAAATATGTAATTGAAAGTCCCTATCAAATGACTTGGGGGACTTGTCCAAATGAATCGGTTTTAGTTGGATTCAATCTTGATAATGTTGGTATAAATTTTTCCAGAACTGGTAGTTTGTATTGTCGTAAAATCACATTAGCTCCTCCTCCACCAACCAGCATCCCCCACTCCACCACTTTTAATTTGACGGTAACGGAATCAACAAAGCCCGCGCCGACGAATGTTACTGTTGTACAAGGGCCTTGTAATGGAACAAGTGCGACAAGCGCATCGCTGGAAATCTCGTGGGATAAGATTCAAACAGCAAAAGAGTATAAATTATATAGAATACCGACAACTCCAGCCGAAAAAACTTCACCTGTTACCGTTGAACAGCCGACTTCTGGAGCAACAAAGGTGGTGTATCTTGATAAAGGTTTAGTCAGCAAAAGTGATCTTGGTTACGGCTATGAAATTTCAGCGGTGTATCCTAATGGAGAAAGCATAAAAGTAAAAAGTGTTCCTTGGGCTAATCCAACTAAAGAATGTCTGTCTAACGAGTCATCTGTATCTTTGTCTTGTTCCGGTATATCAGACTATCTTCCTGCTTGTGTGGTGGAATACAACAGTAGCTTGGTTGATGGTTTGGTAAGTTTAACTCCCATTGGTAGTGGTTGGAATTCCTGTACGCCAAGTTCAATTCCAACGCACTCCGGCTGGAATGGGGGAATTGGAACATGGCTTGTCAGTACGCCTATTATTAACCCAGCTTATGTCTATCCAACATCCTCGAATCTTTTAGCTTATTACAAATTTGACGACGGCACAGCGCCCGACTTTTCTGGTAGTGACAATAATGGAACAGTAAATGGCGCGACTGCCACAGCAGGGGAGTTTGATGGCGCCTTGTCTTTCAACGGAACGACTAATTATGTTGATACAAAAGATTTTAGTTTTAGCAAAGATGAAAGTTTTACTTTTAGTGTCTGGGCAAAGACCCCATCATTTACGGCATCTAAAGTTATATTCGGTAAACCAAACCCCAATTGGGAATATACTTTTATGACAGACGGGACAAATGCTGTCCGGTTTGTGTATTGGAATACTACTGGGAGCAGGGGGGCAATAGAAATGTATTCCCCTTCTAATTCATTCCCAAACAATACTTGGACTCATTTTGTAATTTCGTATAATGGCCCAGCAAAACAGGCAAAAATGTATATAAATGGAATTGAAAAAGCCAGTCATAGTAGTGTTAGTGATGCATTTCAAAATAGAACAAACAATCTATGGATTGGGGCTGGTTATTACGCTTGGGCGCAAAGATATTTCAACGGAAGTATTGATGATTTCCGCATATACAATAGAGCACTAACGGCAAATGAAGTCCAAGCACTTTATTATAATGACTTTAAAGCTTCGGGTGATAAATATGCTGCAGGCTCGCTAATTAAAAACCAATACGAGTTTAAATTCAGTTGTGAAAAGGATGGGGGATTGTCGTATGACTTTGAAAAAGTAAATGTCTGCGTCAAACCACCCGTCGTGCCAATCACCGCAACGGCGCAAGATTCTTCCTCCATTAAAGTAGAATGGACCAAACCTAATATTGACCCTGTTTTTGATTTAACTTATACCCTTAAGCGATGGAGCACTAATCCCAACGATAAATTCACTGTTTGTAGCGACAAAAACATAAACAAATGCACTGATGATAATTTAAGTGCCAACACTAATTATACATACCAATTAGAAACCTCCACAACCAATTTATGCGGAACGGGATTGTTAACATCACTTTCAGCGACAAAAAATGTTACAACTCCTGTTCTTGTAATTCCTGATTTTAGCTTATCGGCCACTGGTCCAATCAAAATAACTTCCATTGGTAGCACTGCTGGTAAAAGTTCCACAGCTACAACTATAACAATCAACCCAAGTGATGGTTTTGACAAAAATGTCCAATTATCTCTTGAGTCTGTCACAAAAAACGGCGCGACAATTGAAATAGCAAAATTTATTCCTAACTTTTCATACGACAATCTTGATAAGAATAAATATCTAACTGGCTCCACACTGACTATTAAATCTAATGAGATTAGTCCTATTGATGGCGGAAAATATATTCTAAAAATCAAGGGGGTGGGGGATGGGGTAGTGCCTAAATACGCGACAGTAGAGCTAACAGTCAACGCTTTCTCATTCTTCTACCGAGAATATTGACTTTTGTCTTAAAAAATGTTCTGTTGTTGCTTTAGCTTTCTTTTTGTTGTATCATTACGATAGAAGATGCTTGTCAACAACAAACAATGGGAGGAGAGTAAGCTATGAAAAGATTAGTGTTTTTTGCCTTTATTTTAGTGGCAGGGGCGCTCTTCGCTTCCGCCGCTATTTACCCAAATCGGGTTAACTGGCTTCCAACAACGGAAGTGGACATCGTGTCCTACAAACGCGCGGAGATCAACAAAATCCGGATCAATCTCTATGTGTTGAATGTTAACGGAAATTACAACCCTGTTGATGTTTCCGCCAACACTGGATTATACAGATGGAAGGTAGCAAGTTGGGATCTTGAAGGGGTAACTTCCAACAAGATTTCGTCCTACTTGAACAGTTTTCTTGCGGGCGATGACCCTGGAACCAATTCCTACTATGTGATGATTACGTGGGAGGCGTGGTATGACTCCGATGGGATTTCCTGCACTTTTGCTCCGAATGGTTTTTGGGGCATAAACCAAGTTCTTGGAACCCAAGTGATAGCCAAGTCCCCGATGTTCTATTTTCCGAGATTGAACGGCAAACCGGTTATTCCGGCAGAAGCGTTTAACTTGTCGGCAAACTGGACTTCAGGATACGCTGGAATTCCAGCAATCGGTAAAGGAATCAAGTGGGTGGATTACTTGGGACCAGTGTGTGGATACATTCCAACAAAAAATGGTGGCAATCCGACTGGTTTCCCAGGAAATCAAAACAATGGGTTCATCTATGTAAGCACCCAGACAATCTTAGATGCCGCCAAGGTTGCCAAAGAGACGGGAGAGAAAGCCACCTTTACCGTCTGGTACGACGAAAGTCGGACCGACGGCACCGAGTGGAATCTCGCCAACAGTGTGAAGCGGGAGATTATCCCGCCACAACTCTCCATCAGCGGTCCTGAAAACGGACTGCTGAAAATCGCGTTTTCCGGCATTTTGTCCGGAAGCGCTTACACATTGGAGCGTTCTCCGATGCCAAGCTTTCCGACGACAAACATCGTTGGAACAGTTATCTCGGACACAAACGGGATTGCGGTTTGGTACTACAATCTAGTTCTCGCTCCGAGAATGTTCTTTAGAGCTCGTCCCGCGACAAGCGGAGAAACGGCTCGCTAAGTCAAGGCCTTACCTTGACCTAACTATCACCCCCCGATGCTCATCGGGGGGATTTTTTATTAATTTTTTGGTCTAATGGTAAATACTATTTCTTTCCACTCAAACCAAACCTTACATCCCACATTTCTGGTAGATTATGTTTTTTGTGCCATTCCAAGTACAAATCATCAGCGCTCATTGTGATGTAATCACCTTGCGAATAGCCAAGACCAGAAGCAATCTTATGAATATCTTCAGGTTTACCCTCTATTTCAATCCAGCAACCAAATGGGTATAAATCAAGAGTTATTTCAGAAGAAGTTTTATCTATAAACAATACCCTGATCTTCTCGTAAGAATTTTCTTCCACAAAATCTCCTTGAAGAGATATCATGGCAAGTGCTTCATCAAAACAATTTCCCTTATATACTATTTCCTCAATTTCCTTTTTTACCCCATTTTCAATAGAAACTCGATACTTGTTGGTAGCGTCGATACTCTGAAACTCAAAATTATCTAGAATCCGAAGACGAATTTTCTTTTTATCTTCTTTTCTGCCATAAACGATATCGCGAATATATTCAGTTCTGGAATAAGAGGTAATTTTTCTAATCTTTTTCAAAACTGAAGAAATGTCTGATACGGGAAGTTTTATTTCTTGTTCCGTGTGAGAATGGTCGCGTTGCACAACATAAGTCACTTTCTTGCCATCTTCCAAAACTGGAAGTGGATGTAAACTGGGGGGAGTTATAGTCCTGAAAACCTCCACAACCAACATAGTGGGGAAATTGGGATGAGTTTTGATAATATCAACTTCGTGATGATCTTCAGGTATTGTTGTTACATGTTGGTAGTAGATTTTTTCTTTAATTTTTATGGGAATAAATTTATGTCTTAAATCTTTTACTAAGAGTGGCTTATTAATTCCACCAGCAATAGTAGTACTTTTCGTCTTTGAATACATTGGCATGGTTGTTGTAAAAAGAGCTTCTATCCCTTTTGATTTATAGTGTTTGGCGACCAAACCATCCATTAAAGAGATGGCATTAGTGGGAGAGCCCGGTAAAGTATAAAATCGGGTCAGTTCAATGGCCTTATTTGGATCAATTCCATTCGCAAGTAAAGCGTCTCTTTTGTATTGTTTTGCTATGGCCGATGGCTCAGTGGTTTCAATAGCCCACGGCATGTCATCACCCGAAAAGTAAAAACCGAAAGTCTCTCCTCTGGGACGGTCTCGGTGTATATAATGTAAGTCACTTGAAAATAACGAAATAATTCTCTCATCGTGAACAATTCTAAACTCAACATTGAAAGACCTGTTCGCATTTTTTGCAACCAACTTTTCGTTTTCCCAACATAATTCCAGTCGATCTTTTACATTAAGATCATGATATTTTCCTTTTAATCCTCGGAAAAGATACTCCAAATCGAAATTTGATTTTTCAAGGCGATTTTCAATTAATTTCAGTTGTTCTTCAATAATAAACTGAATCACCTCGTCGGTAATATCTTTAGGGTCAAAAGTTGTTAATCTGAATAAGGTTTGATGTTCCAAATCTTGAGGGTCATATAATTTATCTTTTGGTAAAAACAAATTAACCTTTTTTCTTAATTCAGAAATAGTCGAATTTGATCCCCACATCTTTTCCAAATCATAGTTAATGACATTTAAGGAGAGTCTTTTCTGCTGTTCTTTAAGAGATGCCATGATAGAATGTTTAATAATAACTCAATAACCTCAATGACAACTATATCACACAGAGATAATGCCGAAAAGTATGAAGATGACCTAAAACGAACAGCAGGCGACGCTTTATTTGCTATTTCAAAAATGCCAAAGCCTGTTATTTTGTTTTCTGGACCGATATCGACTGGTGGTTTTGGTTCTGTCGCAAACAACATAGAATGTCTATTATCTTTTATTTCTGAAAGCTCAAAAAGGGAAATTTCGGTATTCAATCAAATCGTATATGAAAGACGGCTTGATTGTATTTTGAAAGACCATAAAGATTACGACTATCCTTTACTAAATTATTTTTATAAACCAATTCTAGAATCTAGAAAAATAAATGGGTTAGTTTTTTTACCTCTTTGGCAATCAAGTGTTGGAAGCACATGGGAACATAATTTTGCGACATCGATTGGAATCCCAATATTTTATTCGGAACACATGCTTGTTGAAGAAGTTGAAAAATTTTACTCGGACTTGAAAAATAAAATTAAACCTTTTTAACAGATACTGGCGATAGCAAATTTAGGTTAGATTTTATTTTCATAAATAATTTTAAAAATCTTGCTTAAAAAGGAAAAAAGAGATAAAGTTTATAAAGTAAAAAATTTATTTATACGCTGGGATAGCTCAGTTAGTAGAGCATTCGCCTGAAGAGCGAAGGGTCCCCGGTGCAAACCCGGGTCCCAGCACCAAAAAAGTTAGTTTCAAAAAAATTCTAGCGCAAGGGTAGGGGTGCGCGATTGATGGCTGTCTCGTCTCAAAATGTATATTGTGCGACACGACTATATATTATTCCTGCGCCGCCATATCCTACTTATCTTTGCCAATTAAACCACTTGCCTTCTCCCAAACCCAACCCAAACCGGCTTTGGTGACACTCCAGGCATAACCTAAATTTTTCTGAATCAGCGGCGATTTTATCCGCTCCTCAATGTCCACACCAAACAAACTCAAAATCACGAGAGAAATAACTATAGCCAAAATCATTTTTACAAACCCTCCCCTATTTTTATTCATATTTTTTAACTACATACTAATAATACTGAGACAAATTCGTTGAAGGTGCATATTTTTTGGAGGCTTGCGAGCGCGACTGGCGCGAGCACGAGGAAAATTTCAGTAGAAATTTATCCGTGCTCCAGAAAAATATGTGCCGAAAAAGAATTTGTCCTCATAAATACCTCAGTGGATCCAAATACGCCTTCGGATCGGCAATCGGCATATGATAAACACCACCGCACACCTTACTCTTCCTATCCATCACCTGCACACCTTGAGTTGCGTAAACCGTAAAGTGAAGGTGAGGTCCCGTCGAGTAACCAGTCGCCCCGCTGTAACCGATAACCGCCCCCGTCGCCACCGGCTCTCCTTCACTGACTTTTATTAATGAGAAGTGAGCATATAAAGTTGACAGGCCATTGTTGTGTTCAATCAAAACCCATTTGCCATAGGAAGCGTTGGGGCAAACTTGATCGGTGTCGCCAGCACCCTTCACTACCCCATCCAGCGCCGCTTTGACTGGCGTGCCAACCGAAGCCCGAAAATCCACGCCGTTATGTCCATAACCATTATACACCCCAGGATTAGCGCTGGAAAACGGCGTCGTGCCAAATTTTTGAGTGATATAAACATTATCCAACGGCCAATGTAAAACACCTGAACCGTAAGCCGGCAATCTCGTCGAGTCAATGGCAATATTAAGAGCAAATTCAAAATCTGCCAATTCTTTTTCAAAAGCATCCTTAAGCGCCTGTTTTTCCGCCAAAGTTTTCTGATAATTAGCTTCTTTACTTTTAGTTACCGAAAGCAAAGTGTTGGTTTGATTTTTATTGTATTCAATAATTGATTTCTGGTCGGTTAAATTGCTACGGAAAGTTACCAAATTTTTCTTCTTCGCTTCCTCCGATCTTTTGTCCATTTCTAAACCGGCTTTAAGTATCTTAATCGCTTCCAACGCTTCGCCCACACCAGTCTTAAGCTGACTCATCGCCTCCAAATCATTCCAAAGTGTTGAAAAATTTCCACTAAGGGCAGCTTCCACAAGGGTGTTACCTTCCAATTGATAAATCTGGCGAATGGTACTGGCAATTTCTTGCCGCCGAGTCACAATATCCGCTTCTTTGTGATGAATAGCCAAACCCAATTCTTCAATACTCAAAGACGCAGAGGCAATTTGATTTTCTGTCACCTTAAGCTCGGCGGCGAGTTTTTTCCTGGTATTTTCCAACTCATTAATTTTCGTCTGTAGGGTCTGTTTTTCTGCCCCAGCCACCAAAAGTTTTTCTTGGTAAACGGCAATTTCCTTTTCCAAATCAGCAATAGCATTACTTCGTTCAAAAATTTTTGCTTGTAATTCATCAATAGTCGCCGCCCTACCCACCAACGGCACCACAAAGAAAAAAACTGCCAAGAAAAAAATTACGAAATTCTTTGTCATAACATTTTTATTGCTTTGTCAAGACGAGCCAAGGATTCTTCTTTGCCAAAGATTTCCAATAAAGTAAACGGGTCAGGCGATTTTTCCAAACCAGACAAAGCCACCCGCAAAGGCCATAGAACCTCCCCTTTCCCCTCTTTTTCCGCCAGTGTCATCAATTCTGTAAGGTTGAACCTTAAGGTTGAACCTTGCGCTGCCAGAATTTCCCGCGCCCGCCCAAGGCGGGCGCGCGTTTTTCCCTCATCTTTATCTTTCTTCCACAAAAGTAGTTCCTTGGGGTATTCCGGCATTTGGAAAAAATATGCCAGCTCTCCCCTTTCCGCCATAATTTTGATGTCGCTAAATTTACTAATTCGTTCCAACACCAATGGCGCGATTTTTTCCAAAATCTTTTCTGTTTCTGTGTCTTCCCCCAATCCCAAAACTTCTTTGATTTTTTTGATAATTGGTAATTGGTAATTAGGCATTTTCTTGATGTGTTCCCTATTCATCCAATCCAATTTTTCCACATCAAAAATCGCGCCACTCTGCTGAACTTTTGCCAAATCAAAATTTTCTATCAATTCTTTCACAGAAAAAATCTCTTGCTCATTGCCCGGATTCCAACCAAGCAAAGCCAAATAATTTATCAATGCTTCGGGCAAATATTCTTGCTGCCGATAAAAAGCCACCGAGACGCTTTCGCCGTGTTTCCGTTTGGAAAGTTTAGAACGATCCGGCGCGAGTATTAGTGGAATGTGAGCGTAAAACGGCTGCTTGCCCGCCGATGAGGCGGGCTCGCCATCTCCCAGCGCCCGCCAAATCAGAATTTGGCGGGGCGTATTAGAAATATGGTCCTCGCCGCGAATAATGTGCGTGATTCCCATTTCCCTATCATCCACCACATTGGCAAAATGAAAAATCGGCTCGTCCAAACTTTTGGCAATTACAAAATCGCCAAGCTCTTTGGTGTCAAAAGCAATCTCGCCTTTTATCAAATCGTTGAAAACAATTTTTTGGCCGGGATTTTTGAAACGAATCACTTCATCGCGCTTCCCCTCCCCGCCCTCTTCTTTGGACACATAGGCCACGCCGGAATCCAAAAGTTGTCGCAAATATTTTTTATAAATCTCCAGCCGATCCGACTGGCGAAAAAATTCATCATGCTCAATCCCCAACCATTCCAAATTTTCCAAAATATCTTTTTCGTATTCCGGCTTACCGCGTTCTTTGTCGGTATCTTCCACCCGCAAAATAAACTTCCCACCGTGTTTGCGGACAAACAAAAAATTAAACAATGCTGTTCGCGCGCCACCCAAATGTAGCCACCCCGTCGGTGACGGCGCGAAGCGCGCCCTTACTTCTTTTTCTCCTTTCTCCATTTTTTTCTCCATCATTGCCCCATTTTAGCACAAATCAGCTTTTAACAGGTTTTGTCTTGATTTCGCAGGTCAAACCTGCGAAATTGTCATCTTTTTCAATATCGGCTCTTCCTAAAATAAAATCTTTCGCAAAATTCTTAAAATCTTTTGGCGAAGAAAAAACCTCGCCTAGCAACCCTTTTTCTAAAATTAGTGAATATTCTCTATTGCCAGTATAATCAGCCAAACTACAAAAAGGATAATTTATTGCCCACCGAAAGGCGTCTTCAAAATTATCACGGGCATTTTTTAAACCTCCTGGATATAACTCCATTGGATTTTTAACCATAATATAAACCGCCAGATAACGAAAATATTTGTCATCTTGGATAGTTCTTGCTTTATATGAACCTTGAAAAATACTTCCTGCTTCGCCATATTTCAGATTAAAATGACCAGTCATACTATTGCCGAGCTTTTGCATAAACTTTGCTATCCCACCATTGATAGTTTCTTTAGCTAATATATGAAAATGATTAGGCATTAATGTGTAAGAAAGGATGGATGTTAGAGGCTTCTGTTTTGGCCAATTAATTGGTCGATCAAATATCTTCGCACCCCTTTTTACATTTTCCTCAAGTTCTTCTTCCCAACGCTCAGAAATATATTCATCATTTAAATGACGAAGAATTTTTAAAAAACGCCAATGATCACTCTCGTCTTTTACAATCGGCAATTTTTTGGCACCTCTTTTTAAAATGTGAACATAATTTCCAACTGTGAATGGTTCTTTTCGCATAAAAAATGTACTTATATTATCTCGCCTATTTCTGCGCAGGTCAAACCTGCGAAATTCGCAGGTTTGACCTGCGCAGAATGCAGATTTGCTAAATTAGCTATTTCTTGAACTTGGAGATCTGGGCATCTGCCTGCCGAAATTTTTGCCAAGATTTTTCTAACCGAAACATTTTACCGCGCACATCCATATAACGCCGAGACAGGTCTTCAATCAAGTCCGAAGAAAGTTTTGCCCCATAAATGCCGGCCACCTGCTCAAGATAGACGATCATTTTATTACAACCAAGCATAGCTTTTTCAAGTGTAACAACCGCCACCTTGAAATCCGAAAAACGCATACCGTGCGACTCGGCGATAAAAAGCGGAATTGAGAGAGCGCAATTGGTCATCCCTTCCAGTAAATCGTATTTAAGTTTTACCAACTCTGGCCTAATATCTTTGTAAAAAATCACCGCGCCTTCAAGCGTCTTTTGATACACCTCTAAATCGCGAAAACTGCGAATTGGTTTTTTGGGTTTAAAAGTGTACATTTTATTAATCTACACGATAATCGCTTTCCTCTCAATATTCTCTCTCGGCACCTCTACTTTTAAACCATCTTTAAATCTTACGAATCTTTTCTTTTTTCCACTTAATTTTTTCACCACATGGAGCGGATAAAATTCAAAATAATCTTTTTCGTCAAACCAACCGCATTTAAATTCAAAAAGTCGCAATCCAGTCAACCGACTCATCGCCATAGCATACCAGGTCAATTGCTCAATCGGCTGTTCTTTGGCGGCATTTGGTTTGTAATCCAGCAAATGAACGCAACCGTTACGAATCTGTATAAAGTCAATATGACCAGTCAATAATTTCGGCATCGGGACCGGCCGTCCCGATGCCGATTTTGACTTGACTCCTGTGGTATTATTTCTTTTTAGTTCGATTAATCCATTATCAGTCACTTTAAACTTCAACACATTTTCCATATGCTCCACATCTTCGCGCCGAATATATACCGGCACTTCAGTGGCGACAGTACAAGAATCATTGGCAATAAAAAATCTTTGCAATTCTTCATGCCGCGCTTTATTCTCCGTAACCGCTTTCAAAACAAAATTGGCAAGCAGATTGGCAAAATTTTCTTTGCTTCTAACAATCATATCGGCTTTGTCAAATTTGCTTTTTATTTCCGACATCCGCGCCCCTTCTTGGAAATATTGATGCGGGGTTTCCGAGGAAACGCTGTCAAGATATTCTTTTAGTGGCTTCAAATTCCGATTCCTAAATTCCTCCAACATCAAATAGGTTTTTGCCCTGTGATAACGAAATCGGTAAAGTTGGCGATGCGCCATTGTTACCACCTCAACCGTCTCCTCTGGTTTACAATACTTAACCGCCCACGGCCGTAATCTTTCATAACGGCAAAGTGGCTTGTATTCCTCTATCCACCCAGAAAGCGTTTGCGGGTCCGGCGCCGAACCAAATTTTTTCTTTACCAAGGCGCAAGCGTATTCAAGAGTAAAGCCGAGATTGTAATAGCTCATACTATCAATAATTATTCTCAGTGGAAATTTTTTACCTTTGATATCTCGCGCCGTAAATGTCCGACCGCAAACGGGATTACGGCAAAGATATAATTGCGCTTCGCCAAATTTATTTTTTCTTACGCCTCTTTTTACAAAATCCACGGACTCACAATAAGGACAAAATTCAGCAGGTTTTTGAACAATTATTTCCGTATCACGCGTAGATTTTACCGCCGTATCACGACTTTCTTGAGTTTTTGCCACTAACCCCGTCATTCGTGATATTTTTTTCATTATTTTTTCATCAAATTATTCTATTATTGGAGGTGTCGTGGACGCCACATCAGGAGTGGTCGTAGCTGTCTCCACCGGAATTTCTATCGTTGGTGGCGGTTCTATTGGTGGAATAATTGGCGGAGTAGTCGTCCCCGTGCCTGATGTTGTCGTGGCTCCTGCGGTATCGGTCCCGGAACCCACATTCACCACCCGCGTGCTCGTCGCCGTTAAATTATTATTATCCGTCGCCGAGTAATCAATGGTGTATGAAGTGCTGGTGGAAGTGTCCAGAGAAATCGTGCTTACTTGCGCGCCATTCACAAAGTAATGCACGCTCAAATCAAGTCCATTGCTGTCTCGGGCAATCACCCCCAAATCAACATAGGTCGCCCCAACAGAAATTTCGGCTGGATTGTTTCCTTGAATCAAAATCGTCGGGACACCAACCACCCCTTCATCCACTCCTTGATAAGGAGGGGTGCCGTCAGGCGGGGTGATGCCCCCGCCCGCCTGCACCAACATCGCTTTCAGTTGGTCTTTACTAACACAAACATCATCAACACACAGCTGATTTTCCACCCGCACAGTGCCCACAACCAGATTAGCGATCCGTGTAAGGGTTTGACTGATGGCCACTCCCCAATCGGCAAATTTCGCTAAAATCGCCTCCGTAACCCGCGAGATAAAACTTTGGTCAGCAATAACATTGGCCGTGCTACTGGCGATAATTTGGTCAATGCTTGTTGAAGCAAAAGCTCGGGCAAGCTCGGCAGTGGAACTAGCAATTTCATTTATCCGTGTGTTCAGTTCCTGCACCCCCTTAATCACCTTCCACGAACTAACCTCCGACACGCCGTAATATCCATCCGAACCCATTGAAACCAAATCATCATAACCAGCGGCAAGAAGTTCTTGCGCGACTACACCAGTTTTCTTGTCTCCAGAAGCGATAACTTTGTAATCTTTAATAGGCAAACCCAAGAGGTATGGTAATTCAGGCATAGCGGCAACGATGTCGGTCTTTAATCTAGCGTCTGATGAGCAGGTTGGCGTCACTCCGCCCGACTCGGGATTCCAGGTGCAGTTGCCGTCGGTGTCAAGAAGTTGGAACATATCTCCATCACTAGTATACTCAACTGACAATTTGTAAAGGGGACTCGTCGTCCCGATGCCGACGTTGCCGGAATCCAGTAACTTAAATAAGACCGACGTCCCAGCCCCATTCCAAATTTCGTAATTCTCGCCCGTGGCAGGCAGGTATGTTTGAAGCGTGTCATCGGGTGTTATCCTAAAAATTGTCGATAAGCCACCTGCTGCCCTACGCGCTTTATATCCAGAATTGTTTCCAATGATTATAGACCCGCCAACAATTTCAAGCTTGTCGCCTGGCCCATTCGTTCCAATGCCGATGTTGCCGGTTGTTGCTTGGACTACGACAGCACTTGCAACACCCGCAGTATTTAATTTCAAATCTCCAGTCAGAGCACTACTTCCGACAGTTACATTTTCCGAAGCATCAGCCCCTAGAACATTTCGTGCCGCTCCAGCCACGTTTTGGACTTGATAATAGAAGGCGTTATCTATTTGAATATTTCCAACAGCCACATCCAGTTTTGCCTGTGGGTCCGTCGTCCCGATGCCGACGTTGCCGCCGTTTGGTGCTAACAAAGTTTGTCCACTAATGTTGTCAACTTGAAATCTTGATGTTGTTTGGTCAGCACTAGTAATAATAAAACCTTGAGTTCCTACACCACCACCCGTGTTTGTTGTCGGATAAAGATATAGAAACTCATTAGCATTTAGACCAAAATTCCAATTTCCCCTGTTCCCGACAGTATCGCTAATTCTTAACGCACTGGTTGCACCACTGACAGTTGCCGTAACTTGTAATTTAGACGCTGGACTCGTCGTCCCGATGCCGACGTTGCCGCTTGCCGTAGCGAAATATGCCGAACCAGTGGAACCAATCTGCGTGGTGGAAGCATTACCAAAAGTCTGTAAAGCAGTCCAAACATTTGCGTTTGCCATATTCAAATCAAGAGCCGACGAACCACCGAGAGAGATTGGTGAGGTGCCGACGGTAACGCTTCCGCTACTTGTCAGACCGATGGTGGAGTTGGCAAGGTAGGAATTGATGACGGAACTAGCGGGCAAGATGACGCCTCCCGAAATTGTCAGACCGTTGGTGCTGGAGAGACCAGCTGTCGCCACTCCGCCGGCGAAAGTTGAGGTAGCAGTGGAGGTAGAGGTAATCTTGGAAACCTCCAGACCATTCCAGAAGGAAGCGAATCGGGAAAGAATATCGCCTGCGAATGTTGTTGTCCCCGTGCCGGTGTAAGTGGTATTGCCCGCGACCGACAGATTGCCCGAAAGCGTAGCGTCGCCGAGGTAAGTATTATGAGCGACGATACCATTGCCAATAAAGTTATGCGTCCCTTCCACTTCTATGTCATAGACCTGCTCGGCGGGCAGTTTTTCTATCTTTACGATTTTATCCCAACGAGTAGTGTCTCTTTGTCCTTCAATAGCGATTTCCTGACCTTCTTTAATATCTATCACCTTGCGCCACATACCGTTTTTGCTGTCCACAGGGGGAGCGCTTGACAAGTAACCTCTATGGGTATAAGCTACAGGCACTATCCCCGAGGCGGAGACGTTCGTAGTCTCCGCCTCATTGTTTTTATCACTGGCGCCAACATACTCCACCAAATGACGCACAGAATTGAGGTGTATAAATTTAGAACCAAATAAACTGCGTAAATCCCCGGCGGAACTTTCTGTTGTGCTTACGAGTCGGACTGATTGTTTTTTCTCAAGCAAGTGCTTCAATACATCGTAATAATCTCCGTCACCAGTCATTACTATCGCGGCATCATATTCGCCAATCCGACGCATCATCTCAAAAGTCATGGCGGAATCAACATCCGCTTTCGCCTCGCGTCTCGCAATGAGACGAGTTAGTACAAGAACCAACTCATATCCAACACGGAGTAAGGTGTCATACAAATTCGCCCTTTTCTTATTGTGAGTAGTACCACAAAAGAAAAACACACGAGAGACCCCATAGCGACTAGTCAGATATGTATAAAGTTTTTCATAATCAACCTCCCACCCCTCACGCAAGGTAGCGTGATAAACATTGGAAGCGTCAATAAAAGCAAAAACACGACTATGGCTATTAACCATTGACGTGTTTTTGTCAGAGTTAAATACATTACCATCGTTGGCACATGTGATTCTCTTTAGAGAATTGATGGATGTATTTCGATTAAGTTGTCCTCCAACCCCTGTATTGGAGTGAGCGAGGGCTTGGTGCCATACCTCGCTAGCTGGCTTTATTTTATCAAAAGCAATATTTTTTGACAACACAAAATACGGATGCTCAGCTGTGGTGCGAATGGTTTTGCCACTGGAGGTAGTAAGTTTGAAAATCGGTCTTGTTCCCATCTCCATCATAACTTTGACTTTGCGATAAACAATTTTGCCTGTAGTTTCGTCTAAAGTTGCGATTTCGTCGCCTGGTTGAATATCCTTAATGGCGACTTCATCGTAGATGAAGTCGGATTCCTCAAGGTCAGACCTTTCTTTAGATCCAAGGTCTGACCTTTTCCCTCCGACTTTCCCTTTCTTACGCCGTCTGCGGCGAAGTTTCGTATCTCCCGTCACACAATGACCCATTAGATTGGTAATACCTGAAATCAATGCTCCGCCTTGAACGGCGAAGTCCGTCCCCGGCGTGCTCGTCCCCACCCCCACCTTGCCGTTAGAATCAATAATAAAAGCGGTGGAGGTGGCGGAGGCGGTGGAAGAAGAAATTGTGAACAAAGGCGTAGTGCCGAGTGAAGCGCCGGCCACCGAAAACCGAGCCCAAGGGGAAGTCGTCCCGATACCGATATTGCCTGCTGTTTCCACGCCAGAAACTGCCGAGCCGTTATACATTCCCGTCCCATACAAAACATTGCCGATATTTAGTTGTTGCGAGCCGGTGTTGGATGGCAAGTCCACATTTTGACCAATGGCGATATTATATGCTCCGGTAGTTAGAGAAAATCCAGATTGATAACCCAAGAGAGTATTGTAATCGCTTCCAGTAGACGCAGAATATCCAGATTGATAACCGATATAAGTGCCACCTTGATTGTTGTAATTCGCAGTACCAGCTCCAGCAAAATTACCGAGAGCTACAGAAGAAGTAGCTGAAGTATTGTAGTAGAGGGATGCTCGACCAACTACGGTGTTATTTGAACCAGTGGTGTTTAAGACAAGTGATTGTGTGCCATTGGCGGTATTATATGAACCAGTAGTGTTGGACAAAAGAGAATTATGTCCACTCGCTGTGTTATAAGAACCGATTGTATTGGCATAGAGAGAGCGATAACCGATTGCTGTGTTGTAAGTGCCACCAGTTGTTCCTGCTAGTGATTCAAAACCAACGGCTGTATTTTGTATGGCGCTCCAAAGCAAAGATGCTCCAGCGCGATAACCAACGAGAGTGGAAAAATTTGTGGAACTAGCTTGAAGAAGCAAATTATTATCTATTTTGTAACCTCCAGATGTTCCGTTTGTATTGATAAAACCAACCACATCAAGTCCTCCGGCAAAAGTAGAAGTGGCGGTAGACGAAGCGACAAAGAAAGGTGCTTCAATCCCTTGAGTAGCCGAGAGTCCACCGGTTACTCGGATTCAGCCCGCA
>JBAZSH010000005.1:0-53869 GCA_041662545.1 Minisyncoccota bacterium
AAACTCGTTAATACATCGCACCAACTTTTTTCTTTTTTAACGGGGTGAGTTCCCCGAAACCTCGCCACCCGAAGCGATTTACCGCGGATGCCAGCGGGTCCAGATAAAATTATACCCCGTTCCGATGTGCCTCGGAACAGAAAAAGAAAAGACCCCGCGTTCGGAAACGCGGGGTCAAGAAGTGTCCAAGGGACCAGAGGGTCAAAGGGTCCTGGGAAAGTTGCGGAGGAAAAACCGGTAAACGGCAAACCACCTGTGGCCGCGGCCAAGCGAGCGCTGGTAGACATCCCACTGCCCACCACCCCGATCCACAGCGACGACCGAGACGCTTCCGTCTTCGTTTTCCACAAAGAAGAAGTTGGCGTAGCCGTTGGTTAGAAGACCGACATCTTCACCGTTTTCTTGGCGCTCAATGAGCGCTTCAATAGTGGGAAGAGTGGTGGTGTGGCCGTGTTCCTTGAGAAGTTTGGAGAGAGTGTTGATGTCTCCCTGGACTCCAAGGATGTTTTCCACCATTTGTTTGAAGGTGGAGGCTTCCGTCAGCTCGCAGACCGCGAACTTGCTTTCCGGTTGGTCCGGTTGGACTTTGGGTAGATACCGGTCCAGGTCACCATCGCGGTAGTAGTACCGCGATTGGTTGGTGAAGCAGTCAGTGGTGGGTTTGGCCCCGATGGCGGAAACCGGGATGGTTTTGAGTTGTCGGAAGATGGTTTTGATCTTGACGACCAATTCCGCCAAACCTCGGGCGAGCAAAATAACTGACTTGAAGTTTTCGCCCGCGGAAAGCCAATCCACATCAGTAGTAACGCCACTGTTCCGGTTGACTGCGAACTCCAGTTTTTGACCCGCACCTTGTGTTAATACGAACTCGCTGTTCATACAGCTTGTCCTTTCTTTTGTTATAGAGCTTGCTCAAACAAAGCGAGCTTGCTCTATGGTTTATTGTTGCTGGACTCTTCGCCACAGCATTCAGCGGCCTATATTTCAAGCCCCTAAACGCTGTGGCAAATCTCACTTTTTTCAATTTTCAATCTGCTAAGATGTTAGCATAAAACACCAGTGTTTGTCAAGCACAAAAATTTCTTATTGTACCCCAATTTTCACCAGTTGCCACTTCCACCACAATCGGCACTTCTTTGGTTTCTAAAAGCGGCAAAACATTTTCCATAATCTCCTTAATTTTCGGCGCGACTTCTTTGACCAAATCATCCGCTATTTCATAGACCAATTCATCGTGCACTTGCAACAAAAGATAAACTTTTTCCGTCAATTTTTCCTTCCGTAAAAATTCCGCCACTCGCGTCATAGCAATTTTGATAATGTCTGATTCAGTTCCTTGAATCGGTGCATTAATCGCCATTCTTTCCGCCGCCGCCCGCACGAAAGGAATCTTTGAATTCAAACCTTCAAAATACCGCCGCCGGCCAAAATAGGTTTCGGTATAGCCAGTGCGGGCGGCGGCGGCTCGCGTCTCGTCCAAATATTTTGCCAAACCAGCAAAAGTTTTAAAATAATTTTCGTAAAACTTTTGCGCCTCTTTTCTGTCCGTGCCCAATTGTTGCCGCAAAGCATTTATCCCCATACCATACATTACGCCAAAATTAATAACTTTCGCCCGCCGCCTCATTTCTTTATTCACTTCATCAAGCGACACATTGAAAACCTGCGAAGCGACAGCGGTGTGGACATCGGCGCCAGCTTTAAAAATTTCAATTAGTTTTTTATCGCCAGAAAGAAAAGCGGCAATGCGCAATTCTATCTGCGAATAATCAAAACTAACCAGTTGAAAATCTGCTGTGGCGACAAAACCTTCCCGAATTTCTCGGCCAATATCGGTTTTATTTGGAATGTTTTGAAGATTGGGTTCGCGCGAAGTCATCCGACCGGTTGTCGTTCCCGCTTGAATAAAGGTGGTGTGAAGCCGGCCATTTTTATCAATTAACATTGGTAACGGGTCAATGTAAGTGCCAAGTAATTTTGCTAATTCGCGATGTTCTAAAACCAATGAGATAACCGGATGGGTGTCGGCCAATTTCAAAAGTTCCGATTCTTTAGTAGAAAAAGCTCCGGTCTTGGCGGTTTTTTTCTGATTTTTTACTTTTAGTCCCAATTTAACAAAAAGCACTTCGCCCAATTGCTTCGGCGAACTAACATTGAAATTTACACCGGCCAATTCCCAAATTTTCTTTTCTAATTCGGCCAATCGCTGGTGATATTTTTCCGATAATTTTTTAAAAATATCTTTGTCCAACAAAATTCCCCGCTCGTTCATTTTTTTTACCACCGGCAAAAGCGGCTGTTCAATTTCTTCAAAAACTTTAATTAGATTTTTTTTCTTTAATTCTTCAAGTAAAACCTGATGCGTTCCACTAATCTCCTCCGGCTTTGGGTCGGTCTTTGTGGAATCCAGCAACCAAGTCATAATTCCTAATTCCGTTTCTCCTGTAGTAGTCGGACTACCGTCAACTGATGGCGGTCTGACTGCCGTAGATTCCGTCGAGACTTTCGTCCCCATCATCTGCTCAAATCTCGCGCCAAGCGTCCGAAATTCTAATTCGCTAAAAATCTTTTTAACTTTTTCCAAATCAACCGCTTCGCGCCAACTCTGTTCCGGTAATTTAAAATCAATCGGTGCGTCGGTTCTAATGGTCGCTAAGGTCTTAGAAAACAACGCTTCTTCTTCGTTTTTTTTCAGCAATTCAATAATTCTCAGCTTAACTCCCGCTTGTTCAAATTGATTTTTGTCCTTCGCCAACTTTTCATAAATTTCTTCAATCGTCCCAAAATTCACGATTAAATTAGTTGCTGTTTTTTCGCCAATACCAGAAACACCAATAATGTTGTCTGATTGGTCGCCAGCTAAACCTTTGTAATCAGGCAAAAGTTTTGGCCCAAAACCAAACCGTTCAAAAACTTTTTTCTCGTTATACATAATCGTATCGGAAATTCCTTTGCGCAAAGTAAAAACTTTCACTTCATCGCCTGACACCAATTGCAGGGTGTCCATATCGCCCGAAGCGATTATTATCTCAACTCCACCACTTTCGACTTTTGACTTTTGACTTTTGACTTGTTCAACAATCGTGCCGAGAATGTCGTCGGCTTCAAAACCCGGGCAATCATAAATTGGAATATTGAAAGCAGTGAAAATTTCGCGCGAGCGTTTCAATTGGCTAATTAAATTACCTTCGGCTTTCGGTCGTTTAGCTTTATAACCTTCATAGGCAATGTGGCGACGGGTCGGCCCGGGCAAATCATAAGCGGCAACAAGATAGTCTGGTTTCAGATCAGCAATCAGTTTCATCAGCATCGTGGAAACTCCATATAGGCCACCAGTCGGCTCACCTTTACTGGTCGCGAAATCCGGCAGGGCGTGATAGGCGCGATGAATAATCGCGTGGGCGTCCAAAAGCACTAGTCGCTTTTTATTGTTTACCATTACTCTATTTTACGATACTCTATCGCCCTTGTCGCTTCGTCAATAAAAGAAAATTTTATGGTTAAATAATCGGCCGGCAGGACTTCAGAAACATTTTCTGGCCATTCTAGAAAAATTAAATTACTGGGATTGGCGACAATTTCTTCAAAACCAAGTTTCGCCAGCTCTTGCCCGTTTTCTAAACGATAGGCGTCTATGTGGAAAAGAATTTTAAAATCCCCCTTTGGAAATTGGTATTTTTTAATTAAGACAAAAGTGGGGCTAGTGATATTTTCTTTGACACCAAGAGCGCGAGCCACACATTGAACAAAGGTAGTTTTGCCCGAACCCAATTCGCCTGAAAGAACAACCAAAGTCGCTTCGTCTTTTTTGGGCGCCAATTTACTTACAAAATCTTTGGCAAACTTTTCCGTCTCCGCCAAACTTTTGCTTAAAAATTTCATAGTGCCATTTTATCATAGCTATGATAAAATTTACCCATGCCCATCCAATTTGACGAAGAAAAACAAAAACAGAAGCTAGACACTATGCGCCACAAGGAAGAAGAGGACTTGGCGCAAACTTTGTCTACAAAATATGGTGTGCCTTACATTAACCTGTCTAGTGTTGCTGTATCCACTGACGCCCTCCGTTTGGTGGATGAAAAAACCGCCCGCGATTTAAAGGTCGCACCTTTTAGCTTAACTGGCAAAAAAGTAGCAATCGGCGCTCTCTCCCCTAACAAAGACGGTGTCTCCCAAATAATTCAAAAGTTAAAAAACGACGACTATGAACCGGAACTTTATATTGTTTCCAACGACGGCTTAGAAAGGACTTGGGAGCGTTATAAAGATTTATCTTTCGCCAAAAGAACCGAGGCCGGTTCTTTGGAAATTTCCAGCGAGGAAGTGGCGAACCTGGCAAAAGAACTCATTACCATCAAAGATACTGCCGCCTTGATTAAAAAAACCATAGATGAAAAACAGCGCCTGCGAGTGTCCCACATTATGGAAATTATTTTGGCCGGCGCTTTGGCGGCTGAATCATCAGATATTCACATTGAACCAGAAGAGTCTGATGTTAGAATGCGTTATCGTTTGGACGGCGTCTTGAATGATGTATTAAATTTTGACCACAAAACCTATAAACTACTTTTGTCGCGCATCAAATTACTTTCCGGTTTAAAACTTAATGTAAAAGCCGAAGCCCAAGACGGCCGGTTCAGCGTCAAAATCGGTGTTGAAATTGAAATCAGAACTTCCATCATTCCCGGCAATTACGGCGAATCAATCGTGATGCGGATATTGAATCCAAAAACCATCGCCGTACCCTTTGAAGAATTGGGTATGAATCAAAAACTTCGCGACACCATCTCTACCGAACTAAACAAACCCAATGGCCTAATTCTAACCACCGGCCCTACCGGCTCCGGTAAAACGACCACTCTTTATGCCTTCCTAAAAAAAATCCACACCCCAACGGTAAAAATCATTACCATTGAAGACCCAATTGAATACCACTTGCAGGGTATTGTCCAAACTCAAACCGACAATCAGGAATATACTTTCGCCAACGGCTTGCGTTCGGCACTTCGCCAAGACCCAGATGTAATAATGGTCGGCGAAATTCGTGATAATGAAACAGCCGATATTGCCATCAATGCTTCTTTGACTGGTCACTTGGTTTTCTCCACCTTGCACACCAACGACGCCGCCGGCGCCTATCCGCGATTAATAGATATTGGTATTAACCCGAAAATTATCGGTTCAGCCGTCACCTTGACCATGGCCCAACGATTGGTGCGCCGTCTCTGCCCTGTTTGTAAGAAAAAAGCACCACCCAAAGATACTGATAAAAAAATGATTGAAAAAATATTAAAAACTCTGCCGCCCGGTGAATCAGCGCCAAAAGACTGGCAAACTTTTGAGCCAACCAGTTGCGCTAAATGTAACCATACCGGCTATAAAGGCCGTATTGGTATCTTTGAAGGCATCAAAACCAACGAGGCCATTGAAAAATTAATCAGTGAAAACCCCAGCGATCGCGAAATCCGCAAGATTGCCAAGCCCCAAGGCCTGTTAACTATGCAGCAAGACGGCATTATTAAAGTTTTAGAGGGTATGACCTCATTGGATGAGCTCGTTCGAGTAGTTGACTTAGAACAAGACACGGAAAAAGAAATCGTCAATTGACCGAAATCAAACTGCCGACTAATATCGGAAGAGAGTTCGTTGCCATGAATCTCTAAGCAATACTTCCGATGTAAACATCAGAAGTTAAACGATTTTTATAAGGGATGTTTGAGAAAATACGCAAGCGCATAACAAAAACATCCTCTAAAAAGGTCAATCGGCCTGTGCGGCTTAATTGCTTAGAGATTGATGGCAAAGAAAAATCCCCTTTAGGGATTTAGGGACTGCCATAAGCCTAGCATAGTTTGTAATTTATGTCAACAAAAGAAAAAAAATCGCCGGTGGCGGCTTTTGATGAAGGATTTCTGGATCAAACCCTCCGACCAGATAATTTCAACGATTATATCGGCCAAGAAAACATCAAAGACAACCTGCGCATCCTGTTGGAAGCTGCAGCCGAAAGAAGGCACCCACCCGAACACCTACTCTTTTATGGCCCACCAGGTTTGGGTAAAACCACCCTCGCTCATTTGATTGCTAAAGAGGCCAATGCGTCGCTTAAAGTGACAGCCGGACCAGCTATTGAAAAAGTCGGTGACCTCGCTTCCATTTTAACCAACCTTTCACCGGGCGATGTTTTATTCATTGATGAAATTCACCGATTGAGTAAGGCCATTGAAGAAGTACTTTACCCGGCAATGGAATCCGGCTCGCTTAACATCATTATTGGCAAAGGTCCATCGGCCCGAACCATTCAATTGGAATTGCCGCCATTCACTTTAATCGCCGCCACCACTAAAATCGGTGGAGTTTCTTCACCACTGCGCTCGCGCTTTTCCGGAGGCGTTTTTAAATTGGAGTTTTATACTCACAAAGAAATTGAAAAAATTATCAACCGATCAGCTAAAATTTTGGCGACTGTAATTGACGCGGCCGCCGCCGAGGAAATCGCCCAGCGTAGTCGTTATACACCACGAACCGCCAATTACCTTCTGAAACGATGTCGTGACTTTGCCCAGGTTAAAAAAGAAAAATTAGAAATAGAAACCGTAAAAGGGGCACTGGAACTTCTGGGTATAGACGAGATGGGCTTAAATCAATCAGACCGAATGATCTTGAAGGCTATTGCCGAAAAATTTTCTGGCGGACCGGTCGGTCTGGGGACTCTAGCTGCCTCTTTGGGTGACGAGACTGGCACCATTGAGGAATACAACGAGCCCTACTTAATGCAAATTGGTTTTTTGGAACGAACACCTAGGGGTAGATTAATTACGCAAAAAGGTAGACAACATATTAAAAAATAAAAATATGAGCGGTCATAATAAATGGTCCCAGATAAAAACCCAGAAAGCGAAAACTGACGCCTATAAGTCAAAAGTTTTTGGCAAATTTGCCAAATTGATTACCGTCGAAGCAAAAAAAGCTAAAGGTAATCTTAGTGATCCGGGCCTAAAGGCGGCGGTTGAAAAAGCCAAAGCGGCTAATATGCCCAGCGATAATATTGACCGGGCTATTAAGAAAGCCAGCGGTGACACCGGCACAACTATGGAAGAAATTATTTACGAAGCCTATGGACCCGGTGGTGTGGCGTTGATGATTAAGGCGTTGACCGACAATCGCAACAAGGCGGCTCAATTGGTTAAGCACATTTTAAGCGAACATGGCTTTGCCATAGCTGCGCCCGGCTCGGCTTCTTGGGCATTTACCAAAACTGCCGATGGATTAAAACCAACAACTACCGTTCCCATATCTGAAGAGAATTTAAAAACTTTAGAAAAATTAGTTGAGGATTTAGAAAATTGTGAAGAAGTGCAGGAAGTTTTTACAAACGCTGAATGAAAATTATTGCCATAGATCCGGGCTATGAACGACTCGGTATAGCAATTCTGGAAAACACCGACAAGCCGGTGGTAATTTTTTCCTGTTGTTTCAAAACCTCAAAAACTTTGCCCCACCAAGAACGGTTGGCAGCGATCACCAAAGAAATAAAAAAAGTTATTAAAAAATATCAACCGGAAGAATTGGTAATAGAAAAACTCTTTTTCAATGTTAATCAAAAAACCGCTCTCAAGGTGGCCGAGGCGCGTGGCGTGATTTTGAACGCCGGCGCCGAAGCCAATCTCATCGTTGCTGAATATACACCCCTTCAAGTAAAAATCGCTGTTACTGGCTACGGTCGCGGCGACAAAAAACAAGTAATTGATATGGTAAAAAAACTGGCGGTATTTCCAAGCCCCACAAAATCGCAGGACAATCGCCAAACAAGCGACGATGAAATGGACGCGGTGGCAATTGGTTTGACCCATTTAGCTTGTCGAAAAATTTCCCTTTCAAAATAATTATCCACAGTTGGGCTTGCTGGCTATTGCGCGATTTTTTAAATCTGCTACAAATTAAACGCGGTGTGTAAAATTGCCGCGGTCGTTTAAAAAAAATAAACAATTTTTATCATGAGCCCAGACGACATGGGTATTCCGCCCGGCGACGGGATGGGAATAGACGACGAAGAAGAAGCTGGTGAGCCAACAGTCAGTGATGAGGAGAGTTTTTAAAAAAATCCCCCCGCTAAGCGGGGGAATTTTTATATTTTAATTTTTAGAAATCTGAGTGGGCCAATGCGAATTATGAGATTGCTGGTGATTTTAAAAAATGGGTCGGTAATTTTTTCTTTGGTTTCGGCATTGGACACTGCCCCTTCGACAATCAACCGACGAAAATCTGATTTAGAAGAAACCAATTTTTCTCGCGAAACAATGTCTATCAAAAGCTCCCCCATTTCGGCTTTCGCCTCTTTAACTTCACCCATTCTAGATTTATCAGAAAAAACAGCCAGAAAATTTTTCTTCGCCTCGCGCGCCTTTTTTTGGCTATGATAAATAGCTGTAATCTCTTCAGCTAAAATAAATTTAGCGTCACGAGGATTCATTCCACCATCAAGTTTTGATTTAATTTCTTGAATTTTTTCCATCGGCAACCTTGTACAAAGCTCAAACCCGGACAAAATTAGACCGTCGGCCCAACTCATGACTTTACCAAACATTTGATTGGCATCCTCATCAAGCGCCACCATATTACCCTCGGTCTTGCCCATTTTTTTGCCGGAAGCGTCCACCAACAACTTCGTACAAACAACAAACTTTTCTTTGTTTTTTAATTTCTTCATCAAATCGCGACCAACGAGCATATTGAAAGTTTGGTCACTTCCTCCAATTTCACCATCAACATCCAATGCCACCGAGTCGTAACCCTGCATCATTGGATACATAAACTCATGTAAATAAAGATCTTTACCCTCGGCGATTCTTTTTTGGAACATATCGCGCTTAATCGTCTGAGCATAAGTCATATTTGAATAAACTTTAAAAGTGTCGGCCAAAGTCATCCTTGCGAGCCATTTGGAATTATAACGAAGCTTGGCTGGATTTTCTCCGCTAAATTTGATAATTTTTGACGCCTGTTTTTTATATAATTTAGAATTTTCCAAAACCTCTTCTCGGGTCAAAGGCACGCGCGCCGCCGTTTTGTCCGTCGGGTCGCCAATGGTAGCTGTCATATCACCAATAAGAAAAATTATTTGATGGCCTAGTTGCTGAAACTGGGCAAGCTTAAATAAAGGGACGGAATGCCCAACATGCAAGGTTGGTCCAGTGGGGTCAACGCCGTGATAAATTGTCAGCTTTTCCCCGCTTTTCAACTTACTCTCCAAAAATTCTTTGGATGGATAAATCGCCACCACTCCACGCGTCAAAAGTTCGTTAATTGATTTTTCTAAATCAGCCATTTTTTATACTTAATTTTGTAAAGATTTTTCATCGCCTGTAATTCTAACTAGCAAGATTTGCAATTATTCCAACCAGAAACAAAATTCCAAAAGGAATTAGTAACACCGCAAGAGTAATCTTGAAAGCCTTGCTGGCCTTTTTAGATTCAGATTTTATACCACCGTCTTTTTCAAGTTTCTTAATTTTTCGATTAAGGACAATCGCCGGTATAAATAAAACAATCCACGACACCAGATACAAACCGATAATAGTAGAGACCAAATCTTGACTAAAGAACAAGCTTAAGAGTGGATATAAAATAAGAGTGGCGACAAAAGGTATCCCAACTGATTTTAAAATAGTATCAAGCAAAACAACAACACCCAATGTTGCGAATATTTTATACTGCAATTTATAGCTTCTTAATTTATCTTGTGTGGTACTATTGGACGGAAAATTATTTTGCGGGTCCATATTTTTATTAATTAGCTATTAATATAATTCATCATGTGTGCCAATATCAGTGTACAAAACAATGTCATTCTTCAAGAAAGAAAAAAAAATCCGATACCTGTAATTCACCGAGTAAGCCCATTCAGCCCCATGTTTACCGTGCAACTTATGTGTTTCTAAACTTGGATGAAATGGGTTCTGTCTAAAAATCTCGTTCTTGAACTTAGCTTTTTTTTGAATATCGAGGGGTAATTTCTGGAAATGTTTCTTAAAAAGAGGTGCTGTAAAAATTGTCATATTTTCTACATAAGTTCAGACAACGACTCAATTTTTTGGCACTTACCCATTCGATAAGCGCGCAAACTAGAGGCAACTCTCTTATCAAGACGCTTCGCCGCTCGACCAGTCAAAAAATAAACCGGGATTTGATTGGCCCGCAGTTCCTCATAATGCTTTCGTGGGACAATCACCAAATCGTCGTTTTGGAATATGCTTTTAGGAATAGTCATTGTGGTCATAGAGAAAACTTTAACATAATAAAAAAAAATATGCTAATATAAAAAGTAATGAAAAAACAGCGCTGGACAAAAAAACATATCGGGAAAGCGGCGGCGCTCGCCGCCGGCTTATTTTTGTTAAGTAGTGGTGCGATTCTGTTGTGGCTTGGTAATATGGAAATCCCCAATTTAGACACCATCGGCGAGCGCCGCGTCAGCCAATCAACTAAAATCTTTGACCGCACTGGCGAAATCTTGCTTTATGATGTCCACAAAGATGTTCGCCGAACCATCGTACCTTTTGACCAAATTTCGCGAAATATAAAAAATGCCACAGTGGCAATTGAAGACGCTAATTTTTATCAACACAACGGTCTTGAACCGAAAGCGATCCTACGTGCGATTTTCGCCAATCTCGTTGATTTTGGTTACAGTCAAGGTGGCTCCACCATCACTCAACAGGTAGTAAAAAACTCCATTTTAACCAATGACAAAACTATCACCCGCAAACTTAAAGAGTGGGTCTTGGCACTAAAGCTTGAGAAAAAAATGAGTAAAGAAGAAATTCTGTCTCTTTATCTTAACGAAATTCCTTACGGTGGCAGTATTTATGG
This sequence comes from Minisyncoccota bacterium, assembly GCA_041662545.1. GTDB lineage: Bacteria > Patescibacteriota > Minisyncoccia > Phycocordibacterales > DSPV01 > 2-02-FULL-44-35. The sequence continues at coordinate 10,876 of JBAZSH010000005.1, forward strand.
TGTTGAAGAGGCCAGCCAAAACTTCTTCGGAAAGAAGGCCTCCGACCTTTCCGTCGCCGAAGCCGCTTACCTCGCCTCCCTGCCCCAAGCACCGTCATACTATTCACCTTACGGTATCCATAAAGATAAATTAGAGGAGCGGAAAAATTTCGCACTGGAAAGAATGCTGGCGGAACACTTCATCAACCAAGAAGAATACGAAACGGCAAAAACAGAGGTGGTAAACTGGCCGCCACCCAGCGATGTTGGTATCAGAGCGCCACATTTTGTAATGTTTATAAAGAACTATTTGGAAAATAAATACGGTGAAGAAAAAGTGCGAGACAGTGGTTTTAAAGTAACAACTACTCTAGATTATGAATTGCAGGCCAAGGCCGAAGAGATTGTAAAAAAATGGGCTCTGCAAAACGAGGTTAAATATAATGCCGAGAATGCGTCATTGGTAGCCATTGACCCCAAGACCGGCCAAATTTTAACAATGGTCGGCTCCCGTGATTATTTTGACAAAGAAATTGACGGCAATTTCAATGTGGCACTAGCCCATCGCCAACCCGGTTCGGCCTTCAAACCAATTGTCTACGCCACCGCCTTTGAAAAAGGCTACACACCAGAGACGGTAGTTTTTGATCTGCAAACGGAGTTCTCAACTTACTGCAGTCCTGACGGCACACCGATTGTTACCGGCGACGAAGATAAATGCTATATGCCAGAAAATTACGACCACATTTATCGTGGACCAGTTGATTTGCGTCACGCCTTAGCCCAGTCCATCAACATTCCCGCCATTAAAACTTTGTATCTCGCTGGTTTGAAAGATTCACTCCGCACCGCCAAGGATTTGGGTATTGAAAGTCTAACCAACACTAATCAGTACGGCTTAACTCTAGTTTTGGGTGGTGGTGAGGTGTCATTGACGGACCTGACTAGTGTTTACGCTACCTTCGCCAACAACGGTATTCGCAATCCTTATGTGGGTATTTTGAAAGTGGAAGATGAAAGTGGAAAAATTTTAGAAGAATTCCAACCAAAACCATCGGTGGTTCTACCAGAAAATATTGCCTTAACGATTTCCGATATTCTTTCCGACGAACCAGCGCGTCAACCGGCATTCGGTGTTCATTCTTTCCTTTACGTTGGTGAAGGTAATGTGGCAGCAAAAACTGGCACCACCAATGATTATCGCGACGCTTGGATTTTGGGTTATACACCGTCGTTAGCGGTCGGTGCCTGGGCCGGTAACAATGACAACAGCCCAATGGAAAAAAAGATTGCTGGCTTTATTATTGCGCCACTCTGGCACGAATTCATGACTGAAGCGCTAAAAACTTACCCCGAAGAAAAATTCAAAAAACCAACCACCGTTGATGACACCAATCTCAAACCGATTTTGCGTGGTCTTTGGCAAGGTAATCAATCTTATTTCATTGACAATTTGTCAGGCAAACTAGCCACCCAATATACCCCGACAGAAACCAAAACAGAAAAAGTGATTCAGCAAGTTCACTCCATTCTTTATTGGGTAGACAAAAACAATCCTTTGGGTGCAGCGCCCGCTAATCCAACCAGTGACTCGCAGTTCAATTCTTGGGAATACGCGGTGAGAAAGTGGGCAATGGAAAAAAACTTAGCGGATGAAAATCAAAGTGTTATTCCAATTGCTACTGACGATATACATCTACCAAGCCGGATGCCAATTTTACAAATTCAGAGCTTAAAAGATTCTTACAATAAGAACGAAACCTTAAGTGTTGTTATCACAAGTGTTGGTATTTACCCTCTACGCAAAATAGATTTATTTTTGAATGGTCGCTATGTTAGCTCAGCTACTAGGTCGCCATTTTTATTCAATGTCAAACTTTCCGATTTCGGCGAAAACGGCGACAATAAAATTGAAGTCATCGGTTCCGACGCTGTTTATAACAAAGTCACAACCAATACGAGTTTTAGGATTAATGAGTAGTAAAAATTTTTAGTTTTACTTATTCATCGGCATTACGAGGTAAGTGAAAGATTTCTCACTAACACCATTTAGTACCACCGGCCGGCTTAAACCATTAAATCCCAGAAAAACACTATCAGAATTGATGGAAGAAAAAGCTTCAGAAAGATAACGATAGTTAAAATTAATATCAATATCCTCACCTTTAATCGCCGCTTTCAAATTGTTCACATTTTCACCAACATTATTGTTTTTGGTTTTTAATTCCAGTAAATTCTTTTTGGGTAAACAGTGAACATTAATTTGATTGAAATTGTCAGAGAAAATATTAGCTAATTTCAAGGAGTTGATTAAGTCTTGTTTAAGTAAAGTTATTTCAGTTTTGAATTCTTTGGGCACAATCTGTTTGTAATCAGGAAAAACACCATCTACTAAACGCGATACCAAATACAAGCCTTCAACAGAAATCGACAGTTGATTTTTAGAAATATTAATCTCCAATTCTTCGGTCACCCCATCTAAAACTTTAATAATTTCCTGAATGTTTTTATTGGGAATGAGTATTGATGAAAAATTACCATGTTTTTTGATTTTAATTCTCTTTTCTGCCAACCTAAAAGAATCTGTCGCAACAAAAATTAAATCGTCACCTTGCTCGTAAATATAAACACTAGATAACTCCGGTTTAATAGTTGAAGTGGATGCACTATAGTAAACAGCCGATAAGCCTTTCAAAAAATCACTGGGATTAAGTTTAAGAGAAAATTCTTTGGTTGGCTGAGGAATATTGGGAAAATCACTATGGTTATAAACCTTAATAGTTGTTTTATTTCTATCAGTGGTAATAGTTAAATTATTTTCATCCGCTTCCAATAAAACAGTTCGATCGTTAATACTCTCTATAAAACTTGCCACCACATTAGCTGGTACCGCCACCATTCCCTCTTTTATAACTTTAGTTGGAATCGCTACTTCCACACCAAAATCAAGGTTAGTAGCTTTAATTTTTAACGAACCTTTTTTAGCTTCAAAAAGAACACAAGCTAAAATTGGTAAAGTAAGATTCTTACCAGCCACTCGAACAATTTTATTTAATCCCCAGGATAACTTTTCTTTAATACATTCTATTTTCATATAATTAAGATACTACTAATATTAGTACTGTTGATAAGTGGAAAACTTAAAAAACCTTTATTCATAAACCTTAAATCAAATTAATAATTTTAACAATCTCTGGGTAAAAAATGATAAGTTTTTTAAATTATAATAAATTTTTCTTTTACTGTGGAAAACTGATTTTTTACTAACAACTTTTAAACAAAATTTACACAGTCTTATCACATACTTATCAACAAGTTTTCCTAAAACATTGCTCTAATCTGAGCAACTTCCTGGGCTAAAACAGTGTCGTTTTTCATATCCTCCTCCACCTTTTCACAGGAATGTATAACAGTGGTGTGATCTCGACCCCCCATTTTTTCACCAATTGATGGGAAGGAAATGTTGAAATCTTTTCTTAAAACATACATCACAATCTGGCGAGGTCTAACTATTTCTTTCCGGCGAGTTTTTTCATAGATTGAGGATTCTTCTATGTTGTAGAAATTAGCGATAGTCTTGATCACATCTTTGGGGGCAATGGATTTTTTTGGTTTGTCGGTATTTTTAATTAGATTTTTTACTTCCACCAAAGAAAGGTCCTTGTTTTTAAATTGGGATTGGCAAACAATCACATTTAAAGCACCCTCCAACTCTCTAATGCTACCCGACACCGAGTCAGCTAAGTATTCAACAATCTCGTCAGCCAAGAAGAAATTATTTTGCTGGGCCTTAGATCGCAAAATTGATAAACGCGACTCATGATCTGGTGTTGGTATATCAATGATCATACCCGAAACACAGCGTGATTTGAGCCGATCTTCTAGGTTAGGAATGTAATTAGGGTGTTTATCAGAAGAGAAAATAATTTGACGATTACTATCATACAAATTGTTAAATAAATGGAAAAGTTCCTCCTGGGTTCGTTCGGTGTTTGAGAAAAATTGAATGTCATCCATTATCAACACATCATATTTGCGATATTTTTCTTTAAACTCATTCATTTTTTGATGCTGAACAGAGTTGATGTAATCAACAGTAAATCTTTCCGAAGTAACATAAAATACTCTCTTTTCTGGGGAATTGATTTTGATTTGATTACCAACAGCTTGAATCAAATGAGTCTTGCCGTGGCCACTGCCGCCATAGATAAATAACGGATTGTAAGAAAGAGGTTTCTTGATTACTGATTGGGAGGCGGCATGAGCTAGTTCGTTGAAAGAACCGACAATAAAAGTATCAAAAGTGTAACGCGGGTTTAAATTATCTTCCTTATTGATGTAATGTTCTTTAAGTGGCAGTTCAATGGTTGGTGCCAACGAGAACTTTTCAGTTCCGACGGTCTTCCTACGCAGTTCTTTTTCGGAAACAACATATTCTACTGCCCTAACAAAATCGGCAAGACCACGTAATGTTTTCAAGATAGTTTTATGATATTTTTGCACTAACCAATCTTTGACAAAAGTATTAGGTACGCTTAAATAAACTATCCCATCTTGTAGATTGGCGATGTTGGTGTTTTTGAACCAGGTGTTGAAAGTGGCACCAGATACACCCAATTCAATTTCAGCTAAAGCGCTGTCCCAAAGTTTTTTATTATCCATCAGAGTTATTATACTAGTGTTCTCATTATACGAAACTTGTGAATAAACCTTAAATATGTTAGTAATATGTGTATAACTTGTTAATCATGTCTTTTACTTACCATCCAAAAAAACGAAAACGCGCCAAGACCCACGGCTTCCTTTCCCGCCAAAAGACCTACGGTGGTCGCCGGGCGATTCGTGAGCGCCGCCGCAAGGGCCGGAAAAAACTCTCGGTGTCGGGTTAGTTTTTATGTTGCCCAAAAAACAAAGAGTTTCTAGAAAATTATTTGAAGCCGTTTTCCGTTCGGCCGCTACTGTTAGTTCGCCATTTTTTGTGTTGAAAGTGAAAAAAGCTCAAGTAAGTAAATTTGCCTTTTCGGTGTCGGCAAAGATTTGCCCAAAAGCAGTAGACAGAAACAAACTGCGCCGCCGCGGTTACGCGGCGGCGCGGAATCTTTTGCTGCAAATTAAAACACCAACAATTTGTCTTTTCATTATCAAAAAAGGCGCCGAAAAATTAACATTCCAAAAACTTCAAGAAGAAATAAAAAATATTTTACAGAAAGCAGGTATTTTAAATCTGGTTCACGCTTTCCACATACTTGATGACCACTTTCCTGTCCCGCCCAAAGCCAGTTGATTCAGTTTTAATGTCGGTAAACGCTTCCAGTGCCGAATGGATAATCATCCGCTCGTAGGGCGTCATCGGTTCCAGCTCCATATTAGTTTTAAAAGACCGTGCCCGTTCCGCCATAATTTTAGCTCTCATTTGTAGTTCCTTAATATTATTTTCAAAATAACCATTGATATCTATAAAAAATTTTACTGGTGAAATTTCCATCCCCACTTTTTTACCTACCAACCGTCGCGCCACCATAGTAAGGGCGCCCAAGTGTTCACCCCGAGTGCCGATTAAAACATTAGAATCATTACTTTTTACCATAAACCGCGGATGATCATCTTTGGAATCGGGTGCCAACTCCACGCTTTCCCAATGCATATCCATTTTTCCCAATAATTCTTTGATGGTTTGGATGATGATTTCATTGTTCATAGTTTTTGTTGGCCGCTTTTTAATTGTTTGCGGATAACCAATTCTTGACCGATGGCGAAGATATTACTCGTTGTCCAGTATAAAGCAATGGCGCCGGAAATACTGTAAGCGATAAAAAATACGACGACCGGAAAAATGTAGCGCATCTGCAAACCCATACTTCGTGCCAGATCGGCCTTGAAATCAGGTTTGTCACCACGCGGTTTAATTGGCGGCATCGCCAGTTTAGCTTGGAAAAATTGCGAGATACCAGCGAAAATCGCCAACAAAGCGCTTTTTTGGGAAATATCTATAAGTCCCAAAAAAAGCATATTAACTTTTTCCGGTACCGGCACAAAAGAGTAAAGCCACTCGGTATTAATAACCGGCAGACCGCCCCTGAAAAAAACATAGTATAGTCCAAAAATGATAGGAATTTGTATCAAAATTACCACAAAACTGGAAAAAGGATTGACTTGATGTTTCTTGTAAAGAGCCATTGTTTGCCGGGCTAACTCTTCTTTGTTGTTTTTAAATTGCTCTTTGATTTTAGCGGTTTCTGGTTCAATGGCTTTCATTGCCATTTGGGTTTTAACTGCTTTTTTGGATAGCGGGAACATCAAAAATTTGATGATGCAGGTTAAAACTATAACTGCAATACCAACATCAGCGAGGGGTGTGATATCAATCAAAAAAACTAAGCCGTTATAAATCGGCTCAAAAACAACAGAATGGAAAAAACTTGCCATTCGTCCATTCTAGCTTAAAATTTATCTTACATCCAGAACCCAGGGAGTTAAGTCAATTTTATTCATAAATAGCAAGAACGATTCATCCTCGTTGAGCAGTGGGTTTATTACATCAATAGTTTTGTTGATAAATGTCTCGGGTGAAATCAGGCGGCTGGTTTCGCCGGTAACAGTATTGACTTTCCAAATATCATCGCTGAAAACTACTCGGCCCTGATACCAGGAATCCGGATAATCACTTGCGGGCAAAGTTTTGGGCACAGCGCAAAAGACAATCGTCGGCTCGTTCCGGCTCCAGACGCACTTTTCAGGCAGAGTTTGAAGACCAAAATCACTGGCATTATTTTCAATCAAATCATAAATTTTAGTCCGGAACGAGCCGGTGGAGCTTTCCGAATAGAGCGCCAGTTTTTTATTGGGCGAAACCAAAATGGTTAAACCATTGATGCTCCCGACAATTTTTCGAAGTCCGCCACCGCTAGTGTTTAGGAAATAAGTAAAACCTTTGGCGCCAACCGATGGCTTGGTGGTCAACACAACTGTTTTATTATCAGCGAAAGAAACCGACCACTCACTAAGTGGCGATTCAAAAATTAGGGTCTTTTTACCACCATCGGCGCCGGCAAAAATACCCCCTACCCCATTTCCAGATGGATAGAGATAAAAAATTTTACTTTTATCTGGCGAAACAACCAAGTCAGAAATTTTTTGCGGTAAATAAATCCCACCCAAAGTCATTTCCGTAGAGCTCGCAGGGCCAGAAAGTGTGGCGGCAAAACTTTCAATGGTTTCATTATCATCTTTCAATTGGCGAGTGACGACAATATTATCGCCACCCTGCCCGCCATCGCTGCGCTCAGGCGCTGGCAGGCGGGCCCAAAACGCCTCATAGATTTTCGGTATGGTTTTGTTGGAAATTCTATTAATCACCAATGAGTTGGTTTGGGTTTCAAAGATGTTGCCGTCGGCGCGTTGGATGTATCGGATTAAATCATCAAAAATACCAGCGCCACCCACCGGTTCAGTGGTAATTTGTCGTAAGCGCGGTATGGGGGCGCTTATTCCTCCCGGAGGTGGTGTTCCACTTTGGCCTGGCGGAATTACGGGTATTTCACCACCCGGTCCGGTGGGTAAAGTGGGAGGCGTAACCGGTTCACCTGCGCCGTTTTTCATAAAGAAGAAATAGTAAGCAATACCCAAAGCAATCGCGATTATCACTACGACGATAAAAATTATTATTAGGTTTTTTCGGTTAGAGTTCATATAAGAAATATTATTTATTAGGGTGCCTCAGTACAATTTTCCGTAATAATATAATAAGGGCTTGTGCTATTGAGAGCTGCGCTCGCTCGGGATTGACAGCTGTTATAAGTCAAAACAGAAGTGACGGGATTACCGGTTGCTGTTTTGGTGCAGGGTTCAGTTATCGTGTATGTGAGTCCACCACTATTGGAGCTAGTACGCACAACACTCATCCGTGCGTTACAAGAAGTGGGATTAAGGAAACCGTGTTCCTCCTCTGCTGTTCCTGCCTTTGGTTCCAACACACAATCTTTTGCAATGGCCGATGCACTTACCGACAATAATCTCGAATTACATTCATTATATGTATCAAACGAGACACTGTAATCTGTTCCGTTAACAGCACTTGTGTATTCCAACACATATACACCTTGTTGATATTTTAACTTAAATTCTGCCTCGTAGTATGTGATTCTAAACCTTGCCGTTGCTGCTGGTGGCGTGGTTGGTCCAGTAGCTGGTGTAACGGGGGTTATATTAAGGTTAAAATTTACCAAGGATGGATTAATGGTAAGTAAAATAAGATAAGAGCCAAGTGCCAACAGTAAGCCATAAATGGCGTTTGTGATAGTTTTTCTGGCATCACCTTTACTAGTTATCGCTTCGGCTGTCATATATTTAATACCACCCCAGATAATCATAATAATCGCCAAAGCGGCGGCGATACCAATGGCTAGATTAAAAGCTCCCTTAATGTAATTACCAGCATCTTGTACGGCTGGTTTGCCACCAACTGTGGTGTCAGTTGTTCCCGGCAACGGTGCTAAGGGCACATAGGGTGCGGCAAAAACAGTGGTTACTGCCAAAAAATTAGCCACAATAATCAAAGCCAAACCGACAGCGAATATTTTTTTATTAAAACGAGAAGAACCCATTGTTGTTTTGTTCACCAAATGAAATATTAAAGGATTTGGTGGTGAATTGGAAAATATCTTTTAGGTGATTGATCCGTAGTCCGACGGCAGCCACGCCGGCTTCATCACTAACCTGTCTTAAAGTGATTTGATTATTCTCATCACCCGATGGAACTGTCTGGTTATTCATTTGCCAGACAAAATTAAGTTGAGGGTCGGCGGCGGTTGTTGCGTCAAAAAAGTAAGGAACGGCAAAAAGATTAATTTCTTGGCCACTTAGGGCCGTGCCAGCCGATAACTCTTTATTGAACAAAATTCCTAAGCGCGGATTATTTTCATAAAAAGCTACCGATGGGGATTGGGGTTGAGCGGTTATTGTTCCGTAAGCGGAGACCATACCGTCTAAAGTTGAGACTGTTACTGAGATAGTAGTTGCCTTCACAGGCACCGAGCTTTTAGCGGTTATTATATTTTTGCCAGCACCAGAAGCGCTTTGAATTGTTTTGTAATCCACTTGCCATTTGTAAATAAGTTCGTTGTCGCCGAATCTTTGACCGTCTTTAATAATTTCTGGTATGGCGATGACTTTGATGGGCGAACCGTAACTGTAAAGTTTTTTTCCTTTGTAAAATGGCGGTGCGTAGGAAATTGGTTCCCAAATTAAGCTCACTTCAGCTGGCGTAATAGATACAGTTTCGTTAAGCTTGGCGCCGTCTATGGTTTCTATGGTAACAATCAAATTGCTTGATATGCCGATGTTGCCGGTTTTGAAACTGAAACTTTTTTCACCGACTGACGCCTTTTCCAACTTGCCGTTTAAGAACCAAGAAATTTTTGAACGGTCCAAGTCAATGCCCAGACCTTCAAGGGTGGCTTTGACAGTTTGATTGGCACCCGGGGATTCTGGCAAAAGATGAATTGTTACATCGCCGGCAGTGAGATAAGACGGTAAAAGTTGAGCACCGGCGAATAGTGGTAAGATGAGTAAGAGAGTGATTATAAATTTTGTTGGCATTGTTATTATTTTACCACACTCGCAATTTTTGGTGGAATTTTGCCGTGGCGACCTTTAAGTGCGGTGACAGCGGTTGCCGCGACCTGGCTTTTAGTGGTTATCCACATTATCGCGATGGCGACTGTCCAAGCGGGCAAAACATTAAGCGCTGGAATAATTTCAACTAAACCGGCTCCTACAAAAGGTAAACCGCGTCTGACACTGATAAAATTAACCCCGTAAATTTTGAACCAAATATAGAAGGTTATCCAAATAAATATATCCAATAAGGTATTAACAACGATACCTATTACAAAAAGACCGGCAATAATTTGGACCAAATCAATAAAACCAGCGATAGCCAGCATAAAAACCCAAGTGTGTTTTTCAATTTTTCTTTCGTCGTTCATTTTTGTTCGGTAATATTAATTCCTCCTTTGAAAAAGGAGGTGCCCCGATGTCAATCGGGGCGGAGGATTTTTAAATCCCCCCCTCACTTGCCTCCAGTTCCTGGCGGGCTTTTTTGATAGCTAAAATTTGCGACGGGTCGGAGGTGATGATTTGGTCCTCGGTGTAGGAGGCGATAATTTTTATAGCCACATGTTTTAAGCCGGCAAAGAAAATCCCCTCCCCCACATCTGATTCCAGCAACAGAAATTTTTCCTCATCAGTTAAATTAAAAATCTGTTGGACTTTGTCTATTACTGAAGTGGATTGTTTAAGCAAAATCTGAATGGATGAGTTAGTAATAATTGGTAGGCCGTAAGAAGATTTTAAGAAGTCGTCAACATCTTGAGTGATGGTTGCCAAACCCAAAAAATATTTTCGGCCTCGTTTTGCCAATGACAACAAAAATGACGCCGTGTCCTCGGATTTCATCATCCACCACGCCTCGTCAATTACCAGTAGCCGTTTTTTCAGTTTTTTTCTGATAGCATTCCAAATAAAGTGGGTAACGATATACATTGCTACCGGTTTTAACTCTTCCTCCATATCTCTCAAAGAAAAAACAACAAATTTACCATCGATATCCACATTAGACGGTTGATTGATAAAACCGGCCCAAGTGCCGTGGGTGTATTTGGATAGCCGTTGGGTCAGACTTTGACCACCTTCCATACCAGCTAACACCATTTCAAAATCAGACATTAGGGGGGGCTCCACTGCCGCGAAGTCACTTTCAACTCCAATATCTTTTAGAGCATAAGTTTCAGTAACGGCACGATCAACAATAGAGTCCTCTTCCGGCGATAAACCACTTAACATTATTCGGAATAGTCCGACTAAGTTGATAATGTGAGAACGCAAAACATCCGCCGGGGATTCATCCTCGCGCGCTACCGGTAATTCAAAAGGATTGATGTGATGCTCGGAGGTGAGCGAGATGTTGAAATATTTTCCGCCGGTAGCGTTGGCCATATATTCGTATTCTCGCTCTGGGTCAAGCACCAAAACATCAACATCAAACATCAAGGAGCGAAGAATTTCCAATTTGGTCATATAGCTTTTTCCTGAACCAGATTTGGCGAAAACGATGGAGTTGAAATTTTCCAATGAGAAACGATCAAATAACACCAATGAAGAATTGTGGCGGTTAATACCATAAAGAATGCCTTTGTCGGAAGTCAGGTCAAAAGAAACGAAAGGAAAAACACTGGATAATGGTGATGAATTGAGTTTGGAATGGACCATTAGCTCGTCGGTGGCGGTAGGAATGATGCTTCGGAAACCTTGTTCCTGTTGAAAAAGCGCGGGTTTTAGATAAACCATTTTGGCTTCCAACATTGATTTGATTTCCGATTCCAAACGGTTGAGGTCATTATCATTTTCGGCAAAGATGGAAATATAGAGTCCGACATCAAAAATTTTTTCGGTGGCCTGTTGAAGAGAGTCGCGCAAACTTTCCAAATCTTGATAAGCTGTGTCCAGCTTTGGGTCGCGCACTAGTCCTTTTTCTTCCCTCAAGTGAATCTGACTTTGGACTTCGGCAACTTTTTTCTGGAATTGGCGTAGGACTCGTGCCGTTTCCACTGGATGGATGAAAATGGAAACATTAAATACTTTATCTAGATTGATAATTGGCGCGAACCAACTTTCCGAAAGATATCGTGGATAGGAAATAACGAAGAAAGTTCTGATCAGTTTTTCGCCCAAATTAATTTCTCTAGGATTTACCTTAAAAGCTGACGGAGCAATAATGTCTTGTAATTCCAAAACACCCGCCTCGTAAATTTCGCTAGGCAAAACCGGCGCCACTTGCAACTTATTTTTTTTAAATATGTCTAGCAATCCCATAAATTAAATTTGACTTAGCTGGATTGGTTTTTCCATTTCGCCCGGATTGAAAATTTTATAAAACAACTCAATTACCTCTTCGGTGCCCAACGGTGCGGTACGCAAACCACAACTAGCTAATCCTTGCGCCACCACTCCAACCCTTTGGTCCATTTGCAAGCGGTCTTCCTCAAATCTTTCTATTCTTCTAACCGCTTCATCAGTTGCTTGTTCTCGCCGGCCCAGAAATTTTTGAACTGGATTATTTGTCGCATTTAACATTGCCGGTGAATAAGGAATAGTAACAAAAAAACTTTTGCTCATTATATTAGTATTCTCGGTAAAATTTTTAATGAAACCGATATATTCGCGGACTTGGATTTTCATTAGGTCATTGGTTTGTTCTTTAACTCTTTCTTCCAAAAGAGCTAGATAAGGTCGAATATCCAATCGTCGCGATTGAATGAAAATTTGAACGGAAAAATCTAATGAGTTTAAAAAATTTTGGAATTGGCCAATGATTGCCTGTTGCTCATCCGCACCTTTCAAAGCAAAATTAATTGATGACACCAAAAGAATTGCCCGATAGGAACCATCTTTCAAAACAACAATACCATCTCGCACCTCTTTGATGGGCACGAACTCTTGGGAGGGTTTTGGTTGTGAATTAAAGAAAGCCATTGATTCATTATACACTACTTATTTTTCATCGTTTCTCTGGTACCGGGACCCATTTGGTCATAAATGTCCAAACTCCAAGTTAGGTCTTTTAATTTACTTTCGGACAAACGGGGCACAGTGATGGGCGATTCTTCTGCCGCTTTAATACCTTTGCCCGTTGGCACTTTTGGTATTTTGCGCCAGATATATAGTCGGTTGCCTCGGAAAAAATGAAAAGCCGATTCCATAACGGAAACAAATGTCCGGCCGTTTACTCGGTAAAAAGCCAAAGCCAAGGCCAGACCGGCGGCGGCCAATATCAAAGGGATGGCAATAAATATATTTAGAAAACGATAAAGAGCAAAACAAATTCCCGCGCCGCCGGCAAGGTAAATAAACTGCTTCAAGGTTAAGGGCCCGAAAATTCTGTCTTCTACTTCAATGAATTGTGGGATTTGAAAACGCATATTATTTCAATGGCTCGCGATAAGGGTCGGCTACATAAGGAGGTGGTTCTTTTATTTCCTCCACCGATTTCGGCATTCTCACCATTCCACTCAACTTATCTTGCACAATGTTGCTAGTTGGTTTCGTCGGCACTGGGTTTTCAATGTCGCGCAAAATTTCTTCGCGGCTTGGTGGTTTTTCTTCCGGCTCCATTGTTGGAGGTAACGGAGGTGTTGGGGGTAACGGAACTAGTTGCGGGGTTGGGAGCGGTTCGGGAACAACGGGCGCTGGTGGAACAGGTATTGGGGGTTTGGGAACAATTGGTGTTGGGATTGGCGGTTTTCCACTTCCTACTTCCTCCTCACGAATCCCATGAATCTTTCTCAATGATTCCCGAACGGGGCGGAAAATTTCTGTGTTAATGTCTTCGGCAATCGCCCGCGCTTTTTCCTCCGGCACATTAAGTGCTTTGGCAATGTTCCCAATAAATTTTAATGGATGTTCTAGACCTATCATTACTAGATTGGTTTCTATTTCAAGATTCCCCGATTGGTTGTCGCGCAAACTATATTTGTTCATAATGCCGGTGAATTTTTGTTTGGTATCGGCAGATAAAATTACCATCCGGATGTCTTCAGGAATTGTTTTGCCAAATGTAGTTTTTGTGTTTTCGTCCATTTTATTTTTTCAGTTTATTTACTTCTTAGAGCATCAAGAAGTTTCTTTTTTTCATCATCAGTAAATGAGCTTTTGTTTATTGTCTCTTCCATTCTACTATATTCCTCGCCCTTTAATTTTTTGGCATTTTTTCTCAAATCGCTCACTATATCGTCGTGTCTTTCTTTGTCCTCAATTCTCTCTCTAATTTTTTTTGTCACTTCTGAAATGTTTTCTTCCCCATCTCCGTCATCTTTTTTGTTTTTTTCATCCCTTGTTATTTTTTTGGCAATATTTTTAATTATTTCTTCACCAAATTTTTGTCTTAAATAAACTCGCGCCAATTTCATAAAGCGTTCGTTAGACGAAACCTTTTTGTATGTGTCGTCCCCAAGGATTTTTTCAATTTCCACATCCACCCCACTTTTAACTATTGGTGGAGGTGGAATAACGGGTGGCACTTCACTAGCAGATGCTGGTGATGTGCCGGGTGGAGATGATGATGGACCAGCGTAGAATGTTCTTTTGCCTGATGGTCCAGTTCCACTTGTAGTGCCAGGCCCACCAGGGGTAGCAGTTGTTGGTGGTGAAGGTGTGATAATGGGAGGTCTACTTGATGGTGTTGTGGTACCGGTTGGTGTGATCGGTCTCCGAATTAGTGGAGATGGTTTAGCTAAATGTTCGCCGAATTCTTCTTTGGACTCTTTTTTCTTTTTCTGTGCCGCATCATAACCACCTCTGTCACCACTGAAGCGAGCGCTGGAAACTTTGCCCAGACCACTGAAAGCTGCTCGCCCCATAGTTGGGTGTCGCGAGGCCCAATCTTTGAATTTATCCGAATCGGCAATACCTCGGGCTGTAGCGCCAAATGTATTTCTTCCCGCCCAACCTTGCGCACCTTTTCTAAGCGACTGACCCCAGCCAATCATTGTGGTTGCGCCGGTAGCGCCGACGGACTTTGATATAATAAGGGTTGCAATAAGGAGTCCTATAATGAACAAATAACCAAATAGCATTCCGGCTATCGTGGTATTACCGCTTAAAGCACCAGCCCAGCTACCGTTTTCTCCGCCAAGCAACGCTTTTACACTTGGGGCTTGAACGATTCTGATAGAGAGGTAAAGCATTGCCATAAAAACGGGAGCAAAAATCAACTGCTCGGTTAATTTGCCAGACCACTTTCCCCAAACATCAAGTTTTGGTATTAGTCGGGATGCCACAGCAATCGGCGATACCATTAAGAGGAACAACAAAATAACAGTTCTAGCCACAAACATAATGGCGCCGGCAAAGAAAACAAAGGCGGCAATGAGCATCAAAACTACCCCAACTGTTTGAGACAAAATTCTTTGGACCGCCATTGTGATAAAAGATTTGACCAATTCAGTTGCCCCACTATTAGCTAATTGCTCTTCTGTTGGAAAGATTGTTTGGATTTTCAATGTGTCAAAAAATGGAGCAGCTAAACCAAAACGCCATGTTGTCGAGTCTGTAATATCGAATGAGGAAAGTTCCGCGCCACTACGAGGAATTGCATCATAAAACCAAAGCGCCGTAATGTTTGAAGCATCAATGGCAACTTTAGTGAAAAACATACTAAAATTAATGAGCAGTGCCGTGATTATTATTGTAGCTAACATCTTGCCCGGATTGTCGCCGAGAATGGTTTTTATGGCAACATAGAGGAGGATGAAAATGAAAAACATATTAGCGAGGTCGCGGATTATTTTCCAACCATCATTAATGACCGGTGTTTTGTCCAGAAAATCCTTAATATTAAGCGAGAAACTTATAGAGGCATCAAATAGCACGCCGGCGAAAGCTGTTATCAAACCGGCAATCATAAGAAAAATATTTGCCAAACCATCAACAACACTTAATATGGCCTCAAAGGCGAAACTTTTGATACTTAAAAAACTAAGAGCCTTGGCAATAGCTTCGGGAATAACATCAGCATAGGCGTGCACCGGCACCAGCGCCAAAGGGCCGGCGATAATGCTCACCAGCACCACGGCGAGGATTAGTTTTTTATTTTTTTGGAAGAAGTTGGGCATTATTTGAAGAAATTTCTAATTTCTAACAGTTACCGTTCGGGTGAATGAAGCACTTGTAACCCCATCATTTACTGTGTAAGTAATGATGTAATTGCGGGTGGCTTGGAAAGTGATTAGGTTGGCATTAGTTGGATCAACGATAAAATCCAACAAGGGGTCAATTGTGAATGACACGCTAGAGTTTGGAAGCGCGCTATTATCGGCGCACTTTGTGGCCGTATCTCCCCCAAGGACATCAAAGTCCTCATTGACTTTCGGATTTGCCCCAGACCAGTTGATAATGGGATTTACATAGCGGTTGAGGGTAAGTTCTGACACATAAAGGTCATAACTTGGTTGTTCAATTCTTATTTTCTGTATACTAGTTGGAGGAATTAGGTTAATAACAAAATTAGCGGTATTTGAAGTTGGGGATTTAGTTAAAGTTATTTGGGATGTCTCGGTTGCATAAAGTTTTACAATACTAGGTATAATAGTGGTGCTCTTATGGATGTAAGGAGCATAAAGAGGGAAAGAAGAATCGTAAGTTTGAATTTGTATAGAAGATAGTGTCTCTGGTTTATTAAGAATGAATTCGAGTGATCCACCATTTACTCTCGCGTATGTTTCAGTGGTATTGTCAATGGCGTAATTTGCCCCGCCGCCCCCACCGGCCCGGTCAATGTCAAAAGAGGAAGCCCACCAAGATTTGTAGTCAGTGGAATATAGTCTTGATTGTTGCGAACATTGGTTGCTTGACGCTGTAACAATACTATCTTCAAGATTATCAATTGTCGCTTGAGCGGCTTGCCACGAAGGGTTTTGAGCGCAGTAATTGGCGGCTTGTTGGTAATCAGCGACTGTCGCTAGGTTTGGATTTGCCACAAAAGGATCAGTTCCGTTTGTGATATCAACCCACGCGGGTGGAGTTCTAGTTTTGTCAAAGAACATTACTGCCGTATCATTAGCGGAAAGCGTATAGTTTTGGATGTAATGTGGGTCACTTGGAGTATTACAATTTACACCCGTACTGATTGGTGAATTTTCAGCAAAAACACCAGTAGTTGGTTTTGCGTATGCATTGAAGGTTCCGCTGGCAACTTGTTGTCTGAACTGGTTTTGATAATAGTTAGGATTACTTCTTCCGCCACTGAAAAGACCGGTGGCTTTGAAAGCGCTGCCAATCAATTGATTCATCAAGGCGCCGAAAATAGCGTCAAGGTCTTCGGCAGCAACATATTCATCCACTTCCGCGCCGAGGGATTTGGATAAACCTTCCTGAATAGTTTTGCCCGGTGTAACAATTTCATATCTTATACAAGGATCCACCCCCATATCTAAGTCTGCCTCAAGCGCATCACCAGTATCTTCTTCTACACATCTTTTTGTTGATAAAAATCCGGCACCCCAGTCGGCTTCTGTTTTTGCCACAAGTTGTTGGTTGGCAATGCGCATATTAATTTCATCTTGGGCAATAAGAAACGCGCCGTAAGGATTATTTTGCGGAATAGTAGTCAAGTTTATCCAGTTTTGCCAACCCTCACCACTTCCGTTTGGATCCCACTGGCCGCCCATAAAGGCATTTTGAACATTTTGTTGAATATCCGAAAGAGTGCAGCCGATTCTCTCACGGAAACCACCCCCGCCTCCCCAATAACTTAAGCCGAGTGATAACCGGATATTTGCTTGAAACGGACTACATAAGAAGTTTAGATCAGTGCCCATAACCACTTGTCCAATGGCTCGGTCGGCAATGTCGGCAAAGAAACTAGCTGGGTCGGAAACAAACCGTGGTCCAGAACCGTCAAAGCCGTCATTTATCCAATCCACAATACTGGTTAGAAAACTATGAATAAGCTGTTTTACCAAGTTTTTAACCAACGGCTTGATGATACAGTCAGAAACAAAACTTCCACCAGTGTAACCGCTAGTTTTTTGGGTATTGCCTCTGGTAGCAGAATCTTTTGTGGGGACTTCTCCTCCGCCCATGCCTCCCAGCATTCCACCCAAACTACCGAAAAGGTTGGAAATAATTCCGGCAATACAACTACTTTGCGCTTCGGTTTTTTTGGGCCAAAGCAAAATTGCTGATGGTAACACGACGGTCGCAAGAAACGCCATCAGAACAAAACCCAGAGTTACTTGGCGGAGTTTATTCATAGTTCTATTCTATAATATTTATAAATTGAAAGCCCGACTCTGCCTGTGTAAAACTAACACCGCTTTCCATCAACCCATCTTTGATACTTTTTAAGAGTGGGTAGAAGTTGTCGGTAGCATCGGGATAATTTTGTAGGCCGGCGGCGGCTTTGATTGGATTAGAAAAAGTTAATTTCATTGATTCAATGCCAAGAGTAATAGTTGATATGGTGTTGGTTAAAGCAATGTGGTCGGGCAAAAAGATACTGGGCACGGCCATTTTCAATAAAGCGGCGCGACCTTTTTGGTAAGCGAGAATGTTGGCATTTAATTTATCCAGTTCCAATGGGTTGTTGTTGTCTACCGCCCTCTGAAGCACGATTAGTTCGTTTTCAAATTTTGGCGCGCTGTAATCAACAAAAAGCGCGCCTAATTCATTACCATAAAGGTGAACATCGGCGGGTGTTTCGTTGGTAATGACTTTAAAATCACTAGCGCTGTAAATTTTTGCCGACATTGTTGACGCCTCTTGGTCAATATAGGATTGAACCAAATCGGCATAATTATCATAGTTAGCTGGATCGCCACTGCCGGTTTGTTTAATGGTCACATAACGAGTAAATAAATCACGGGAAAATTGATCGGAAGCCGTGAGTTTTCTTGTTGTGCTTGGTGTGGTGGAGGCAGTAGTAATTTGGTCGTTGGGACCTTTTATTAAAGGACTACGGCCGGCGGCAATTTCTGCGCCGTCCGGTGTGCCGTCACCATCGGTGTCGGGATTGTCCGGGGCGGTTTTCCAGAGCGCCTCTTCCCAATCTTTTAAACCATCATTATCGGTGTCTTTGTTGGCAATGGAATCAATAAGTTTTTGGTCGGTTACTGAAATTACGCCATCGTTGTTGATTGTTTTGGTGTGGTTTTTATATTCAAGCAAAGCGAAAATACCGCCGATAACAATTAAGCAGATAACAACAACCGGAACTATTTTTCTGGTTGGGAAAACCACTGGCTATATTGTATCAAATTTTCCCGCAACTGTTAGATGAAATGTGGATAGTGAAGAAAGGCGAATTTGTCTTTTCTTAAACTATGATAAAATATATTAGTGATGAGAAAAAATTTACTACTTACCTTTTTGGCGATATTGGTATTAGCAATTGTCATGGTGGCAGTATTTTTGATAATTCCGCGTGGGGATGAAATTCCGATGGTGAAGTCAGAGCCAATACCACAGCTACCAGTAGATAATACCCAGACGCCAATTATTATCGGAAGTGGAAACTATTTGGAAAGAATTGGTACGGGCGATAATTCTGATGTTACTTCCCTTCTCGAGCGCACAAATCCACTTGATGTTTTTGAGTCCCTTTGGCAACAAACAACACAATCTAGGACAGACACAGATTCAAAACCAGGAAATCCAATATTTCAAAATCTCAAGCAACCGGTAGTACTGTCGGTTTTGCCCGATTATGTTCGGAGGGGAGATTCAGTTACTATCACCGGCGAAAACTTTACGCCGACGAATAATACCGTTACCCTTGGGGACGGTCCAATTAGCGCCACATTTACAAATCTTATTTCTACCGATGGAAAGACGATAACTTTTGTATATCAACCTCCAGTTGTTAAAACTATGACTGAAGAGGAAATCAGGGCTTTACCGGTAGATATTATCAGCCAAATTGTAACACCCATAAAAGCTGCCGGTGCAAATCTAAAAGACGCTTTGATTGCCAATAATACAACACGCGACGAAACGCAGGTGCGTAATATTTTACAAAACAATGGTTACTCGTCTGATGCGATGTATCATTACTTTCATGTAACCGTGGAAAATTCACAAGGCAGTGGAGTCTCTGACACCGCCTTGCTGTATGGATTACGAAACACAATTCGGACTGATGTGGCGAACAATAAGTTACCTTCTCTATTAGAGAGGTTTGCCAAATATTTAAACGATTTTACTGGTGGTTTAATTCCCGTAGCTTATGCACAGATGAATCAAAGTGGCGGTGGGTTTACCACTGGTATAGTTATGATTTGTACTTGTGATGCCAATGTTCTGACCTTTCAAACAAGTTACACTGGTGGAGGTAGTGGTCTTTATGTCTTTTCTCCTGGTTTTAAACCATCAGCTGGTTCCGGACGGATCGCTGGTTTTTGGCTTGGTGGTTATCAAATAATGGGTGGCACATGTAAGATGTATGCTGGCATAACTTGCATTACCATTATGGGAAATACCCCAGTAAATCCTGTTGGTTATTCTATGTGATTTGGTGTTTACAAATCCTTCGCCAAACATTTCCACTGGCGCGGGGTGAGGTTTTCGGCGCGGGCACTGGGAGCAATGTCGCAATCGGTGAAAACCTTTTTGCCGGCGGCGGTGATAATTTCTAAATTGTTAATGAGCAATTTTCTTTTGTGGGCGAAACCGCGCTTGACGACGCTGAAAAATCTCGCCTCGCTAACATTACTGAAAAAATCTTTAGAAATTTTATTAATCATTAACACCGCTGAATTAACTTTCGGTTTAGGTGTGAAAAGTTCGGCGTCTACTGTTTCCAGATATTTTGGTTCGCCGTAGGCTTTTACGGAAATTGATAAAATACTTTCTTTGCCGTCGCGTACTAAAATTCTTTCCGCGACTTCTTTTTGAACCATTAAAACCATTTTGCTTGGTTGAACAACTTCGCTTAAAAAATGGCGCAAAAATTCGCCGGTGATGTAATAAGGAATGTTGGCGACGATTTTATAGCCACCGGCTTGTAGGCCAACAGTGGCTGGGTCAAATTTCAAAATATCGGCACCGACAATTACCAATTTATTTTGCTTGAACTCATCTTTGAATTTTAGGGTAAGGTAAAAAACCAATCGTTCGTCTTTTTCCACGGCAAAAACTTGTCTGGCAAGCGGCAAAATTTTTTCTGTTAGGGCGCCCTTGCCAGGTCCGACTTCTAAGACCAAATCAGCCGAAGAAATTTCGGCCACATCAACCATTCGCTCGGCTACGGCCGGCGATCTCAAAAAATTTTGCCCAAAAGTTTTGTTTGGTTTCATAATTTAATTAAAAGGCTCCAAGAACTAAATTTTAAAAATTCCTTAACCCCAAATTGCTTCGCCAAGCTCGCAATTTGGCACGCCCCCACCTAGAATTTTTAAAATTTGTTCTTTTCGCCTTGCCAAATTCGTTGAAGGCGCAGGTTTGGCGGGGGCTTGCGAGCGCGACTGGCGCGAACACGAGGAAAATTTTAGTAGAAATTTATCCGTGCCCCGACAAACCTGTGCCGAGAAAGAATTTGCCATTATTACAAATAAATTATTTTCCCCGTGCCCTTGAGATTATATTCCTCTTCTAAATGCTCCCTGTCAATGTCGGCGAAAAATTCGGAAGGTAAATTGACTTGTCGCGAGCCGAAAATTGTTCGAATGGAAGCGTGAGAAAGAAAAATCTTTTTGCGAGCGCGAGTTAGGGCAACATAAAATAATCGTCGTTCTTCCTCGCTTTCTTCTTCGCTAATTTCTTTTTCGCCTAATTTTTCATGGGGAAACAAACCGTCTTCTAAACCGGTAATGAAAACATAATCAAACTCCAGACCCTTGGCGGCGTGGACGGTCATTAATTTTACCGCTGGCTTGTGTTCTTGAAGCTCGTCTTGGTCGGAAGCTAAAGCGGCGTCGGTTAAAAGTTTTTCCATTCCCTCTTCTGGTGGTAGACCATCATATTTTACCGCCAAGCTTGCTAACTCGCGGATGTTTTCTAATCTTTCTTTTTCGTCTTCCCCACCCGCCTTCAATTGTGTTTCAATACCGCTTATTCGCAAAACAAATTTGATGGTTTCCGATGGTTTGCCGCCCAACGCCTGTTTTTTTATTTCCCCCAATAAATTTCTGAACTCGCCGATTTTTTGTCGCGCCGCGGCGGGCAATTTTTCCTCCATACCGGAAAGCGCTTTGACCAGCGTAACTTTACCGACGCCGCGGCGCGGACTTTCAATGGCTCGTTTGAAATCAGTGAGGTTGTCCGGACTTAATGATGCTTTGATATAGGCGAGAATATCTTTGATTTCTTTTCTTTCAAAAAACCGCGTGCCCAGCACTTGATAAGGAATTTTTTCATTAAGAAACGCTTCTTCAATGGCTCGCGATTGAAAATTAGCGCGGTAAAGCACGGCGATTTCTTCTGGTCTATTTCCGGCGCCGATGAGCGATTGGGCTTTACCAGCGAGGTAATTGGCCTCGTCGGTTTCATCATAGGCCGGATAAATACCCATTTTTTCGCCTAGAGGTTTTTGAGTAAATAATTTTTTTTCATGGCGGAAACGATTTTTTTCAATTACCCGATTTGCCACTTCCAAAATTCTTTTGCTGGAACGATAATTTTCTTCCAGCAAAACTACAGTAGTGTTAGGATAATCATTTTCAAATTCCATCAGATTACGAATACTTGCTCCGCGCCAGCCGTAAATCAATTGGTCCGTGTCCCCCACCGCGCAAATGTTTTTGCTTTTCGCCGCCAAAAATTTTGCTAATTCATATTGAATTTTGTTGGTGTCTTGATACTCGTCAATCAAAAGATAGTGCCAAGCGTTTTGATATTTTTCCAAAATTTCCGGTTGGTCTTTGAGTAGACGAACAGTGCGTAATAAAAGGTCGTCAAAATCCAAGGCCTTTTCTTCGGCCAGAATTTTATCGTATTGCCGCCAAACTTTAGCGATGATGGCGGGCAAATATTCATTGCCGATCTCCGCTTCGTATTCATCGGCTAACAAATTATTACCTTTTTCGCGAGAGATGATTTCCAAAATCCTGCCCGGCTCAAATTGTTTGGGATTAATGCCGACGACTTCCATCGCTTGGCGAATGCTTTTTTTGGAATCGCTTCGGTCAAAGATGCCGAAGTGACGATTCAAACCAATGGTTCGGGCATTTTCCCGCAAAATGTGAACGCCCAAAGAATGAAAGGTGGAAACGAATGGCCAGCTAGCCAACGAGATCGGTCGATTTAAACTTTTTTCACTACGCAACGCTTTTTCTATGCGGTCGCGCATTTCTTTGGCAGCTTTGTTGGTGAAAGTAATCGCCAAAATTTTTTCTGGTGCAACGCCTTTTTGAACTAGTCGAACAATTCTGGCGGCAATGGTTTTGGTTTTGCCAGCGCCAGCGCCGGCAACAATCAACAGCGGTCCACTTTGGTGCTCCACTGCTTTTCTTTGCCGCTCGTTTAAATCAATAAGATAAGACATTGGTGAAATATACCACAATTTCTCTTATCAACAGGTCAATTGACTTTGAATGAGCGGGCGCTATAGTGGAGGAGTTGGTTTTTTCAGTAAAACAGCAAGTAGAACACGAAAGTGAGCAGAACGACCATTAATGGCTAAGAATAAGCGTATTTTACTTACCCCACATACTCCAGTCCTACGGTTGTTTAAGCTTGTTGGCAAGCTAGTTTTCTTTTTGGGTCTAATTTCTCTACCTATGGCGGCTAGTGCCGGTATTTTTTCAGCGCTGATTGGTATCTTTAATAATGATGCTCAATTAGCAACTGTACCAATGGCCAATGTTCGCAACATGGCTTTACTTCAAGCAGCTTTGAATCCCGATCCAAATCCATCTAAGGGTGGTGGTGATATTACCGTAGTTGGCGGTTCAGCTTTATTGCCCGAGATCGGTCCGACCGGCACTATTGCCGATGTGGAAGTTGAGCCCCGTGGTAGCGCTATCAGTATTTATGTTGTCCGCCAAGGTGATACCCTTTCGCAAATTGCTCAAATGTTTGGTGTTTCAGCTAACACTATTGCTTGGGGTAATGATATTTCCGGCGGTTTGATTCACGAAGGACAAAAACTTATTATTTTGCCGATTTCAGGTATTCGCCATGTTGTTAAAGCTGGCGACACTATTCAAACCATTGCCAAATTTTATAAAGGTGATGTGACAGAAATTTCTCGCTATAACGACTTGGTTGCCAATTCCATATTAACGCCGGGTCAGATAGTTATTGTGCCCGATGGCGAAATTGCAACACCAAAGTATGTCGCTGCCAGCAGTTCGGTGCGTGGTGGTGGCGGCCCAGATTACAGTGGATATTATATGCGACCGATTATCGGTGGCGTTAAGACCCAAGGTTTGCATGGTTACAATGCCGTTGATTTAGCCGATGCTTACGGCACGCCAATTTACGCGGCTGCCGCAGGTACAGTAATAATTGCTAAGGATTCGGGTTGGAATGGCGGCTACGGTACTTATGTTGTTATTCAACATAACAACAACACTCAGACTCTTTACTCTCACAATACGAAAAATTTGGTGGTGGAAGGCCAATGGGTTGGGCGTGGCCAAGCCATTGCTCTGATGGGTTCTACCGGTAAAGCCACTGGGTCTCATGTTCACTATGAAATCCGCGGCGCCAAGAATCCGTTTTAATATTAGTACAAAGAGTTGCAAATATTTGGCAAAAGAATTAGGATTGCAGAGGAAGTATGAACATCGGATAACATAGAAATGGAGGAAATATGGTCTTTTTACTCAGGATAAACATTAATAACTGCTCGTATGATGTTGGTGTTATTGTTGCCGACGGTCCGGAAGCGGCGGCCAGAACGATTGGCAGAAAGATTCAAAGTAGAGGTGCCGGTCCGAAAGGACAGAGTTATTTCGATCTTACCTGTGGGACTGGTGTATTACCGTACTTCACAATGAATAGTATGCCAGAAATCAGTTCGGTGGAGCAGTTGAAGTCCTTTTGCTAGTTGGGCAAAATCAATCGTTCGAAATCGTTTTCTCCAGACTAAAAAACCGCTCTGCGTTAGGCAGACTGGTTTTTTTATTTAATTATTACAACGCTATTTTCCCTTCAACCAATCAGTTCTAGAAATACCGGCTTGTCGCAAAATTCTACTCAAGAGGTCAGGGCTAAAATCTTCGCCGTGCGGATTGGGAATCGTAATGGATAAATCACCCTTAACCATATAAGGATGCCGACCTTCTTGATGAGGCCCATCAAAACCAAAACTTTTCATTTTTTTTACAAACTTAGCCCAAGAAATTGGGGCAAGTTTAGGCATAACTTCGAAGTGGAATGTGATAACTTGGTATTTTGAAATTTGGAATAGACAAATTGCGTCGCAACCGGAGAATCAGCCAGCCCTCCAGGGCGCTAGAAAGATTGGCGCGACAATCTTCCAAAGTCTTGCCGGTCGCCCAAACGCCACGCAATTCTTTTACTTCCGCGTAAAAGCGCTTGCCGCCGTCTATCAATTCATAGCGGGCTTTACCAAGATATTTTGAAATATAATCGTTTAACATAATATTAATATAGCACAAAACTGCTATTTTGCTAATTTACCATCATTTCTTTGGGGCGGTATTGGAGGGCCTCCATTAGGTGGGCTTCTTCAATTTTGTCGGCATTTTCCAGATCGGCAATGGTGCGTGCTAGCTTGATGATCCGGTGATAGGCGCGAGCTGATAGCCCTAGCCGTTCGGAAGCGGCGTTTAGGGTGGTGCGCTCGTGTTCTCCTAATGGTGTCAATTTTTCCAATTGTCTGGAATTCATTTGGCTGTTGGTTTGGATTTTTATTTTCGCTTTTTCAAATCTTTCTTTTTGCTTTTGGCGCGCTATCATAATTTTTTTCTTAACTTCAGTGCTGGTTTCGCCACCGCTTTCTTTGGCGCTCAAAACTTGAGCCGAGACTCGCGGTACCTCAATCCACATATCAATTCGGTCGGCAATTGGTCCGGAGACTTTGTTGCGATAACGAATTAAGCTGGTTGGTAAACACGAACAAGATTTTTCTTTGGAACCGTAATTTCCGCAAGGGCAAGGATTCATCGCCGCGATTAAAATAAAATCAGCGGGAAAAGATGCCGAACCTCGAGCGCGTGAGACCGAAACAACCCGATCCTCTAGTGGTTGGCGTAACGCTTCAATCACTCGTCTCTCAAATTCCGGAAATTCATCCAAAAACAAAACACCGCGGTGGGCCAAAGTAACCTCGCCGGGTTTTGGAAAAGTGCCACCGCCGACCAGCGAAACATAGGACGAAGTGTGATGAGGCGAGCGGAAAGGTCGGCGGGTTACCAAATCGCCATTTAGCGCCCCGGCCACCGAATGAATAGCAGTAGCTTCTAGCATTTCTTCAAAAGATAATGGTGGCAAAATATCAGCCAAAGCTCGAGCTAACATCGTTTTACCGGTGCCCGGTGGTCCCCAGAGAGCAATATTGTGGCCGCCGGCGGCAGCGATTTCTAATCCCCTTTTTCCACTTTGCTGACCCTTAATGTCTGACAAATCAATTATTGATTCGCCGTAATCCTCTTCTGGTTTGGTTCTGGGTTGAAGTTTTAAAGAGAAATTTTTTGGGCCATCCAGTATTGCTTTTGGATCCAGATGACGGATTACTCCTTCTAAATTATCCACGGCGAAAATTTTAATGCCACCGATTAAAGCCGCTTCACGGGCGTTTTCTGCCGGTACAAACAATTCTTTGAAACCGCGTTTTGTTGCTTCTTCGGCTAAAGGTAAAACGCCAGTGATTGGTCGCAAGTCGCCTTGGAGTGATAATTCGCCAAGAAAAATTTTCTTTTCGGGATTAAAATTAATTTTTTCTGCCGCCAAAAGGTAAGCCAAGGCCATAGATAAATCAAAAGCCGACCCTTCTTTTTTCAGGCCAGCTGGCGCTAAAGCGATAACAACTTTTTGGTTTTGGCTTTTAGGTGAATCAAAACCGGTATTTTTTATTGCCGCCGAAATTCTGTCTTTGGCTTCTTCTACCGCCTTATCGGGTAAGCCGACAATAGTAAAAGCATGAAGTCCCTTAGACAAATCTACTTCTATCGTAACGATTTTTGCTTTCAAAAAATGGGTTTGGGCACTATAGGTTTTGGCGAAGCTCATAAGTTTACATGTGTGCTTTACAAGTTTTTGCCGCTGGATTAGCTTCAAGTCGGGCTTCTTCAATTTGCCCGCCACAAGTTTCGCAAATACCAAATTTCCCACCCCCGATTCTTTTTAAGGCATTTTTGATTTCGTTGTAGCGGATTTCCAATTGTTTCAAAATTCCCGCATTGTCTTCAAACGCCTCAATGCTGTCTGCCACCTCATCTCTATCCGAAGCTAAAACATCACCTTTTTCTGGTGTCGGTTCCCAATCGGCGGGATTTGCAGGATTAATTCGGCCAACGGTTTTCAACTCTTCTTCCACTCTCGCCAATTCCTCGGTTAATTTTTGTTTAAATTTTTCCATATTCATACTTGAATGATAACAGAGCAAACTATTAAATCAATACCTAATTACCTAATTAATTTCGCGGCGCGGAGGCGGTCCACGAGATTTTTGAAAGTGGTTTCATTGGTGGTGATGATAATAGTGTTTTTGTCGTTGAAAGAATAGAGCAGAATAATTTTTCCATCGGCGTCGCTCAAGATACGAGTATCTTTGTTGTAAATAATTTTGTCTTCAAAGAAACCGACCACTCCGCCGGCTGGCGGAGTGGACAGAAAAATCGGTCCCAAATCGGTAGCTAAATAATTTTCCCAGCGCAGTAAACCGGCATAGGCAGAATCATAGGAATTGGTTTTTAGAATTAGAAATGGTTCGGTTTGGCCAAGAATATGGAAACCAAATACAAAGTTTGGTTCCAAGGCGCGGATGAATGAAGTGTCAGCTTGAATTTGCAGTTGTTCTAAAAAGTCACCAGCTGGCACCGGTTCAGTGGTGGTGGCACTTGCCTCGCTACTAAGCGGGCTAGTTTTTCGGATGATGTTTACGCCGGTGATGGTTGAAAGATTTTTTGGCAGAGAATTTTTTTCGGTGTTGATAATAGCGACGAGTTTTGGTCGGTCCAGATTACTGATATCTAAAACTTTTTCCACCTCGGTATTGATGAGTGTTTGTTTTTGGGCGTTGAGAGCAACCGGCTCTGGTGTGCTAGCTTTCTGATAGATGAAATATAGACCAATACCGCCACCGATAATCAAGATTGTCGCGGCGATACCAATCAAAATATTTTTAATTGGTAATTCGTGGCGAGGCGCGGTAAAGTTGGAAATGGTTTCTTCAGCCCCGGTGGCGCGCTTGTTTTCTGCCACGGCGATATTCACTGCTGAAGTTTTCCCCTCTTTGACTACCGATTCAATATCGCCACGCAATGTCTGTAGCGGTTTAATAATCCACTCCGGTCTTTCCGGCTTTGGTTTTTGTTCCGGCACCTGTTCGCTCATTTGTTCCACCATACCAGAATTATATCATTTTTATAATTTTAGTATCGTTTTCGTCTTTCCGGCCGGCCACCTTGGGATCGAAAACCGCCACCAAAACCACCACTTCCACCCATACCAGTGCCTGGTTTAATACCTTTTTTCTCGGCGAAGCTCGGGTCGGCGGCTTTAATAGACAAATTAATTCTGCCTTTTTCGTCAATTTCTTTAACCATTACTGGCACGATATCACCTTCGCTCAAAGCGCCGCTAATTTGATCAATCCGGAATGGCGCGATTTCAGAAATGTGCACCATACCTTCAGCGTTGGGGCCGATTTTTACGAAAGCACCGAAATCCATCAATCGAGTAACTGTGCCCTCATATTTTTCGCCCGGCTTGTATTCGTGAGTCATTGACTCTACGATTTTTTGAGCCGCTTCAGCCGCTCCGTTTTTGCCGGTGAAGAATACCGTACCATCATCTTCAATATCAATTTCCGCGCCGGTTTTTTCCATAATTTCGTTAATAATTTTTCCACCAGTACCGATAATTGAACCAATTTGGTCTGGTCTAATTTTGATGGAAATAATTTTTGGCGCGTTCGGTGAAATATCTGGACGGGGTGCAGCGATTTCTTTTTTTATCACTTCCAGAATTTGTAGTCGCGCCTTCTTCGCGGCTTCAAACGCTTCGCCTAAAATTTTAATAGGAATACCATTGACCTTAACATCCATTTGAACGGCGGTAACACCAGTGTTGCTACCAGCCACTTTGAAATCCATATCACCGTGATGATCTTCGGGTCCTTGAATGTCAGTTAAAATTTTATATTTTTTATCCCGAGCATAGTCGAGGGACATCATCAGTCCCGAAGCGATGCCAGCCACCGGAGCTTTAATTGGTGCACCCGCATCCATCAAAGCCAAAGTGGAACCACACACTGAACCCATAGAAGTAGAGCCGTTGGAAGCTAGTGCTTCAGAAACGATGCGAATGGTATAGGGGAAGGCTTCTTTTGATGGCAAAATTGGCAAGATGGCTTTTTCTGCCAAGGCGCCATGACCGATTGCTCGTCTATTCATCCCCCCCACCCTACCGGTCTCGCCGGAAGAAAATGGCGGGAAATTATAGTGATGCATAAAGCGTTTTTTTCCTTGGACTTCCATGCCATCAATTACTTGAGTGTCGCCTGGTCCACCTAAAGTCAAAGCCGAAAGAATGTGCGTGCCACCGCGGTAGAAAATACCCGAGCCGTGAAGAATTGGCGAAACGCCGCCAGCTTTGGCAAACAAAGGCCGCAATTCGTCCATTTTCCGGCCATCGGGTCGGTGTTCATTTTCAATAGCTTCGCGGTGGACCAATTCGTTAATTTTTTCTTCAAAAAAGAAATCAGCGTGTGAAGTTTTTTCTTCCGGTAATTTTTCGGCAAAAATTTTCAACCACGCTTCTTTCAAGTTATAGATTTGGTGTTTGCCCGGTCCGCTGAAAATCGCGTCAAAAAGTTTTTTGCCGATTTCAGTTTCAAAAAGTTTTGCCATTTCCGCCGGTG
The DNA here is from genome assembly GCA_041662545.1 of Minisyncoccota bacterium. Lineage (GTDB taxonomy): Bacteria > Patescibacteriota > Minisyncoccia > Phycocordibacterales > DSPV01 > 2-02-FULL-44-35. The sequence continues at coordinate 40,397 of JBAZSH010000005.1, forward strand.
GTTCTGGTTCTTTAGTCGCCAACTTTTCTTTGCCGATTTCTTTGATAATTTTTTTCTGCCAGGCCTGAATTTTTTCAATCTCCTCCGCTGATTTTTCTAACGCTTTAACGATTACACCCTCATTCACTTCCTTAGCACCGATTTCAATCATGTTTATTAATTCATCTTTGCCACAAGCCAGTAAATCCAATTTATTTTCCACAGCATTTCTGGTCTCGTAAATTGGATTGATGAGGAAATTTTTCTCGTCTTCCAAAACACCGATACGGACAGCCGAAACTGGTCCGTTCCAAGGGATGTCGGAGACGCCGAGCGCCAGCGAGGCGCCGATAATCGCCGGAATGTCTGGGTCATCTTCGGCGATGGAAAGAATTGTTACCACCACCTGCACTTCTTGTCGCAAGTTTTGGTTGAATAATGGCCGAATAGTGCGGTCTACGACACGGCCGGAGAGCACCGCTTCATCAGATGGACGGCCTTCTCGACGCATAAACCGCGAACCCAAAATTTGGCCAGCAGCGTAAAATCTTTCTTCGTAATCAACCATCAAGGGGAAATAGTCGGCATCTTTTTCGTATTTACTCATTACCGCTGTAACCAAAACCGTGGTATTGCCCAAACGAACAATCACCGAGCCATTGGCTTGGTCGGCTAAATCAGTGAACTCGGCGGTTAATTTTTTTCCGCCTACTTCCAAAGCATATTCTTTTGTTTTCATAAACTACTGGGCTGGCTTTCAGATTTTAGGTTTCGAATTGGCCTTGGCTTTTTCGAAATCTACTTATCCAAAAACCAGCAATTAAATTGATAACATTGATACTTTATCATGTCGGTCATGATTCTACAAATGGCTTTCGTGGAGGGATTGATTGATGACGGTGATGAGGTGTGGAATTCTTGGTTGGGTGGCGACTAGAAGTTTTTCATTCCAATCACTGGTTTCAGCAAAGGGCGAAATATTTTGATGTTTTTGGACATAACCAAGTTGGTGGAGAATCCTCAAAACCAGCGCGGTTTCAAAGATAAGAATTTTTTCCTTTTTTTCCGTTGGCTGGCAGAGAAGATTGTCCAGGAAATCAAAACCACTTTGAACTAAATCAAAAAGTTTTTCATTTTTTTCTTCGCCGTGAAGCAGGCGTTCCAACAAACGAATCACATTGGCCGCGGCCTTAAGTTTAAGTGGCGCATCTTTTAAAGAATAATAATAATTTTTTTCCGATGTGGCGCCAGTTAGTCGCCAAAAATTCTTACCGCGCACCAGCGATACTTTTACCAAAGAAAAATCCGCCAGATGCGAGCGCAATTTGGAATTGTTTTTGCGCACGCCTTGAGCGTGCGCTCTGATCAAACCCAACTCGCGGCAAAACAGCGAAAAAATCTTGCCGTTTTCCCCACTATTTCTTGACCGGACGACAATCGCCGGTGTAGTGATGATGGAGTACATATAAAGATGATAACAAAATTTAATTATATCTAGACCTTGACAAAATCCACATTTCTTGCTAACCTCTCGACAGTTGTCAATACCACAGAAAACCACAAAAGAAAGGATTAACGATGAAAATTCCCTGTTCTTTGAAAGCCATCTCGGTTTCCGCTATCCGAAAAGGCGAGGGTGGAGCGAACTTTTACCACGCAAAATGGGCAAATGCCTTGTTGGCCTCTGCCATTTTGTGAGTGTTTTCTCTTTTTTTGACTGCTTCCCCTTCGTTTTTGGAGGCGGCGATGATTTCCTCGGCCAATTTTTCCGCCATCGGTTTACCTTTTTTATTTGCCGCCGCGTCCACTAACCAGCGAATGGAGAGTGCTTGCCGCCGTTCCGGTCTAACTTCCACCGGCACTTGATAGTTGGCACCACCGACGCGTCGTGAACGCACTTCCATAGTCGGTGCGGTATTTTTTAAAGCCAGTTCAAAAATTTCCAAAGGATTGGCGGTTTTGGTTTTTTCTTTAATAATATCAAAAGCACCGTAGACAACTTTTTTGGCAACGGTCTTTTTCCCCTGCTTCATAATGTAGTTGGTGAACTTAGAAACCTTTAAAGAATCATAGATCTTATCTGGCTTCACCACCGCTTTGATTTTTGCTTTTCTACGCATTGAATTATTTAAGCTTTCTTGGGGCGTTTTGTCCCATACTGACTGCGACCCTTTTTGCGGTTTTCTACGCCACCGGCATCCAGTTTTCCGCGAACAATTTGATAACGCAAGCCGACATCCTTTACTCGGCCGCCGCGCAATATTACCACCGCGTGCTCTTGCAAGGTGTGCCCCATACCCGGTACATAAGCCGTTACTTCCATACCATTGGTTAAGCGGACGCGGGCGATTTTTCGAATAGCCGAGTTTGGTTTCTTTGGCGTTTTGGTTGTTACTTTAGTGCAGACACCCCTTTTGAAAGGCGAAGGAAAAAAGTTTGGTCGATTTTTCAAAGTATTGAAAGTGCGCATCAAAGCCACGGATTTTGGTTTCCGCTTGATTTGAACCCTCTTTCTTTTTATCAGTTGATTGATGGTCGGCATATAAACAAAATTACCGAGCGACTCGGTGGCAACACTCTAATATATGTTCAATTAAAAAGCAAGGCGCAGGGTTTTTTCTAATTCGGTTTTGTCGGCGTTTTGGCCGATGACGGCCAGGTTGAGTTGGTTTTCGACAAAAATTTCACTGGCCAGTTTTTTCAAATCAGTGGCGGAAATCGCCCGGATTTTTTCGGCGATTTCCTCCGGCTTTTTTATTTCCTTTTTGAAAATTTCCTGAAAGCCATAATATTCTGCAATAGCGTCTGACGATTCCAATGATAAAAACATTGAGCCGATTAAGTAAGCTTTGGCTTTCTCTAATTCGGCTTCGGCCACCGGTGTTTTTTTTAATTTTTCAAATTCAGCCAATACTACTTTGATAACTTCCGCCAACCGACTGCGGTCCACCCCAGCGGAAACACCGAAAATACCATGGTCGGTAAAGGCATCATTATCGGCTTTGACATAATAACAAACGCCCATTTCCTCACGCAGTTTTTGAAAAAGCCGCGAGCTCATTCCCCCACCCAACACTTCTGCCAACAAGCGCAAAGGAATATCTCTTTTATCAAAAAGTCCGAAGCTCTTGACACCAAGAATAAAATGAGTTTGATCGGTCTTTTTTTCTTTAATCGCCAATGCTGGCGCGTTTTGTTTTTCTTTGACTGCTAGCTTGGTAGATTTTTCTCCCGCCGGTGAATTTTTAAAAGCGTCCGCCACTTCCTCTTTAACTTTTTCTTCGTCAATGTTGCCGGCCACCACCACTGTTGTCGCTTGGGCCAGGTAGTGGGCTTTCCGGTAAGTCAAAAAATCTTGCCGTTTCATCTCTCGAATATGTTCTTTGGTTCCAGCAATGGAATATCCGGCCGGCTGATTGGGATAAAGTAAGGCCATAAATTCGTCCGCCACTTGTCGTTGAGGAATGTCTTCATACATATTAATTTCCTCAATAATCACGCCGCGTTCTTTTTCCAGCGCTTCAGCCGGCAGAGTGGAGTTTAGATAAATATCGGAGACCACATCCAACAATTGGGCTCGGTCGCCGAATTGGCCCTTGGCATAATAACCAGTAAATTCTTGAGAAGTAAAAGCGTTGTATTGAGCGCCGATGGAATCTAATTCATGAGAAATCGATAATGGTGTTAGGCGTTTTTTTGTCCCCTTGAAACACATATGTTCCAAAAAATGCGATACGCCATTATTGGCCATAGTCTCATATTTTGAGCCGGCTTCTACCAACACCAAAACCGTTGCCGTTGGATTGTCTTTCATTGGCACGGTAATCAACCGCAAACCACTTGGCAAAATTGTCCTTGAGAATTTCATAATCACTCAATGAGTTTCTTTTTCAAAAATTCTGGTAATCCGGAAATCGGGAGGCGTTCTTGTTTGCCGGAGTCGCGGTCGCGGACGGTGACATCTTCCTTCTCAAGCGAATCAAAATCAATCGTGATACAAAATGGCGTGCCGATTTCGTCCTGACGGCGGTAGCGTTTGCCAATGTTGCCGTTGTCATCAAATTCAATTACGCCGATATTGGCCACTTTCAAATTTCCGTAAACTTCCAGTGCTTTTTTCACCAATTCCGGTTTATTGCGAAGCAATGGAAATACCGCGACTTTTACTGGTGCAATTTTTGGCGAAAGTTTTAGATAGGTGCGTTTTTCATTGTTCATTTCATCTTCGGTATAAGTAGCACAAAGTAGAGCCAGAACAATTCTGTCCAAACCGAAAGACGGCTCAATGACATGAGGTATAAATTTTTCTTTTGATTCATCGTCCAGATATTCTAGCGAAACACCGCTCACACGGGCATGATTCGCCAAATCAAAATCAGTGCGATAAGCCAAACCGTAGAGTTCTTTTCTGCCAAACGGGAAATCAAATTCAAAATCAATAGTTCGTTTGGAATAATGGGCTCGCTCGCCATCGGGCACTTCCAATTCATGAATTTTTTCTGACGCCAAACCAATTTCAGCCAGCCATTTTTTGGTTTCCAGGCGAAAATCCTCAAAACTTTTTTCCCAATCTTTTGGATTTACAAAATATTCAATTTCCATTTGTTCAAACTCTCGCGTTCGGAAAAGGAAATCGCGCGGCGCGATTTCATTACGGAAGGCCTTACCTATTTGCGCCAAACCGAATGGCAATTTCGGATGATAAGCATCTAGCGCGTTTTTGAAATTGGTGAACATCCCTTGGGCTGTTTCGGGGCGAAGATATGAAACCGAATCCTTCCCTTCTTCGGCACCAACTTGCGTCTTGAACATCATATTAAATTGTCTCACTTCACTAAGCTTGCCACCACAATCCGAACAGAGGTCAGACCTCAAATCTGTAGAGAGGTCTGACCTCTCTAACTGGTCTTCGCGAAATTGCTTTTTACATTTCTCACATTCCACTAACGGGTCGGCAAAACCTTCAGCGTGGCCGCTAGCCCGCCAAACTTTTTGATTCATTAAAATTGCTGCGTCAAAGCGAAACATATCGGAACGCGAACCAACGAAATATTGCCACCAAGATTGTTTAAGATTTTCTTTAAGCAAAACACCGTAATGACCATAATCCCAAGTACCGGCCAGACCGCCGTAAATTTCGGAACCGGGAAATACGAAACCGCGTCGTTTGCAGAGCGAGACAATTTTTTCCAACAGATCAGTTTGTTTTGGTTTTTTCATAAAAATTATTTAACCACAATGCCGTCTGAATATTTAGCTCTAGAATCGGCGCGTAAGTCGGTGGTCAGGTCATTAACATTGCTGTTTAATTTTTCACTAGTAAAATCATCATCACCCGTTATTTTGATATTACTTATAACCAAAGGTGATGAACCGATGTGAATAACACTGGGCAAAACAGCGATCTGGAATGATACCTCTTTGGCTGGGCCGGAGAAACCAGCTAGGGCCGGCACTCGGCCGACATTCCAGATTATCATTCCACCCAATTGATTGAATACCACATTTTCGGTTTGAGGATTAACTACTCCCAAAAATCTGGCGTAAAGTGGCAGACGGCCGGTTACCGTAACATTAGAAGCGTCGTTGACCGCATTGGCGATTTTTAAAGTAACCGTGTAAAAAGTTTCAGTGTCAGCTTTGGGCGGAAGCGGTCCACGGTTTTGAAATGGTCCGTCATAGTAAGTGAGCTTGGCATCCAATGACAATTCGGAAGAAATTTTTATTGTTTTGGAATCTTTAGTGCTGAAATTTGAGCTACCGTTACCAGTAATAGTTTGACCTTTGACGGTTGTGTTAAGGGTCATAGTCGGATTGGTAATACCGGAGCTGATTAGAGAAACCATATCCGAGATGGCGAAGTTCAAACTCAATGATGTCTTGGTGCCGGGGTCAAGTTGTGTCAGAGCGGAGGCGATGTTTTTGTTCCAGATTACCGCACTGTCGGTTGAACGATAGTAACCATTAGTGGTAACAGCGAAGCGATTAAAGGCCGAACCGGTCAAGACAGTGTCAACCTCAACATTTTCTGCTGGTGTTACCGAATTATTATTTAAAAGTAAATCGGCCCTAATTTGACTACCGGCGGTGGCAATAGTTTCTTTAGAAATAGTGTCGCCGTTTAAGGCAACTGATACTTCAATGGCTGATTTTTTCAAGACAACAGTTTGAATGGTGGTTAAGAAAGCGACAGCGATGAGTTTCTCATCCTGTTTATCTGCGGTGCCAATAGTAAACCGAAAGACTTTCTCTTCCTCGTTTTGACCTTCAAATCGCCCATGAATTTTAATTGTCCGCTTACTGCCGGATTTCAAATCTCCCAGTTGCCAAGTATTGTCTCCCGAGAATGTCGCTGGGCTGGAATCGGAAAAAATAAAACCAAAACCGTATTCGGCTTTTAGCAGGAGGTTTTCAATGACGCTTTCTGAATTAGAGGCGATGGAGACTGTCAATTCAAAAGGTAAGCCGGCGGAAATTTCGGTGGGCGCGTTAATGGCCAGCGTTACTGGCGCCGAGCTTAAAACAATTTCAAACTTCTTTTCTTTAAATAACAAAGCGCTAGAACCAGACACGCGATATTCAACGGAAATAGTGATTTCTTTTGTTTCTTTCTCTTGACCAAATAAAATTGATCGGATTTCCCTCCTCACACTTTCGCCGGAAGCGATGACCCCAAGATCTTCCTTTTGTCGTAAAAGTTCTCTACTAACATCATCGGCCTGGCGTGTGCCAGTAGGAAACTCTACTACCAAATTAACTGCTCCCATTGCCGTGGGATTTTGGTTATCAACAATAATAGTGAGTGGCAATTCTTCACCAGCGCCAATGGATACTGGGCTGGTGATGGAAATATTTACATTATTGCCGGAAATTGTTTGACCGCCGCCGAGGAACATATAGCCAGCGAAACCGGCTGAAATCAAAAAGAAGACCGCCGCCGCGATGAAAAAATATTTTACAAATGAACCTCCGGTTGGTTTGCTCATAAAAAGATATTTTGACGGGCCTTCATTGTTCCAGTCACCTCTAATTTCTGGCGAGCTGTCATCATGAAGCACCCGGCGCTCTCGCTCGGCACCGATTCCTTTAGAATCAATACTTTCCTGTAATTTTTCTAGACCACTTTTTTCCTCTTCAGGATGGTACATCCCAAAATTGTAGCATACTTGGGTATTTTTCCTATTTGAACGCTTTCATCAATTGCTCAACGGCTCGCAGGACATTAGCGGAGTTAAGATTGTTTTGTTGGCTGAAAGCTGTCATCGCGCTTATTATCTCTGGAGTAAGTGAAGCAGATGCTTGATTTCCAATTAATGTAACGCTTTTAGCGGAAGTGCCTCCCGAACCAGTACAGGTAACCGTCACCGTAGCGCCTGTATAAACTTGCGCGGTAATACTGCCCGAAGTTTGCACTGGACCAATATATCCCGACCAAAAATCAAAGTCCTCGGTATCTTTCGTGGCATTTGTAGTCAAGACGCAAGAAGTAGCGTTGGTGGCTGACCAAGCGATGGTATATGCTCGGGGTTGCGCGTCACTGGTAGCCATTTGACTGGCGGATAAAGTAACAACAGGCGCTGCGGGCGCGGGTGTGGCTACAACCGGTGCGACGACATTAAATTCTCCTCCCCAGAAGTAAGTTGGCACGCGAGTTCGGGTGTAACAATCAGCGCAGGAAATCTGAACTTTATATTTGCCTAGGGTTATTCCAGCCGGCACTGTCTAGGTATAACTTCCTGTATTCGGCACACCAATTGTATCAGGAGCCCAGTATCCGAGAGTTGTGTTGTTGGAATTTGAGAACAGAATAGTTATTTTTTCCGATGAAAGAACATTACTGGAAGTCCAGTTAATGGTCACTGGTTGTCCCGCGACCACATTCTGATTAGCGGAAGGAGAAGTTAAGGAAAGTGACGGATTCGTATTTGAAGCTTGAATGGTGAAGTATGAATCACTGATATCTTGGATACCGCCGGCGCCACAAGAAGCACAAGAAATTTTAAGCTTGTATTGTCCAGCTGGGACATTTGAAGGAATATCCATATTCCACACGGAAGAATCGCCGCTATTATTGTAATTATAATAACCGTTAAAGCCAGCTGTGAACATTGAATTCTTTACTAATGTAAGAGGATAGGTCGCATTATTTGAAGATATGAGCGTAAATGCAAAACTATCAATAGTGGTTGCTGCTGGAAAATTTGCCGCCGTCCAGCCCACACTTGGTATAGTTTGTCCCGCCACAAAGGTTTCCCCGCCATTCGGGCGTTTGAGGGTGATGGAGGGTTGGGTAGTCGGTGCGGTGATGGTGAAGTAGGAGTTGCTTTGATCAGTAATACTGAAATTATTGGGATCAGTAATTGTTATCTTGTACTGGCCTACTGGCAAGCCGGTACCTAATGTCCAGTTAAAAATACCATTGTTAGTAGCATGTGGCTCAACCTGTGAAAGATTGGTGCCTTGAGGACCAATCAAACCTATATGTAGATAGGCACTATTTATATTACTTGATGACCAACGAATTGTCTGAGTCGAACCAGTTTGCCAACCTTCTCCCCCATTCGGACTCAAGACGGTGATGGAGGGTTGGGTGGTCGCAACAATTTGATACGAAACCGTTACACCATTACCAACTATGGAGGCGCCTTGTTTAACACTCACCGATGCGGTCCAATTGCCAATATCTCTCGTGCCGATATGGTCGTTGGCTCGCATTTCATAATATCCACCCGTGCGATTAAATGTCATAATATCGCTGTCATCAATACCAGCTGATGTTGAAACCTGTCTCAACCATACAACGGCTCCTTCTTCTGGAGTGAATGCTGTTCCATCCGATTCTTTCACATTAGATTTGAAAACAACCGTCTCTCCGACTTTATATTCAGATTTATCAGTCTCTAAATTTACGGTGATGGAGGGTTGAGTATTAGTTAAAGAAATAATATCAAGAAGGCCAGTTGTTAACAAATTGTTGTTAGCGTCATAAACATTAATTGTGTGTTGACCTAAGGTAAGTGCCGGGGAAACAGTCACAGACCAGTTGCCATTTACAACCGAAACCAATCCACTGCCATACACCTTTCCGCCTGAATTACTAATGGTAATTCCGACTTGGCTCACTCCGCTTGCGGTGCCAACGATATATGGTGTTGGGTTAGTAGTAGCACTTGTAGTGATGGTGGCTGAGGATTGAGTTGTTGAACTTCTGATTTCAAATTTTTGGCTTTTAGCAATTATAGGATCATTAAATCCTTTGGTGTAAGTTTTGATTTCAAGCGTATATGTTCCGTCTGGAACAGCGGGTATTATTACATTTTCTGCCCCATCATTTTGAGTATTGTTAGCAAGATTATATTCTTGACTTGTTGAAATATTTTTTAAGCGTATAACATCTAGCGTTGCAGATTGAGGAATGTTGGTTTTCCAATATACAGTTACGGAATCACCATTTGACTTGAATGTTTCGCCACCGCGAGGGTAAGTGATAGTAATAAATGGTTGATTTTGATTTCCGCACCCATAAAGCGAATTCAATTTCGCGCGAGTAAGAGGGCCGACATAGCCGGTCTGGCGAATACCATATTTTGCTTGGAATCTAACAACTGCGGCGGCAACTTCTTCATTAAAATCTTCTCCTAAAATATTTTCGTTGTTCGGATTTGGAATAATATTCTCTTTAACTAAGACCTTAACAAGAGCATCTGCATCATTACCTCGACTTCCGACTGTTAAATCAGTATTAAATGTATAACACCAAGCTGTGCCGGTGGTTGGCGGTGTTGCCGTTGGTGTTCCGCCCGAAAGCGAGACCTGAACATTATTGATAACCGACTGATCAGCGCCGAAGGCCTGAAGTAAAGTCATAACAGCATTTATTTGTTGCTGGGTTAATCCAGCCGCTTGCGCGACAACAGGAAAACCGGCCACAGCAACCGAAACAAACATCACCACCGCGAGTCCTAAAATGAGAATTTTATTTTTCATAATTTTAACTTAAATTGCTAATATATAGAACGACAAAACCACTCACTCAACATTACACCATTTTACCCCCCCCCAGCAAATTAGTTATCCCCTTCCTATTTTCTCGCTTCTATAATTTCCATCGCAACATTACCCGGAACAATTTCGTATTTATCAAATTCCATAGTGAAACTGGCTCGGCCCTCGGTCATAGAACGAAGCGCCGTGATATAGCCGAACATTTCGGACAATGGAACTCTGGCTTTTATAGCTTTATTCATTCCCCTATCCTCCATACCTTGAATTTCCGCTCGTTTAGAGCCGAGATTGCCTGTTACATCACCCATAAATTTTTCCGGCGTTACCACTTCAACTTTCATAATCGGTTCAAGTAAAACCGGTTTGGCTCTTTTGGCGGCGTCTTGCAAGGCCTGCGACGCCGCAATTTTGTAAGCGATTTCCGAAGAATCAACATCATGATAAGAACCAAAAGTCAGCTCGCAAGAAATATTGACCAGACGAAAACTAGCTACCACGCCCCTATCCATACCCTCGCGAATGCCCTTTTCCACCGCCGGAATAAATTCCTGCGGAATCACGCCGCCTTTGATGGAATTAATAAATTCAAATTCATCTTCTCTTTTGACATTCTTGGGAATTTTTTCACCTTCAACGAGCGGTTTCAGCGGCCGGATAGTAATTTTGACATGACCATACTGACCGTGACCGCCGGTTTGGCGAATATATTTACCTTCCGCTTCGGCTTCGATGGTAATGGTTTCTTTGTAAGCCACTTGTGGTTTACCGGTTGACGCTTCCACGCCGAACTCGCGCTTCATTCGGTCTACCATAATTTCCAATTGTAATTCACCCATACCCCAGACCACCGTTTCGCCGGTTTCTTGGTCTGATTTAATTTTGAAAGTTGGGTCCTCGTCAGACAATCGTTTCAAGGCCATACCCATTTTTTCTTGGTCAGCTTTGGTTTTCGGCTCAATCCTCATAGAAATTACCGGGTCAGTGAATTTAATTGGGTCTAGAATAATCGGATGGTCTTCGTCGCAAAGGGTGCTGGAAGTTTTGGCTTCTTTCAAGCCAACGGCGGCGGCGATTTCTCCGGCAAAAACTTTTTTTACTTCCTCTCGTTTGTCGGCTTGGAGCTGAACAATTCGGCCTAGCCGTTCTTTTTTACCGTTAGTGGAATTGTAGACATAGGTGCCGGATTCTACCGAGCCGGAATAAACACGAAAAAAGTTTAATTGACCAACGAACGGATCGGTCTGAAGCTTGAAGACCAAAGCCGAAAATGGTTCTTCATCAGAGGCCTTGCGGCTGATTTCTTCGCCGGTTCTGGGGTCAATGCCGTGAACTGGTGGCACCTCAACTGGGCTTGGCAAGTAATCTACCACCGCATCCAAAACCAATTGGACGCCCTTGTTTTTCAAAGCCGAGCCAGCGAAGACCGGGAAAATTTTGTTTTCAATGACCGCTTTTCGTAAGGTTTTTTTCAAATCATCAACGGGAATTTCTTTGCCTTCCAAATAAGCGTGCATCAAAATGTCATCATTCTCCACAATTCTTTCAACCAGTTCGGCGCGATATTTTTTTGCTTCTTCCAAAAGTTCCGCTGGAATTTCGTTTTCTATTACCTTTTCCCCCATCTGACCTTCAAAATAGTAGGCCTTCATTTTTAGCAAGTCTACCACCCCTTTGTGATTTTCTTCCAAGCCAATAGGAATCTGCATCCGGACGGCGCTTTTGGATAATCGTTCCAAAATGGCTTTAAAAGAAAATTCAAAAGATGCGCCCATTCGGTCCATTTTATTTACAAAACAAAGCCGTGGCACTTGGCCTTCTTCGGCATAGCGCCAGTTGGTTTCGCTTTGTGGTTCCACACCGGCTACGCCGTCAAAAATTACCACTGCGCCATCTAATACTCGCATTGAGCGTTTTACCTCGGCGGTAAAATCAATGTGGCCCGGCGTATCAATAATATTAAAACGGACCTTCCTAGAAGTGTCGGTTCCCATATAGGTCGGATTCCAAAAACAAGTGATGGCGGCGGCAGTGATGGTGATACCGCGCTCGCGTTCTTGTTCCATCCAGTCGGTTACCGTATCACCTTCGTGAACCTCGCCAATTTTGTGAGTCATGCCGGTGTAGAACAAAATCCGCTCGCTGACCGTTGTTTTGCCAGCGTCAATGTGGGCAATGATGCCGAAATTCCTCACCTTTTCTAATGGGTAGTCGCGTTGCATAAAAACAAAAACGCCGAGGCGTGTATAATAGAGTAGACCAAATCTCAAAAAAAAGCAAAAAAACGGCAGGATGTCCTGCCGTGCGCGGTTATTTTTTCTCCCAGAAACGGTCTTCTGGATCGCTTTCCCATCTCCACTCTTCCATTAATCCCTTGAGAAAGAGCGCGCTGGCAACTTGGCTATCCACAGATCCTGGGTTTAAAACTCCCAACGCCGCATACTTTTCTCTTTTCAGCTTAAGATATTCAGCAAGCTCCTGACCATTTGTCCCAATTACCTCGTCAATTTCCTTTCGGATGGAAGCAGCCTTTTCCAAATTTGGTCGTGCATATTGCCTATCAAGGGGGTCTGCCACCGAAAGCAACCCATAGAGCTTGTATATTTTCAAGCCAATTTCTTCAAGGCCTAGGCGGTTGAGTTCCGCAGTGACTTGATCACGGATGGTTTGCTCGCGTTTTTGTTTTTCAAACCAAGCGTGACTTTCTTGCCGACGCTTATCTTCTTTATCTTCATTATTTTGACTTTCCTGAAAACCAAACAAATGTTTGAACATAGAAACGAATTTATTTTTCATAATTCCTCCAAGCGATAATATATCACATCTCCACCCAAAAATCCAAATCAATTTTTGTAAATTTTTGAGCGATGACCGATTGCCACTACTAAAACAATCTTTTTACTCCAATCAATTTTGTAAATCACGCGGTAATCACCAACGCGAAATTTATAAAACCCCTTCCAATTTGCGCCGAGAGCAATGGGTGTTACAGAATCAAAATTTTTCTCTAACCACACCAACTTTTCAATAATTCTTAGCCGGTCAAAATCACCAAGATGGGCTAAATCTTTCTCGGCTTCCTGAGAAATTTCCACATACCAAGTCAGCATAAAAAATTACGCGTATTTTTTCTTTATTTCGCTCAATGGATGGGAACGAAAACTTTTTGCAAGAGAATATTTTTTAAGCCGTCGTTTGATTTCTGGCCTTAACTCCAAACCCTGATCTGGATCAGTCAAAATACCTTGCAAGGATTCTAGCAAGGTTTTGCGTATAATATTCACTAAATTATCGCTGGTTACTCCGTTCATAAATGTTATGATAACATACAACATTCTTACCTTGCAATGTATGGTAAAAGGGCTAAAAAGCGGGCGCGCTTGACGGCCATGGCGAGTTGGCGCTGATACTTGGCAGCGACGCCGGTTTTTTTACGCGGCATTATTCGGCCGTGCGGGTCCATGAACTTTTTCAAAAGCTCCGTATCTTTGT
>JBAZSH010000006.1:0-38117 GCA_041662545.1 Minisyncoccota bacterium
ATGTATGGTAAAAGGGCTAAAAGCGGGCGCGCTTGACGGCCATGGCGAGTTGGCGCTGATACTTGGCAGCGACGCCGGTTTTTTTACGCGGCATTATTCGGCCGTGCGGGTCCATGAACTTTTTCAAAAGCTCCGTATCTTTGTAATCAATATACTTAATATTGTTTTGTGAAAAATAGCAGGTTTTTTTCATATTTTTAGAATGGGATATCATCAGCATTAATTTCTTCTTCTGGATATTGAATGGGGCCGCTTTCTTCTTCTTCGCCATTACCCTTATCTTTCTTTTTCACTTCTTTACCTACTGCGCTGGTCGTTGTTACAGAGTCGGTTTCGGTTGATGGGACAAAGTTACCCTCACCGCTTCGGGGACCGAACTGGAAGCGCTCGGCGACAATTTCGGTGCGATACTTTTTCTGGCCACTGGTTTTGTCATCCCAACTTCTGGTCTGAATTCTACCTTCCACAAAAACGCTTTTCCCTTTTTTCAAATACTGAGCGGCAATCTCGGCTTGCCGGCCAAAGACCACGATATTGTGGTAATCCACCGATTTTTGCTGAACACCATTTTTATCTTTGTAGACACGATTGGTGGCAATGGCAAAACTTGCTACTTGCGCGCCTGAAGGTAAAGCTCGCATTTCGGGGTCGCGAGTCAAATTGCCAAAAATAAATGCCTTGTTGATATACATAAATTTATTCTACCACTAATTCTTCAATAGTTTTATCTAATTCTTCATTGGTCATTTTCAGACTAGCTGGCGTTTCTTCTTTCGCACCATCTTTTTCTGCTCGCGGACGAATTTTGCCAAAAAAGACGGGGGTGACAACAGCATTCTCGCGCACGGTCTTTATAATTAGAAAACGAATTACTTCTTTATTATTTTTTAAGAATTCCCGCAAAATTACCAGCGCTTCGCTAGCCGATTCAAATTTTAGCCAACCGAAGAATGCCGATTCAAACTTGTTAATAGGATAAGCTAATGGTCGGGGTTTAGGAAAACCATCACTAATCATTACTGCGCCCGCGCCACTCAAAGTTTCTTTGATGGCGGCAAAAGTTTGTAACAATTTTTCATCAACTAATGATGGCAGTAATAAAAAACTCGCTTCGTAGACGCGCTTTTCTTTTTCCGTATCCAATTCTTGATTTTCTTCCATTGCGGTATCCTAACACGATAAATTAAAAAAGGCAAAAGAATTCTGAAATAATTGTTTTCTGACTTTCTCTAAATCTTCGTTGCGTATCTCGGCTATTTTTTTCACCACCTCAATTACATAAACTGGTTCATTTCGCTTGCCCCGATGTGGCAACGGCGTTACGAATGGACAATCGGTTTCCGCCATAATTCTCTCCAATGGCAAGTATTTTATAATTTCATCGTAATCGTTTGTAAAAGTAATCACACCAGTGAAAGAAAATGTTGCGCCTAAATCCAATAACAACCGCGCCTCTTCAAGATTGCCAGCAAAAAAATGGGAGTTAAAAATCACTTTTGCTTTTTCTTTCAAAATTTCAGCGGCCAGTCGGTAAGCGGAG
Organism: Minisyncoccota bacterium; assembly: GCA_041662545.1. Classification (GTDB taxonomy): domain Bacteria; phylum Patescibacteriota; class Minisyncoccia; order Phycocordibacterales; family DSPV01; genus 2-02-FULL-44-35. The sequence goes on from JBAZSH010000006.1 coordinate 1,541, forward strand.
ATATTTTTTCCATTGCGAATATGGAGCATCAGCGGCTTTTCAATCTCATTTGCTAGCTCAATTTGTTTTCTAAAAATTTCTTCTTGTTTTTTATTGCCGTCGCGAAAATAGTCCAATCCACATTCCCCTATCGCCACCACTTTCGGGTTGGTTGCCAACTTTTTATAAAATTCGTAATCAAATTCTTCGTTGGTTGTTGGATGAGCGCCGATAATAGCGTAAACACCATTCTCATATTTTTCCGCTAATAATAATGCCTGCGCCGAGCTCTCGCGGTCTGTGCCAATAGCTGTTTGCCACACGCCATTTTCTAGCGCGCGATTTACCACCTCATCGCGATCTTTGTCATAATCTGCGAAGTTCAAATGGCCGTGGATATCAAAAAATTTCAGTTCGGTCATTTTCTTGGAAACAACGGGTGGTCCGGCGCTTTGCCGGTTTTAATTAAATTGAGAATTTTTTCGGCGGTTTCTGGTAAAAACGGCAAAAGTAATTTGGCAATTTCTGAAAGTTCCGAAAGTAGCTCGCTAATAATTTCTTTAGCTTTTTCCGGTTTGGTTTTCACCAACTTGAACGGTTCTGTTTCCTGGATTTTTTTATCAGCCGTCTGAATTTTTTCCCAAACAAAATCCATCGCCGTTTTCAAATCATATTTTTCAATGGCTCTTTCATATTCTTTTTCGTTTTTCGTTTTTCGTTTTTCGCTTTTAACTTGATTTTGCTCCCCCATCTTCATTACCCGGCTGACTAAATTTCCCAAACCATTGGCCAGATTGGCGTTGTAAGTATCTTTGAATCTTTCCGTCGTGAATGATGAATCTTCAAAAGGATGAAGTTCGCGGGTGACGAAATAACGCAAAGCGTCAGTGCCATATTCTTGGACGATTTCCATTGGATTGACGGTGTTGCCAAGTGATTTGGACATTTTTACTCCACCTTCGCCAGTAATGAAGCCATCAATAACAATTTGACGCGATGGTGGTAAATTAGCGGCCATCAGCATCGCTTGCCACATAGCCGATTGCTGGCGCAAATTATCTTTGCCGCAATACTGCACCATTCCCCCGCTTTCCGTTTGCCACTTTTTAAATTTTCCCATGTCGTCAGGAAAACCGATAGCGGAAATATAATTTATTAAGGCATCAAACCAAACATAGGCAACTTGGGTTGAGTCGTCCGGTACTTCTATTCCCCACGGCATTTTTTCTTTTAGGCGAGAGATGGAAAAATCCTCCAATCCCCTTTCCACAAAAGCTTTTATTTCATTAAAGCGAAAATCCGGGATGACAAAATCCGGGCATTTTTCGTAAAGTGCCAAAAGCGGTTTTTGAAATTCTGAAAATTTGAAGAAATAATTTTCTTCCTCTATTTTTTCAATAGCTCTGGTGGGGTGTAATGGACACTTCCCATCTTCAAGCTCGGAATCGGTTTTTTCTAACTCGCAACCGACACAATATTTTATTTTATAGGGTTTTTTATAAATATAGCCGTTCTTGGCGCAAATTTTCCAAAACTCCTGTGCCACCTTGATGTGATGAGCGTCGGTGGTGCGAATAAAGTTCGGTTCGGAAAGATTAAGTAAAGGAATCAGCGCCTGAAATTTTTTCGCTGCCTCGTTCACATAGGCTTGTGTTTCTTGGCCAGCTTTTTTCGCCGTTTCAAAAATCTTCGCGCCGTGTTCGTCGGTGCCGGTATTGAAAAAAACTTCATAACCTTGCGCGCGCTTCCAGCGCGCGATTGTGTCAGCGCGAATTATTTCCATAGCAAAACCAATATGCGGCTCCGCGTTCACATAAGGCAAGGTGGTTGTGATGTAAAAAGGTTTTGACACGGCAATTTTATTTCATCGGCAAATTGGATTGCGCCAAACGGGCAATTTTGTCTTTTTGGAAATCATCTAGATATTCCACCAAAGCAGTTGCTAGTGGTACCGACAAAATAATACCCAAAAAGCCGGCCAGTTTAGCACCGATAATAATCGCTAAGATTACCAAAATTGGCGAGACACCGACTATTTTTCTGACCACAAGTGGGTAAATTAAATGATTTTCAAATTGCTGGACAATAACATAAAAACCGGCGACCAAAAGCCCTTTACCCAAACCGCCCAACGACAAAGCCACCAAAATGCCGGGAATTGCTGAAAGAATTGGACCGAAGACCGGAATAATTTCAAAAATCATCGCCAGGATTGCTAGGAGAAAAGCATTTGGTACGGCGAGTATTGTTAAACCAAGATAAACCAAAATACCGATAATAATACCGAGTAGGAGTTGCCCCTGCATCCAATAGCCGATTTTTTTCTGGGTTCTCTGCCACAAATCAATTACATAGTGTTCATAGCGCAACGGAACAACAATCCTAAGAAATTGGGTAACGCCGTCTTCTTGTACAGCTAAGTAGAAAGAAAGCACGATAATTAAAATAAAACTTAAAACACCGCCGAAAATCACGCTAATAGTTTGAATAAAACCTTCGGTGGTGCCGGTTAATGCCGAACTAAAATTAGCGATTAATTCTTTGAGCGAAAATTGTGGTGATGTTAAAGCTACTTCTTTACTACTGGTTAATATATGGGAAAGAGCTCCGTCACCAGCTGGTGTCCAGAAATTTATTGAGTCGATATATTTAGGCAGGACATCAAGCAAGCCGGATAAATCATTCAAAAAAGTTGGTAGAAGGAAATAAAAGAGTCCGGCCAAAATCAGGCCGATGGAAATATATATAAAAACCACTGACAATACCCTCGCTATGCGGTATTTTTTCAGCCAGCGAATCATTGGTTCAATTGCCGAAGCGATTAGCACCGCCGTCAGCACTACCAATACGATATCGCGTAAATAATATAAAAGGAAAAAGAAACCGACGACGACAATCGCTTTGATTATCGCGCCGGAACTGATGCTGAAGTTAATTGGTCCCGGCTCATTAGACATAGCAACATTCTACCAGCTTTGAAAAATAAAGGAAATCTGCTAGACTTTTTTTATGCTTATACCAACAGTCATTGAGAAATCACAGTTTGGCGAGCGGGCTTATGATATTTACTCTCGCCTTTTGCGTGAGGGTATTATTTTTCTTGGCGGAGGTATTGACGACAATGTTGCCAACATCATTATTGCTCAATTGCTTTTTCTTCAATCAGAAGACCCGAAAAAAGATATTTCCCTTTACATCAATTCACCGGGCGGTTCGGTGACCGCCACTTTGGCGATTTTGGATACAATGAATCATATAAAAAATGATGTTTCCACCGTTTGCGTGGGAGTTGCCGCTTCCGGTGCCGCCATTATTTTGTCGGCCGGCCAGAAAGGCAAGCGTTTTGCTTTGCCCAATTCGGAAGTGATGATTCACCAACCCTGGGGTGGCACCGAAGGCCGGGCTAGCGATATTGAGATTACCGCTCGGCACATTTTGAAAATGCGTGAAAACCTCAATAAAATTTTGGCGAAAAATACCGGCAAGACAACAGAACAAGTAGAAAAAGACGCGGACCGCGATTTCTTTATGTCCGCCGACGAAGCCAAAAAATATGGCCTGATTGATGAGATTTTGAAGAATAAAAACTAGCTATGGACTTTTTTTATCCTTTGCGGTAAGATACTTCTGTTACTATCAATTAATTCCGAAAATTTCGTTTTACTACCGGAAAGTAATGATTTTTATTTTTTTACCAAAAACTAAAGCTCTTCACTTTCGCGCTAAATAGGGCGGGATTTTCGCATCCCAAACATGTCATTAAAAATTGTTTTCTTGCTAGCTGGTGCCGCGGGGCTGGCTGGTATTGGTATCGGTTATTTCCTTCGGTGGATTATTTCGTTAGGTAAAAAGGGTTCGGTGGAGCTGGAAATCAAACAGCTGGTTTTAGACGCGCGTGAAGAAGCCAAAAAAATCACCGACGAGGCAAAAACTAAAGCAGAAGAAACCCTCGCTGTCGGTCGCACTGAACTTAAGGAGAAAGAGAATAAATTTAAGATAACGGAAGAGCGGATAATAAAAAAAGAGGATTTACTGGATAAAAGACAGGTGGATATTGATAAGGAGGTTGACGAAATCAAAAATAAGGTAGTTGAGATCAAAAAAATCAAGGAGCGAGTTGAGGAAATGGAAACGCAAAAGCAAACTGATTTGGAAAAAATAGCTAAACTTTCCGAAGACGAAGCCAAACAAAACTTGTTGGGTGCGGTTGAGAAAAAATTTGAGGAAGATATTACTGTTCGGATGCAGAAACTAGAGACTGTTAATCAGGAAAAATTGGAAAAGCGCGCTCAAGAAATTATTACTGCCGCTATTCAGCGTTATGGCAATTCGGTTACTTCTGATGTTTTTACCACCACAGTTGCCATTCCTTCAGATGAAATCAAAGGTAAAATTATTGGCAAAGAGGGCCGCAACATTAAGGCCTTCGAAAGAGTGTCTGGTGTAGAAGTAATTGTTGATGATACACCCGGCGCCATTACCCTCTCCTCTTTTGATCCGGTGCGTCGACAAGTGGCGCGTTTTGCTTTAGAGAATTTAATTTTAGATGGCAGGATTCAGCCGGCAAAGATTGAGAAGGAAATGGAAAAGGCCGAGCAGGAAATCAACAAAATCATTAAAGAAAAAGGCCAGCAGGCGGCTTTTGAATGTGGTGTCTATAATCTGGACCCGCGCATTACCTCTATCTTGGGTCGGCTTCATTTTCGTACCAGCTATGGTCAAAATGTTCTTCAGCATTCGGTGGAAATGGCGCATATGGCCGGTGTCATTGCCGAAGAATTAGGCGCTAATGTAGCCACTGCTAAAGCTGGTGCTTTGCTTCATGACATTGGTAAGGCGGTAGACCACGAAGTGGCTGGTACTCATGTGGAAATCGGTCGGCGCATTCTCCAAAAATTTGGTGCTAGTGAAGATATCATCAAGGCAATGCAAGCCCATCATGAAGAATATCCTTATGAAACGGTGGAGTCAGTGATTGTCCAAGTGGCTGACGCTATTTCTGGTGCTCGACCCGGTGCTCGGCGCGACAGTGTGGAAAATTACTTGAAACGGTTAGAAGATTTAGAAGCCATTGCCAAATCATTCCCGGGTGTGGAAAAGGCCTATGCTTTGCAAGCTGGTCGGGAAATCAGGATTTTTGTTACTCCCGATAAGATGTCTGACTTGGAAGCTCAAAAAGCTGCCCGTGAAATTGCTGTGCGCATTGAAAACGAACTTAAATACCCGGGTGAAATTAAAGTTACGGTTATTCGCGAAACACGAGTCATTGAATTTGCGAGATAGAAACTTCTGTTCTGTAATTTTCTGTCTATTGATCAAAAAATGGCTTGTTATATAATGGGTAGGTGAAATTATCCGGCACGGCCGGGATTAAGGTCGACTTTTTAGAAGCCAATAATAAGCATTTTGTTATGAATAAAGCAGGAATTGTTGATGCGGTAAACGCCAAACTTGGCACGACCAAAGTCCAGGCAGAGGAAGTTGTTGATACGGTAATTGATTCCATCATTTCTTCTTTGAAGAAAGGAGAGGATGTTTCCATTGCCGGATTAGGTATTTTTGTGATCAAAGCTCGGGCTGCTCGCACAGCGCGCAATCCGCGCACTGGTGAAGCTGTTCAAGTGCCAGCGATGAAAGTTCCTAAGTTCCGCGCCGCCAAGGCATTGAAAGATGCGGTAAAATAATCACTTTTCGATACCAACAAAGAAACCCCGCCCCGATCCGCCAACTGGCGATCGGGGCGGGGTTTTGTCAAAACAAACAACTCTCAAGAGAGAGTTTTCAACTCCTCAATTCCCTCTTCCAACTTTACTTTCGGGGTCCAGCCGAGCAGTTTTTTGGCAAGAGAATTTGAGGCCAGTGTGTCATGCGGTTCAATACGCGCGGTGATGTGAACTGCCTTGCCACCGATTAATTTTGCTACTTGATTGACCGAAAAATTTCTGCCACAACCGATATTTATTACTTCCCCCTTCCCTACTTTTTTACTTGTCATCGCCAATAAATTTGCCCGAGCAATATCGTGAACAGAGGTAAAGTCGCGAGTTTGACTGCCGTCGCCGGTAATTGTTAAGGGTTTGCCCCCTTTTAATAATTTGAAAAATTTAGCAATTACCAATGCGTAAGCGCCCTCGCTGCTATTGCGTGGGCCGTATACATTAAAATAGCGAAGCGAAACCGTTTCCAAACCGTAGACCTGACTAAATAAACGGCAATATAATTCGCCGATATATTTTTGTAGACCGTAAGGACTTTTTGGATTTGCTGGCATCGTTTCAATAAGTGGCAGTTTAGGTTGATCGCCATAAGCCGAACTGGAAGCAGCATAAATTAGTCTTTTGACTCCAGCCAGGTGAGCCGACAACAAGACATTTAAAGTCCCTACTACATTGGCATCATTGGATTCAATTGGTTTTTCAATAGAAAACTGAACGCGAGGCAAGGCGGCCTCATGAAAAACATATTTCGCATCCTTAAAAATCGGTTTTATTTTTTTGAAGTCGCAAATATCTGCTTTGTGAAAAACCGCCTTGGGATTTAAGTTTTCTTTTTTCCCATTTGATAAATTATCAATCACATGAACTTCCCAGCCGTTTTTAATTAAGGCGTCTGTTATGTGACTACCGATAAATCCCGCTCCGCCAGTTACTACTACTTTTTTTATTTTTTTAGCCATATTTGTTAATGGTGAAAATTGACATGCGGGATGGGAGAATCGAACTCCCGACCGCGGTTTGGAAAACCGCCATTATACCATTTAACTAATCCCGCTTTAGGGCAACTCTATCAAAAAAATCCCCTCTTCGCCAATGAAGGGGGATTTTTTTATCATCTAAAACTATTCTTCTGGAGCTGGAGCCGGTGTTGTTGGTTCCGCTGGGGCTGGTTTTGGTTCTTTTTTCATATTTGCCGATTTGTTTTGTTAAATCGACCGCGCCTAAGTATACCTAAATTCCAATGATGGCAAGCAAAGGATAACTGCCCCCGAAAAAAGTCAAACGACTTTTTTCGGGGGCTCTGCTAAGATTAGAAGAATGAATCTAATTGACTTTTTTAAGACAACATTGGCCGCTTTATTAGGGCTGATTATCGGCGTTTTTTCTACTGTCATTCCCCCGTCGGCGAATTTAGTAGAAAACATTTCTTTGCCGGCATCAAACACACCAATTGTTATCGAAAAACCTGTTTCCACTACAACACAAAAAGTAATTTCTGAAAAGGAAGAGCCGGTTATTCCACCGCTAATTGGAAAACCCGTGATTTCTATTCCCATTCAATTCGTTGAACCACCAGTTGAGGTCCCAAAACCACCGAATTTTAGCGAAATTAACGAAAAAATCAGAACATCGATTGTTAATATTATTTGTACCTCCAAAACTGGTGGTTTACTTAAACCGATTTCTGGTAGTGGTGTTTTGATTGACAAAAGAGGTGTAGTTCTTACAAATGCTCATATTGGTCAGTACTTTTTGCTTAAAAACTATATGATTCCTGATTTCTTAACCTGCATTATTCGCACTGGCAGTCCAGCTTATCCACGCTATACCGCCGATTTGCTTTATATTTCTCCCCGTTGGATTAGCGAACACGCTAGCGATATTGTCGTCCAAGAACCACTTGGTACCGGTCAGTATGATTACGCCTTGCTACTAATTACTGGCGCCATTGGAGATAATTCCCTACCCGCTGATTTCCCATTCTTACCCTTTGATCCAACAGAAAATGGCCACAAAAAAGGATCATCGGTGGTTTTAGCGAGTTATCCCGCTGGGTTTTTAGGTGGCATTAACATTCAACAAAGCCTTTATATTACTTCTGCTGTTGGAACTATTGATGATATTTTTACTTTTGATGAAAACACTTTTGATTTGCTTTCCGTTAGTGGCAGTGTCGTCGCTCAAAAAGGTGCTTCCGGTGGCGCGATTGCTGATATTGACAGTCGTTTAATTGGTCTTATTGTTACCGCCACCAATGCAGATACTACCAGTGAGCGTTTCCTTCATGCTATTACCGTTGCTCACATTGAAAGAAGTTTAAATGAGGAAATGGGAATGAATTTGGAAAGTTTCATGGGAAACAATCTCCAAGAACGGCTCCAAAGTTTCCAACAAACTCTCGCTCCGGCGCTAACCGAGGTCTTGGTAAAGGAATTAGATAAGACTAACTAAAGTATCAAAATTGTCGGTTTTTTCTAGTTTTTTGCGCCGTTCGAAACCGCATTTTTGGCATTGGTGGGTAATAAAATAGTTGTCGCCTTTTTTTAGAATGCCCACCGGAGCCATCAAACCACCGCATTTTTCTTCCCTATCACCCGGATTTATATCTACATGTTTGCTCCACAGGCATTTAGGGCAATGATTAGTAAAACCATTACCTCCGGTCTTTGTTCCACACTTTTCACAAGTAAAATCCTCAATTTTCTTTTGAAATCGCTTTTTCATCATGTTTCCCGTGAAATGTTTCATATGTAACCACTAATTAATCTATTTCGGGGCGCCGAGAATCGGACTCGGACCTTATGCTCCCAAAGCATATATACTACCACTATACTACGCCCCGATATTAAATGATTATATTTTCCAACACATCTACTTTTGCCGTTTTGTTAATCTGGTTAAGAATAACAGTAATAACATCCGTTTGCCAGTCTGTTTCAGGTGAAACGCGCTTTTGAGCCATATAGATCTGAATTGCTCTAGCCATCCGCTTTAATTTTCTAGGACTGACATTCTCCTCTGGTCGGTATGAAAAGTTTTCACGGGAAACAGTTTTGACCTCAACAAAATGGATTCTACCCTTATTTCTCGCCACTATGTCCAATTCCCCACATTTTTGGGTGAAATTACGATCTACGATCTCATAACCATGCTTCATAAGAAACCTAACAGCTATATCCTCTCCAAGCTGACCGACTTTTTGGGTTTCTGAAGTAAATTTCTTCATTTTTCTTAAGGACAGCATTGTCCTTTATGTGTCCTTTATCCACTAATCCCCTGTTTTATCCACAGATTTTTATAAAAAACTACGATTTTGAGCCATTTTCTATAGGACATTCTATAGGACATATAATTTTCTCTTAGACAAAATAATAATGACCTTTTAACCGATGCGGGCAGGGAGAATCGAACTCCCAACTCGTCCTTGGCAAGGACGCGTCCTACCATTAAACTATGCCCGCTTACAAAACGTTTACAAAAATAGTATAGCTTAAAAATAAAAAATCGCAAAATTTTTGCCCTCGGCAGGACTCGAACCTACAATAACTGCTTCGAAGGCAGTTGTGATATCCATTTCACTACGAGGGCACAGAATAATCATACGCCAAATTAGCGGAAATGCCAAAGATGTAATAGAATTATTAAATGAAAAGTTCAGTGGAGAAAACTATTTTTACTATTCCTAAGGAAGTCACCGTTGTGGCTAAAACTCTCGAAAAGGCCGGTTTTGAGGCCTATTTGATTGGTGGTTGTGCTCGTGATTTATTGCTTAAAAAAAAGCCAAAAGACTGGGACTTTACGACCAACGCTACACCGGAGGAGATAATGAAAATTTTTACCAATACTTTTTATGAAAATGAATACGGCACGGTTGGAGTGGTTAATGAAGAAGTCTTGGATGAAACACTCAAGGTTGTGGAAGTAACACCTTACCGTTTAGAAGCGAAATATTCTAATAAACGCCACCCAGACGCCGTTACTTTTGGTAAAAAGTTGGATGAAGATCTCAAGCGGCGCGATTTTACTATAAACGCTATCGCTTTGAAGATTGTAAACCCACTGGCTGGCGGAGACGCGAGTTGTGAAGTGATAATGGTTGACTTTTTTGGTGGCCAAAAAGATTTGGCAGATAAAATAATTAGGGCAGTAGGGGAGCCGACGGCACGGTTTGCCGAAGATGCTTTGCGAATTTTGCGGGCGATCCGCTTGTCCGCCGAGCTGGATTTTTCCATTGAAGAAAAAACCGCTGAAGCCATAAAAGAAAACGCTCGGCACTTAGAAAATATTTCCAGCGAAAGAATCCGAGATGAATTTTCTAGGATTTTACTCTCGGATAACCCCCGAAAAGCCCTTATTTTAAGCCATAATTTAGGTATTTTACCTTTTGTATTACCGGAATTAGAAAAGGGTATTGGCATCAAACAAAACAGTGCTCATTCCTATGATGTTTGGGAACATTCACTTCGGACTCTTCAGCATGCCGCCAAAAGAAATTTTGCCTTTGAAGTTCGGTTGGTAGCCTTACTTCACGATTTGGGCAAAATTCCCGCTCGGCGCTGGAGCGAAGAGAAAAGAGATTGGACTTTTTATGGTCACGATGTGGTGGGCGCTAAAATTGCCACGAAAATTCTCTCTCGTCTAAAATTTTCCAAAAAAATCACCGACGATGTAGTTAAGTTGGTACGCTGGCACATGTTTTTTTCCGATACTGAAGTAATTACCCTGTCTTCGGTTCGGCGAATGATAAGAAATGTTGGCCAAGAAAATATTTGGAAGTTGATGGATGTTCGCGCTGCCGATCGGATCGGCACCGGCAGACCAAAAGAAAGTCCTTATCGCTTGCGCAAGTATCAGGCGATGGTAGAAGAAGCTTCGCGGGATCCGGTTTCTGTTAGTATGTTGAAAGTAAACGGTGAGAAAATTATGACGCTTACTAATTTGGAGCCGGGGCCCAAAATTGGCTTTATTTTACACGCTTTATTGGAAGAAGTGCTGGAAGACCCAAAGTTGAATACCGCTGATTATTTGGAGAAAAGGGTGGGGGAGTTGGCGAAACTTTCCGACGGAGAGTTAAAAAAAATAGGACAAGAGGCAAAAGATAAAAAAGCTAAAGAGGAAGAAAAAATTATAAAAGAAATACGGGATAAATACTGGGTAAAGTAAAAAAATTGTATAAAAAAACCGTCCCGATGACGGCCGTCGGGACGGTTGTGGGTTGAAGGAACCGTCGAGATTGTTTCGTTTGGTCAAGTATCGTGATTAAAAAGTGGGTTTTAAGTGGTTGAGGATACTTATGCTCCTTGCGAAATTTTTCAAGTTGGCCCTTCAAAAGAGAAATGCGCGGTTTCTCCTTAAATGAACTTATGCGCCTTTTTGATTAGAGAGCTAATCTTTCGAAGCGCCTGGTAACAGTTTACTCTTTCTATAGGACATGTAAAGGACAAAATGTGGATAACTTGTCCTATAGAAAACTTTTGTCCGATAGAATGTCCTATAGAATCTCTTTTATAAAAAATCCCTTATTTTACTTCAAGAAAAATGGGGCAATGGTCAGAACTGAAGACATCATCCAGAATTTCTGACCCATTGACTTGTGGTAAAAATTCTTTTGTAACGAAAAAATAATCTAATCGCCAACCAACATTTCTATCTCGAGCTAAAGTTTTCATATCCCAGAAAGTGTAAGCATTTTTTTCATTCGGATGAAAATTGCGGAAAGTGTCAACATAATTTTTTTCTTCCACTTCGTCTAACCACTTTCTTTCAATTAGCAAGAAACCGGTATTGTTTTCATTTTCTTTTGGTCGAGCCAAATCAATTTCCTGATGCGCGGTGTTTACATCACCACAGAAAATAATATTCGGATAATTTTTTCTAATTTGTTCAATGTATTTCAAAAAAGCTTCGTAATAACGCAACTTGAAAGCCAGTCGTTCCGGTCCGCCTCCACCATTGGGGAAATAGATGTTAAATAAAACGAATTTATCAAAAAATAACCCTAAAAATCGGCCTTCTTGATCTAATTCCTCTATACCTAAGCCATATTCCACTTTTTTTGGCTCTATTTTTGTGTAGATGGCGACACCGCTATAGCCGCTTTTGGTTTTGGAATGGTCAAAATAGGCGTGATAGCCGGGTGGATTTTGGACTCCAGGGGGCAATTGGTCAGGGTGGGCCTTGGTTTCTTGTAGGCAAAAAATATCAGCGTCGGAGTTTAAAAGCCAATCAAAACCGCCTTTTTTCACATTCGCCCGCAAACCATTCACATTCCACGATATGATTTTCATTTGGATATTTTACCATCTTTTCTATTTTTGGCGTGGAAATTTTGGTGGATTTCGCGGAGGTGTTTGTCGGTTACATGAGTATAAATTTGGGTGGTCATAATGTTGGCGTGGCCGAGTAGGGCTTGGACCGAACGCAAATCGGCGCCGTTTCTTAGCAAATCGGTGGCGAACATATGTCTTAAACTATGAGGGACAACTTTTTTAGCGATACCGGCTTTGATTGCGTAGTGTTTGACGATTCTTTCCACCGAACGACGGGTTAGGGCAGTGTTTTTATTGCTCAAAAATAAAGGCTCTTCCATATCTTTACGCGCCGCCAAGTATTTTTTGACAGCTTCACTCGCCGTATCAGAAATGAAAACCAGCCGAACTTTGCCACCTTTACCGCGGACGGAAATTTCCGGCGCTTTCCAGTTCAAATCGCGGGGCAGGGAACAGAGTTCGGAAACGCGCAGGCCAGTAGAGAAAAGCAGTTCTAGAATCGCTTTATCACGCAAGGTCCGCAAATCATCGCTGGCGGCCCGCCTGCCATCGCCAAGCTCAGGCTTTGGCGGGCAGGGTGCCGCTAATAATCGCCCCAATTCTTCTTCAGAAATCAAATCTAGCTGGCGTTCCTCGATTTTAGCCAATTCAATTTGATCAGGCGCCAATGATTTAATGTTGCGCTTTATTAAATATTTTAAAAACGATCGCAGAGCAATGAGGTAATAATTTTGGGTTTTGTTTTTCAAAGTGCCATCGAGGGTAGGCTGGCGGTTTAACCACAGCCGAAATTTGCGTACCGTTTCATTGGTAATATCGCTAGGTTTTTTCGCACCGGAAAATTTTAGAAATTTTTCAAGATAACGAGCGTAATTTTCCACTGTGTTGACACTGCGGCCTTTTTCAATCTCAATATGTTCCAAAAATTCGGTCTTGAGTTTAGCCAATTCCATAGCGACATTATACCATGTCGCAAAATTATTTTTGATTTTCCAAAAATTGGATAACTAGCTCATTTTTGATTATTGTTTCGGCGAACATCTCTACCTTTTTTGGGTCAGCGTCTTTATGGTGAGACAAAATGTGCTCGGTTTCGGCTTTGACTTTTTCGGCCGGCGCGATAATTTTTTCGGTAGCAGCAACGGCCTCAAGAATTAATCGGGTTTTGGTTTTCTTTTCGGCACCAGGCTGTAAATCTTTTCGTAGTTCTTCTTGGGTTTTTTTAATTCTCTTCAAATATTCGTCCAAGCTACTACCCATCATTTTTAAGTCATCAATAAATCGCGCTTCCAAATAATCAATCTCGTTTTCAACTAACACTGGTGGCAGGGGAATAGTGGTTTTTTCTAAAATACCGTCAATGATCATCAGCCGTTTCTTTTCACGGAGTTGATTTTTTTTATTTTCCAAACTTGCTGATTTAACTTTTGTTTTAAAATCGGCAACATTAGCGTAATCACCGAGTTTTTTGACTACCTCATCGGTAATTGCCGGTAATTTATTTTCTTCTTCGGCTGAAAGTTTTGTTTCTGGATTTTTGCCCGCCAATTGATAGCGCAGCCGAATCAACAATTCTTCAATTTCTTTGTCAGAAACTTCGGGTGGTAATTCTTTTTGGGCGTTTATTTTGGCGGCGATTTGCTTATAATCGGGTAAGGCAAATTTTGGCACTATGGCGGTTTTTATTTTAAAATTGGCTGGCTGGCCAGGAGCAAGTTTGGTGATAGTAATTTCTGGTCGGTCGATGGCGTCAATTTGGTGTTCTATTAGGAGTTCAGGATAGATTTCGCTTAAAGCGTCGCCGACCGCTCGTTCCAAAACCCCCATCTCGCCGAATTTTTCCAGAATAATTTTTTCTGGCACAAAACCTTTGCGGAAACCAGCAATCTCGGTTTCCGCGCAAAGATGTTTAAGAACATGGGTGCGGTGGTGGGTTAATTCTTCCACCGACAACTCACTCTCAATTTCTACCATTGAATCAGCAAGCTCTTTTACGCTCGCCGTCCGTTTAGGTTTTGTTCCGTTCATTACTGTGCTAATTCTTTATCAATACTTACCAAATCAGCGTCAAGATTATCTAGGTCAGTGGCGTTCAAATCGGCGTTAATTTCGGCGATATTAGTTGTGGTGCTTTGAGTTTGTAATTGATTCAAGGTCTGGTCTTCGGTATTCAAGATTTCTTCTGGTGTTTGATTGGCCTCTTTGTTCAATTTGGCACCCCAGAAATATAGCGCGCCGACAATTAAGATTAAGATGATGATTACCGCGCCAATCACTGGACCAGCCGGTTTGTTTTCAGGATTTTGATTTATGTTTGGATCCATATTTTTATTATTTATTATTAATAATCTTAAGAAGGTGTTGTGGTGGCTGTTTTATTCAAGCCGGGTTTAATGGAGTTGATAACATCTACCAAAGCGGCGTGGACATCTTTAAGCGTTTGCTGAGTGGCGGCAATAATTTGTTTAACTGAATCAAAAGCTGCTTTCATATCAATTGATTGTAATGCCGAATCGGTGGTTGGTTGAATTAGTATAATGGAATCCTTGGCCACTTGGATTTTGGTTTTGGCGATTACCAATAAAGCTCTGGCTTCAATCGTATCAACTTTTTTAGTTTCTAGGTTAGTAAGATGTGAATCAAGTCGATTGGCCAATGTTTCTAGACGAGTGGCGGCGGCATTGAAGCGATTAATCATTTTTTCCATATAGGCGGCGATGCGAGTTTGGCGCTGTTCCTGGTATTTATTTTTGATTTCCTGAAGTTTTTGTTCCATCTGGACTTTGCGTTCATCGCGGAGTTCCTTGATTTTATCAGTAGTACTTGCCACCATTTGTCGAATTTCGTTTCGCACTTCCTCCCGCACTTGGCTGGTGGAAGTAGCGGTAGCTCGCACTTGTTTGGCAGTGGTTGGTGACAAATTTTCGGCATAAGCTATACTGCCGGCAAATAGGACTACCAACAAACCGATTTTGGTAATTTGGGACATATTTTTTATCATATATTTTATCTTTTATTTTTATAAATCTACTCTGATGATAGTATAATACAAAAGTTATCAGAGACAATTTCATTTATAGATTATTTGTGTTGTAAATTATGAATACTTTTGCCAAAAAAGCGCGATTCGGTACTCTGGTGATTTTTATCATTGCCAATTTTTTTGTTTGGAATGCGCTGTTAGCCGAAGAACGGGGTGGGGAATTGAAGGTGGCGTTTTTGGATGTTGGCCAAGGTGATGCGATTTTTATTGAAGCACCATCTGGCAATCAAATGCTAGTAGATGGTGGCCCGAGCAAAAAAGTTTTGGCGGAATTAAATAAAATAATGCCGGTTTATGATCGAACCATTGATATAATTGTCGCCACTCATCCGGACAAAGATCATATTGCTGGTTTGGTTGATGTTTTGTCTCGCTATCAGATTAATTTTGTGTTGATGACTGAAGCAGTTTCGGAATCGGCGACTTTTGCTGCTTTTGAAAAAGCTGTGGAACAAAATGGCGCTCAAGTTATTCGGCCACGCCGGGGAATGATAATAAATTTGGGTGATGGCGCTGGTTTTAAAATCATTTTTCCCGACCGCGATATGGCCGGACAAACCGATGTCAATGAAGGTTCCATTGTTGGCAAAGTTGAATATGGTCAGACAGCCGCGCTTTTAACTGGTGACTCGCCGATTAGCATAGAGCGTTATTTGGTTTTGTTGGGAGGTGCGAATTTACAAAGTGATATTTTGAAAGTTGGTCATCATGGTTCACGGACTTCTTCGTCGGCGGAATTTTTGGCGGCAGTTGCCCCAACTCTTGCCGTTATTTCTGTCAGCGCCAAAAATTCCTATGGCCACCCCCATCAGGAAGTTTTGGCTAGTTTGCAAAATCTTGGTGCTCAAATTTTTCGCACCGACGAATTGGGTACCATTATTTTCACTTCCGATGGCCAAAGTTTCCAAAGGGAATAAAAGCGAGGCAGAACTTGGAAATTTTTATATGCGTCGCCCGCCTGCCAGACGGGCAGGGAGCCCACCCCGTCTTCGGGGAAGGGTGAAGCGGAAAAAATTTACGAGTCCTGCCGAAGCTTAAATTAAAATAGGTGATGTGAAACTAGATTAGGCCGGCTTTTTTGAGGACGGCAAAAGCGCCATTTTTATTGATGGTTTTGATGGCTTTGGTAGACAAAGTTAAAGTAATGGTTTTTTTGAGTTCCGGAATGTAAATTCTTTTTTTCTGCAAATTCGGGTAGCGACGAGAAACACCAACCGGATTGAACTGGGTGGCGCGGGTGCGATTGCTATAACCGCCGCCGGTTCGCGAACCTTTTTTTGTGATGGGACAAATTTTCATGTTTTGTATCAAAGATGCTATCATGAACAAACATTTTTGCCAAATTTATGGAAACAATTTTTCAAATAGCAATACTGGTGATGTCCGTAGTAATTCACGAAGTATCCCATGGTTTCGCTGCTGAAATGTTGGGCGATCCGACGGCGCGACTGCAAGGTCGGCTGACTCTGAATCCGTTAAAACACCTTGATCCGTTCGGTTCAATCATCGTCCCGATTTTGACCTCTTTGTCAGGTTTTACTTTTGGCTGGGCTAAACCGGTGCCATACAATCCTTACAATTTGCGTAATCAAAAATGGGGTGAGCTAGCGGTTGCCGCTGCTGGACCGGCCGCCAACTTTTTTTTGGTTTTGGTTTTTGGTTTGTTAATCCGGTTTGCCGCTATGCCTTTGGGCGAATCTTTCGTAAACATTTTTGCCGCTATTGTTATTATCAATTTGGTTTTAGCAATTTTTAATTTATTGCCGGTGCCGCCATTAGACGGCTCAAAAATCCTTTGGGCTTTTTTGCCCTATCGTTACCGACAAGTTCGCGAGTCAATGGAGCGCTATTCTTTCCTTTTTGTAATTATCGTAATTTTTACTCTCTGGCGATTTTTGTCACCGCTGATTGTCTGGTTATTTTCTTTGATTACTGGTTTCCAGTTGTGATTCCGGCTAGTACTTTTTTAGCTTTCTCAACAATATCCCCCGGCGTTACCGTTGCTTTAATCATAAAATCAACAGCGCCCAGTTGCCGGCCTTTTTCCAAATCTCCTTTTGTTCCTAAATTAGAGACGATAATTACCGGAATATTTTTCGTTTTATCGTCTTTTTTCAAATCTTGTAGAATTTCAAAACCGTCCTTCCCCGGCAGGATGATATCCAAGATAATAATGTTGGGTTTTTGGGTAATTGCTTCCGCAACGACTTTTTCGCCGTTGTCCAAATGACCAATATCAAAGCCATTTTCCTTGAATTTCATTACCAAGGCTTCAGCTATGAATTTATCGTCTTCTATTATTAAAACTTTCACTCGGTAATTGTATCAGGTTCTGAAAAAAGCAACAAATTTGCCTGAAAGTGTGAGCTGTGCTAACCTTTAAGCACAATGCTTACCAAAAACAAAAAGCAAAAAGTTATCAAAGCGGTTGCTATTCACGAAAAAGACACTGGTTCGCCAGAGGTCCAAGTCTCTATTTTGACCAAGCGGATTGAGGAATTAGCACGCCATTTAAAAAAACATGCCAAGGATAAGCATTCCCGCCGTGGTCTTTTGAAGATGGTGGCTGAACGCCAGTCGCATTTGCGTTATCTTCAAAAAAAATCAGAAAAAAGATACGGTTCTTTGGTTCGAAAGTTGGATTTAAAAAAGTAAATTATTTTAATGAGTATAATCAAGCATAAGGAACAAAAAGTGGGGGTTTTTATAGACACTCAAAACCTTTATCATTGTGCCAGAAATCTCTATCACGCTCGGGTAAATTTTGGTCAAGTAGTTAAAGATGCGGTAGCGGGGCGCGGTTTGATTCGAGCCATTGCCTATGTGGTAACCACCGAGAGTGGGGAAGAGCAGCCGTTTTTTGAAGCTTTGGGCAAAGTTGGTATTGAAGCTAAAACCAAAGATTTACAAATCTTTGCCGGTGGCGCCAAGAAAGCCGACTGGGATGTGGGATTGGCAGTAGATGCTATTAAAATGGCTCCGAAACTAAACGCGGTGATTCTCATTTCCGGCGACGGCGACTTTGTGCCATTGGTGGAATATTTAAAAACCAATGAAGGCTGTCAGGTGGAAGTTGTTTCTTTTGGCAAATCCACCTCCGCTAAATTAATTGAGGTGGCCGATCACTTCACTAACTTAGACGACAATCCCCGCAAATATCTTTTAGGTGGGGGGAGGAAATAATTTTCAGTTATGGTGGATGAGGTAATAATTTTTACAGACGGGTCGTCGAAGGGTAATCCGGGGCCTGGTGGTTGGAGTGCGATTATAAAAGCGGACAAAACTTTTGAAATTGGTGGGCAAGTAGGGCATACGACAAACAATCGGATGGAATTAACGGCGGCAATCAAGGCGCTATTGGAATTAGGAATTAGGAATTATGAATTAGGCAAAGGGAAAATTGTTGTCAATTCTGACTCCAAATACCTAATAGACGGCATTACCAAATGGATTCACGGTTGGCAAAGAAATGGTTGGCGGACGAAAGACAGGAAAGATGTTTTGAATCGCGATCTTTGGGAATCCCTCGACAAGCTCGGGACAGGGAAAAATATAGAGTGGAAGTATGTGGCTGGGCATGTTGGCCATCCGGAAAATGAAAGGTGCGATGAGATTGCGCAAGCGTTTGCGGAGGGCAAAGTGCCGAAATTAAATGACTCGAGATAAATTTTTTTATGTTGGATTAGCGGGTTTTGCTCTCGGTATTTTCTTCCGCTCATTTTTTGATTTTGGCGCGATTTTTTGGCAGTTTTTGATTTTTTTGGCCGGGGCGATCTTGGTTAGCTGTTTGATTTTGAGAAATTTCCGTCCGACAACACTGGCGGTTTTTATTCTTGCTATTGGTTTAGGGATTGGGCGTTTTGATTTATCGGCGGAACGAGGTATAGCGCTAGATCTGGAAACAAAAGTTGGTCAAACGGTTTCATTGGAAGGGATAATCAGCACCGAGCCGGACGAAAGGGAAGTCAGTACCAAATTAACAATTGATGTTGATCCGCTAGCTGGCGGAGTAGGTAAAATTTTAGCGACGGTTGAGCCCTATCCGGAATTTAATTATGGCGACAAAGTGCAATTACGCGGTGTTTTGAAAAAGCCGGAAAATTTTTCCGATGAAGAAAGTTTGCGTCAATTTGATTATATTTCCTATCTCGCCAAAGATGGCATTCGCTATGTGATGTATCGGCCGGAAATTAAATTTATCGCTAGCGGTCAGGGTAACCCAATCAAAAGTTTTTTGTTTGGTTTTAAAAATTCTTTTTTAAAAAATGTTGGTGAAATGATTCCCGAGCCGGCCGCCTCGTTGCTCGGCGGCCTAGTCGTCGGCGCCAAGCGTTCGCTTGGCGCCGACTGGTTAGAAAAATTCCGCACCGTCGGCGTGATTCACATTGTCGTTTTGTCTGGTTACAACATTACCATCGTCGCTGAATTTATTATGCGTTTGCTGGCTTTTTTGCCTCGTCAAATTGGTTTTGGCGCTGGCGCGCTGGCCATTATGTTTTTCGCTGTGATGACTGGCGGCTCGGCGACGGTCGTGAGGGCATCTTTGATGGCGGTGTTGGTAATTATTGCCCGAGCCACCGGTAGAATTTACGGCATCACTCGCGCCCTATTACTCGCCGGTTTTCTAATGGTTCTCCATAATCCGAAAATCTTGGTCTTTGATACTTCATTCCAACTTTCTTTTCTGGCAACACTCGGTTTGATTTATTTATCTCCAGCCATTGAAAGACGACTCGGTTTCATTCCTGAAAAATTACAATTACGCCAAATTGCGGCGGCCACCATTGCCACCCAAGTTTTCGTTCTTCCACTCCTGCTTTTTCAAATGGGCACACTTTCACTCATTGCCGTGCCAGCCAACCTTTTAATTTTGCCAACAATTCCTTGGACGATGTTATTCGGTTTTCTAGCTGGCGCCATTGGTTTTGTCAGTCAAATTTTCGCTTTACCTTTTGCTTTTCTCGCCTATGTTCTCCTAGCTTTCCAACTCAAAATTGTCGCCCTCTTCGCCGCTCTGCCCTTCGCAACCATTTCCATTCCATACTTTCCCGCCAGTGCTCTCTTTGCCTGCTACGCCATTTTCGCGTTCTGGAAATTTTTCTCCACCACCTCCCAATTCAAATTAGCGAAAAAATCTTCGATATAATCCTTCTTTCCGCTCGGCTGATAGTCGGCGACATAAGCGTGTTCCCATATATCAAGAACGACGATGGGGGATAGGCCGGTTAAGTGGCCAATGTGCTGTTCGTCCACCCATTGATTGAGTAGGTGTTTGGTTTGTGGATCATAATACAAGAAAGCCCAGCCGACACCACGGGTTAGGGCAATGTTCTTGAACTGGGCAAGCCAATTTTCATATGAACCAAATTCTTGAGTAAGAGCCTTTTTCAAAGGACTGTTGTCGGTGAGCGGAGTCGGACCACCTTCAAATTGCGCGAAATAATATTCATGATTTCTCATTCCATCAAATTCAAAAGCGAAACGGCGTTGTAACTCGTTTTCTCCCGCTTTTTCTAAGATGAGGTTAGCATTTTTCACATAGCCGGCATATAGTTTGAGATGCTCCTCTATATTCTTGGCTGAAATGCCTTTGAGTGCTGGGATACTAAATTTTGCTTCGGTAAATTGTTTCATAATTTGATTTTATTATAACTCAACTTACCTCATTAACATTCCAACAATCAGGAGAGCGACGATGTTTAGAATTTTGATCATTGGGTTGATGGCGGGGCCGGCGGTGTCTTTGTAGGGATCGCCAACGGTATCACCAGTAACGGCTGCTTTATGAGCTTCAGAACCTTTGCCACCATAATTACCCTGTTCAATAAATTTCTTGGCATTATCCCAAGCGCCTCCGCCGGAAGTCATTGAGATGGCAATAAACAAGCCGGTAATAATTGAGCCGACAAGCAAACCACCGAGCGCCACTGGGCCTAAAATAAAACCAACCAGAATCGGCGCCAAGACCGGAATCAAAGCCGGTAAAATCATTTGCTTGATGGCCGCTTTGGTAACAATATCCACGCAAGTGCCGTAATCAGGTTTTCCTTCGCCGGTCATAATACCTTTAATTTCTCGGAACTGCCGACGAACTTCTTCCACTACTTTGCCGGCGGTTTTGCCGACGGCTTCCATAGCCAAGGCGGCGAAATAGTAGGGGAGCAAACCGCCGATGAATAGACCGACTAAAACTTTTGGATCGCCTAAAGCAAAATCAAAACGGGCGCCGAGATTTGCTAATTCTTCAGTGTAAGCGGAGAACAAAACTAGAGCCGCTAAACCAGCCGAGCCGATAGCGTAACCTTTGGTAACAGCTTTGGTCGTATTGCCGACAGCGTCTAAGGGGTCAGTAACATCGCGCACTTCTTTTGGTAATTCCGCCATTTCAGCAATACCACCAGCGTTGTCGGTAATTGGTCCGTAGGAATCAATGGCGACAATTATTCCTGCCATAGAAAGCATAGACATAGCGGCGACAGCAATTCCGTAAAGTCCAGCGAAATGATAAGTGAGTAGAATACCAGCGGCGATAGTCAAAGTTGGCCAAGCAGTAGCTTTCATGGAAATTGCCAAGCCCTGAATAATATTTGTGCCGTGGCCGGAAAGGGAAGCCTTGGCAATTGACTGAACTGGCGCGTGGGAAGTGCCGGTAAAATATTCGGTGATAATTACTAACAGTGCGGTAACGGCGAGGCCGGTCAGAGCGCAATAGAAAAGATTGGCGACGGAGTAAAGTTCATTGGCGCCCATTACCCATTTGGTAATTGGATAAAAAGCAATGGCCGATAAAATTCCCGCCACCGCTAGCCCTTTGTAAAGAGCATTCATAATATTTTGAGAAGAACCAAGTTTTACGAACCAAGTGCCAATGATGGAAGAAATGATGGCGACCGCGCCGATGGCGAGGGGATAGGTAATTGCTGCCGTAGAGTCGGCAAAAGTTAGAGCGCCGAGCAACATTATGGCAACCGAAGTAACAACATAAGTTTCAAACAAATCAGCCGCCATACCGGCACAATCAGAAACTGCGTCGCCGACCTGGTCGGCGATTACCGCCGGATTGCGTGGGTCATCTTCGGGAATGCCAGCTTCCACTTTGCCAACGAGGTCAGCGCCGACATCAGCTGCTTTAGTGAAAATGCCACCACCCAATCGAGCAAAAACGGAAATTAGCGAACCACCGAGACCAAGTCCAATTAGCGCTTTCAAATCACCGGACAAATAATACATAAAAGTGACACTAAACAAACCGAGACCAACAACTAGCAAGCCGGTAACCGCACCGCCCTTGAAAGCGACATCTAGCGCAGCGCCGAGGCCTTTCTTTGCCGCCTCCGTTGTTCGAACATTGGCGCGAACCACCATATTCATTCCAACATAACCGGCGCCGGCCGATAGCACCGCGCCCAAAAGAAAGCCGAAAGCAGTGGTTAAACCAATTACCAACCACAAAATTAAAAACAAAACGATAGCGATAACGGCAATCGTTTTATACTGGCGATTCAAATAGGCTTGAGCGCCGGCTTGAATGGCTTTGGCGATTTCCTGCATCCGGTCAGAACCGGCTGGTAATTTGAGAATGCTTCGGGCTAAGAACGCTCCATAAACAATTGCCGCGATGGAAGCTAAAAATGCGAATAGGATCAACGAATTCATCGTGTTAAAAATTAAAAATAATATAGGTAATTTATACTATCTTTTCCTTTTTGTCATCTTTGTTGTCTTCGCCGACAACCGTCGGTTCGCCCTTTGTGCTTTTGATGTCAATTCTCCAGCCGGTAAGTTTGGCAGCCAAGCGGACATTTTGACCACCTTTACCAATGGCCAACGATTGCTGATCTTCAGCTACTTCTACTTTTGCTTTCTTTTCCGCTTCGTCAATTTCAACCGACAAAACTTTTGCCGGTGACAAGGATTCTTCTACGAATTTTTTCGGGTCAGCAGACCATTCAATGATGTCAATTTTTTCCCCACCCAATTCCGACATTACCGTGCCGACACGAACGCCGCGCTGGCCCACTAGCGAGCCAACGGGATCAATGTGTGGGTCAGTGGAAGCCACTGCTACTTTGGTGCGGGAGCCAGCTTCACGCGCCACTGATTTTATTTCTACGGCGCCACTGGCGATTTCCGGGGTTTCCGCTTCAAAAAGTTTTTCTAAAAACTTCGGATGGGAACGGGACAGGCGCAGAAAAACACCTCGCAATGAATCTTCCACTGAAAGTAAAAGCGCTCGCACTCTTTCGCCTTGGTGATAGCGTTCACCGGGAATTTGTTCTTCATAAGGTAGAACAGCCACCGTTCGGCCAAGGTCAACAAAAATACTGCCGCGCTCAATTCGCTGAACTGAACCGGAAACAATTTCATTTTGTCGTTTGCCGAATTCTTCAATTACCGAGATCTTTTCTGCCTCGCGGATTTTTTGAATGATTACTTGTTTGGCAGTTTGGGCGGCAATGCGACCAAAATCACCCCGTGTTTCCAACGGGAAAATTATTTCCTCATCTAAGGCGGCATCCTTTTTAATTTTTCTGGCATCTTCAATGGGAATATGATGTTCCGAATTGAAACGAACGCGATCGTCTTCCTCGGAGCGTTCTTCAAAAATCGGACCCTCGTCGGTTTCCACCGGATAAATTACTCGTGTGTCGTCAACCGCGATTTTTACTTGGGAAAATTCCACCGCCCCGCTCGCCAAATCAAATTTGGCGCGGACGATTTGCCCCTTTTTACCATATTCTTTTTTGTAAGCAGTGGCCAAAGCCATTTCCACCGCTTCCACCACTTTCTCGCGCGGAATACCGCGCTCTTCTTCCAATTGGTCTAAAACCGAATTGATTACTTTTAAGTCAAACATATATTTAATACCATTTAATAAAATGAGTTCGCCTCGCGAGCGAACTTCAGATGTTGACATCTTATACCAACGGGTAATTTTTGTCAAATTTATCCACAGGTCTATTTGTTGTAATTTTCTTTTCGTCCCCATGTTATAATAGATGGAGGGTCGTTTGAAATTCTCTATGTAAAATTTTAGGGAGTTCACATTGTCCAAGTACGATGAAGACTTCGGTCATCTGACTGCTTAGATTGAGAACACCCACCTAGCAAAAAGCTAGAAAATTTTCAAGCGACCCAAAACGAAGCTCTCCCGCCTTGGCGGGGGACGCTTTGTTGTTTTAGTGGGACTCTGTATACTATTGAAATGAACCAACGGCTTTTTTATATTACCTTATTTTCTTTTTCTTTGATGGCGATTCTCTACGCCATCGCCCTCGTTTACGGTCTGTTTTTTTACTGGTGGTGGTTTGATATTCCCATGCATTTACTGGGTGGTTTTTTCGCCGGTTGTTTTGTCTTGATGATTTTTTCTAAGAAATTCCCCCTTGGTCGAGACCTTTTTATTGCTGGATTCTTCGGCGCTTTGCTTATTGGCGTCGCTTGGGAATTATTTGAATATTTTACTGGTATTGCTTTCGTGGCCCAAGGCAATTACGCCTTTGATACTGTCAAAGATTTTCTGATGGATTCTTTTGGTGCTTTGTTGGCTTACGCAATTGCCGTGAGAATTCTAGCGAAAGATTCTTGATTGTTTTCTGCCAAATCAGCGAGAATTTTACGGTCAACGGCGATATTTTTCTTTTTTAGCGTGCCGATTAATTTGCTATAGGAAAGTTGGCTACTTGTTCCGAGTGCAGTCGAGGAAAGGGCGGCGTTAATTTTTATATTCCATAGTCGGCGAAAAGTACCTTTTTTGTCGCGCCGGTCGCGGAAAGCGTGAGCGCCAGCATGAGCAAGGGCGTCATAAGCGGCGCGCTCTTTTTTAGAGCGGTCAAAACGATAACCCTTAGCTTGCCTAAGGATATTTCTTCTGGTTTTTAGAGCATTTACTGCTTTTTTTACGCGAGCCATTTAAGTAAAATTAATAATTTGGTAAAAACAAACTACGATTCTTGTTGTTCATCGTGAGTGGCGCGGTGCGCGACTTCGCCATTTGGGCTCGACGCGATTCTTTGGCGTTGAAGTGGTTTTGACCGGGTCGGCGAGTGGTTAGCTTGCCGTTTTTTGTTACCTTTATTCTTTTGGCGAATGATTTATTGGTTTTCATTATTTTTTTTCTATCGTCATGGAAAAACCCTTCATACTTTTTTTAATTGGCTCGGTGATTTTATAGTCAGTGGAAATAAATTTAAGAACTCGCTCCAATCTTTCCCTAAGAAATGGTGGGGGCAAATATTTTTCGCGGCCCTTTAAAAACAAGTCAATTTTTATCCGTTGGCCGTCAACTAACCACTCGGAAGCGCGTTTGGCCTTGAGCGCCAGATCGTGCTCACCGGTGCCAATAGTAAGTTGGACTGCCTTAGTTTCTACTTTATGGCTTTTGGCTTTGGCAGTTTTCTTTTTTTTGTTCTCGGTGTATTGAAATTTACCGAGGTCAGCGATTTTCGCCACCGGCGGAACGGCTAGTGGAGAAATTTCAATCAAATCTAAACCAGCTTGTTCGGCTGCCATTAGCGCTTGACTTAAAGTCAGCACGCCCAAATTCTCGCCGTTCGCACCGATGACGCGGAGTTCTGGCGCTCTGATTTGATGATTTATACGATTCAAGTTGCCAAACTTATATCTTAACGCTGGTATTTATAGCACAACACCATTTTTTACGCAAATTTTTGGAAACTAATGAATGATGTTATTTATCCCGAGCATAGCCCCTCAAATTCTTTGGGGCAAGTCGAGGGAGAATCTGTTTCAACTATATTTCACAGGTGGGAGTTGGGTCTGGGTCATATATCTTCCATTGGCCGTCCTCCTTTACAAAAGAAACCGACAAGCATTCGAATGTCACACCACTTTCTTTAAATGGTAGAGGCATTCTTAAAAGAAATATTTTCGCTTCAGTAAGTATGCCATTATTAATTAAATTGTCTTGAAAACCCTGAACGGACCTCAGCTCTTTTATTACCTGGTTGTCAACAATAATATGTCGTTCACTCGGGTGCATCTTATTATAAGGTTCATCTCCATATTTTTTCGTAACACCACAATGATACGAGGTCATAAACTTGCACATACAATTCACATCACCAGCTTTCACACAAACCGAATAAGAATTTACCAAAGATTGAATTTCTTTAACTTGCCTATTTTGAGTTGCACTTTTTGTGTCAACCACCTGTGTATTAGAATTGAAGCCCTGAAGTGATGTTTCTATTTTTTTATTTTTATACACATATACACCGCCGCTTACCACTAACAAAGCAATAATTAAAAAAATAGGCACAACAAAACCTTTTTGTGAGTTTTTCATATACCAAATACTATATCATAAACACTTTTTATAATCCAAAGGCAATGTTGATAAGGCATATTATTTTTTAGGATTAGTTGATAGTCCTTTTTCGTGTCTTTCAATCAACATTTCTTTCTTTTCTCTACGCCACTTTTTTATTTGAATTTCTCGTCGCCTCGCCTCGGCCATATTTTGATAATTTTCCAGAAAAACAATTTTGAAATCGGGAATACCTGTACTGAGCGAAGTCGAAGCATATTTTGTAAAACTTGCCCCCATTTTTGAGTTGTGATATTGAAGTCTTTCTCCTGGATTTTTTGTAATCCCAACATAAAGTTTATTTACCGAATTTTTAATCATATATACAAAATACATAAAGTAATTTTAGCAGAAATTAAGAAGCCCCTCGACTACGCTCGGGACATTCGCCTCAGCCAAAAAAAGCAACCACGGTGGTGTAGTTACTTCTTGTGGCTTGCCATGAGCGAAGCCGAGCTTCTAGCGAGGCTGAGTCGAATGGAGATGCCGGGAATCGAACCCGGGTGCAAAAGATAATCCGAAACTTTTCTACCAGACATAGTTGGTTTTGTTTTTTTAAGCGTTTCTCGTATAAAGCCAGCAAAATCTCAAAACGCCGAGTTCTTAGTTTTGGATAAAAGCCGAACACTCTTTTACCCTATCCCGAAAATATTATGCCCAAGTTTGCCTATCGGAAGTCAACAAGTTGGACATCGCTTAGGCGTGAGCGAAAGCGAAAGCGGGAAAGCCAGCCAAATATGGCGACTTTTCCCCAACTGTTTTGGCAGTTGAATTTTCCGAAAGTTTAAGGAGTTTTCGGAGCTCCGTCTGGCCGGCTTCAGAAAAAATTCCTTTGTCTAGGCCGATCATCCCCGTATTAAAAATTTTTCAAAGTCCTTTCAATTTCACGGCTGGCTTCGCGTTTTTTCAATACTTCGCGTTTATCATACTTTTTCTTGCCACGAACCACCGCAATGGTTACTTTGATTTTCCGAGCAGAATTATACAGCGAAAGTGGTATAATTGTCAACCCTTTTTTGTTTTCCCAACCAATTAGTTGACTAATCTCTTTTTTGGTTAAAAGCAGACGACGAGGGCGAGTGGGTTCATAGTCGGCCGGCGTGTTGTTGGGTTGATAAGGTGGAATAGTGGCACCGAGTAAAAACACCTCGTTACCACGCACCGAAATATAGGCGCCATCAAGCGTCCCGCGTTTAGCTTTAAGCGATTTTACTTCTAAACCAAGCAATTCAATACCAGTATTGAATTTCTCCAATACCTCGTAATTGAAAAACGCTTTTTTGTTTTCCGCTAAAAATTCCATTGTTTAATAATAGCAGAAAAAGTTGATTCTAATGTAATTTTTTTAACTCGCCCAAGTTATATGGAACGAGGGTCGAGGTGTGCTATTATAAATTGCATAATTAGACCATGGGGCGAAGGCGCAAGCTTTCTGCCCCTTGAGTCATAAATTTCCGTTATGTTTCTTGAGAATTATGTAAATCAGACGACAACTAAACACTCGAATGAGACCGACGAGGAAATTTTGGCTTTGTCCGTTGAAAAACCCTCTGTTTTTAACGAGTTGGTAAATAAATATCAGACGGCCTTTTTGCGTCGAGCGCGAAAAATTGTTGGCGAGGACGCTTCCGCCGATGCCGTTCAAGACACTTTTGTCAAAATTTATTTGAATGTAAAAAAATTTAAGAAAGTAGAAGGAGCATCATTTAAATCATGGGCTTACAAAATTCTCACTAACACTTGTCTGACTTATGCCGTTAAATCCGGTAAAGAGAGAAAGGTTGTGACAAATCTTGAACCGGAACTTGCCGAAAATATTCCCGATACTAATAGTCGTTGGTATGAACAACTAGTCAATAAAGATGAAGTGGCTTCGGTGCTAGCGCAAATGTCGGGTATTATGCAAGAAACATTGGAGGATTTTTTCTTGAAAGAGAAGGGACAGCAAGAGATTGCCATGGAAAGGGGAGTGTCGGTCGGGGTGGTTCGAACTCGGCTTCATCGAGCCAAGAAAAAATTTGAAGAATTTTTATAAAATTTTTATGATGGAACAAATTTTTTACCAACAATTAAAAAAGCGGGTGATGGCGCGAGTTTATGCCATTTATGTTTTGCGGCAGACCACCAGTTCGCTTTGTCTAAAAACTCTCGGTCTCGGTACGGGACTGGCTTTAGGTATGGTTTGGTTTTCCTGGGAACAGATTTTTGAGAATATGGCTGGGTCGGTAGACGGATTTCTTCCGCTCATTAATTATAGTTGGTCAGCGTTCCTTAATACCGAATTACCAGTTCAATTTATCGTTATTGCGGGTATTGGTATGGTTTTGTGGATCGTTTGGGATGTTTTCCCGGCGGGTGTTTTGACTGTGTATAAACCCTTGCGTTTTTTCCGTCAGAAGGTGGTATAATTAGTTAGTTAGTGATAGTCGATATTAGAAAATTAGTTTTATTAAAAATATGAAAAGTTTGCATATGATCGCTTGGATTCTTTTAGTGGTCGGCGGTTTGAATTGGCTTTTGGTTGCTTTTAATTTTAATTTAGTCAGTTTGATTTTCGGTAGCATTCCTTGGTTGGAAAATTTGGTCTACATTTTGGTTGGTTTGTCAGCAATCTACGAAGTCGCTACACACAAGAAGTCCTGCAAAGCTTGTGATAAGGCAATGGCAGCACCGGTTCAGTAGGTTTTTTGGTAAATTTTAAACAGGGCGAAATCAAAATTTTTTATACGCGTCGCCCGCCTGCCAGACGGGCAGGGAGCCCACCCCGTCTTCGGGGAAGGGTAAAGCGGAAAAAAATTTTGATTTCGCCCTGTTTTCGCGCTATATTTATCTTATGAAATCTGACGAAATCCGCCAAAGATTTTTGGCATTTTTTGAAAAACGCGGGCATAAAATAATTCCGTCGGTATCTTTGGTAACACCTGACAACAAAAGTGTTGCCAATCAAACACTTTTTAATACTGCCGGTATGCAGCCGCTAGTCCCTTATTTAATGGGTAAACCACACCCGCTTGGTAAATGTTTGGTAAATATTCAAAAATGTCTGCGTACTGTGGACATTGATGAAGTTGGCGATGCTACCCACGCCACTTTTTTTGAAATGCTTGGCAATTGGTCTCTCGGTGATTATTTCAAAGAAGAGGCGATTAAGTGGAGTTTTGAATTGTTAACTGACAAAACAGAAGGGTTTGGTTTAGATCCGCAACGACTTTACATAACGATTTTTGAAGGCGATGAAAATTCACCCAAAGACGCTGAGGCGTTTGAAATTTGGAAAAAATATCTACCGGAGAATCGCATTTATTTTCTTGGCGCCAAGTCTAATTGGTGGGAAGTTGGCGATAATGGTCCTTGCGGTCCAGATACGGAAATGTTTTATGATGTGACAGAAGGAGGGTTGGGCGATTTGACTAAAGAAAAATTTCTTCAAGCCGATGAAAAGCGGCAAGTGGTGGAAATTTGGAATGATGTTTTTATGGAATATGAAAAATTCGCTGGCAAAGTGGTTGGCAAATTACCACAGAAAAATGTTGATACTGGCGCTGGTTTGGAACGCTTGGCGATGGTTTTACAAAATGTAGATAATATTTATGAAACCGATATCTTTTTGCCGTTAATGACGGAAGCGAAAAAATTTACCGTCGACCTTCGTAGTCAAAGAATTATTGCTGATCATTTTCGCGCCGCTGCGGTGCTTATTGCCGATGGTGTTCAACCATCAAACACCGAACGAGGCTATATCCTCCGGCGACTTATCCGAAAGGCATCAATGAAAGCTGGTGGCAAAATGATAAGTTTGGATAGTTGGCCGGCGATGACCAAAGAGATTATTCAAGAAGAAGTAGATAAATTTTCCCAAACTATCAAACAGGGAATCAGGGAGTTTGAAAAAATTTCTGCGACCCAAAAAGAAATTTCTGGCAGTGATGCTTTTTTGTTGTTTTCTTCCTACGGTTTGCCCATTGATTTGACGATTGAGTTAGCAAAGGGTAAGGGGTTAGGGGTGGATGTTAAAGGTTTTGAAGTGGAATTTAAAAAACACCAAGAGCTCTCGCGGGTTGGAGCCGAGCAAAAATTTAAAGGTGGTTTAGCTGATGAGAGCGAACAAGTGATTAAATACCACACCACTACCCACTTGCTTCACCAAGCGCTCCACGAAGTTTTGGGCAACAAAGTGTCGCAAAAGGGGAGTAATATCACCGCCGAGCGGTTGCGTTTTGATTTTACTCATTCAGCTAAAATGACCGATGAAGAAAAAAAGAAAGTGGAGGAAATTGTTAATAAAAAAATTGTGGACGATTTGCCGGTTGATAAAGTAGTTTTACCGAAAGAGGAAGCGCTAAAAACCGGTGCTTATCATTCGTTTAATGAAAAGTATGGCGATGAGATTAGTATTTATTTTATCGGTGAAAATTTGGCGAACGCTTTTTCCAAAGAATTTTGCGGTGGACCGCATGTGACGCACACCGGTATTCTGGGGAAGTTTAAAATTATCAAAGAAGAGGCGGTAGCCGCCGGTGTTCGGCGCATCAAGGCGGTTTTGGAATGAATTTCAAAATTTTAAAAAGGAAGAAAAA
Organism: Minisyncoccota bacterium; assembly: GCA_041662545.1. Classification (GTDB taxonomy): domain Bacteria; phylum Patescibacteriota; class Minisyncoccia; order Phycocordibacterales; family DSPV01; genus 2-02-FULL-44-35. The sequence goes on from JBAZSH010000006.1 coordinate 32,455, forward strand.
TTCGTTGGCGCGAGCTGGCGTTTTGGAAACGCCGCACGGTAATATTGAAACACCGGCATTCATTGCTGTTGGTACACAAGCCACGGTAAAATCGCTTTCGCCGGAACAAGTAAAAAATATTGGTATTCAGGTGGTACTCGCTAATACCTATCATTTATATTTGAAACCTGGAGCGGAAGTAATTGAAAAAGCGGGTGGTATTCATAAGTTTATGAATTGGCAAGGGCCGACTATGACCGATTCCGGCGGTTTTCAGGTTTTCTCGCTCGGCGCCGCGTTTGGAAACAAAACAAGTAAAATAGCTTTAGGCGAAGGCGGAACAGCGAAATTTTTCCCGCTTAACCCTTCCCCGCAAAGCGGGGTGGGCTCCGACGAGATAAAAAATTCGCAGAATTCGCCTTCGCCTGATTTTCCTGTTCCGCCGAAGCTGGTTCAGATAGACGAAGACGGAGTAGATTTTCGGTCGGTGGTTGATGGCAGTAAGCACAGGTTTACACCGGAAAAATCCATTGAGATTCAGCAAAAAATCGGTGCCGATATTATTTTTGCTTTTGACGAATGCACTTCTCCCACAGCATCCTATGAATATCAAAAAGAAGCCATGGCACGCACTCATCGTTGGGCTCGACGATGTTTTTTACAAGGTTTGACCTTAAATCGGGAAAAAGGTCGAACCTTTATTCCTGCTCTGTTCGGTATTGTCCAAGGCGGCAGACACGAAGATTTGCGAAAAGAGAGCGCTAAAATTATTGGCAGCATGGATTTTGATGGTTTTGGTATCGGTGGTTCTTTTAATAAAGAAGACATTGGTACGGCGGTGCGTTGGGTTAATGAAATTTTGCCGGAAGAAAAACCGAGGCATTTGTTGGGCATAGGCGAACCAGAAGATTTAATAGAGGCAATTGAAAATGGTTGCGATACTTTTGATTGCGTTACTCCCACCAGAATGGGACGCAATGGCAGTTTATATACCTCTTCTGGAAAAATTAATATTTTGAATGCCAAATTTAGAGAAGATTTTTCACCGATTCAAAAAGATTGCCATTGTTACACTTGTCAAAATTATACTAAAGCTTATTTGGCTCATCTTTTTCGCGCCCAAGAAATGTTTGCGGCGACACTTGCTTCTATTCACAATCTTTATTTTATTTCCAAACTTGTGGCTGACGCCCGGCAAAAAATTCTTGAATAAAAAACACCCCGATGTTCCACTGACTGGTGGGTCGGGGTGTTGACGAAGGCCTCTGAATCAGACGAGTTTGGTGTGGTAACAGTTTGGGCAGACGAGATGTTTGCCCTCAAGGAACATTGCAAACCCACATTGTGGGCAAGAGCGACCGCTTTCAGTGGGTTCAGACGCTGGAGTTGGGGCCGCTACCGGTACAGGAGTTGTCCCCTCAGAATGAGGAGTATCCCTTTTCGGAAGTTTGAAGTGCCTGGTTTTCCATTCCGGTGGATCTGGTATCAAGCCGGGCGGTAGGTCGTCAATTTCTGGCGGTTGGCTGTGAACAGGTTCGCCTTTGACATCGAGGACTTCTAGATCCGGCTGCATTCGTTCCAAGATAGCGTTGGCTTGTCTCAGAATGTTTTCTGGCAAGTAGGCATCGGTTAGTTGAACGGCAATCCGAAATGTTCTTGATGACCCAAGAGCCGAACACTCGTTGATTAATCTTAATAGGTCTCTTTCGTTAGTTGTCATATGTTTGTACTGTTGTTGTTCTGTTTTGAATACTATAACTTCGGAACAAAATGTCAAAAATAAAAAAGCCCCGATGTCGCATCGGGGCGTTTGGTTTCTGCCCCCTATTTAGGCGGCAACAAGTTCTTTTTCGGTTGCTGCCTGTATGGCAGTTGCCACCCCTATGAGATCGAAGGGCTTGGGTAGGAAGACTGCCCCAGCCTCTTCAGCTTCAAACCACTTGTCCCTTCCGGACATCAGGACAAAATAAATGTCCGTGTCTCTGCAAAGCCGGGTGGCTCTCTGGGCGAAGTCGATGACCTCTAGTCCCTCGTCGAGGGTTGGGAGGTCGTTGTCCGTCAGGATCAATTCAAGTTCTTTGACCTGTTCTTGAATCATGTGGCAGGCGGAATGTTTACTATCCGCCATCACCACTTTGTGACCTAGATTTGTCAGAAATAGTTCTGTCATTTCTCTGACAGTTTCGTCATCTTCCACCAGTAATATCTTCATATTTTTCCTTTTGGTTGGTTGTTCACTCTGCCATATTAATAGCATAGTATGCTTTTTTTGTCAAATTTTAGGCAAGAATTTGTTTTATTTGTTATAATTTAAATATGTCAAAAATTATTGTAGGGGTTTTGCGTGGTGGGCCATCCAGTGAATATGAAGTGTCGCTTAAAACTGGCGCTAGTGTTTTGAAATACTTGAATCGTGAGCGCTACGAACCGCGTGATATTTTAATTACTAAAGACGGCGCTTGGCATATGGACGGTTTTCGGCGTGGCGAGGATTATGTTCTCCACCGTGTTGATGTTGTTTTTAATGCTTTGCACGGCGAATACGGCGAGGACGGTAAAGTCCAGAGAATTATGGAGCACTTTGGCACACCTTTTACTGGCTCGGGTTCTTTGCCTTCAGCCATAGCGATGAATAAAGTGATGACAAAGGATCAGATAGCAGGAACATCAGTGCGTTTACCACGGCACATTGTTATTGAAAATTCCGATGGAGATTTGGAAAGAAAAATTATTGAGGCCTGGAAGACTTTTATTCAGCCGTCGGTGGTTAAGCCGTTGGCCTTGGGTTCATCGGTGGGCATCGGTATTGCCCGTGATTTTCCAACTTTCCGATCGTTGATTCTTGGTGCCATGGAGAAATCTGGCGCGGCAATGGCGGAAGAATACATTCAGGGTAGGGAAGCGACTTGCGGGGTGGTAGAAAATTTTCGGGGCGAGAAAATTTATCAATTATTGCCGATAGAAATTATCCCACCATCGGAAAAAGATTTTTTTGATTATCAAGCAAAGTATACCGGTATTTCCCGTGAAATTTGCCCGGGTAATTTTTCACCAGAAGAAAAAGCGGAAATTCAAAAAGCAGCGGCGTTGGTTCACCAAACTCTTGGGCTTGGTCATTATTCCCGTTCGGATTTTATTGTTTCGCCCAAGCGCGGTATTTATTTCTTGGAAGTGAATACTTTGCCCGGTCTAACTAGTGAATCGCTTTTGCCCAAATCTCTCGCCGCCATCGGTTGCCCTTTACCCGATTTTCTGGAACACTTACTGACACTAGCACTAGATAGAAAGTAAAAAATCTGCTATATTATTTTTATGCCCGAGACGCTTAAAAAAATCGCTGATACGGCAAAACCGATTTTGGAAAAATACGGCGTGAGTTATGCCGGTGTTTTCGGTTCGCATGCTCGAGGCGACGCGCGACCGGATAGCGATGTTGATATTTTGGTTTCTTTGGGTAGCAACCCTTTTTCCATTTGGGATTTTATAGGTTTCAAAAATGAACTTTCCGACAACCTGAAAAAGCCGGTGGACTTGGTATCTGACAAAGCGATTAACCCATATTTTCGCGATTACATTTTTCGCGACTTAAAAACCATATATGGTACAAGACAATAATAAAGATGACACAGCGTATTTGCGGTTGATGTTGGATTCTTTCGCCAAGATTAACAGATTTATAAAAGATATGACTTTTGAAGATTTTTCCGTTGACGAAAAAACTCAAAGCGCAGTAATTATGCAACTACAAGTCATCGGCGAATTGGCGAAAAAAGTGCCGGAAAATTTCAAAGAATCAATTGATGTGCCGTGGAAAAATATGGCTGGACTGCGCGACTTGGTTTCTCATGACTATTTCGGTCTTGATATTGATGTCATCTGGCACACCGTTAAAGAAAGCGTTCCGGAAACAGAGACGAGCATCAGAAAATATCTAGCACGATAAATTCCAATCGCGGGCCCTTAGCTCATCTGGTAGAGCGCCACATTTGCAATGTGGAGGTAAGCGGTTCGAGTCCGCTAGGGTCCACCCAAAGAAACAGCAGCGAAATTAGAAATGTGGAGCGATTTTGCGGGAGCCAAAATCGCGCTATCATTTTTTTCAAAACCCTTTCCGCCTACGGCGGAAGCGGTGAATTCCCAAAGCTCCCCCCAATTGCATGAAAGCGTTTTGTCTTTGAGAATGGGGTTCGAGCCGATTTTTTGGAAAAACTCTTTCCATGCGAAATAGTTTTCGCCTTTTTCCAAAATAACGGCTTCTCTCAAAGACAAAACGAAACTCCGCAAGGGTTCGACCCAATTTTTTCTCTGTTGCCCAAAATCTTTAAAACTCTCCTCAAACTTTGCTTTCTGACGAAGGAGAAGGTCTTTTCGGGCAAGGTATATCTCACGCTCGATATCGCCGTCCAGATAAATGGAAACAAGCTTGTCCAACTTCTCCTTCGTTTCGGAAAGTTTGGTTTTAAGATTTTGAGCAACACTTCCTCTTTCAGAAATTGACTCTTTCTCCCACAAGTCAATTTGTTTTTCCATGTTCTCAATTTCCGAAAGAGGAAGCGACACTGATTGAAGCAGATTTTTTGCTTGCGAAATGAGTGCGGAAGAAGATAGATACGGCTGACGACAAACACCTTTCTTTTTGGTACAGCGATAGTAAGTATATTTTGTACCAAAACGATTTGTCGCATATTGAGCCGTAATCATACTTCCGCACTCACCACATCGAGCGAATTGTGCAAATGGAAAATGGTTTGGCACTTTTTGCACGCGAGGACGAGACTTTTTCGCAAGCATTTTTTGGACTGCTTCAAACAGTGTCGGAGAAATAATTGTCGCAAAGCTTCCGTCGTAATACTCGCCTTTGTGATAGGTAAAGCCGAGATATACACGATTTGAGAGCATACGAGCGACGGAAGCTTTGGCAGGTGGCGTTCCTTTCGTACTTACGCCGTGATCCGCCAAAAAGTCGGCGATAGTGCCGAGGGTGTGCGTCCCTTTGGCATATTCTTCAAACGCTTTGACCACGATACGCGATTTAGTTGGGTGAGGTTCAATATTCCTAGTTTTCGGATTATTCACATAGCCAAAGGGAGCGCGCACCAACCACTCGCCTCGACGGACTTTTTGGCGGATACCACGAGTAATATTCTCCACGAGATTGTCGCTGTAATACTTACTCTGTCCGAACGCCACCTGCAACATAAATTTGCCTTGCGGAGTTGGTTCAAACCAAAATGTCGGAAAACGCAAAGAAACTATTTTGGTCGTGTCTACTGCATAAATGATGCGCCCGCCGTCAACACTATTGCGAGCAAGTCTATCAGGATGCCACGCGAGAATACCTACGCCGTCCATTTCATCAATGCGGGCCATCATTTCATTAAATAGTTCACGACCCGGTTTCTTTGCGCTTTTCGACTCTTGAAATTCCTCAAGAATTTCAAGATTTTCTCTACGCGCATATTCATGCAATTCAAAAAGCTGTGCCTCGATAGACATTATTTGGTGGTCATCATCCTCTGTTGATTTCCTCGCATAGAGAAAATATTTTGGTTTGAGTTCTTTCATGCAATTGGGGGGAGCTTTGGGAATTCACCGCTTCCGCCGTAGGCGGAAAGGGTTTTGAAAAAAATGATAGCGCGATTTTGGCTCCCGCAAAATCGCTCCACATTTCTAATTTCGCTGAT
>JBAZSH010000007.1:0-36574 GCA_041662545.1 Minisyncoccota bacterium
GTTTTTGGGGGGGGGGTGGGGGGGGAGCCGACAAAAAATGGAAAGGAAATTTTTGGTTTTGCTTCGCCGTATTCATATATTGAATTATAGTACAAGATTGTTTGGCAATGCAATATGTTGTATGTTATTATTATGTTGATAAGTAAGAGATTGGGAATAAATATCAAGAAAATAAGGACGATTAAGGAAATGTCGCAAGGCGACATTTGTCGAGCGCTTGATATGGATAGGGGGTATATGAGTGCTATTGAGAACGGCAAGAAAAACATTACCATTCAACAGTTAGAAAGATTGGCTCAAGCGCTTGGAGTTTCAGTTGATAAATTGCTAAAATAAACACATGAAAATATTTGCATACCTTATTGTTTTTTTAATTAGTCTGGTTTTGTATTTTAATGCTTCCTCGGTAATAACTTATGCACTTTTTGTCATCGTTACCTTTTGTCTATTTTATTACAACCTAAAACTAGTATCTAAATTTCGGCAGTCAGAAATTTGGAAGAAAGTCCTATTAATTATCGGGGTTTTAATTTCTATTTTAATTGTCTTCGTTTTTTACTTTGTGGCACATGGATTTCAGAATTTATGTACGCAAGGACCTGATATTTACGCAAAAAACTATTTCACTGGAGAAGTTAAAAACTTTTACTGCGGAATAACACCTTGGTATTATCAAAAATTACAAGGACAAGAAGAACAAGACGCTAGATCAAAAGCAAAAGTTGTTGAATCACAAACTTGCAAGGAAAATCTTGCGAATAATCCTTTATACCAAAAAATAAAAAGTGGGACTGCTACTTTTGATAATTTAACTGGTAATTTTGCTCAAGGAGCACAATCCATTTATCTTCTGCCAGTAGCCGAAAATACTTTTGGTATTATTGGCGGTATAAATTATGGTTTTGATTTTTCTACCGGAAAACGCACATCTGATCTTTCTAATGCAGATATTGTAGTTGAAAACGGCAAGATAAAAAGTATGTCTGGAAAATCGATTTATCTCGACAATACTTTAGATAGTCGAACGCTTTTGCAGGAGTTTCATCAAAACGATACAGTTTTCAGCACACAGCCAGTTGAGACAGTTGACCTAAAAGATTTTAGTTTCGCTTTCATTAAAACTCGTGAAAATAATTTTGCTAAAGTCCAAAATTCAACACAGAGCACAGACAATCGTGGTAATACGGAGATTACATTTTTTTGGGCATATCAACCTAATGGAACAAAATCGCTTAAATCTAACTACGCTGAATTTGTAACAGGTCTAGAGAATTATTGTATTAAAATGATATGAAAATCAATCCAAACAAAAAATCAATACTTATCTTGTTTGGAATCGTTGTGTTAATTTTAATAATTAATTCTTCTACCAATATGTTTAATATATTCAAAAAAACCGACTCACAAAGAATTGCTCTTGGATTAGAAATATTTTCTGAATCTGAATACAGCAATTTCATCAAACTGGTGGAAAGCGATTTAACCTCTCGCGGTATTGAAGTTGGCGGTGTAAAGGACGGCTACTTAACCGCAAAAGTAGATGGAAATGAGCAGAGCTTTGGGTTAGTAAACCTTGCTCAAAATTGCAAACTTGTTGCACAGACCGAATGGTCATCGGTTATAAAAGAACACTTTGACGCACTTGCAAGATCAAAAGGTGACGAAGAAGAAATAAATAAAAATCTCACTGATTTTAATAAAATTAAAAACCTGCTCGCAATTCAACTTTATCCAGATGATTATTTGAACGCGGCAGGTGAATTGAAAAAGGAAGTTATCACCAGAAGCAATATTCCTACAGTAAACAACACTCTTGTACTTGATCTTCCCGCTTCCATAAGACCCGTCAAAAAATCAGAAGCAAAAGTCTGGAATAAAACAGAAGATGAGCTCTTTGCTGTAGCTTTAAATAATACTTTCAATAAAATTAAACCCGAAATAATCGAACAGCAAATGCAGGGTGGCAAAGTTACATTCATTACTTCGGATAATTTTTTGACGGCGGTTCTTGTCTTGAATTTAAAGAAGTTTAATCAGTGCATGGGAACGCATGGTTCTTTGGTAGCAATACCAACTCGTGGAGTTATCATGTGCTACCCAATAAATGATTTAGGTGTAGTAAAAGCTATTTCTGGTTTTGCGCCGTTTGTGACTAAATTACATTCTGAAGGCCCCGGCTCATTGAGTCCAAAGTTATATTGGTATCAAGACGATAAGTTTACTGACCTTCCATATAAAATAGAAAATGGAAAATTAAATTTTGCTCCGCCACAAAATTTCCTCGATACCTTAAACAAACTTGAGGAACCAAAGAGTTAGTTAAGGGAGCAATCCCCGCCGTTTTATAATATCTCCTAAAAACGGCGGGGATTTGTGCGCGAACGGGAGGGTGGGTCAAGCACATACAGATTTGTTTGTGCCTTAGCACAATCCATATTCTTTGAGTGACCACGACCAGTCATCGAAGCCACAGAGTTTAGAGTTATCACAGAACGCGGAGAGGAAGCGCCTCGTCTCGCCGTGAAGGTGGAGAAAAGAGCAAACAAAAATATTAAAATAAGATTGCTCTTTTCGGAGACTGATACGGCGAAGCAAAACCAAAAATTTCCTTTCCATTTTTTGTCGGCTCCCCCCACACCCCCCGCCGAAAATCTAAAATTAAGGAAGGAAAATTTTTGGTTTTTGCTCCCGCGACCGAAGGGAGCGGACGAGGCGCGCAGAATCCGAGCGTACGCTTCAGTTTCGCTTCACCACGCACGCGGAGCGTGCGAAGTCATTACTTCACTTTGTTTTGGAAATAGGTGCGAGTTTGGTACAATAGAGACACAAGAACAGAACTTAACGGCTTTTTCAAAGCCAGAAGGTGGGACGCGCGAAGCGCGTCCCACTGATTTCCCCCCATTTTTCCAAACGAATTCGGATTCCCGCCTTTGGCGGGACGGATTGTTTTTTCGCCAAGAAGCAGGTGCGAAATCAGAAGCAATTTTGACTCATAGTATTTGCTTAATACAAAAAGAATTTTTATTACTATGATAAATAATATGGAAAATAAAAAATTCTTTTTGTATGCTCGCAAGTCCACTGATGTCGAGGATAAGCAAGTGTTAAGTATTGACGCGCAACTCACCGAATTGCGGGAATACGCCGTTCGGGAAGGTATTGAAATTTCCGCCGAAATCGTAGAAAAACAATCTGCTAAAGTTCCAGGTCGTCCGTTGTTTAACAAAATGATGAAAGAAATTGAAACTTTCGGCGGAAACATCCTCGCATGGAATCCCGATCGGCTCGCCCGCAATTCGGTGGACGGCGGACAGATTATTTATCTCCTCGACACGGGGAAACTTGCGAGCCTCAAGTTCCCAACCTTTTGGTGCGACAACACTGGTCAAGGTAAATTTATGCTCAATATGGCTTTCGGGCAAAGCAAATACTATGTAGATTCTCTTTCCGAAAATACGAAACGCGGACTTCGCCAAAAAGTCAGAATGGGTATATTCCCAAGCCAAGCGCCAGTCGGTTATCTAAATGATTCTCGGACAAAAACAATTGTGGTAGAAAAGAAAAAATCTCGTGTCGTGCGCTTGGCTTTTGAACGATATGTCAAAGGCAATCAAAGGTTAGAGGATATTGCAAACTTTTTGGCGAAATCCGGCGTTACAACTCGAACCGGAAAGAGAATCTCCAAGACCAAAGCGTCTTTTATCCTCTCAAATCCTTTCTATATCGGTTTGTTTAAGTATGGTGGTGAAATCCACGAAGGAAAGCACGAGCCAATCATTTCAAAGAAACGTTTTGATGAAGCACAGGAAATGTTGAAGTTTCGTGGTCAGCCAGAACGAAAACCACAAAACGAACCTCAACCATATTGTGGTCTCATTTCCTGTGCTTCATGCGGAATGATGATAACTGCTGAAAACAAAACGAAGCGACAGAAAAATGGCAATGTTCATTATTATGTGTATTACAGATGTACCAAGAAATCTAAAACTATTAGATGTCCCGAAATGTCGCTTCGTTCTGAAAAACTAGATGAGCAGTTATCATCCTTAATCAAAAAAGTTTCTTTGCCCAAAGACTGGGCGGAGGAATTAAACCGTCTTGCTTTGCAAGACTACAAAAATTCCGCCCCGTCTTTGACTGCTAGTGTGGAAGAGAAAAAGAAAAAGATTTCTTCTTTGTCGGAAAAGTTAGAGCGACTTCTTACGGGGTATCTTGACCAAGTGATTGACCAACCAGACTACTGTTTACAAAAAGCAAAACTGTTATCCGAAAAGAAGTCGCTCGAAGAAGAAATCTTTAACTTTTCACACAAGCAGAATGATTGGCTCGCACCTTTCCAAAACTGGCTAAAAGACGCTCAATCCTTGGACAAAATTGCTTCTGATGATGACCTTTTTGCTAAAAAGGTCAAAGCCAAAGAAATCTTTGGCTCGAACCTGCTTCTTGGCGAAAAAACAATCCGTCCCGCCAAAGGCGGGAATCCGAATTCGTTTGGAAAAATGGGGGGAAATCAGTGGGACGCGCTTCGCGCGTCCCACCTTCTGGCTTTGAAAAAGCCGTTAAGTTCTGTTCTTGTGCCGAAGGCAGGACTTGCACCTGCGACCTTCTCTTTATGAGTGAGATGCTCTAACTACCTGAGCTACTTCGGCAATTACAGCAGTTTAAAGCGAAAAACGCAAAGTGTAAAGCCGTTTGCCATTATCATTTTAAAATAGTATATTGGTGTCTGTTATCGCGGGGATGAGCAACGGTTGCTCGCAAGGCTCATAACCTTGAGGTAGTCGGTTCAATTCCGACCCCCGCAACCTTTTTCCAAACAAAAAATCCCGATGTTCATCGGGATTTTTTGTTTTACGCGCTCTTTGTTTTGTTCCGTGTCCACCAAAGCTTTAAGCGAAGGCGGGCCATTCGCTATCCATTTAAGGTTTGGACAAACCCTTGCTCCCTTGTGAAGAGCAAAATCGACATTTAAGTCCTTCCGGACGTTTTTCATTTGAATAATTCCACGAGCAGCTTCCGCTACCCGTGCCTTGTTACGACTTAGCCCCTGTCATTGATCTTACCTTAGGCCCACCGAAGTGAGATTTCGGGTATTACCAACTTCCTTGGCTTGACGGGCGGTGAGTACAAGACTTGAGAACGTATTCACCGCGGTATAGCTGACCCGCGATTACTAGCGATTCCTACTTCATGAGGTCGAGTTGCAGACCTCAATCCGAACTGGCGCTGCTTTTATAAGGATTGGCTCAGGGTTTTTCCCCGTCGCAACCTGTTGTAGCAGCGATTGTTCCACGTGTGTAGCCCAGGATATCAAAGGGCCATGCTGACTTGGCGTCATCCTCGCCTTCCTCCCCCGCCCTAGATTTCTTTTTTTACAAAAAACAAATCTTGGGCGGGGGCAGTATCGTCTGACACTTATAACAGACAACGAGGGTTGCGTTCGTTACCCCACTGAAGGGAACATTTCAAAACACGAACTGACGACAGCCATGCAGCACCTGTCCAGCCGTCCTTGTGAGACGACTAACGTTTCTGCTAGCCTTCGTCTGGATTTCTAACCCTGGTAAGGTTCTTCGTTTACCGTCGAATTAAACCACATGGACCACCGCTTGTGCAAGTCCCCGTCTATTCCTTTGAGTTTTAGCCTTGCGGCCGTACTACCCAGGCGGATCACTTAACGCGTTAGCTTCGCCTCTCAGAAGGTCGATACTCCGAAAAGCTAGTGATCATCGTTTAGGGCGTGGACTACTGGGGTTGAATATGTTACTTCCGCATACGCGGAGACGATGGCATTTCTGCATCGTTCTTCATGTCACCATGAAGTCCGGACTATATCTTTATCTGTAGCAATTCCATTTCGTACATTTTTTCTCATACTCCGCCATGACGACGGAACGAGGGAAACGGCTCAATTGAACTACTTCAGATATCCAGCGTTGTTGAAATTGAGGATCTTTATAGAGTAGAATGGCCTTTTTGAGCATACTCGAAACAGGTATGTGGGGCAGGATAATACGCAAAAATTTTTTTAATTCTTCCTGCGAACGAATCCATAACCGCCAATACTGATCTTGCTTTCCATCACGCTTTCGCCCGACGGAAGCAACGATCGCTCGTATGTTCCAAACCACTCCAAGATAGCGAGCAAGTATTCTGACTGACGCTTCATCAAAGCCGTCGGTACAAAACACTCCTTTTCTGCCTCCGTAGCTAATAAGTGAACCATCATCGCACCACCATACGGCGAGCGACAAAGCATTCATTTGATTCAACCAGTTGCGCTTGATGCGCAAGGCATTGTGCTTATAAGTCAGATGATGTAGTTCAGTCAATGCTGGAGTTCTTTTACTCATGAACCTCCACTTTGAGTTCGTACTATATCCATCCGGCTTTTGCACACTCACGCTATTATCTCCTGCTATCTCTTTAAGCGCGCCCGCTTTCCATAAGAGGTAGTCTTTTTGAGTTTCCGAATGACGAATTTGTAAATTCGCATTCGCGTACTCGTTTTGAATCTTTAGCGACCCATCTCCAAGAATTGATCCTAGGATTATAGATCGCGCCTGATTCGACAAAGGCACATATTTTGTATCTGTGTTTTTCATTTTGTGAATTACGACAGAAAATGCACCAACTATCTTGCTCAATTTCATAGTCTCTACGGGGTCATCTTGTACTGAAAGAAAGGGCAAAGTAAAAACTTTGCCTGAAAATCAATTACTTCTTTTTGTGTTCAAAACTTAATTTCTTTAAACACTCGAAGATGTCCGATTGAATATCTATACCTACCACGAATCTCTTTAATTGCTTCTTTGACAGACGTCGCTTTCAGTTCACCTGAGATCGATTTGTCATAGTAAACGGTCTTTGAAACATTTTGGAGAATTCCACAATACACAAATGTACTTTTCATATTTTTTCCTTTCTTTCAATACAAGAAAACTTCCCTCGGGATTGTCTCTAACGCGCCAGTAAGCGCATATTGCTAGAGAGTTTCCCCGATACAGCTGAATTGTCATCTTGAAGTCACCTCCAAGAAGAGACACCTTTTGTCTATATTTTATTAGCGGACAGGGATTATCTAATCCCATTCGCTACCCACGCTTTCGTGTTTCAGCGTCAGAAGTGCGCCAGTGAATTGCCTTCGCTTTTGGTGTTCCCCTAGATATCAACGGATTTCACCCCTACACCTAGAGTTCCATTCACCTCTCGCACCCTCAAGCTTTGCCGTTTCCTTGGCGGACCCCCGGTTGAGCCGAAGAATTTGACCAAGGACTAATAAAGCCGCCTACACACCCTTTACGCCCAATAATTCCGGATAACGCTCGAGGCACTCGTATTACCGCTGCTGCTGGCACGAGTTTAGCAACCTCTTATTCTTACACCGATCAATAAACTTTCTAGTGTACAAAAGGAGTTTACATGCCGAAGCACTTCGTCCTCCACGCGGCGTCGCTCCATCAGGCTTTCGCCCATTGTGGAATATTCTCGGCTGCAGCCACCCGTAGGTGTATGGACCGTATCTCAGTTCCATCGGTGGGGAACAGGCTCTCACCCCCCCTAAGCGTCATAGCCTTGGTAGGCCATTACCCTACCAACTAGCTGATACTGAACAGGCCGCTCCTAAAGCGATAAATCTTTACTCTTCGGCTTACGCCTCAGAGACCATCGGGAATTACCTCCGCTTTCGCGGAGCTATGCCCAACTTCAGGGTGCGTACCTGCTTATTACTACCTCGTCTGCCGGTTGCCCCTTGCGGAGCCCCCTTGACTTGCATGCCTTATCCACGCCGCCAGCGTTCATCCTGAGCTAGGATCAAACTCTTAATATAATTACAAACGGAACAAAACAAAAAGCGCGTGCTTCTTGTATCTCAAAAGTTTTTTCTAGCTCTAATTGGAATTTTCTATTTCTACTATCTACTATTTGACTTGCACTATTTTTACATTCTCTTAATTATTCAATTTTCAATGTACACTTCCCCTTCCCGCTTAGCGGGATCATGGAAGTGGAGACATTATAGCTACAATGAGAATCGTGTCAACCTAACTGGTCTTTACATCAATGTTGACACCAGATGGCAAGGAGAGATTGGTCAAAGCTTCAACCGTTTTGGCACTAGGATTTTCAATATCAATGAGGCGTTTATGAACTCGCATTTCAAATTGCTCACGAGCATTTTTGTGAACAAAGGACGAACGATTGACTGTGTATTTTTTAATTTCGGTCGGCAAAGGAATCGGTCCTCTAACTTTGGCGTCAAAGCGCATGGCCGCGTCCATAATTTGTTTAATGGACGCGTCCAATATTTTACTTTCATAAGCCCGCACCCGAATGCGTAGCTTTACCAAAGGCGCTTCCGCCTTTTTGGCAACAGCTCGTTTTCGTGGTGCTGCGGGTTTTTTCGAAATTGTATTTTTAACAGCCACAGTTTTAAGTTCTTAACTTTTTATTTTACGCAACAATCTTCGTCACCGCACCAGCACCAACAGTCTTGCCACCTTCGCGAATAGCAAATCGCTGTTTTTCTTCCAAGGCCACCGGCGCCACCAATTTTACTTTAAAGCTAATGGTATCACCTGGCATTACCATTTCCGTCTTTTCCGGCAAAGTTACTTCACCCGTCACATCGGTTGTTCGAATATAGAATTGGGGTTTGTAACCAGTAAAGAAAGCGGTATGTCTGCCACCTTCTTCTTTCTTCAAGATATAAACCTCGGCTTCAAATTCAGTATGAGGTGTAACGGAAGCCGGTTTCGCCAAAACCTGACCACGATGAACATCTTCTTTTTTAGTACCGCGCAAAAGAATGCCGGCATTGTCGCCCGCTTGACCTTGATCAAGTTGCTTGTTGAACATTTCGATACCAGTCACAGTGGTCTTGGCGGTCGGTTTGATACCAACAATTTCTACTTCTTCACCAATTTTTACCACACCACGCTCAATTCTACCGGTAACTACCGTACCACGGCCTTCAATGGAGAAAATGTCTTCAATCGGCATCAAGAAAGGTTTATCAACTTGTCGTTCAGGTACTGGGATATAGGTATCCAAAGTTTCAGTAAGTTGGAGCACGCTCTTTACCCATTCATCATCCACAGAACTAGCTTCCAAAGCTTTCAAAGCTGAACCGCGAATAATCGGCGCGTCTTTGCCGTCAAAACCTTGTTTGGTTAAAAGCTCGCGGACTTCTTCTTCCACCAAATCAATCAAATCTTTTTCTGGCACCATATCGCATTTATTCAGGAAGACGATTACCTTAGGTACACCAACTTGTTTGGCAAGCAAAATGTGCTCGCGAGTTTGAGGCATCACGCCATCGGTGGCGGCTACCACTAAAATCGCTCCGTCCATCTGGGCCGCACCAGTAATCATGTTTTTAATATAGTCAGCGTGACCTGGAGCGTCAATGTGAGCATAGTGTCGGTTAGGTGTAGTGTATTCTTGGTGGGAAAGAGCAATAGTAATACCACGCGCTTTTTCTTCCGGCGCATTATCAATATCGTCAACTTTCTTTTCTTTAACATCCTGACCGGACAACTTCAAAGCGTGAAGAATAGCGGCGGTCAAAGTTGTTTTGCCGTGGTCAACGTGGCCAATGGTGCCGACATTGACATGGGGCTTGGTTCTATCAAAAGTGCTCATTGTTTTATTTTTATTTAATAATTAATAAAAAGAGAAACACGCAAAAATTGCGGTCTGCTTATAATAGCAGAAAGGGTTCAGGTGTCAAACTTTTTTGTTGATAAGCAAAGCTTCAATGCCAGGCAAGGTTTCATTCGCTAAAAAATCCAGCATGGCACCGCCGGCAGTGGAGACGAAACTAAATTTATTTTCCAAACCGAGAGCGGTAATGGCGGCGACTGTGTCGCCGCCGCCAACAACCGATTGGGCGTGGCTTTGAGCAATCATTGTCGCCAAATTTTTTGTCCCGTCAGAAAAACCAGCTTCATATTCGCCCAATGGGCCATTCCATAAAATAAATTGGGACTGGGCAATCAATTTGCGTAAAATCTCCACGGTCTTCGGTCCAACATCAACAATCTTTTCATCTTGGCTGATATTATCAAGTGATTTTGTAGCAATCGTAATATTGCTCCTGACAATCGCGTCATTGGGAAAATACAAATTCAACATCGTTAGTGATTTCAAATCCGGCGGTATTTTGGAAACCAATGAACTGCCAATGTTAAAACCTTGGGCTTGGAAAAAATCATTGGCCAAAGCGCCGCCGACAAAAATTGAATCGTAGATAGGAATAAATTTTTTCAGCAAGGGCATTTTGGTTTCAAATTTTGCTCCACCCAAAATAAACAGACCAGGATGAGCTGGTTTAAGGGCGCCGGAGAGCCGTGCTAACTCTTCGGCAAATAATGGTCCAGCAAAACTGGGTAAAAGTTTTGGTAGACCAACAATGGAAGCGTGAGCGCGGTGGGAAACGGCAAAGGCCTCGTTGACAAAAATTTCGCCGAGGGAAGCCAGTTTTTTGGCGAAATTTTCGTCATTAGCTTTTTCGCCAGCATCAACACGAAGATTTTCAAAAAGGGTAAAATCGCCGTTTTTCAAATCACCAATGTTTTTTGCCAACTCATCAAAATTGGCGGAAAAAGAAATAGTAAAACTCTTTATCAAAACCTGCCAAACCGGCCGCAAACTATCACCGCCTTTCCCTTCCAAATGACTCAAAATTATCGTGCGAGCGCCAGCTTTATGGAGAAATTCCAAAGTCGGCAAAATTTTTCTGATGCGAAAATCATCAAAGACTTTGCCGTCTTTAATGGGCACATTCAAATCTAAACGAAGCAAAACCTTTTTGCCCGCGAGATTTTTCTGATTTTCTAAAAGCGGCAAGTTCATTGACATCTATTATTTCTCTAATAATTTTTTACTTTCCGGTCTTCCTAGATAATTTTCTTTGGAAATCACACTTTTACCAATCTCTTTTTCTGTTTGCTTTCTGGCGTTACCAGCAACATTTCCACCCCTCTTGGCAACTCTTTTATTGTGAATCATAGTCTCAGGTTTCTCCTTTTCAGAAATCTCAGTCGTCACTCTCTCGCCAAGCATAGTAAAAATTAATTCCAAATCTGTCATATGGTCTCTTAAGTTTTCCTGCTTCAACTTTTTGAGTTTTTTGTACTGGTTTGGCGTTATGCCGAAAGTCGCCTTGGAAATCTCCGCAGTCAGAATGGCATAATCTCTTTCCGCAAAAACACCTCGTTCTTTCCATTCATCGGTCAGATTCTGCCGAATGGCTATGCCCCGAAGTCTTTTATCAATCCAATTCTTTGAATAACCTTTTTTCTCATAAAGTCGCTTCATTCTTTCTTGCGCCAATTCTGGATTTTCAATTTCCTGTATACGCTCATAACCGACTTTGGCTAACCAGCGCTTGAATGGTTCGGCTTTAGGCGACGGAATGGATTGAATTATACGAAAAACGCCTTCCGTGTTAGCGCAGTCGGTCTCATAGTATTTACCATCGGATGATTGTAACTTCAGTTGTTTACAAATTGTAAACAACTCAATTTTTTCTTCATCTTCTAGCCGATTTTTCATTACTCCCCAATAAATACGAGGATTAGTAGTATCAGTCAGGGCTTCAATGATATCCACAATAGAAAACCACCATTCATTATTATGGATAGTTTTGCGAATTTTCTTCCCTTCAAATAAAGCAATTTTTGTCGTTTCCATAATTTTTGGTTTTTACATCACATTCAAAATCGCTTTGAAACTTTCCGGTTCCAAACTTTGCCGACCAATGAGTAATCCCTGAACATTGCCTTCATAAACAATTGACTCGGCATTTTTGGCATCCACCGAACCGCCGTAAAGAATCGGTAATTTCATCGCCACTTCCTGATTGTAAATATCGGAAAGAATTTTTCTGATGAAAATTCCTGTTTCTTCTACCTGCACCGGTTTCATCGCTTCCCTACCACCAATGGCCCAAACCGGTTCATAGGCAATAATTAAATTCTCTAAAAGTTTTTCAGTGATGCCTTGAAGAGAATTTTTCATCTGTCCTTTCAGAAAACCGAGATACTCACCTTTCTCATCACGAACACTTTCACCGATACAAACAATGGTTTTTAAACCAAGTTTCAAAGCCAGAACAGCTTTTTTGGCAATTTGAATATCGGTCTCGCCCAAAATTCGTCGTTCAGAGTGGCCAACAATAGCGTATTTGGCACCCGCATTCAGCACCATCGTAGGGCTGATTTCGCCGGTATAAGAACCGACGGTTTCCCAAAAAATATCTTGAACGCCTAAAGAAATATTGCGACTCCTCTTGGCGGAATTCGCCAAAGCCGATAAATAAATAAAAGGTGGGCAAATTACTACTTCCGCCCGGCGGATTTTTGAAGCGGCGCGTTTCGCGCCGCCAAAAATCCGCCGGGCCTCTACCTCGGTCAAAGGATTCATCTTCCAATTCCCCACGATTATTTTTTTCTCCGTCTTAGCCATTTTGATTTTTATATTATACCTTACTCAAATAATGTCGCCATTATTAAAACTCGACAAAATCTTTCTCCTTAAAATAAAACTATCAGTGTTTTTCAGAAGCCCCATATAAGATGCGAGATTTTTATCCGAAACCAGCCTAAGTGCCCGCGTAACAGTTCTTTTTCGTATTAACACCACGCTTGGCAAAATAATTCGGCCGAGAAAATGAACACCCCAAGAAAATTTCCGGAGGGATGTTTTCTCTGGCGGAATCTCTAGACCCAACCTTTCATGAGCAAAATTGACAACCAAATAGCTGACATCTGTGAGTCGTTTGACATTCGCCGATATAAAAAGAAAATCATCATTGTATCTAACATATTTTGGAAACTTGTTTTCTCTCTTTACGAAAAAATCCAATTCATTAAGATAAATGTTGGCGAAAATTTGACTGGTAATATTGCCGAGTGGAATTCCATAGCCAAATTCCCCACGAAAACTTCGCACGACTTTTTCAATAACACCAAAAATTTTTTCGTCGGTTACCCGCGAACGCATAATCCCTAGTAAGATTTGCTGATTAACCCTATCAAAATATTTCCTGATATCGCATTTTAAAGCAAAGCATCTGCCATAATTCCATTTCACTTCATCTTCAAGAAAAAATCGCGCCCGCGCGACGGCCGCTTCAACACCCTTCCCTTTCCGAGACGAAAAAGAATCATTAATAAAAATGGGTTCGTAAATTTTCTCCAGAAAATCACACAAAACTTGATGAACAATTCTATCTCTTATTTGTGCCGTGTAAATATCTCGCTTTTTTGGGTCAAAAACCGAAAACTGCCGATATGGACCGTGTTGCCAATGGCCAGAAAAAATTTCTTCACTAAGAGAAAACAAATTATCTTCCAGATGCCTTTCAAAAGAAATAACTGCCGGCCTACTGGCCTTTCCCCGCCTGAATTTTCGCCAAGCCGAGAAAAGATTATCAAAAGAAAATAATTGTTCAAAATTCATATGGAAAAACAAAATAATGAAAATAATTTCTGCGAACCACCAATCGTCCAAAATATCTGTGGTCTTTACGAACTTGCTCACCGAAAAATCAACGGCTTCCCAAAACACGAGCGATACAGCTTGGGAGAAAAAATTGAAAATACCATCTTAGATTGCGCCGAGTTAGCAATTGTCGCCAACATCGTTACCAAGTATGAAAAAGAAAAATACTTGGTCAGATTGGGAGCGAGAATTGACTTGGTAAAAATCCTCTGTCGGATAGCTTTCAATCTTAAATTTATTGATTGGCCGACTTACCTTGAACTGCAAAAACAATTGAAAGAACTAGGTAAAATGGCTGGTGGTTGGATAAGGTATGCGCGACGGGAAAATTAACTGAAAATTACAAAACTGCGGCGGGGCGGGGAGCAAGATTGTCATTCCGATTGCCCGGCTCATTGGCATTGGCATTGAGCTGGCCGTCCTCGGGATTCCAATTGAGCTCGGGGACGCGGCGACCGCCCCGTTAGTTAGCCGTTTCTTATCCAAAGCAACCGTGAGAACAAAATAATTTATTAGGACCGCTATTGCGACCCCAAGAAACGACTGCAGTTTTAAAGGGTTTAACCCTTTATTTTTAACACCAAACCAACTCTAACCTTTTTAGGGTCTTTTGGTTGGCTAGCGTTTTCGGCAACCGGCTGGCTTTATTTGCCATGGTTTACTAGCCGAAAGAAAACTAAATTTAAAACCCAAAGAAATTCTAACACCCAATCCTAAATCAAACAAAAACTGCGGCGGGGCGGGGAGCAAGATCGCCATCCCGATCGCCCGGCCCACGGGCAAAGGCATAGAGCTGGCCGCCCCCGGGATACCAAAGGAGCTCGGGGACGCGGCGACCGATTCTACCTTTGCCAATGGAACTACCTGACAAAGCAGACCAACCTTTTGTATCAATATGGTTTTTGGTCCTTTCAAAGTATTCCCTCTGCCAGATAAGATAACATAGAACATCGAGACCTTGGAAGGTAAATTCTTTACCTTTGATTTCAATCTTCATAGGAATCTCGCCATTAGCATCCAATAGCTCTTGGACTTTTTCTTTGGGAATACCAGCTAAACCAGCTAGATCGTTTACAGATTTTCCTCTTAATTCTTTGAGAATGGGGTGATCGGCATTGTCCTGGGCATCTTTTTCGTGAACGAGGATAATTCTCACTTTATCGGCATTTGGTGTGGTAATGGTTTCAAAACCGCCAGCGGTTTTGAAAGAATCGTATTCGTGGGTTACCTTGTAACCTTCAGTCATCGCTTGGTGCAATTCTTCGGCTTTGAGACCGGGAGGAACGATAATAGCTTTGTCGTAACCCATTTCCTCAATGGACTTTTCCATTTCAGCCCGGTTGCGCTCAAGCACATCAACCACTTGTTCGGAAAAATCCGGTGACAATTCCATTTTGTGTTGCCCGTAGAATTCCACCCAATTTTTTGCTTCTTTTTCTAAGTCAATGGAAATTTTTTCTTTTTCTCCGGCAAGATTTTCAAATTCGGCAGAAATTTCAAAACTAAATTCAGAAGAAGGCCTAATTTCCGAAACTAAAGTAAAAACTGCGGCGGGGCGGGGAGCAAGATAGCCATACCGAAAGCCCGGCACATAGGCATCGGCAATGAGCTGGCCGCCCTCGGGATCCCAACCGAGCCCGGGGACGCGGCGACCGCAAATACTTCCCATAAGCCAAGTGTAACTGTTGCTATCTAAATGTTCACTTGTTCGTCTGAAATATTCGGCTTGGATGGCCAAATATTCTTCTACCGACAAACCATCAAAGAAAAACTCTTCTTCTCCGATTTTTATCTTTCCCCGTAACGATTCTCCTGTATCAATCGCTTTTTGCACTTCCTCTTCGGAAAGACCAGTCACCTGCATCAAATTTTTTCCGAGCATCTCTTTGGTCAACGGATTATCTCCAAGCTCCTTAGTGCTTTTCTCGTGATAAAGAACAATTCTCGGCTCGACAATTCTAGAACTTTTAATGCCAGCAAATGAACCGCCTTCTTTGAAATTGTCTGATTCCCAAGTTTTTTCATATCCTTCTGTCATCTTTTGATGAAATTCTGGCAGATTAAGATCGCCAGGAATCACGAGAACGCCATCGTAACCGAGATTTTCCATTGATTCTTTAATTTTATCGTAATTCTGATTCCAAATAGCCCGGGCAATTTCTTCAAAATCTGGTGGTAATTCAACCTTTCGTTCAGCGTAAAAATCACCCCAACGCTTAAACGCCGTTTCAAAGTTAAGCTCTATTGTTTCTTTTTTTCCGTCGGGAGAAGTAAATTCGGCAGAAATTTCATTGGGCATTTCTTTTGTCTTTCCGATTTTTTCTGATTTTCGCACCATCGGTTTGGCCACTTTTTCTTTCTTTTTTTCTCTTTCCGCCCCTTTGCGTTTAGATTCGGCAACGGGTGGTTTATATTCCACCAGCCGAATCAATTCACCAAGTTTTTTTCTGTCCGCTTCACTCTCAAGCTTATTGGCATAATAGTATTGCAATGCTTGCTGGAAAGTTTCGTTAATATCGCCGGTGTAAAATCGCAAGACAAAATCTCGCACACGACGAGGTTCCATACGATCATCAAAAGTGAACGGTTGAGGTTGATCCTCGGCAATCTTTCTATTCTTTAAAAGTTCCTTGGCCCCTTTGTGAAATTCTTTATATTTTTCCAAAATTTCTCTCATACCAGGAACTTCCTGTAAGTGTTCTGATGTCAAAGCTTCCTCGCGAGCCCTAAGAAACATATCTGGGGTAACATTTTGAGACGCCGGCTCCGCACCAAACAATGTGTCAGTAGAATAGGAAAAAGTGCCTTCGGGCAATTCGGATGGTAGTTTTTTATACACCCATCGGCGAAGCTGGGCTGGATCAAGGGGCTCACGACCGAAATAACCCTTACCCGGAGGGTTCATTAGGGCGACTATTTTAGTTCTTTCCTTATTGACCGAAACGGCCTCCGAAGCATCCTCCGAGAGAATTACATCACCTCCGCGCTCAAGTGAGTCCAAAACCTCGTGCAGACGAATAAGAATATTCGGCGCGGAAGCGTTAAACTCGTCCAAAATAACAACTTTCACTTTACCTTCTTCTTGTCTCAAACCACTTGTAACTTTGCCGTCAGCAAAAATATATTCAGGATCTTCTGGTTTGCTTTTATGAGGATTGGGAATGTATCGTCCCATTAAGTCCTCAACATCGGTAGCGCCGTTTAAGTTGGCATAGTGAATTTCCCAACCGAGTTCCGCCGCCATTTTTTTGACGGTCGTGGTCTTACCCAAAGAAGTTCCACCATCTACAAGCAGTGGCTCACCACTCAAGAATGCGACAGCGATATCTCGTTGTAAAGGCAAAGCAACTTCCTTGTCATTTATAAAATCTGTATATTGCTCTCTCTTTGGCACAAATTGACCATCGCCAGATTTAGATTTTTCAAGACCCACACCCAAATACGACATCGTAGATTCTGTTTCAGTGATTGGTCCTTGATCGGCAACAACTTCCGGGACTGGTGGTGTATTACTTTGTTTTTCTGGTGAACGCATATATTTTATGATTGAAAGGCAGGACCCGTAGCTGATAAAAGATCAAAGCCCTTCTCTTGAATTTTATTTAAATTATCTTTATCAACCAATAAAACAATCGCGGAATTTTTGTAATCGGGAGAAAGCGTTTGCGAACGCATAAGTTTTTTGTCAAAAATCTCAACCTGTCCGGTGGAATATTGGACGACAAAGTCATAGACATCTTTGTCCATATCTCCAGTGATCACAAAATAGGTTTTGGGAAATTTTAAGAGATCGGCGATATTTTCCGATCGCTTAAAATCAAACCCATCCATCGCCTTTGCGAGACTCGCCAGTTCCGCTTCATCTTTGGCAATTGCTAAACCAACTTCTCTTTGACCAACCAATGTATTTAAAAACTGTTTTATCTCTCCTTTGTTGTTTGCCATATTATTCTAATTTTATCAGCTTTTTGGTAATAATGGGAATTTCTTTCTTGAAAAAATCTTTGACTTCTTTCCAATTAGCCTTGAAAAATATTAATGGTTCCGGGTCATCTTCCGCGTCTTCAAAGTACATCATGCTTTTTAGAATGTGTGTGGGATTCTGACCTATGACGTACTGCTTGTGAACCAGTGGAATAATTTCAGATAACGGACTAATATGCTGACAAATCCAATATAAATCAAAAAAATCCCTTTTCTTTCCGCGTTGTGAAATGGCAATAACTTTCATCACCGCTATATCCAAAGGGGCTGCCATTCTAATATTGCCATACTCGCGCATTGGCACGGCCGGCGCAAAAAACGGGTAGGCGATAAGGCTAATTTTCGCGCCAAGAAATTCCCCGTATATTGTTCCCCTGTCCAAAGAAGTGGTTACCCATCGAC
Organism: Minisyncoccota bacterium; assembly: GCA_041662545.1. Taxonomy (GTDB): domain Bacteria; phylum Patescibacteriota; class Minisyncoccia; order Phycocordibacterales; family DSPV01; genus 2-02-FULL-44-35. The sequence continues at coordinate 17,896 of JBAZSH010000007.1, forward strand.
CTTGGTCGCTTAATGATTTTTCTGTTTTCTTCTCGTCAAAATTCTTCTCTTCTGTAAAAAAATCCAGATCCACAGATTGTCGATGCCCCGTCTGTAATGCCAGAGCTGTACCTCCAGCTAAATACCATTTTCCGCTTGAAAATAAATTTACCTCGGCACACTTTTTGAATGCCTCCACTGTTGGTCTCGGTAAAATATCAAAACGAAGTTGATTATTATATTTTTTTATTTCATCATCAATAACCATAAGTTTTTTGATTTTGGACTAATTTGCGCTCGAGGAAGATTGATAACTTTTTTTATCTCGCTCTTTGGGTAATGTTTGAATACCCAACCGACTTCTTCCGGTCGGCCGAGTTCCAAAACACGCTCAATGATATAACGAGCGTTTTTGTGGGGGTCTATTTTTTTGGGATCAGTGTCCCAAAATAATGATTGTCTGAATTCCATAATGCTCATATTTTATCAAAATTTATCGTAATTAGCAACGACTTCTTTTATAAGACCCGCCAACTTTTCGGCCATCTCTTTGACCCTTACATTGGCAATACTGTTCGGATAATACTCGCCCACATGCTCGGTTCCTCGACCAATTCCCAAACCAATCAATCTAATGTCGGTCTCTTCAAGAACTTTTTTAATCATCTTGCCGAGCTCATATTTTGAACGAGGGTGCATAGATGATTCTTCGGGAGAGCCATCAGAAAGCACAATCAAAAACTTTTGATCGGCTTTTTGTTTAGCCAAACGCTCAGCTGATTTTTCAAGCGCCCAACCATCATCATTCCATCGAGCCTTGCCCGTATCGCTAGTGTCATCAACTTCTCCAAGCATACCACCCATATGTTCCCGGATGAGTTTTGACATCGGCTGGCCAAAGTCCTGGTATTCGTAAATGCGATCGTTGAAGCCGAGAATCTCCAAATTTATGGACAATCGGTTTAAAACTTCCGACAAAACAATCACGGCCTTGAAAGTTTCTTCAATTTTATTGCCTCCGGACATTGAACCGGACAGGTCAACCAAGAGCGATATCGCATAATCCTTTTCATCCGGCATTTCTCGTTTTTGCCACGCCTTGCTTTCCATAGCCGAAATTGATTTAGCTTTTTCTTGAATCCTTCTTTTAATATCAATGCGTTTACCGGTCGTAAATCCACTCTTCCATCCTTTGGCTTTACGGGCAACAAATATTTCTCGCAATTCGGTTTCCAATTTATCTATAAGCGGTAAAACTTCTCGCCTCATTTTTTCATAGACATTAGCATCTTTTTTGAGTTCTTTGGCTATTCGTTCCCGATACTTTTTCATCTCTTCTGTGTCAACGCCGGCCAAATCTTCTTTCGGCTTTTTCACCGGAACTTCTTTTCCAGTTTCCTCTGATTTTTCTTTTTCTTCTCGCTCAGCTTTTTCTTCGGGATCGTCTGTCAACTTGCCTTGCAATTCTTCATTCAGAGCATCTTCAAATTCCTTAAAAGCTTGCGCGGCTTTTTCCGCCAATTCTTTTTGTATATCCTCCGGCAAGGACTCAATATATTCTTTAATCTTTTGTTTCAACTCTTCTGACAAAGAATCCAAATCAATGGGCTTGCCACTTTGTTTTTCTTTTTTTTCTTCTTCCGATTTCTTTTTTTCTTGCTCTTTCTTCGCATCCTCAATCGCTTTTTTAATAGCTTCCTCTAACTCTTGTGGCAACCCCTGCTGACCACCTTCACCACCTTCTCCCTCTCCACCTTGATTTTTCTCCAGATCTTTCAAGAATTCTTGCGTCTTTTGGTCCTTCAAATCTGCTTCAACCAACTTTTTAAATTCCGGCCAAACCTCATCGCGATTTATTTCATAGGAAACTTGGGCATATTTTTTGATTAACTCCTCGCTTTTATCTGCCTCCTCTCGTGAAGGATATCTCCACCAAGAATCTCTAGCTGATTCAATCGTCTTCTGAACTACCACTTTAATCTCCTCCGGCAAATCTGCCGGTATTTCTATCTCTTGCCCTTTTATTTCCCTAAACCACTGCTTAATATATTCAAAACCAGCTTGCATAAAGCGCGGTTGATGGCCTAATTTTTCTTTAGCTTTTTCTTTAGCTTTTGCTTCAAAATCCAAATCTTGGGTATAAGCTAAACCCATTTGCTCACGAAACTTCGGATAACTTTCCGCCACGAAATTATTATCTCGCGGGTCCTCAATAGCATTCATCATAAAAGCAAAACCGGGCTGTTTCCATTCTTCCGGAGGAATATCTTCCGGCCTGCTTATCCTCGCATGACCACCCTCATGGCAAGTTACAAACCGCAAAAAATCCATTGGTTTTTCTAAAAGATCGCGGGCGTTCATTTGAAGAAACTTGCTTCCATCTGATTTTCTCCCTTGACGCCAACCACTTGGACAATCGGGAGTTGGTAAACCCAATTCAATCGGAATCCTAAAATCCTTGCCGATGAAATAGGCCAGTGAAGAAAGAATTTGCTGTTTTTGCTTTATCTCTGCTTGCTGTTCTGGTGTAAAAACCGACAAAATCTCTTGTTCTTTGTTTGCCTCCAACGCTTGGTAGGCTGGCATTTTTTCCATAGACATAAATCAATTCTACTTCATTACTCTATCTCTTTCCACTCATTAATTGTGTAGCCGCCGCCGGGGCCGGCAGAGAAAAGCAAATTCGCCAAACCGATTTCGTAAATCACTTCGGCGGTATTTCTAATGCCAATCTTGTAAGCCGATACCTCTTTCAAGTTAACACTGTTGGCAATATCAATTTTGCCGTGACCGGCATAAACCAAAATATCGCCGGTAACTGTGTTGGTAATGGAAATCGCCGTCTCACCTCCGCTGTTTTCGGCGCTATTATTTTGAGAAATCAAAAGAACATAAGAATTAGCGCCTGAACCAAAAAACTTCGAACTATTAGCTAAATCTACTTTGCTACTAGTTGTTCTGTTGTCCTCTTTGTCGGCAATAATCGGAATAGTCTTACCTGAAAGAGAACTGCTAACATAAATTTTTGAAGTATTACTAATATTTACATTACCCTCAACCCACAAAGGTCCAGTCAAAGTAATATTATCACCGGCAATATTTAAATCGCAAGGAATTTTTTTATAACCAATTGTTTCCGAACTCGAGGTTTGGTATTTTCCACCAGAGCAAGACACTTCCCCACCATTCTTCGCGGCTGTTTTCCAATCCTTAATTTGAGAATCGGGAATTGGCATCTCGCCAATATCTTGATCGGGACTACTTGGATAACTAATACCACCAACGGTTGTACCAGAAATGGATTGATAATAGGCGTTGCCAGTAATTATTGAATTGGTAATTGAGTGAGCATAAGCCGAACCGCCAACACGAATATTAACAATTAAACCACTGCCACCCGCCGAAATCACATCACCAGAAATGGTGTTACCACTGCCACTAATGGGACCATTGGAAAAAGCGTTACCTGTTATGGAACTACTGTTATCTAAACTAAAACCGCCCTCACCAGCCTGAATACCATAATGAAAAGAGACTCCGGAACCAAAAACCAAATCTGTTTTGATCTTGCGAATTGAATCGGAAAAATCACCGGTAGCAACAATACTCTTGCCACCCAAAATATCAGAAACCACCGCTGTCGCAGTTTCGTTATTAAGTGTCAGGCTTTCATTAGCGCCAACTTGTTTGCTAGTTTTTAATCGGTAAATAATATCCTCGCTCAACGATTCGGAAAGAAAATAGCTGTTTTTGGAACGAACTAAATCATTACTGATGCTAAGCTGATGTAAAACCGGATTTATCACACCCAAAGTAATGGTGGTAGAAATGAAAAGGAAAAAAATGATTGCTGTGATTAAAGCCTGTCCGCTATTTTTTTTCATTGATTTAAATATGAACCGCGCAGAACGGCAGTGGTATAAAACTTTTCCGAGCGAAAAGCGACACCTTCACCGCTCTCTGTGGTAATTTCCACCCGCGCCATGGCTGTTCGACCATTAGCTAAACTCCTAAAAATTAAACTGGTGATTACTGTTGAGGAAGCCGACAGTGGATTAAAAACGCCATCATTAAATCGTTGATAAATTGCCTCGCCGATTAAAGAAAATTCCATCGTCGCTGGATTACCGTCGGCATCAGTGGTATCCAAGATTAATTTCCCTGGACTGGTATCCAAAATGCTATTGTCATTAACCGTTGAGGCTTTTCGAATTTCGCGTGTCATTTGCTCCAACGCCACCTCGCCTACCGCTTCAATCGCCCGCGATGATTTCAGCCGGCCATAAGTTTTACCAATCGCCAAAAGCATATTAATTAAAGTCACCAAAATCAGAGCCAAAACGGCAATGTAAATTAACAATTCGAGTAAGCCAGCCCCTTTATTTTTATTTTTAAAAAAAATCATTTAATCACTAAAAATATTGGTTAAATAAAACTCTAATGACTTGGTGGTAGTCGCAACGCCTTTGCCCCAAGAAATGGAAACGGTTACTTTTTTAGTGTTGGGGTCAAGGGTGCCAGTCGGCACGATATCGTCAGTGCCATCGCGGTTAACATTATTTAAAACAAACTTTCTTTCAAAAATTCCATCAACAAAAATATTATTGGTGGTTATCTGCCAATTGCCGTTTTGGAAAATGACATAATAAGTGTTATTGACGGTTAAAGAACTCAGATTACTCCAACTCGCATCGCGTAGAAAACGCAATGCCTCTGCGCCTTCTTCGGCCAAAAAAACCGCTTGGACATGGCGCAAATTGGCAAGGGCGGTTTTGAAATATAAATTGTAAGCGGCAATCAGTCCAGACAAAATCAAAGTAACAATGGTAGCACTGACTATCACTTCTACCAAACTCATACCTTTTTTTTTGTTGTTGATATCTGATTTCAACATCATTTCACTTCAACTAGACCAGTTTGATAAATATTAACAATCATCGTTTCCGCCGAATTATTTTTGTTCCTGATAGCAATAGTTCCATATTGATTAGTGGCGCCAGTCAGTTTTTCAAAAATGAGATCGCTACCACCGCCATTCAAAGTAATGGCGCTGATTTCCGCCAAAGAATTCAAATGTTCGGTTTTGTTGTTTGGATCGGTGGGATTGTAAGTGGTACCGGTAAAAAAAGTGGTGCTATCGCTGGCAAAATGAACGCCGTATTGAGCAGCGGCACGGCCAGCGAGAGTTTTTGAACGGGCTTCGTTCAAGATAGCGACAATACCGGCTGAACTTTTTTCCAAGGCCTGCCCTCGATTGTAATTTACAAACACCGCATAAACCATCACAAACAAAATCGCCGCTATTGCTAAAACCGCCAGCATTTCTACCAAAGTCGCCCCTTTATTTGAAAATTTTTTATATCGCATTGCTTAGCGAATAAATCGGACTAATCATAGAGACAGCAAAGAAGCCGACTGCCGCACCAACCAAAATCATCAAAAATGGTTCAATGACCGTAGACATATCTTTGGTTTGACGGTCCACTTCCTCTTCGTAAAAACCCGCGACTTCCATCAGCATTTCGGCCAACTTGCCCGTCTCTTCACCAATACCAACCATCTCTGATAGAAAGGCTGGATAAAGGTTTTCGGCATCAGCAAAAATTTGGTAGAGTGGGTTGCCTTTCTGAATACTTTCGCCGGCTGTTCTCAGAACTTTTTGATAATGATGATTCTGAACCACTTCGGCGGTAATATCAAAAGCAACCGAAGCCGAAACGCCGGAAGTTAAAAGCGATGATAAGGTGCGGGCGGTGCGGGCAGAATTGGTTTCTTTGACCAAATGACCAATCAAAGGAATGCGGAGGATGAATGTCTCAAAAATTTTCCGACCTTTTTTAGAACGAAAAGCTATCCAACCGCCCGCTAACAACAAAATCAAACCGGCAAAAAACAAAGTGGTGTGGGTAGAAAACAAATCGCTAACACTAATAATCACTTGGGTGCTTAGTGGCAAATCTACATTTAAATCCTTAAATGTTGCCGTCAAACTAGGAATAACAAAAATTAACATCAAAATAGTAATAACCAGCATCAAAATCACAAGAATTGCCGGATAAATCATCGCGCCCCTGACTCTCTTCTTCAAAACATACATCTGATTCATCTGAACGGAAACCAGCTTCAAAGAACTGGCCAAAGTGCCGCCTTCCTCGCCAGCTTTTACCATCGCCACAAACAAAGGCGAAAAAACCTTCGGATATTTTTTTAGCGTTTCAGCCAAAGCTGTACCTTTTTTTATTTCCCCTGCCACCCCCACGATGATTTTTTTGAATCCGCGGTTTTTTGTTTGCCGTTCCAATACAAACAAAGCTCGCGGCAAAGACAAACCAGCCTCAATCATCGCCCCCAAATTGCGAGCAAAAGAAATTTTGTCCTGAGTAGAGACAGTGCCAATGCTAGACAAAAATTTTATTAGGGTCTTGAAAGATTTTCTTTCCAGCGCTGGTTCAGCATAAATCACTGTCTCGTTTTCATTTTTTAATTCCTGAAATAGCGAAAATTTATCGGGCGCTTCGCGCTGCCCCTCATAGGTCTCTCCCGACTGCTTTATGGCTTTGAACTTAAAAAGCATGAAATTTAAAAAGAGTTAAAATTACTCCGACACCACGCGCAAAACTTCTTCAATGGTCGTCAAACCTTGAACGGCTTTGAAAATACCATCTTCAATCATCGTCAGCATCCCTTCTTTTTTCGCCTGATCTTCTAATTCTTTTGAGGTAGCATTTTTCATAACAAGCTCGCGGATGGGCGCTGTAACTTTGAGCACTTCGTAAATACCGATACGGCCTTTGTAGCCGTCTTCGGCTTCGGCAGATTTTTTCGGCCGATAAAAAGGAATTTTTTCCCACGAAGCAAATTTATCCACAATCTTTTCTTCACGCAATTGCTTCAAAACCCTATCCAAATCCACCAACTTTTTAAGTGATTCCATACCGGCTTTAGTCAAAAATTGTTTTTCCTTGGAGTTGGCTAGTTTTCTGACCAAGCGCTGACCGATAATCAAATCAACGGTAGACACAAGCAAAAACGGCTCGCACTTCATATCAAAGAGTCGCGGAATCGCGCCGGCAGCCGAATTGGTATGTAAAGTGGAAAGCACTAGGTGGCCAGTCAAAGACGCATTGATCGCCAAAGAAGCGGTTTCAGTGTCGCGAATTTCACCCACCATTATGATATCCGGATCCTGCCGAACCAAAGTGCGCAAGCCGGAAGCGAAAGAAAAACCAATATCCGCTCGGACTTGGGTTTGATTGATTCGCGCCATTTGATATTCAATAGGGTCTTCTATGGTAGAAATATTTACCTGTGGTGTATTCAAAATATCCAAAGCGGTATAAAGGGTTGTCGTCTTACCAGAGCCAGTCGGGCCGGTGGTTAAAATCAGACCTGTCGTTCGCTTCAAACCTTTGTGAAAATCTTCTAACGCCTGACCGTGAAAACCCAAACTCTCCAAAGAAAAACCAGAGACACTTTCCCTCAACAATCGCATCACCGCTTTTTCACCATAATAGGTTGGCAAAATGGAAACGCGAAACGAAACTTTTTCTTGACCAGTGTCTACTTTAAACCGACCGTCTTGGGGTAATCGTTTTTCGTCTAACTTCAAATTAGACAATACTTTAATGCGGGCAATAATGCCGGATGCCACAACCCGCGGCAAGACCATAGCGTCGCGCAAAATACCGTCAATCCGATAACGCACCAGGGTTTCAGCTTCCAGTGGCTCAACATGAATATCGGAAGCGTTTTGCAAAATCGCGTGCTTTAAAAGCGCGTCTACAATTTTAATAATCGGCAATTCTTCTGCCTGCTTTTTTAATTCCTTGTCAGAAAGATTATCACCTGTTTTATCCAAAATGGTCTTGAAGGTAGCCGTTTCTTTCTCAATAATGTCGCCAAATTCAGCTTTCAAACTTTTCTGATATTGGAGTAGGGCGCTTTTAATAGACTCGGTGCTAGTCAAACGCGGTAAAATTTTCAAGCCAACTTTTTTCCTGATGAAATCAATAGCCGCCAAATCATCGGTGTCTAGCATTGCCACTTCTAAGGCATCACCGGTTTTGTGAAAAGCAATAATATTGTGATTGCGGGCGATGGGTTCAGGAATCAAAGCCAAAGTGTCAAAATCAAGTTTTTGATTAGCTAAATCTATAAAAGGAATACCCAAAACATAAGCCTCAATTCTTTTTAGATCATCTTTAGAAATCTTGCCTGAAGCAGTTAAAATGTCGCCAATTTTAATATCTTTCTTTGCCGCCTCTTTCTCGGCCAGCTCGAAATCCGCTCGGGAAACCAAACCCGAATCAAGTATAAATTTCTTCAGTTGATCTTTGGCAATTAACATCTATTCCAAAATGCCGTCTAAATTCACATCATACAAAATTTTTTCTTGGATAAGCTGATATTTATGAACTTCCTGGTCGGCAAACCAATGCCTAATTTCCAGCACGGCTTCTTCCGGCGAACCGGAAGCGTGAATTAAATTCCGAACTGCCCGGCCATCGGCATCGGATATTTGATAAGAATCCAAAACAAAATCACCGCGAATGGTGCCGACATCGGAAGTCAGGGGCTCAGTACCGCCAGTGATTTTGCGGACAATTTTAACCGAATGGGCGCCTTGCCAAACCATTGCCACCACCGGACCGCTGGTCATATATTTTTTTAAATTAGCTAAAATTTTTGCCGTGATTTCCAATGGGTCGTCGGAAGGTGGCGTCAGTCCCTTTTCTTTGTAGGATTTTATCGTCTTCTCCCCCGTCAGCCGCCGCCAATTCGGGTCCAAAGTATAATGTTTTTCAATATGATCAGCCGACGGCAAAACCATTTTCATAGCCGTCAGTTTCAAACCGGCTTGCTCAAATCGTTTGATAATTTCACCAATAAGCGAGCGCTGAACGCCATCGGGTTTTACAACTACCAAAGTTTGTTCGTGTTTAGGGTGTGGCATAAATGGAATTCTATCATTTCTGATACTTCGCCGCTACTTCGGCTTCCACCGCCGAGCGTTCGCGACCGAATTTGAGATAGGAAAGTTCTTTGAGTTGGTCCACTTGAACAAGATTGCCACGCGCTGGCGCGATCGTTTCCATAGAAAACGACTTTACTGTTTTGCCGTGAGCCAGCAATTTCATATAAGCATTATAATTATCCAAATTCATTAAATCTTTTGCCGTAAACACCGGCGCAAATTGCTTTTCCAAAAATTCGGCATCCTCAGCACCAACGCGAAAACTAGCAATTGAACCAACATTGCCAAACACCGAATCCTTAATTTTCTCATCCAGCTGTTTTATAAATTGATGAGCCATAGTCAAAGACAGGCGATACTTACGGGCTTCAGACAAAATAGTAGAAATAGAATCGGTGGTGATATTTTGGAATTCGTCTATATATAAATAGAATGGCGGCAAATCTTTGCCCAGTGAATCCACCCGAGACAAAGCCGCCATCAAAATTTTGCCGACGATAACCAAACCGATTAAATTAGCATTGATATCACCCAGCCGGCCCTTGGACAAATTGACCAGCATAATTTTTTTATTATCCATAATGTCACGGAAATTCCAGGATGATTTTTCTTGAGCAATAATCGGCCGCATAATGTCATTCGCCAAAAAGACATCAAATTTGCTAGTGATATAGGGCACAATGTTTGCCAGCGCGCCTTCGCCACCGGCTTTTTCGGCTATCTCTTTCCAAAATTGGACCACTATCGGATTTTTACAATGGGAAACTTTCATATCGCGAAATGTTTTGTTGGAAAGCACCCGCGACACATCCAACAAAGTGTTGCCCGAATCGGGGTCCTCAATCACCAACATCGTAGCGTTGCGGAAATATTGTTCAAACATTGGCCCCATTGATTCAGGAACAGCGCCATAAAGTTTTTGGAAAATGCTAAAAAGTTCATTGACGACAAAAGTTTTTTGCTCGGGAAAAGCCCGATTGTATTCCAACATATTGAGCGCCATCGGTCGCGGCGTGTAAGCTGGGTCAAAATAAATCACATCTTCAAATCGGCTTGGTGGAATTTGCGCCAAAATATCTTGAATATCGGAACCATGTGGATCAATGAAGCAGACGCCTTCGCCATTAGCAATATCTTGAATAATCATATTTTTCAAAAATGCCGTCTTACCAGTGCCGGTCTGACCGATAGCGTAAAAATGGCGCAGCCGGTCTTCGGGAGCGATGAAAATTTTCGTTTCGGCATTGCGGTCGCGATTGACGCCAAGCAAGGTGCCAGCAGTTGCCAAACCCATGGGCGCAGGCGCTGTCGCCGCTTTGGAAATTTTTAATTGAGGCGCCATCGCCACCGATTCGCCGGGGAAATGCATTATGGTGGTGAGCTCGCGCAAATTCAAAGGTAAACTGGTGTAATCATCAAATAAGCGATAAGAAAAATCATGGAGCAAATCTGCCAAACGCCCGCGTTGTTTTCTTTCAAAAATAATTTTATTGCCGTGATGAGGATTTTCTAATTGATTGAAAGCCGACTCCAAATCCGCCAAAATGTTTTCCGCTTCCCTTTCCGATCGCGACGAAGCGACAATCCGAACATTAGCGATAACAATCGGTGTGGCAATTTTTTGCTTAATATTTTCCACCGCCATTTCATCTACCTTGGGCGGCTCTTTGATTTTCTTTTCTTCTTCTTTTTCTTTTTTCTTTGAAGAACCGAACAATTCTTTAGCCGCATCCCGAGTAAACTTCCAAGCGTGTTCGCCAAAAGTGTCGGGTAAATCCGTCGCTTCATTAATTTTTTCGCCTTTGGCAATTTGATCCAGAGCGTATTTATAGCGCTTGTGATACTTATCGCCCACTGGCGCGAAAACAATCTGAATCGCCGCCCCTTCGCCATCTTGGTCAATTTTGCTGAAACTATTCAAAATTACATTCAACGGGTCGTGGTCAAACTGTTCGTAAGTTCTTAAGGGGAAAATTGGATTGTTATCCAGAGTCGCGACACTACCTACTGCCGCACCGTGCTCATTGAAAATATTGTAATCATCCTTGCGTTCAATGATTTTGGCATTGGGAAAGATGGAAAGAATTTGCTTTTCAAAAAGATTTTTCTTGGAATCAGGCACGGCGGCATAAAAAATAAATTCGCTACCTTTATTTTCCATTGCCAATTCCAAAGTAAAATAATTTGGACCAGTAATTTTTTCATCGGACACCGACATCATTCCGGAATAAAATTGCTCCATTGATGACAAAAGTTCTTTCAAGGTCTTGGGCCGATCTTCTTTCACTGCTTCCGGCAAAGCCACTTCGTAAAGCGTCATTTGCAAAGCGCGGAATAAAGAATTTTTCTTGCCTAAACCAAGATCAAAACCGGCCCTGACCAGTTGCACCAAAAATCTTTCAAAATCATCGTCTATGTGGGGATTGTGCAACCGCGCCAACACCGCCATGGCATTTTTAATACCCTTAGCGCGAATAATCTGAATCAGCTCCATCATTTGTCGGTCATGCTCCTCGGGCGCCAAACCAAGCGCCAGACTTTCCGCCTGCGCTTCGGGCAAATGATGACTCTCGTGCAAAACTGCTTCCGCCGGTGCTTCGCGGTAGCGCCTCACTTCTTCTTGAGCAAGTTGCTCGCGCGAGCTTTCTAAACCACCTTCTTTCAGCTCGCGCTCGCGCCGCTCCACTTCGCCACGCAAAAAATCCAACTCCTCCTCGGGAGTTTTAAATTTTTCTCGGTTTGTTGGTCGAGTTTCCACCTGATTATTATATCACCTTCCTTTACTCAAACCACACTGTGATTTCCAGCGCGTCATCGTGCTCCGGCAAACCAGAAGGATTGTCTTTTTTCAAAATTAATGAACCGCGCTTGGAAAAATCGCCAATGAATTCCGGTTTAACAAACTCTAAAGTCGCCTCAAAGGGCACGAAATCAGTAGTCATCCAATCACTTTTAGCTTGGGCAATTCCTTGGGCAATTATTAGTCCATCCCAGTTTGTCAGGACAATAGGAAAACTTGCCTCAAAAAACCAATTACCGCGCGCTTGACCTTTTATCACCAACGGCGAAACTATTTTCGATTCGGGCAAAGGCGATTCCAAGAAAATCATATTGTGCCAAATTTCCAATAATCTACCATCTAACAATTTCGCATATTTTGAAACACCAACCGAGGGCTGGTCAGTCATCGGTTCATCCGGCAATCGAGTTGCGTAATTGCCAATCAAAACGCCATCTCTAATTTCAATCGTCTGCGGCGCAATTCGGTCACCAAGTAAAATGGCATTTGTGCCTTTGAATTTTCCGTCAATATTTTCCGCAACAGCTAAATAATAAAATGTGCCACTGCCACCCAAGTCGCGAACCAAAAGTAAAGCGGCATCATCGTCGCCGTCGCCATCCAAATCACCCTTAGTCAGCTCGCCAAAAATTGAAGTGATAATTTTTGTTGCCGAACCAGGTGCGGCTTCTTTTTCGGCGTGCCCATCTTGGAGCATTACCTCTTCACCTTCAATAATGTAAGTTGCATTTTGAGAATCATCAGCAAACACCACCTCCTCGCTCTTCTTTCCAAAGTCGCCAAAACGAATAGCCAAAAAGACCACGATAATAATAAGAATGGCCATTACTGTTAGCGGCAAAAATGATTGTTTTTCTTCCATATAATTATCTTATCACAAAAACACTTGACAAAACACTTTCCCAGACGCAAACTCGGTTCCAGAAGCAGTAAAAAACCAAAGAAAGGAAAATTATGACTATGACAATGGCAAATTTGACACTGGCTTTAGTGTTCTTGTTCCTACTAGTGGCTCTTTTCATCGCAATCTTCAACTTCAAATACTGGAAAAGGCGGGCTACTTGTAGTGAAGGAGTACTGCTAGTATTCTATTGCTACCCGCCAATCGGAGAAAAGGACAACATTCAAGCGGTGACAGTAAGACTATTTCCGGGCACTCCAGCAGAAGCTATGGATAGCGCTTACAGTTTCTTGGACGAAAACCATTACAAGTACATCAATACCGCCTCTCGCGTCCGGTTATTCTGCCGAGGAAACAAAGAGATGGCGAAAATATTTTTCCTTCATTCGGGCATCGTTCGGGAAACAATGCCCTGAAAGTGAAAAGTGGCACGAACATCCCCCGCCTAGGCGGGGGTTTTTATTTACAAGAAAATTTAGCGGACAAGCCAGATTTTTTGATGACACAAACGGAGCAAGGCGCCGGCAGAAGCCAGGCCGATAACCATCAGTAAAATCGGCCCAACAAATGGAACGAAACAAAGGATGGATTGAGCCAAAACGCCCACCAAAACTGCTCGCCAATCTGCAACAATCTCTCCGCCTTTGGTTAGAACTTTCAAAATGAGCGAACCGAGAAAAATTGCCGACATAAAGTAAGCCAGCATACAGAGTAGCGCCGCCACCGCCAGCAAAAAGAAACCGAGGCAAGCGCCGAATAACGAGACAATCAAAATAAGCGCGATGATGGGAATCAAAATGGCGGCGGCGGCGCCGATCAGAAAACTTTTGCCAAAACGATTAAACGACTCCAAAACAAAAGAGTTGGTAAACTTCTTGAATAAACCGGCCAGTAAAAGTGCCGCCAACAGCAAACCGGCAAATCTTATCAGAAAAGCGGCGCTAGCTAAACCAACAAAAAGAGTTGGGACTGACCGCCAATACATTGCTGCTTTTACGGCAGCTTCAACTTTTTGTTCACCTTCAATAACTGCGCTTTTACTAACAATCAATTCGGCATCAGCGTTATAGTGTAAATCGCCAGTGATTGAAGCGTCATCACCCAAAGTAAGAACTTCGCCTTCAAAATATACAGGGCCACTAACTGAACCATTAATAGTCAAGCGACCGCCTTTGAAAGAAATCCCCTTCTGGATCGTGCCGGCCACCGTTGCTTCACCAGCACCAATAATCACTTCGCCGCCGATTTCTGCTTTGGGCAAAATCACCACCGAACCGCCGCCGACAACTAAATCACCGCCAATTTCTCCACCAACCGTGGTCTTGCCGGCCAGCAATCGCGCGTCACCTTTAATTTTGCCATAAATGTCAGTTTGGCCAGCGAGCAAAATCGCGTCGCCTAAAATTTCACCGTTGAAATAAATCGCGCCAGTAGCAATCGCCAAGTCCTCATTGATTTTTCCATTCACCATCGCTTCACCTGCGACAATATAAGTATTTTCTTTAAAAGTTTCGTTTTCTGGTAAAGTATATTTCTCTGTTATCACACCGTAGGCAGCCACTGCGATAAGTGGAAAGAAAACAGCGAGAATTATGGGGGCGTATTTTTTCATTTTAGTTTTAAATAATTATGTTAACCGAAAACACTCTCGGTCCATTTTTCCCAAAGTGGTTGAGCAATATAAACAAACATCACCACCGGTACGAAAAAGATGGAAAAGAAAACGAAGATTATGAAATGAATAGCTTTTATCATTTTAGATCAACACGCCAAATCTTAGAATATTTTCAAAAAGAAAACAAGCGGGCAATTCGGGGTGCCTATCCGGATTCGAACCGGAGAAAGCAGCTCCACAAGCTGCTGTGTTACCGCTACACCATAGGCACCGTGGCTTTAATTTACAACAAAAAACCTAATAGCGCTACTGGTATTTAGGTGATTGCTCTTTGATACCAGCTTTGAAGTTGGCGAAACGAGCGAGAGCGTAGCAAAGCGAAGAGAGTCGATTGAGATAAGCGAGAGTGTATTGACCAACGAAAATTTCTTTTGCCTCCATTGCTCTAATCACTTCCCTTTCGGCGCGGCGAGTGAAAGTGCGCGCCACATCAAAAAGCGCGCCGAGCTCGGTACCGCCAGAAACAAAAAAGGTTTTTATAGGTGGCATCGCCCGCTCCGCCGCGCCAATATATGTTTCCAATTCTTTTATTTTCCCAACTTTAATAGTTTTATCCGCCCCAGCCACTTCTGCTTGAATAATGAAAAGGTTTTCTTGGACTTGGTGAATAATTTCTGCGCAGGTCAAACCTGCGATTTCGCAGGTTTGACCTGCGCTCTCCGCTTTCACTTTCACCAAACCCAAAAAAGAATTGAGTTCGTCCAAAGTGCCCAATGCTTCTGTTTGGCAAGACGCCTTAGAAATCCGCTCACCCTTTTTCTGCCTTAGGGTTTTGGTTGTTCCACTGTCTCCTTTTTTAGTGTAAAGCATAAATCAAATAAAGTGATACCAATGATAAGCCCTAACGCTCCTGACAAATATCCTCCCCCAATATCGCTAAAATAATGAACACCGAGATACAAGCGACTTAGTCCGATAGCAAGGATAATTATCAGGCCACCCAAAATCGCAATCACTTTCTGTCCCCTGCTTTTTGTCTCTCTAAAAAGTATATATGCGAGAAAACCGTAAAAAGCAACGGCGATGGTGGCGTGCCCGCTGGGAAAAGAAAAATCATTTTCTAAATAATATGCCAACTCGGGTCGTGGACGATGAAATGCTAACTTTGCCAAAAAAGTAAAAATCTCACTACTAATAATGGTAATCCACAAAGGAATAATGTAGAAGCGTCTAGGCCATAGCCACAACAAAAGCGAAACAACGACCGCACCGATGACGACGACTTGCCATTCCCCAAGCAATGTTACCCAAGAAAAAAATGAGATAAGTTCCGCGTTTCGCAACTCAAAGAAAAAGTTGGCAACGCTCGTGTCTAGTGTTAATAATGATGATATTAAAAATTCCATGGTTTTATGTGTCTATTGTACCAAACTCGCACCTATTTCCAAAACAAATGATGTCGCACGCTCTGCGTGCGTGGTGAAGCGAAACTGAATCGTACGCTCGGAGAAAGCCCCACGCACTGGCGAGTACGCCAGCAACCCCGAAAGAAAAAACACTCCTTGCATTTCTGATTTGGCGGGGGTGAAATTTCTTTTGAAAAAGGAAAGGGTGTTTTTCTTTCGGGGTTCTGCCCTCCAAGTATTCGGGCAGTGCGTGGGGCTTCAATACGGACTCGGCAAAGCGAAAATCTTTTTTTCTGGGGGAAAGGATTTTTCGCTTTGCCTCGGCTGAATTTCCGCCCGCAGGAGGGGTCTGGGGAGGAATGCGGGCGGGATTCCCAATTCGCTTTTTCGGAAAATTCGCTACCAATCAAAATTCTTTATCCAATTCTTTATCCAACGACAACCAAGCTTCATTCGTCGAAAGCGGTAATTTCAAAGATTTTTCGCTACGCGAATTGTGCTCAATAAAAATCTGCTTAACCTCATCTTTGCTCAAGTCTAATTTGAGCACAATTCGCTTAATCAAATCTATAACGCCCGGAGCCAAAAATGCTAATTCTTTTGGATCAAATGGCGGAAATTCTTTCAGAATTTCTGGGTCATTCATTCCGCCAACATTACGCACACCGTTGAGGTCTAAATAACAGACTTCAAGATAAGTTTTTAAAGCGTCTTTAAGTTTCATTTCTCCACGCAGAATTTCCGCCATTTGGAATCTTGTGTTTCTGTATAAACCCCAATCGCCATTTTTGGAATGTTCTATTATTTGTTTATTTAATATTCCCCACCGAACATCATTGTCGGAAGGTTCTTTGCCACCAAATTTTTTTCTCAAAATTTCTTTTTCTTTCGCAAATTCCTCTTTTTCTGCAACAAAAATATCATGCGTCCCAGCAACGATTGTCCATTCTTCATCAATTTTGTCTGCCTCTGTTTTCGTTACAACAACGCGAGCATTGTCTTTTGGCCGAGTGCGAACAAAAATAAACTCGCCACAATGTGGACATTTTGTTTTAGCTCCGGGTATTTTGGAAAGTGCTTTGTGGCAATATGGGCACTCGGCCTTTCGCTCATCTTTTATTTTGCGTTGTTGATTATCAGTATTCGGTTTTGAGCGAAAAAGGTCAAAAATTCCCATAGCATTTTATTTATACTGCTACTGTGTCAGATTAAATTCCTGAAGTGCATCGTGGTAGAGGTCAATCGTGTTGTTGTAGCTGAAGATGTATCCGCTTGAGGTTATGCCGACCTGTATGAACGGAGCGCGTTCTGCTTCGACGCCATTAGGCAATTCGCTTGCGTAGCCAGTGTCGTTCCGTGTAAAGAAGTAGTTGCTACCCTCAGGTCGGCCAGTTTTGCTGTTGCCCTCAAAAGTGAGTGTCGGCTCCACTTGCGCAAAATTCGGATAGACTTTGTTGAGGAATACGCGGACCTGCTGTTCCAGTTCTGCGTATGCCTTTGTGTTGCCAGTGTAGTCTGTCTCGCGGTGGAAAGCCACAACTTGATTGCTCTTGGGTTCTACTTCGGCATACTCATTGTCGGTCGTGCCTCTGAATTTGACTGCCATTTCGTCGACGAGTCCGACACTTTTCACTTCGTTTACCTGCTGCACGATGCCGAAGTTTGCGTAGCTTCCGTAAGTCGGCTGGACACTAAAGTCATATTGTGCGCCTCCGGCAGTTTCAATTGCGCTTTTAAGCGATGCGGTTGCGGCACCTATTTCCGACTGATTGATTGCCCCCTCCACCGGCGGTTGCGGATTAGAGCCTCCGCGCGACCAGAGTATGCTGCCACCAATAATCACGATTGCGATTACTACCACTGCACCTACGATTTTTTTTGTGTTGTTCATATTTTTATTTGTACTGTTATAGACCAACCGCATTAGCTCCATATTCTGCTTGTGCCTGTGTGAATTTCTCATATTTCAACTGCTCAATTAAACTACCGCGCGAATATGCTGACATATCCATATACGATTTGGCTTTTTTAGCTGCTTGTTCATTCCAGTTAGCACCAGAATTATCTGCACCATAAACCGCATCGGCATGTGAAAATTGTTCGTACTCAAGTTGAGCAACCAGTCCATCATGAGAAAATGCTGTGTATCCTAAATAAGATTTAGCTTTGGCAACGGCATTTTTTTGACTAACTGTTACGTTTGAGATTGGCGTAGGTGTTGGAGTTGGTGCAGGAGTAGTTTTTGTTTCCGTCTTCGCAGGCGTAGGAGCAGTTTTAGTTTTTTCTACAACAGGAGCAGGAGTATCATTTTTATTTTCTGTTACGGTTTGAGTATTTTCTACAACAGGTTGCGGTGCAACCTCATTATTATTTTTTGAAGAATCTGTTGTAACCGCAAATAACACGAAAGAAGCGATAGTGGCAACACCAAAAATTGTTCCAATTTTCTTTCGTGTTATTTCCCCTTTAATGAAACGAGAGAAAGCGGTTGGCTTAACTAAACCGACAACGAGGGCGATTATTGAAGCAAAAAATATAAGTAAAAATAGATTGTCCATAATTATTTGTTAATTTATTAAATCATCAACGCTCACGACTAAGGCTTTCGCAACCTTTTTGAGCGTATCTAAAGTGGGATTTTTATTTTCTCCCGACTCCATTTTGATAAGCGTATTGTTAGCGACATCAGCTAATCGTGCTAATTTCTCTTGCGAAAGCCCTTTGGCTTCTCGCAATTTCTTTATGTTGTTTGCTAAATTTTGGCTTGTTGACATATCATCAGTAAAAGATTAACATTATAGTGGAGTGTCCATTTATCTATTACTATTATGATGTTACACCAAAATTTAAAACAAATCAATATGAATGATTTTTTTGTGGTAGCGAATTTTCCGAAAAAGCGAATTGGGAATCCCGCCCGCATTCCTCCCCAGACCCCTCCTGCGGGCGGAAATTCAGCCGAGGCAAAGCGAAAAATCCTTTCCCCCAGAAAAAAAGATTTTCG
>JBAZSH010000008.1:0-36516 GCA_041662545.1 Minisyncoccota bacterium
AGTTTTACCTCTTTTCTTACTATTGGCAGTACCCATCTTAACCTTTCTTCTTTGATTGTTTTGACCATATGTATACTCATTCCTCCATTTTAGGAGAAACCGCCATATGTGTGTGCACATTACCAATCGAGCTTGACTTCAAAACAGAATCGTGCTATCTTTCTGATGTTGATTACATTTAGTAACCAACCGGCCGCCTTACGCAAAGGCAAATAGCTTGTTGCTGTGTAAAACTCTCAACTCAAAAGGTTGGGAGTCTCTTTTTAAGTTATCCACATGTGGATAACTTTACCTTGCGCCAGTGGCAGCTGGTGTTATAAACTTGTGGATAAGTGGGAAAAAGTGGTAAATTCTTCCTAAAAGTTTATAACTCTAAATCTAAATCCGAACTATGCTCATAGGCGAATTCGCACATTCTTTGGACGACAAAAACCGGCTATCTTTACCGGCAAAATTTCGTCAGGAAATGGGTAAAAAAATTGTTCTGGCTAGAGGATTGGATCATTCCGTAACAATTTTTACCGTTAAAGAATGGGGGAAGATCGCCGACAAACTTTCTGAATCTTCCATGCTCCAAGCGGATAACCGAAATTTCAATCGATTTATGTTCAGCGGTGCGGTAGAAGTGGAAGTAGATTCAATCGGCCGAGTGTTGGTACCGGACTTTCTGAAAAAATGGGGCAATCTCGGAACTAAGGTGGCAATCATCGGCGTTCAAAATCGCGCGGAAATCTGGAACGAGAACGACTGGCGCGAACGCAAAGCAGAGGTGGAAAAGCAAGCCGACACCTTAGCGGAAAAATTAGGTCAAATGGGAATTCTCTAAAATGCATATCCCTGTTCTTTTAAAAGAAGTGCTGAACGGTTTAGCAATTAAGAAAGGTGAAATTTTTCTTGATTGCACGGCCGGCTCCGGTGGCCACTGTGGCGCCGTCTGTCGCCAATTAGGTTCGTCAGTAAAAATCGTCGCCATTGATCAAGACGAAGATGCCATCAGCCGAGTTAAAGAAGAGTTATTTCCTTGTAATGGAATATTTAGGGTAGGTAACTTTCGAAACTTGGGACGAATTTTAGATGAGACCGGAATAAACCAGCCAGACAAAATTCTTTTTGATTTAGGATTGAGTTCCAATCAATTAGAAGAATCGCGTCGGGGTTTTTCCTTTCAGAAAAATGAACCGCTATTGATGACCTTTGAAAAAAATCCCATTGATTATCGGTCCACCGCCGCCGGCATCATCAACAGTTGGAGTCAAGAAGAAATCGTAGACATTCTACAACGCTATGGCGAAGAACAACGGGCAAGAAAAATTGCCGAGGCAATCGTCGCCGAAAGAAAAAATCGACCGATCACCACTTCCCAGCAACTCGCTGAACTGATAGCCAAAATCGTTCCGCGTGGCAAAATTCATCCCGCCACCAAAACTTTCCAAGCACTGCGAATCGCAGTCAACGATGAATTAAACGCTCTGACAGAAGGATTACGGCAAAGTTTTCAGCGACTCGCCCCGGGTGGCCGACTAGCGGTAATTTCTTTCCACAGCTTAGAAGATAGAATCGTCAAAAATTTTTTCAGAGACAAGGCAAAAGAAGGGTTAGGAAAAATTTTAACTAAAAAACCGATCGTGCCGACTACCGAAGAAACAATCAAAAACAGAAGAGCGCGTAGTGCTAAATTAAGAATTATTGAGAAAACTTAAAATCAGAATTATGAATTATGTATTAAAAAACAAAAATCTCAGCGCGGCCAAATGGCCATTGTGGTCCAGTGCCTTATTGCTGACAGTATTCATCGGCACCTATGTTTTTTGCGCCCAAGGTATGGTTGTTAATGCCGTAAAAAATAAAGATATCCGTGGCCAAATTAATAAAATAATGCCAAGAATCAGTGAGTTGGAAACTGAACACATTAATTTGCAAAAAGAAATCACTTTGGAAAAGGCCTACGAGCTTGGCTTCAAAGACACTAATAGTGAGTTTATCGCCAGCGCCGCCCTCGGCAAAAGCGTTTCTATGAGAAATGAAACCCAATAGCCACTATTCGGCCCGGGTGAAAATTCTTTTTCTAGGCATTTTATTATTCGCCGGCGTTTTGGTTAGCCGACTTTATTTCCTCCAGGTGGTAATGGGGGCAACCTACCGCGCCGAAGCCGAAGCGCAATATCTCGGCAGTCGACGCGCTGATTTTAATCGTGGAATGATTTATTTTGAAAACAAAGACGAAACTTTAATTCCTGCCGCCACAACAAAAAGTGGCTACACCTTAGCCATTCACCCAAATTTAATCACCAATGCCACCACCACCTTTGAAAAAATAGAAACTGTTTTAGTTATCGATCGAGACAATTTTTTTGCTAGAGCCGCGAAATTAAGTAACTGGGAAGAAATAGAAAAATATTTAAGTCCAAAAACCGGTGAAAAATTACTGACACTAAAAATGCCCGGTGTGGATATGGTACCAATTAACTGGCGTTTCTATCCGTCTAGCAAACTAGCTGCCAATGTCTTGGGCCTAGTTGGTTATCGGGGAGATGAGCTGGCCGGTCGTTACGGCTTGGAAAGTTATTATGAGGATGTTTTGAAACGAGATGAATCAAATTTGTATCAAAACATTTTCGCAGAAATTTTCTCTGGTTTGAAAAAAACCATTACCCAAAAAACCTCCTTAGAGGGCGACATCATCACAACCATCGAACCAACTGTAGAAAATTTCTTGGAAAAAAAGTTGACTGCCCTAAATGAAGAGTGGCAACCGGCGGAAGTTGGCGGCATTATCATTAATCCGAAAACCGGTGAAATTTACGCTATGGCTAATTTGCCAACTTTTGACCCTAATGATTTCAGCGCCGAAAATGATGTCAGAATTTTTTCTAATCCACTGGTAGAAAACGCCTATGAAATGGGTTCCATTATCAAACCTTTAACTGTCGCCGCCGGTTTAGACGCCAGAGTAATCACGGCCACCACCACTTACAATGATGTCGGTTTTGTGGAACTGAACGGCCGAAAAATTTCAAATTTTGATGGCAAGGGCAGAGGTGTCGTATCAATGCAAGAGGTTTTGAACCAATCCTTAAACACCGGCGCAACTTTTATTATGCGAAAACTCGGTCGCGATACTTTTTCCAAATATATGTTTAGTTTTGGAATCGGCGAAGAAACCGGTATTGACTTGCCCAATGAATCGCCGGGCTTAGCAAATAATTTAAATAGTCCACGCGACCTGGAACACGCCACCGCTTCCTTTGGCCAGGGAATTTCTATGACACCAATTATCACAGCGCGCGCTCTTTCCGTTTTGGCAAATGGTGGCTTGTTGATAACTCCTCATATTGCTAAAAAAATAGAATACACCGCCGGTTTTTCTAAAAATATTACCAGTGACAACGGCAAAAAAGTCATTAAAAAAGAAACAGCAGAAGAAATTACCAGAATGCTGGTAGAAGTGGTGGACAAGGCGCTCTTAAACGGCTCGGTCAAACAAGAACATTTCAGCATCGCCGCCAAAACCGGCACCGCTCAAATTGCCAATCCGGCCGGCGGTGGTTATTTTGAAGACAAATTCCTACACTCGTTTTTTGGCTACTTTCCGGCCTATGAACCGAAGTTTTTGGTTTTTCTTTACCTTTACGAGCCACAGGGCGCGACCTATGCTTCTCAAACACTTACTATGCCTTTCATTGACATCGCCAAGTTTCTGCTCAATTATTACAACATCCCGCCAGATAGATAATGAAAACCATTTTCAAAAAAATAATTGTGGCGATACTGACGCTGGAAGCGAAAGCGGTGCTGGCGCGGTTTAAACCAAAAATCGTAGCCATCACCGGCAGTGTTGGTAAAACCTCGGCCAAAGACGCGATTTATGCTGTCTTGGCGACAAAATTTTCTACTAGAAAAAGCGAAAAAAGTTTCAATAGTGAGATCGGCGCGCCACTGACCATCCTCGGTTTGCCCAACGGCTGGAACAATCCTTTTGTCTGGCTGGTAATTTTAGTCAGCGGCGCGCTCTGCCTGTTCCAAAAAAAATATCCAGAGTGGTTAGTTTTGGAAATCGGCGCCGACCGGCCAAACGACATAAAAAAATTAGCCAGTTGGATTAAACCCGATGTGGTAGTCATCACCCGTTTCGCTAAAATACCGGTCCATGTGGAATTTTTCGCTTCACCCCGACAGGTAATTGAAGAGAAAATGAATTTGGCCCGGGCGCTCAAAGAAGATGGTGTTCTGATTTTAAACGGCGATGATGACGATATTTTGGAAGCCAAAGACGAGATTCTCCGCCGAAAAATTATCTATGGTTTTGGCTCAAAGGTTTTAATCAGAGCGGTAAATGAAAAAATAATTTATGCTACCGATGGGGCGGCGCCAGCCGGTATGTCGTTTGAAGTCAGTGTATCAACCTATACAATTAAGGACTCCGAAAAAACTTCTTTGGGCGTTAAAATTCCAGATGTTTTGGGTAAACAAATAATTTATGCCGCTCTGGCGGCATTGGCTGTCGCTAATTCGCAAGACATCAATTTACCAGGAGTAATTGGGGCATTGGACAATATGGCAACACCGCCGGGCCGAATGAAAATTTTGCGTGGTATAAAAAATTCATTAATCATTGACGACACTTACAACTCTTCACCAGTGGCTCTGGAAGAAGCCTTGTTGACTCTAGAAAATCTAAAATGTAAAGGTAGAAAGATCGCGGTTTTGGGCGATATGTTAGAGCTTGGCAAACATTCAAACGATGAGCATGAAAAAGCTGGTGCTTTGGCTGGCAATTTCGTGGACCTACTAATAACGGTCGGTAAACGCGCCGAGGGTTTTACCACCGGAGCACTCAAAGCCGGCCTAGCGGCAGGAAAAATAATTAGATTGGAAAATTCTCGCGAGGCAGGAAATTATCTTGACCAAAATATTACCGCCGGCGACATTATTTTAGTAAAAGGTTCGCAAGGTGTGCGGATGGAAAAAACCGTGGAAGAAATTATGGCCGAGCCGGAAAACAAAGAAAAACTCCTGGTTCGGCAAGACAAAGAGTGGCAGAAGCGGTAAATTTTGGTAATATCTAAACGGGGGCGGTTAGCTCAGTTGGTAGAGCGACTGATTGACGTTCAGTAGGTCAGAGGTTCGAACCCTCTACCGCCCACTAAAAAATAAAAAAATGCCCCGACATACATCGGGGCACTTGATTTCCAAATTGCTCCATAAGAGCTCGGTCGTGTGCTGAGATGGCTCGAAACCAGAACACAATCGCGCTTCCCACGAGGATAATTAGGAGAACCCACTCATACCAACGGGTCTCCCTGATGTTTGCCTTGATAATTCCCAACATATCAATTGGTGGGATTGGCGGAAGATTGTCATCTTTTTTCATAAATTCACTTTCTGTTGTGGTTTGTGAACTACGCCATTAACAATCATACCACCGAACTCATATTTTTGTCAAGCATTCAAAAAAAGATAAATATCCTCCAAAGCTTTGACGGCATCGCCGGCGGCGATGTTATTTTGATGATATAAACCATCGGCACAATCGCCAGCCGCCCAAACTCCAGTCAGAGAAGATCGTTGATTGCGCGGGTCAGCGACAATTTGCCCCCGATGATTTAATTCCACCACACCTTTTACCAAAGCAGTGGCCGGCGCTATGCCAATTTCCACAAAAATTCCACCGATGGGCAATTCAACTTGTTGGCCATCAGTATCTTTGTAAACAATCGCTTCCACAAATTTATTACCTTTGATTTCCAAAATCGTCACGCCGGCTTGCGCTTTCATCTTTGTATTTTTCAAAACTTTTTCCACTGTCACCGGATCGGCGCGAAATTGAGGCATCATTTCTAACAAAGTTACAGACGAACAATAGGCGAGTAATTGACTAGCGGTTTCAAAACCAGCATTACCACCACCGATTACTACCACATCTTGTCCGGAAAACATCGGCCCATCACAAGAAGCACAATAGGTAATGCCTTTATTTTCAAATTTTTCGGCGCCTGATACATCAAGTTTACGCCGACCGCTTCCGGTAGCCACCAAGATCGTCTTAGCTTCATATTTTCCTTTATCAGTTTTTACTACAAAACCGCTAGCGGTTTTTTCTACCTTTTCCGCCCATTCACCGGTTTGAATTTTTACCACCTCGCCAGCATAGGCCTCCAAATGTTTTTTCAAATCTTCTGCCAGTTTCGTTCCAGAAATAGAAACCGTCCCTACCCAATTTTGAATATCATCCGAAACTACGCTCTGGCCACCAAAATCTTTAGTAATAAAAATTGTCTTAATTTGCTTGCGAGCGGCATAAACACCGGCCGCCACCGCCGCCGGCCCACCGCCGATAATCGCCAAATCATAAATCATTAAAATATTTTAGCACATTTTGCGTTATAATATAGCAAAACTCTTTCTCGGGTATTCCTTTGTCGAGACACGAAATTTTCCTACTGAAAAATTTCTCTGCTACGCGCCAGTCGCGCTTCGCAAGCTCTCGCCAAAGAAACACCCTCAACGAGTTTTGCTATTTCTTCCTCCGCAAAAATGATGGCACGGCGCCCCAGT
Organism: Minisyncoccota bacterium; assembly: GCA_041662545.1. Taxonomy (GTDB): domain Bacteria; phylum Patescibacteriota; class Minisyncoccia; order Phycocordibacterales; family DSPV01; genus 2-02-FULL-44-35. The sequence continues at coordinate 6,556 of JBAZSH010000008.1, forward strand.
CATCGTCCTCTTCAATTTTTGCCGGTGGTGGTATCGGCTTTTTCTCTTCCGGTTTAGCAACTACTGGAGTCGGCGTAGTCGCGCCACCACCCATTAGAGTATTATAAATTTTTCCTTTTTTCTCATCACGATTACCCGCTTCGCCGCGAGGCAAGCCACCAACATCCGAGCCGAATAAACTTTTTCGAGCACCCGGCATTTCCGTAAAACCAGAAGCAATTACCGTTACTTTGATTTCGCCTTTTTTAAGTTTTTCATCGTGAATCGTACCAAAAATCACTTTGGCGTTAGGATCAATGGAGTCGGTAATGACTCGCGCCGCGTCCTGAATTTCAAACATCGTCAAATCATCACCGCCGGCAATGGAGAACAAAAGTCCTTTGGCACCATTGATGGATACATCCAGGAGGGGAGAATTAATCGCCAAACGCGCCGCTTCCTCGGCTCTCTTATCACCAGCGGCAACACCAATACCCATCAAAGCCGAACCAGCATTTTCCAAAATGGAACGGATGTCGGCAAAATCAACATTGATAACACCGGGCGTCACAATCAAATCGGAAATTCCTTCCACTGCTTGTTTCAAAACTTCATCACACATTGAAAACGCTTGCTTGGCAGTCGTGTTTTTATCCACCGTCGCCAACAATCGGTCATTGGGAATAACAATAATCGCATCTACTGATTTGCGTAATTCTTCCAGACCCTGTTCGGCAAGACGCATTCTCTGAATGCCTTCAAAAGAAAATGGCTTGGTCACCACCGCCACCGTTAGCGCGCCGAGCTCCTTGGCTATTTTGGCGACAACCGGAGCGGCTCCAGTACAAGTCCCGCCACCTTCACCGCCAGCGATAAAAACCATATCAGCACCTTTTAAAGTTTCTTGAATTTCTTCTCGGGTTTCTTCCGCTGCCCGTTTGCCGAGTTCCGCATTCATACCGGTACCCAAACCCTTAGTTAGATTTTTACCAATGTGAATTTTTCTTTTTGCCAAAGTGTGATGCAAATCTTGGGCATCAGTATTAACCGCCACGAATTCCACGCCCTTGACTTTGGCGTTAACCATATGATTTAGTGCGTTTTTACCGGAACCGCCAACGCCTAAAACTTTTATTCTGGCAAATGTTTCAACTTCTGGAATGATTTGAGGCACGATATTTTTTAGTTAAATATTAAAAGTGAAAACAAAATGGAAAACAACGCTCCTTTTTTTCAATAATACAGAAAGGCGAGTTAAAAGGAAGCTTGACTAGTGCTAAACCTTGTTCGCCAATGTCCTCTACTCTCATCCACTTTTTGCCCTAAATTTCCAATGAGCGTATAATAAAATGCAATGGAAACATTTGAAAAATTGATTGGTGACTTTCCAAAACAATTCGCTTTTGAGCCACAAGTGGTAAACGGCGAAAATTTGCCAAAAGCGAAAAGTTTTGTCGTTGGCGGCATGGGTGGTTCGCATTTGGCAGCTGATTTAATCAAATCAGCCGAGCCGACTTTGGATTTAATTATTCACAAAAATTACGGCTTGCCCCTCGGTGAAAATTTATTGGAAAAATTGTTTATTGCGATTTCTTATTCCGGTGATACCGAAGAAACTTTGGATTTTGCTGAGCAAGCGCTGAAAAAAAAATATCAGTTGGCTTGTATTTTCAAAGGTGGGAAATTAATCACCTTCGCCCAAAAAAATAATCTGCCTTATATTGCTTTGCCTGAAGACACAGAACTACCACCACGAATGGCAACCGGTTTCGTAATGCTCGCACTGTTGAAATTAATGGGAGGAGAAAAAGAAATCGCCACTCTCCAAACCGCTCGCTTCGCGGTCGAGCCAAGCAAAAAAATCGCCGAAGCTATTGGCAACCAAATCCCCATTTTCTACGCTTCGGAACAAAATGAGGCCATTGCCCGCTTTTGGAAAATCATCGTCAACGAAACTGGCAAACAGCCTGCTTTCGCCAATGTTTTTCCGGAACTCAATCATAATGAAATGGCTGGTTTCGCCAATGGAGACAGAATTAGTGATTTTGTTTTCGTTTTCCTTAAAGATGAAAACGATAATCCGCGAATAATAAAAAGAATGGTGATAACCAAACAGATACTTACTGAGCTCAATGGCAATATTTTGGAAATTAATCTAACCGGCGGGAATCGTTGGGAAAAAATTATCAATTCGGCACTATTGGCTCACTGGACCGCTTATTATATTGCCCGAGCCAAAGATACTGATCCGCTTACTACACCCATAATAGAAAAGTTTAAAAAGTTAATGGCTGAATAAAGCATTTGCTTTTTTACTAGCTTTCTGATAAGCTTCTAATTACCACTCTTTGAAGCTGTTAAAGGTTGTTAAGAGAGTGGATTGTTTTTATTATTCATAACATTAAAACAATGCCAGACGAAACAAAACCGGTTCCTCCTACCCCAACTGAAGGTGAGGAAACCAAGACTGAATAGTATCTCACAAAATCCCTCCGATGTTCATCGGAGGGATTTTGATTTTATGGGATTATTTTGATAAGATGCTTTCATTAGTAATGCGGCTGTAGCTCAACGGTAGAGCACTCGCCTGTCACGCGAGAGGTCGTGGGGTCAGCACCCATCAGCCGCGCACTTTACTTTTTCCACTGCTTTTGTTACCTTTATGGAACGAATGAGTCCCAACGGACTCGTTATTAATTAAGATGGCAAAAAAATCTGTTATAGCCAGATCACTTAAGAAACCGAAATTCAGCAGCCGGATTGTTCGGCGTTGTTTTCGTTGTGGTCGCAAAAATGGCTTTATGAGAGATTTTGGCTTGTGCCGAATTTGTTTTCGCGAATACGCCAACGAGGGAATGATTCCGGGCATTAAAAAATCTTCCTGGTAAAATCATGATAAAAGATAATTTATCAAATTTCATAGTCACTTTGAAAAACGCTAGCCGTTCCGGTAAACCGTCGGTGGTATTTCCACAATCAAAATTGATAGTCGCCACCACTGAAGTTTTGCAACGCGCCGGCTTTGTGAAATCATTCGTAAAGAAAAGTAAAAAACGCGGCAAGTTCGTGGAAGTGGAACTGTTGGAAAAAGGTGGCAAACCAGCCATCAAAGAAATCAAGCGAATTTCCGTCAGAGCAAAAAGAATATACCTCCGAGCGACAGATTTAAGACCAATTAGAAATGGTTTCGGCGCGTCTATTATTTCCACCAATCAAGGTCTTTTAACAGACAAGGAGGCCCGCAAACAAAAACTTGGCGGCGAGATCCTACTTGAAATTTGGTAATTTTTTAATATGTCTAGATTAGCAAAAAAACCAATTCCTGTTCCAGATAAAGTGTCTGTTAATATAAACGGCACTGAAATAACGGTAAAAGGTCCGGCTGGTGAAATGAGCCGACAATTTCGTACCGATATTACTATTACCGAGGAAAACAAAACCATTGTTCTAAAACCTAAGGACGAAACAAAAGAAACAATGGCCCTTTGGGGTACTTACGCTTCGGAAATAAAAAGTATGATGAATGGTGTGATTACGCCATTCACAAAAAAATTGGTGGTTGAAGGTATCGGTTTTAAATCGGAAGTCAAAGTTGATGAGTTAGTTTTTTCTCTGGGCTTTTCTCATCCAGTTAAAATAAAAATTCCAAAGGGCATTACGGCCACCGCAGTAAAAAATCTCATTACGATTACCGGCGTAAATAAAGAATTGGTTGGCCGTTTCGCCGCTGAAATAAGAGCGCTCAAAAAACCAGAACCATATAAAGGAAAGGGGATTCATTATGAAGGTGAAGTGATTAGAAGAAAAGAAGGAAAGAAAACCGTATAAAATGTCTAAAAAACAAGATGAAAAAAGAATAAGGAGACACAAGCGGATTCGCGCTAAAATTTCAGGTACCGCCGAGCGACCGCGCTTGTCAGTTTTTAAGTCCAACAAATATATTTATGCCGAGATTATTGATGATGTGGCTGGCCGAACCTTGGCAGCGGCTTCATCTTTAGAATTTGACAAGAAAGTGAAAGATGCGGCTCAAGAGGTCGGTAAAATCATTGCCAAACGAGCCGGTGAGAAAAAAATTAAACGGGTCGTTTTTGATCGTGGCGGTTATATTTATACCGGTAAGATCAAAACGCTGGCCGACGGCGCTCGAGCCGGCGGTCTGGTATTTTAGAAAAATTTTGATAAGTTTGAATTATGCCTGAACAACAAGAAATAAAAAAAGAAGCGCAAACAGCTCGACCACCTAAAAATGTTTTTCGGCGGAGCGGTCGTGGTCAATCACGCGACGGTCGCGTTAAATCGGAGTTTGATCAAAAAACTCTTGAAGTCCGAAGAGTGACGCGCGTTATTGCCGGAGGAAAACGATTTAAATTTAGCGTTGCCTTAGCGGCCGGTAATCGTAAGGGCTCAATTGGCATTGGCATTGGTAAAAGTTCCGATACTGCTTCAGCCATCGACAAAGCAGCTAGAAATGCCAAAAAAAATATGATCAAGGTCAATATTACGAAAACCGGTTCCATTGCCCATCGGGTGGAAGCAAAATATTCCAGCGCTGTTGTAATGCTTCAACCTTCGCCTGGTCGCGGTATTATTGCTGGCAGTGCCGTTAGAACCGTCATTGAATTAGTTGGTATTAAAGATATTGTCGGTAAAATTTTTTCCGGTAGCAAAAATAAATTAAATATTGCTCGGGCTACTGTTAAGGCGCTCTCTGGACTTCCGACCGACAACCAACAACCGACAACCGACAACAAAAAAATCATAAGTTAAAACCATGCAAATTCATAACCTTAAAAGAATACACCCAAACAAACGCTCGGTTTCTGTCGGCCGCGGCGGCCGACGGGGTAAGACTTCCGGTCGCGGCGGCAAAGGCCAAACCGCTCGGGCCGGTCACAAAATCAGACCGGAAATTCGCGACATGATAAAAAAATTACCAAAACTACGCGGTCGCGGAAAAAATATTAACCGCAGTTTTGAAAAAAGACCGGTAGTTATTAACTTGGATGTTTTAGAAAAAAACTTTACTGATGGCGAAACCGTAAATCCGACCATTTTGGCTACCAAAAATTTAATCGGAAAAATAGGTGGACGATTGCCTAAAGTTAAAATTCTAGGTAACAGCCAAATTTCCAAAAAATTAATTGTCGAGCAATGCCTATTTTCTCAAAGTGCCAAAACGGCCATTGAAAAAACTGGCGGTTCCATAAAAATCTAAATTGCTATGCTAGGAAAATTTTTTGAAAAATTAAAGTTGATGCTTCAAGACACAGTACTCCGCAAACGAGTAATGTTTACTTTAGCAATTCTGGTAGTTTTTCGGGCACTAGCCGCTATTCCTATTCCAAGTATTGACCACGAAAAATTAGCAACTTTTTTTTCCAATAATCAATTTTTAGGACTTTTAGACATTTTTTCTGGCGGTGGTCTTTCCAATCTTTCCATCGTTATGTTGGGTGTCGGACCTTACATCACCGCTTCCATCATTATGCAATTGCTGACAATGATGTCGCCAAAATTGAAAGCTCTTTATCATGAAGAAGGCGAAGCCGGTAGAAAAAAAATCAGTCAGTGGTCGCGATACTTGTCCGTGCCACTTTGTATTGCCAATGGTCTTGGTTTCTTACTTTTACTCCAAAAACAAGGAGCGATTCCCGATGTCGGCACTTTCAGTTTTGTGGTCAATGTAATCACTGTTTCCGCTGGCTCTATGCTTTTAATGTGGTTGGGTGAAATGGTAACCGAGTTTGGAATAGGTAACGGTGTCTCTTTGATAATTTTCGCCGGTATCGTCTCCAGAATTCCATCAACCATTAGCCAGTTGATCTACACTTTTGACCCAGCGCAAATTCCTACCTATGTCGCTTTTCTAATAGCGGCTTTGGTAATAACTTTCGGCGTGGTTTTTGTTACCGAAGCCGAGCGGCCCATACCAATTACCTATGCCAAGCGAGTAAGGGGAATGAAAGTTTACGGCGGAATTTCTACCTACTTGCCATTGCGAGTTAATCAAGCTGGCGTTATTCCAATCATTTTTGCTCTCTCCATTTTGCTTTTGCCACAAATGGTTTTGAATTTCTTGTCGGCAGTTAACAGCGCAACCATCAAGGCAATTTCCGATTTTATTTTAAACATTTTAAGTAATCAATGGTTTTACGCCGCCGCTTATTTTATTTTGGTTTTTCTGTTCACTTACTTTTATACCGCTGTTACTTTTGACCCAGATTCCATTTCCACTAATTTACAAAAATCCGGCGCTTTTATTCCGGGTGTTCGGCCAGGCAAGCCAACCTCAGAACACCTGGCGAATGTTTTAACTCGCATTACTTTAGTCGGCGCGCTGTTTTTAGGCGTTATTGCCGTTTTGCCTTTAGGTATGCAATCCATTACAGGAATGTCCTCTCTCGCCGTCGGCGGTACTGCCTTACTCATCGTCGTTTCCGTTGTCATAGACCTCGTCAAAAAAATCGAAGCGCAGGTTTCTATGAGGGAGTACTAAAATTCATCAATCGGTGTTATTATTATTTCGATGTCTCCTCAGACTTTTATTTTCTACGGGCGGTCGGGTTGCGGCAAAGGCACGCAGGCCGATTTGCTGATTAAACATCTGGAAAAGATTGACCCAAACCACAAAGTTTTATATGCCGAAACCGGTAATCTGTTGCGTACCTTTGCCGCCCGAGACGGCTATTCTAATAAATTAGTAGGCAATGTTTTGGAAACTGGTGGCTTGCTTCCTGAATTTATGTCGATTTTCGTTTGGAGCCAATTTCTGACGGAAAATTTAACGAACAATGAACATCTGGTTTTTGATGGCGTCTGCCGCCGGCCGCTGGAAGCTCCGGTCTTTGATTCGGCCTTAGTATTTTATAAACGCGAAAAACCGATTGTCATTTTGATTGAGGTGTCTCGTGATTGGGCCAAGGCGCGCCTCCTGGCGCGCCACCGAAGCGATGATGACCTATCGGAAGTCGAAAGGCGACTGGCTTGGTATGAAACGGATGTCATTCCGACCCTAAAATTTTTTGAAAATAATCCCAATTACCGTTTTCTGAAAATCAATGGCGAACAGACAATCGAAAAAGTCCATCAAGAGATAATTGAGAAAATTTCTAATTCGTGATTACTATTAAAAAACCAGAAGAGATTGCGATTTTGCGCGAAGGGGGAAAACGCCACGCGGAAATTTTGCGACAGGTGGCAGCGGCAGTCGCGCCGGGCGCGACTGCCGCTGCGCTTAATACCTTAGCGGAAAAACTAATCAAAGAAAGCGGCGATGAAGCAGCCTTTCTTGGCTATACACCTAGGGGAGCCAGACGACCTTATCCGGCTGGACTTTGTGTTTCAGTAAACGAAGAAGTGGTGCACGGTATTCCCAATGAACAAGAAAAAATTTTGAGAGAAGGAGATATTGTCAGTTTGGATTTGGGTTTGCGACACGATGATTTGTTTACCGACTCGGCAATTACTGTGCCAGTAGGAAAAATAGATCCAGCGGCAGAAAAATTAATTGAAACAACCAAAAATGCGCTGGCCATTGGTATTGGCGCTGCCTGCGGCGGCGGCCACATTGGTGACATCGGCGCTGCTATTGAAAAATTCGTCAAACCTCTCGGTTATGGCATCGTTCGCGATTTGGCTGGCCACGGTGTTGGTTACGCTATCCACGAATCACCATTTGTCCCTAATTTTGGCAAAAAAGGTAAAGGTGAAAAACTTTTGCCCGGTATGGTTTTGGCGATTGAGCCGATGTTAAACGAAGGGACAGAAAAAGTGATTTTAGACAATGACGGCTATACTTACCGCACCGCCGATGGAAAACGCAGCGCCCATTTTGAACACACCATCGTCATCACCGATTCCGGCGCCGAGATTTTAACCCAGTAGCTTGCGAAAAAAATTTTGGTATAATAACAATATGAAGAAAAAAGTTTCCAACAAAAAAGAAGATAAAATTCTCCGAGAAGTTGAAAACTTGGCGTTAATTACCGGCAAGGGTTTTGAAGATGTCCATAAGGAAATTGAAAACTTAGCATTAATTACTGGCAAAGGTTTTGAGAGAGTTTATAAAAGATTAGATGATCACGACAAAAAGTTCAATGATGTTGACAGAAAGTTTAATGATGTTGACGGACAATTAAAGGTAATAGTAAGTGAGTTGATGCGAGTAGGTGACGAGGTTAAAGATATTAAAGGAACAATGATGGATTTGGTTCATATGTCCACAGACCAAGACAAAGAAAATCGCAAAATCATTTTTCGTCTTGACCATCTGGAAAGCAATGCTCCCACCACAAGGTGAAAATTTTGACATCCTAAGCTTCTTTTGCTATCTTATTCAACATGAACGAGTCGCTCTCGGACTCTTTTTTATTCGTATCAAAATGAAATTTATTGTTGCCAAAAAAGTTAATATGACCGAGGTCTTCGGCGAAGACGGAAAAAATTATCCGGCAACAGTTTTAAGCGTGCCAATAATGACTGTCAATTCACTTAGAACCATTGAAAAAAACGGTTACAGTGCAATACAACTCGGTTACGATGACAGGAAAAAAAGATTGAGAGAATACCGTTTGGCAGAAAGCGAAAAGGCTCCGGCTATCGGCGACAAAATAGACGCTTCAATTTTCCAAACCGGTGAATTGGTAAATGTCTCGGCAATTTCCAAAGGTAAGGGTTTTCAAGGAACGGTCAAACGGCACGGCTTTGCTGGCGGTCCACGCACTCATGGTCAAAAACATTCAGAAAGAGAACCAGGGTCTATTGGCGGTGGTGCTCGAGCTGGCGGTCGTGTGGCAAAGGGAATAAGAATGTCTGGAAGAATGGGTGGTGATAGAATTACCGTGAAAAATTTACTGGTACTGAAAATTGATGCCGAAAAAAGTGAGATTTATTTGGGAGGCGCAGTTCCGGGCCGAAGGGGAACAATAGTAGAAATTTCTAATTCCTAATTACCATGGAATCAATCATTTATAACCAAAAAGGCGAAGATGTGGGCAAAATGAAATTGCCGGCGGAAATTTTTGACGCGCCGTGGAATCCCGACTTGGTTCATCAAGTTGTCGCTTCAATGATTGAAAGTTCTAGAAAACCTTACGCTCACACCAAAACTCGCGGTGAAGTCCGTGGTGGTGGCAAAAAACCATGGCAACAGAAAGGCACCGGCCGAGCACGACACGGTTCTATCCGGTCACCATTGTGGGTGGGTGGCGGTGTGGCTCATGGCCCGCGTCATAACGAGGAAAATTTTTATCGCAAGATTAATAAAAAAATGAAAGCGGCGGCACTGCGCTCTATTCTTTCAGCCAAAGCTCGCGATGGAGAAATCATTTTAGTGGATGATATTATTCTTAAAGAATCTAAGACCCGCGAAGCCAAAACAGTAATTGCTACTTTGGCAAAAATCAAAGGTTTCAACGGATTATCTGCCAAGAAAAGTAACGCCGCCATCATAGTTTTACCAACCAAAGATGAAAAAATGGCCCGAGCGTTTAATAACTTCTCTAATCTAGAAATTATGGAAGCAAGAAATTTAAACCCGGTTGCCCTTATGAATTATAAATTTTTAATGTTGGTTAAACCCCAAACAATCACATGGCCAATATCAAAATAATTCGTCCGCGAGTAACCGAGAAAGCCACAACTGTTGCCGAAAGCGGTATTCATGTTTTTGAAATTGAACAAGGAACAACCAAACGAGAGGTGGCAAAAGCGGTAGAAGAACTTTACAAAGTCAAACCGGTAAAAGTTCACATTGTTAAAATTCCTCGCAAACAGGTTTTTGTCCGCGGTAAAAAGGGCTTTAAAGCTGGTGGTAAAAAAGCTTATGTTTATCTTAAAAAAGGAGAAAAGATAGAAATAATTTAAAAACATGAAATCCTATAATCCAACATCAAAGTCGCGAAGGGGAATGACCAATGTTTCTTTCAAGTCATTCTTAACCACCAGCAAACCACACAAAGCTCTAACTGGTGGTTTTCAGCGCGGTGCCGGTAGAAACAACAAAGGCCGAATAACCATGCGCCATAAAGGCGGTGGCCATAAGCGACTTTACCGCGACATTGATTTCGTCTTTGATAAAAAGGATATTTCGGCGAAAATTGAAACGGTTGAATATGATCCAAATCGTACTGCTTTCATTGCTTTAGCGCTTTATCAGGACGGCGAAAGACGCTATGTGGTAATACCACAAGGTCTAAAAGTTGGCGATTCGTTTTTGGTTTCAGAAAACGCACCGTTAAAAATCGGCAATCGTTTGCCTTTGTCTAAAATTCCGGTTGGCACTTTTGTTTATAATGTTGAAACCAAACCATTAGCTGGTGGTGTCTTGGCGCGCTCGGCGGGCAATTACGCAGAGGTGGCAGCCATTGAAGATAATTTCGTCACTTTGAAAATGCCCTCTTCTGAAATCCGAAAAGTTTTGGCAAAATGCTGGGCATCAATCGGCGCTGTTTCTAATGAGGAAAATTGGCTTGTCAATATTGGTAAGGCCGGCCGAAGCCGCTGGTATGGCATTAGACCAACGGTGCGCGGTTCAGCAATGAATCCAGTGGATCATCCGAAAGGCGGTGGTGAGGGCAAACAGGGCCGCGGTCGCCGACGCGAAATCAATGTCTATGGCAAGCCAACCGGCAAAGGCCAAAAAACTCGCAATCCCAATAAATATTCTAACTCCTTCATCATCTCCCGCCGCAAAGTAGGAAAGAAAAGGGTATAATCTTGAAAAGTCAAAGGTCTGACAACTCCAATTTGACACAATTTCGTTTCCTGCTAATATATCTCACAAGCTCGTTAGCGGGGCTTTTTGTTTCTAAATATGACCAGATCGCTTAAAAAGGGGCCGTTCATAGACGAACGGTTGTTTAAAAAAATTGCCGGTAAAAAACCTGAACAAGTTGGGGTTGTTAAGACCTGGTCGCGAGCCTGCCAAATCGCACCGGAAATGGTTGGTTTTAAATTTGGTGTTTACAACGGTCGCGAGCACATTGAAGTATTTGTTAGTGAAGATATGGTTGGCCATCGGCTCGGTGAATTTTCACCAACCCGCAAATTTATTAAGCATGGAGGTAAAATGCAAAAAGAATTAGAGGCAAAGAAAAAAGAATCTGAAATCGCCGCCGCCCAAGCTGCCAAGGCCTCGCCAACTACCGAAGCTAAAAAAGTCTAAATTTTAAATTTATCATGATTACTGCCAGCTTAAACAATTATCGTCAATCACCAAGAAAAGTCCGTCTTGTGGCTGATTTTGTGCGTGGCAAAAAAGTGGAGCGAGCTTTAACTACTCTTGGTTTTTTCAGTAAAGCCGCCGCTTCACCAGTAAAAAGCGTTATTGAATCAGCTATTGCAAACGCCAATGAAAATTTTAAAGTAACTAAGGACAAATTATTTATCAAAGAAATTCGTGTTGACGCTGGCCCAGTTTTGAAACGAATGATGCCTCGCGCCCGCGGTACTGCTAACCGCATTAAAAAACGCACCAGTAAAATCACGGTGGTTCTTTCAGAACAACCAGAAATTTCTAATTCCTAATAAAATGTCACACACAGTTCATCCATACTCTCATCGTTTAGGAATCATTCGTGACTGGAAATCGCGTTGGTTCGGTGTCCGAGAACAATATCGGGATTTTTTGAAACGGGACATTCTGTTGCGTGAATTTTTAGCCAAACGACTGCGTGGTCTTTTTGCCGGTTCGGTGGAAATTGAACGAGGATCAAAAACCCTTAGAGTAATCATCAAAACCGCGCGTCCCGGCTTATTAATCGGCCGGAGCGGCGAGGGAGCAGTAAAACTAAGAACAGAAATTCTTAAGGAAATGAGCCGTCTCAAATTGCCATTTGATAAAGATTTTAAGTTGGATATTGAAGAAATTCGATCGCCAGAATCCAATGCGGCAGTAGTCGGGCAAATGATTGCCGAGAGTTTAGAAAAACGCCTACCATTCCGTAGAGTAATGAAACAGACCATTGAAAAAGTGATGGCCAATCGTGATGTTAAAGGTGTACGATTGGTTCTCTCCGGCCGACTTGGCGGAGCTGATATCGCCCGTCAAGAAGAAATGAAAAGGGGTCAAGTACCATTACAAACCCTACGAGCTGATATTGATTTCGCTCGTGAGAAAGCGCATATGACTTACGGCGACCTGGGCATCAAAGTCTGGATTTTCAGGGGAGAAATTTTTACCGACAAAAACAGAAAGAAAATTTAAATTTACCATTATGTTACTACCAAAAAAAGTAAAATATCGTAAGTGGCAAACCAAACGCGTCAATCCAAAAAAGGTGCGGGTAGAAACCCGTGGCACAACAGTGGCCTTTGGTTCGTTTGGTCTTAAGGCCTTGGAGACCGGTCGGCTTAAATCTGAACAACTTGAATCAGCACGAAAAGTGGTTAGCCGTTTTATTGGTAAAACCGGAAAAATTTGGATTCGAGTTTTTCCCGACCGACCTTATACCGCCAAAGCAGCAGAAGTGGGAATGGGACAAGGCAAGGGTGATCCGAAAGGTTATTGTGTTGAAGTTTTTCCCGGACGAATATTATTTGAAATAGACGGCTTACCGCCAGCCGAAGCCACCGAAGCCCTAAGAAAGGCTGGTACAAAATTGCCAGTTAAAACCAGGATTGTCAGCCGTTAATTTTTAAGGTAATGTTAAATTTCACCGAAAAAACTGTTCCTGAACTTGAAAACTTACTCACCGAAAAGCGTGAGGCCTTGAGAAAGTTTCGTTTTGGCATTGCCGGTAGTAAAAGTCGCAATGTTAAAGAAGGAAAAAATTTGCGCAAAGAAATCGCCCAAATTCTAACGGAAATTAGAAAAAGAAATGGAAAATGAAAACGAAAAAAAGAATACTGAAATCAAACACCGACGCATATTAGACGGTGTGGTTGTTTCTGATAAGATGAAAAACACCGTGGTGGTAGAAGTCAATCGACTGGTCAAACACCCAAAATATTTAAAATATTTTCGAGTGACGAAACGCTATAAAGCCGACAATCCCAACGACATAAAAAAGTTAGGTGATAAGGTAAAAATAGAAGAATGCCGTCCAATTTCCAAAGATAAACATTTTAAAATAATCTAATGATTCAACCCCGCTCCATAGTTAAAATCGCTGACAACTCCGGTGGCAAAATCGGCCGGATTTTCAAAGTGCTCGGTTCCAGCCGCAAGCGTTACGCTCAACTCGGCGAATTAGTTGTACTATCGGTACAAAAAGCTGAACCGCGCAAGCCAATAAAAAAGAAGGATGTTTTGTGGGCAGTGGTAGTTCGTCAACGCAACGCTTATCGCCGCCGTGATGGTTCTTACATCCGTTTTGACGAAAACGCAGTAGTGATTGTGGACAAGACAAAACACGAACCAATTGCTGGCCGTGTTTTTGGACCGATTCCTCGTGAATTATCAGAAAAAGGGTATCAATCGGTTGCTTCATTGGCAGCAGAAATCGTTTAATTAAATTATATGTTTATAAAAAAAGGAGACATGGTAAAGGTGATCACTGGTGCCGATAAGGGAAAAAGCGGCAAAGTGGTTTTGGCTTTACCAGAAAAAAACAAAGTGATCGTTGAAGGTATTAATCGCCGCAAACATCATCAGCGGCCAAAACGCGCGAATCAGAAAGGCCAAGTAGTAGAAAAGGCGATGCCCATTCATGTTTCTAATGTCAAATTAATAGAGAAGTAAAAATATGAAAACAGTAAAGCAAAAACAAAACGAGGCGTTCGTTGCCCTAAAAGAAAAAATGGGCTGGACAAATCCAATGCAAGCGCCGCGCCTTTCAAAAATAATCATTAGTATCGGCACCGGTTCATTCAAGGATAAAAAGAAAAACGAACTGGTCGCTGACCGATTGATAAAAATTGCTGGTCAAAAACCGGCGCCTCGTGGTGCAAAAAAGGCCGTCGCTTCTTTCAAGACGCGTTTGGGCGACTTGATCGGCTATCAAATTACTTTGCGTGGTCCTCGCTTGTTTGGCTTTTTAGATAAATTTTTAAATGTCGCCTTACCAAGAACTAAAGACTTTAGAGGTCTTTCCCCCAAAGCAATCGACGAAATGGGCAATATTACCATAGGTATTAAAGAACACACGATTTTTCCTGAAACCGCCGACGAAGATTTGCGTGATGTTTTCGGCTTAGCACTTACCATCGTAACTACCGCCAAAAATCGCGACGAAGCGTTGGCCTTTTTTGAACATATCGGGATTCCTTTTCGCAAGAAGTAAAAAATCGCTCGCCCTTCGCCTTTTCGGATTCTTAAATCTCCCTTTGGAAAAGGAAGTATCCCGCCAACAGCGGGAGGAGGGATTTAAAAATCCTCCGGCTCGCAAACTCGCCACCTCCTTTTACAAAGGAGGATTTCAAGTTGACATCCAACGCTGGTGGGTATAAGTTATAAATAGTAGAAATTACTATATTTTTTAAAATTTTTATGAAAAATATCACGATCAAAGATTTTATTATTTTTATTTTGGTCTTAATAATTGCTGGATTAATTATCTATAATTTAAAAGGTGGGTTATTTAAAAATGATTCTGATTTTGTAGGTTTAGAGAATAATTTCAATAGACTTAATAAAGATATTGAATTTTATAAGTACATAAGTGTATATAAAAGTCTTTTGCCAGACGACGAACTCAAAATAGTTGATGATAGGATAGATAAAGTATCAAAAGAAACGGAAGAGGAAAATTCAAAAGTCCAGAATACATTAGTTCTTGCCCTCATAGATGAAGTCATGAAAGAAGCGGGGGCGGAAAAAATTATTCTAGAGCTAAGAGACAAAGTGTCTAAGCTCCTATTGGATTCAAAAATTGACAAGGATACTTTATTTTCTAAAAACACTGAGTGCGCAAAATTGACTAGTAATATAAAAGATGAGTTATTAAAAAAGTTTAAATCAACAACCACCGTTAAGGAAAAAGAAGAATTGAACTTTATGTTTTATAGTCCAACTCTTAATTCTTGTATATACACAACTAATTATGAATATGACTATTCAAATTATTCTCTTAGCAAAAGTGAATACTACACGAAAAGTTCTTTCAGGGTTTATGGTGTGTCATCTAATAAACAATTAGGAGACTACCCTAGTTATTATTATAAGTACCCGTATTTAAGTGAAGAGGAAGCAAACATTGCGGTAAAAAATGGGCAAAAAGATTATAAAAAATTTATCTTAGAAAATTCTGGATACAATGCTAAATTACTCAAGGATGTTAATTACTAAGATTAAAACTTAATATAAATAAAAAAACAACATGTCTAATTTGGCTTTTATTTTGAATGTAATGTTCGCAATTTATCTCCTCAATTTTATTTCGTCATTTCTAAAAAGTTTTACTGAGGAAAGAAGTCTTGGTGTAGTATTCGGAATAGATTTAATATTTGGAATTATACTATTAGCGGGAGTTGTCTTAGTAAATTAGTCAGAATAATTCTATTGAAAACCACCTGTGAAGGTTGAACCTTCACACCTCCTATAAAATCTCCCTTTGAAAAAGGGAGTATCCCGCCAACGGCGGGAGGAGGGATTTAAAATCCTCCGGTTTGCGGATTTTTAGGATTTGTTGGCGTGGTTTTTTAATTTTTTTCCCCTTCAAGCGGTGGCTTGGGGATAATTGTAATTGACAACTGCAAGGCAGTCTTGCTACACTATCTTTGTGCTTGTGGGGCGTCAGCCCTATCTCGGCTAATACATAAGCCGAAGGCAGGCACATCAAAGCCACCCCCCGATGGAGTCGGGGTGTTTTTGATTTCAGTCCTCATCTGGGTCGCCCTTCATTGTGTTATACAACTTGATATCTCGGTATTTATTTGTAGTCCAAGCTGGCACTATACTCCAGAAATGAAGTTGGCCACCATCGCCTTCACTCCACGCGGCAATAGTTTGAAACGAAGAATTTGTGATGGATGCTCTCTTTCACGGTTTGAACCCTTGAAAACAATATGATTGAACCCTTCGGAATTGAAGCGAACATCTTCATTGAGCGCTGGGGAGAGAATTGGGCGAAGGTTGCCATAGAATTTTTGAGCGTCTTCGCGGAGTTTATTGTAATTTGAGAGGTCTTCCATAATACAAGCGAATAAAATATTAAACACCGCTCCGGGACAAAAGCGTCTTAATTGTCCTTAGAGCAATTTTAAGGTCCAACATCATAGACCGATTTTTGATGTAATACAAATCGTAGGACAACTTATTTTTGGTCTCTACTGTATCAATGGTGTGATGAGGATGCTCATCATGATGAATCTGCGCCCAACCAGACAAACCAGGTTTAATAAGATGACGCACGCCATAATAGGGCACTTGCTTTTCGTAAAGTTTAACCGGCACAGGAAATTCCGGCCTCGGCCCAATCAAGGAGATGTCACCTCTTAAAACATTCCAAAGTTGGGGCAACTCATCAATTCTGGTCTTGCGCAAAAAATCTCCGACTCTAGTTACCCGATTAAGATTGCTCCTGCCCCATTGACCACCGTCGTTAGCTGTTTCCATAGTCCGAAATTTATAGAGCTTGATCAAACGGCTGTTCTGGCCAATCCGCTCTTGGACACTCCAAACTGTTCCACCATCATCAAATTTAATCGCCAACCAGACAAAAGGATAAAGTAAAAGCAAAATAAGACCAAGAGGTAAAACAAAAACAATATCCATCAATCGTTTCAAAAAATCAAAAGAAAATTTTGGGGACAAAGAAATATTTTCCAGAAACCAGCTATATTGAAGAAGGGAAAGTGGCACTCGATCAAAAATGTCCTCGTAAATTTTATGGGTATCAATAAATCGAACTTTGGAAAAAATTAGATTATAGAGGTGGGGAAGCAGTGGTTCTACTTTTTCGTTCCGCAAATCCACAGCAATCACCGACACCTCTTCGCCGTAAACCCGATTCAAAATTTCTTCCTGAAAATCAATTGCCTCTACTTTATTCAAATCCACCGAAGAAATAAAATGGAGATTGTAGCGAGTGTTGTTGTTAACCTCCTCAAATAATTCTTTTAGCTCCGCACCACTACCGACAATAACGGCATTCTGTTTTTTGCGAAAACCAAACAACGCTAAGCCATAAAGTCGCCAAAGCAAAATCAAACTGAAAGAAATTATCAGATAAACGAATAGATTGGTTTTCGGTGTAATGCCAAAATAGGGCACGAGGTAGAAAAACAAAACCGCCAAAACGCTGTTCGCCAATTGGGCCTTAAGAATGATGTTGGGCAAACGGCTCTTCAAAATGACCGTATGTTTTTCATACAAACCCGCGATAAAAAAAACTAAGACCGACAAGGCGAAAACTAATGAGAACGGCACCAAGTGGGAACCGTAAATCGCGCCGTCGGGCAATTCGCCATAACGGAAAAACAGTGCCAGCCAAAGCGACAAGGCGAAAATGGCGATGTCGCCCACCAACAAAATCAACGCTTCTCTTTTTCCCAAACCAGCCATAAGTTCATGTAGCATACAATAAAAAAACTAAATCTCCAAATTTATGCTATCATTAAATCATCAAAATGACGGAGAAAAAGAAAATCCTTTATGTCATTACCAAGTCCAATTTTGGCGGCGCCCAGCGCCAAGTTTTTGACTTGGCGACTGGTTTACCAAAAGACAAATTTGAGGTGATAGTGGCGTTGGGTGGTAAAGGCTTACTCAAAGAAAAGCTTGAGACAGCCGGCATACGGACAATTTCTATTGATACCTTAGGTCGCGATATTAAAATTTTCAGCGATTTGATTTCTTTTTTCAAAATTTTTCAAATAATCCGAAAAGAAAAAACCGCCATCGTTCACGCTCACAGTCCAAAAGCCGGCGGCCTCGCTACGCTCGCCGCCTTTTTTTTGAAAACAAAAATTATCTACACTTCCCACGGCTGGACTTTTAGGGAAAAACGAGGTTGGCTCTGGCGACTTATGGTACGCCTCGTCTCTTGGCTAATTGTCGCCCTGTCAGATAAAACCATAGTCGTTTCCGAAGATGATAAAAGGGAAGCTGCTGATTTTCTCGGTGTCAAAGAAAAAATAATCTGTATTCAAAATGGTATTGGGGCAATAAATTTTTTGGACAAGACCGAAGCTCGAAAAAAAATTTTATCCGATCAAGAAAAACTTTATGGAACTTTTTGGTTCGGCACCATTGCTGAACTTCATAAAAACAAAGGATTAAACTTTGCCATTGAAGCAATAGATAAGGAGCTACCAGCGATTTTGGTAATTATTGGTGAAGGTGAAGAAAGAAAAAAACTGGAACGGCTTATTGCAGAAAGGGGGTTACAAGAGAAAGTTTTTCTGGCCGGTCATATTGATAATGCCGCCACTCTTCTGAAGGCGTTTGATGTTTTTATCTTGCCTTCCATCAAAGAAGGTATGCCCTACAGCGCCCTGGAGGCCGGTAGCGCGGGCCTGCCGACTATTGCCTCTAGTGTCGGCGGTTTGCCGGAAATCGTCACTGATATGGAGTCTGGTATCTTAGTCCAAGCCGGCCGGCCGGCGGAAATTAAAAAGGCGGTGGAATTTTTGCTAAATAATCCCGAGCGCCGCGCCGTTTTCGGCGCGGCGCTACAAAACACCATCGCCACCAAATTCGGCCTCTCTAAAATGCTCGGCCAAATTGAAACCTTATATAATTCTTTTTAAAAAAATTTAGAGTCCTTGGTTTTTAGATTGACGAGCACGCTGAATCAACTCATCTCGGAGTTGTTCGGCAACTTCTCTAGAAGTGGCAGGCAATCTTCCTTCGGCACTAACACCGCCCACACCGTAGCGTCCAACCGTAGCACTAAATCCAGCAGTTTGAATATTAAGATCAGATAGTCCGAGTAGACGGGCTAAGATACCCCTGTGAATATCTACATTCTGAATGCGATCATATGGTATAGTCACATACTTCTTATAGATCACGCCTGATTCCTTTCTAAAGCCAGTATCAATGAGTTCATAGCGATAAAAACGATAGGTAAGTTTAGCCCAAATAAAACATAATATGAGATAGACGGGGATGACAACCCACAACCAATTTAGAAAACCAAATGAAAACTCACTGCTATTATTTAAGCTCTCCTTCACCAGAAAACCACCCAGAAATGCTGAGCTCCAAATACTCAAAAATATTATGGGTACGAACGACCGCAAAACAAAACTAAAAAAGAAAAACCAGACTGCTTTTGGATCAAGTTGTTTCATAAATTATAGATTTAAAATTTTATTTTTTAATAATTTACGACCTTGAACTTTACAAGTTTAGCATTGATTACTTAAATTTGCTACAATAATAATATATTATTATGAATGAAAATAACATCCAACAAGAAAAAATAAAGAAACGCAAGCCATATTTAATTGCCAGTGCCGTCTTAGTTTTATTAGCCGGTATATTTTTTGTTTATCATTCCGTTGTTTATAGAACAGAGATTTCAGAGTTTGATCTCAAGGCCAGCGTTGCAGATGCCGCTGGTGTCGCGCCAAACAGTCATTTTATTTTGAAAACAACAGTTCCGTTGACCACCCAGGTGCTTGAAAAGTATATAAAAATGATGCCAGCGATGGATTTGAGTATTAAGAAAATGTCAGCACAAGAGAATACATTTGAAATTATTCCCAAGGATGAGCTTCAAGCAAATCAGATTTACACCATTCAGGTAGATAAAGGCCCCTTAGCAAGTCGTGACTTCAGTTGGGCTTATCAAGTAAAAGCACCATTTCAAATAACATCTTCAATTCCTGGAAATAGAGGTGTTGATGTACCCACAAATACAGGGATTGAACTCTATTTTAATCGTGACAATATTATTGCTCCTGAAAGTTTTATTGAAATAACTCCAGCAATGTCAGGAAAGTTTGACGCATCTGAAAATAAAGTCCGTTTTATTCCCAACAATCCTTTAGCGGAGAGAACCATTTATACGATAAAGATAAAAGCAGGTCTAAAGGCAAAAGATACAGACGATGTTTTGAGCAATGAGAAAATAATTCAATTTCAGACAGCCCAAGCCTATTCCGAGAATCGAGGGCCTTCGGCATATTTCTTTCGTCAATTTGCTGAATTTAAGCCAGGATCAAATATCCTTTTAGGAGTTGGTGCTTATAATACCTCTTTAATTGGAGCGACTGTTTATCGATTTGATTCAGATCAAGAATTCGTGGACTCTGTAACAAAAATTCAAGGCAATACACCGTGGGCTCATTACTATACGAATATTGATAATCAATTGCCAGAAACTAAAAAAGTATTTTCTGGCAATCTTCCCCTTGAGACCACTGATTATTCTTCACTGATGAGAATGCCACAAGCATTACAAACTGGGTACTATGCGATAGTTATCACCTCCGGAAAAAGCAAGGATATCTCATGGTTTCAAGTAAACCCAGTAGCTAGTTTTGCGGCGTTTGCGAGTTCAAAATCTTTGGTGTGGTTAAAGGATATTGCTAGCGAAAAAAATATCGGAGGTGTGCCCATTCTCTTTAATAATAAAGAAATTGGAAAGTCCGGCGCAGATGGGGTGGCTCTATTTGACACACCTTCAGAATTGATAAGAAAATCAACTGATCCTTATTATACAAATGAGCGAAAGTTTTTCATCGCCCAGATTCCTACTGGTGCTCTGGTAATCCCAATGGAAAGTGAATACGGTTACGCGACCTCTCTCACCCAAAATGATAGTTGGTGGGACTATATTTCACTTAATAAAAATATATATTTACCAACTGACACTCTTCACTTTTGGGCAATAGAAAAACCTCGTAACAGCGAAGCAGCGGGTGAAGAAATCAGCGTTAAGCTCACTAATCCATACTGGAGTGAGACTCAAGACAATGTCATCACATATGCTGAAACGAAACTAAAACTCTCCGAATACAACACTGTCACTGGAGAACTATCTTTTGCCAATCTAAAGCCTGGCACATACGATCTAACTTTCTGGAAAGTAAATGAGATTGTCGCAAAGCAAACAGTGACCGTAAGTGCATACATAAAACCATCCTATAAAATTACCGTTACCCCTGATAAAAATACACTCTTTGCTGGTGACAGCGTTACATTCAAAGTAAAAACGGAATTTTTTGATGGGACACCAGTTACGAATACCCCTCTCTCTTATTCTGCTTATGGAGCTTCGGGTAAAAATTCCAAAGGCAATATAAACCTTAATCCTCAAGGAGAAGGATCATTTACTGTTACTCCTGAATATACAAACGATCAAACATACTGGCCATCTTACTTAAGCGTGAACGTAAAGCCATCAAAAGCCGAAGAGGGACAAATAGAAACAAATTCTTCAGTATTTGTATTTGGGCCGCACATAAATAATTCTATTAATCAAAAACAATCAGCATCGAACGTAACCTTTACAGTCAAAACACGTGCGGTCATCCTTAATAATAATTCTCGCGGTGAACCTTATTGGAACACTGAGGAGTACTTGGGTGGCCCCGTGATTGGTGCAACAACAAAAGTCGATATATCGGAAGTTGTATACCTCAAAGACCAAACAGGGACCGGCTATGATCCGATAAATAAATTGACTTACCCAATTTATAATTATCGATCGGAAGATCATCCTATTTCATCACAGACAATAACCGCTGACCAAAACGGTTCTGCCCAATTATCCTTTACGCATGAAAGTAAAAAAACTTATAAATTTATTTTTACGACCTATGATAGTGCCGGCAGGGCAGTCAAAGATACTCGGTATGTTTATGGTGGCTTGGGTAATGTGGACTATGGTTCGCAAGACTCCTCCTACTATCTCTTTAATCCGGATAATAATAATAAGAACTACAAAGTTGGCGACCCAATAAATCTCCAGTTACAGACTTATCAAGGAATTATGCCGCCCGAAGGACAAGGGAATTATATGTTCATGGCCGTAAATAACGGAGTCATTGAGTATCGGATTCAGGATACACCAAAATATAATGCAACATTCCAGAATAAGGACATTCCGAATATAGGCATTTGGCCGGGCTGGTTTGGGGGTGGCCGTTTCCACAACTCGTATCTTCAAAATATTTCTTTTGACGCCAATGAGCGACGATTAAATATAGCCATTACAAAGGACAAGCTGACTTATAGACCGGGAGACAACATCAGCCTGGATATAAGAGTGTCAGACAAAAATAATAATCCTGTTAAAGCAGAAGTGAACCTCTCTGCTCTTGATGAAGCTGTATTCTCAATCAGACCAGATGAAAAAGACATTATTAATGATCTCTATAAAGATATTTACTCACAGGTTGTAATTCGCACCTCTAATATGCCTCCCTATGGTGGCGGAGGTGCTGAAAAAGGTGGAGGTGGAGATGATGCGCTTCGCTCAAATATTCAGGAAATGGCAATCTTTAAATCTGTCACGACAGATGCTGGAGGATACGCTCATACTGAATTTAAACTCCCTGACAACATAACTTCGTGGCGTTTAACGAGTCAGGCTGTTACCAAAGATTTGTTTGCTGGAAAAAATGTATACTTTATTCCTGTTACCTTGCCACTCTTTGTAGATGCTACATTGAATAATACATACCTTGCGGGTGATCAACTTATTCTCCGATTAAGAACATTTGGGACAGCAGTAAATCAAGGAAGTGCAAACTATACAGTCGAAAGTCCTACATTGCCGTTCAAAAAAATCGATAGGTCTGGCGGAAATAATATTGAAATACCCCTTGGGACATTAACCCTTGGAAGTCACCAACTTACAGTGAGAGCAAGTAGTGGTGGATTTTCCGATGCTCTCACTCGGCCGCTAAGTGTTTTGAGTAGTTACTTTACAAAAAATACTTCAGACTTTTATGAAGGGTCTGCGGGACTAAAAATTAAAAATAACGCCGTTGGCTATACAACGCTTACTTTCAGCTCGTATGGTCGAGGTCGATTGTATAACGAGCTCAAATCTTTGAGTTATCAATGGGGCGTTAGACTTGATCAAAAAGGAACACAACTGATTGCAACAAATCTTCTCAATAACTATTTTGGAGAGAAGAATGAAAGACCAGAATTTCAGGCCACTAAATATCAAGCTTATCTGGGAGGCTTGCAGTTACTGCCTTACAGCAGTGATGATCTTGAATTGTCAGCAATTTCCGCGCACCTCTTTGAGGACTCAGTGTTTGATCGAGCATCACTCAAGAGTTACCTACTCCAATCTCTTGGTGATACTAAATCGGATTCATCAAGAATAACTCGTGCTCTGTATGGTCTCACGGTATTCAATGAGCCAGTACTTACTAAAATTCAGAAAATCAAGAGCGATAAATCACTTACGCTTAAAGACAAAGTGTTTGTTGCCCTTGCCCTTGATTCAATCGGAGCAAAAGAAGAAGCGCGTGCTTATTACAAGCAAACAATAAAGCCCTCAGTTCAAATCAAATCGTCTTATGCTTATGTTGATGGCCTCAAAGGTGACGATACAATTACCACAACAGCTTTGGTTGCCGCACTAACCGCAAGTCTTGAAGAACCTGAATCTACCCAACTTGCTTTATATGTAGATAAAAATTTCCCCAAGGAGACTCTGAATAATCTCCAACAACTCCTCTACATAAAATCTGCACTACCCAAGCTTAATCCTGAAGAAGTCGGGTTTGCTTATAAAGCAGGATCAAAAGAAGAAAGTAAAACACTTAAAAATGGTGAGTTATTGGACCTACACTTTCACCGCAGGAGCTGACATCTTTGGAACTCTCTGATGTCAAGGGCAAACTAGGTATAGTTACTTCTTACGAACAACAGTCATCGCCCGAATCAATTTCTAAAGATAAAAACTTGTCACTGAACCGTTCTTATGAGGTAAACAGCAGTGTAACAAAAATATTCAACGAAGGAGATTCTGTGTTGGTACGATTAAATCCTCAATTCAGTGGAAATGCACTCAATGGTTCCTATCAAATTATCGATTACCTGCCAAGCGGGTTGCGCCCAATAGATCAAGAGTCGGCCAGATACTATCGCAACTACGATTCAAGAATTTATCCGGCAGAAATTAATGATCAAAAGATAACATTCGTAATAGATAAAAATGTAAATCTGCCTGTCTACTATTACGCTCGTGTAGTCTCAAAAGGCACCTATAAAGCCGAGCCAGCCATCTTGCAATCGCTCCGAAACTTCGAGAGTGTAACGATATCAAATGAAGATTCAATCATCGTTAAGTAATGCAAAAACAAAAATTATACTATTGTTTTTGCTGACCCTCTTAATATTGTGGGTGGCCCTCGGCCTAGTATCAGTAAAAAGCAACGGGTCTGAAATTATATATCACCAGTCGCAGTTGAATGAGTATGCCCCTGAAATAGAGAGGGTAGTCAAAGCAGAACAATCAGTCCAACCACTTAACCTAGAACATATCTATGGTGGTGTTATGTCTCATCACATCCCGACGACCATACCCCAATTAGTTGAGTTCTACAGTCGTCTAAAGCGGACACAATCAGTTAGAAATTTCATCGTTATCGGACCCGATCACACCGACGCAGGTAAAGCACCCATAACGATATCGAACGCTAGTTTTTTCACTGCCTACGGTGAAGTTAGGCCAATAGATGGTTTAGCTTCAAAGTTACAGGACGCAAAATTAGCAAATATCGACGAATCTCCATTCGATCCAGAACATTCTGTTGGTTCCCAGATATTAGTTATCAGCAAAATTTTCCCAGGGGCTAAAGTAACACCAATCATTCTTCGGTCAAATACCACCAAAAATCATGCGGAGGCATTGGGAAAAATGTTGGCAACACTTATTGACGATGAGACTGTGCTTATTGCAAGCGTAGATTTTTCGCACTATCTCCCAACTGATCAAGCAATGCCTCTCGACCAGATTTCTGGAGGAGTAGTACGCAATCTTGATCTTGAAGCTCTTTCTCTAGTCACAGCGGACTCTGGTAAATCTATGGCAGTTTTTATGGGCGTAATGAATGAAAAGAAAGCTGTTGATACAGATGACCTCATAATCTTAAATACCAATGATCTTATGCAGAACTCGGACTATACAACGGGGTATGTGTTTGGTTTTTGGGGTATTAAGAATAAAGCCTCATCTCAAAATAATAGTAACGAAACTTCAACGCTTATTTTTGTTGGTGATATCATGCTCTCGCGAGGGATCAATAATATTATGAATAAGAATAGTGATTGGCATTACCCATTTCTAAAGACGACCGATTTTCTGAAAAATGCCGACCTTACTTTTGGAAACTTAGAGGGACCCATTTCAAGGAATGGAACTAAGGTGGGCAGTATATATTCTTTTGAAGCAGATCCTCGGTCAGTCGAGGGCCTTTTGTATTCTGGTTTCGATGTCTTGTCAGTAGCCAATAACCATATTTGGGATTACGGGGCTGAAGCTTTTAGAGATACTCTCAAAATCCTTAAAGATAACGGCATAAGCTACATCGGCGGAGGGTCATCATACGAAGAGGCTCATACGCCCGTTGTAAGGGAAATAAGAGGAACAAAAATCGCATATTTAGGTTACACAAACTTACTTCCGCCATCTCTCGGAAGTATGAGCTCAAAACCGGCAATTGCTTTTTCGGACAAAGATCAAATAATTCTTGATGTGCAAAAGGCAAAAACCTTGGCTGATGTTGTAATAGTTTCTTTCCATTGGGGTGATGAATATGAGACGCATCATAATTCTTTTCAAGAAAATCTAGCGCATATTTCGGTTAATGCCGGTGCTGACTTAGTAGTCGGTCATCACCCACATGTCGTACAAGAAGTGGAGAAATATAATGATGGGTATATTGCATACAGTTTAGGAAATTTTGTGTTTGATCAGAATTTTTCAGATGATACCAAATCAGGCTTGCTGCTGACTGTTGTTTTGAAGAATAAAAAAATAGAGGAAATTAAAGAACAAAAGATTGAATTTACTTACTCATATCAACCATTTCTTGTTTCGCAATAGTTTAGGTTTGACTGAATATAATTCTTCTTAAAAATGCGCGTGCCAGGACTCGAACCTGGGACCTCGTCATTATCAGTGACGCGCTCTAACCACCTGAGCTACACGCGCATGCATTTTTCTTTGACGAAGAATATCAAAAAATCTGACAAAAGTAAAATCCTGCGAGCTTGCGAAAATTTTGGTAATAGGTAAGATAACAACATAAAAATGTTTGGGCAAAGAATCATTGCTTTATTAGTTATCATCGCCGCCATTGGTGTCGGCTATTTTGTTTATAATACGGAACTCGGTAATTCCGATTATGCATTCAAACTTGGCCTGGATTTGAACGGCGGCAGTCATTTGGTCTATCAAGCTGATGTTTCCGAAGTTGCCGACGACGATGTGGCTTCCTCAATGGACGCTCTGCGCAATGTCATTGAAAGACGCATCAATCTTTTTGGTGTTTCCGAACCGCTCGTCCAAACCGAATCGGCCGGTTTAGTTGCCGGCAAAGCTATCGCCCAAAAATTGATTGTGGAATTGCCCGGCGTTGCCGATGTTGATAAGGCCATTGAGATGATTGGCAAGACACCATTGCTGGAATTTAAATTAGTTAGAGAAGACCCGCCCGCCGTTGGGACAACCACACCAACTGTTGTTTTGACGCCAACCGGTTTGACCGGTCGTCTACTCAAACGCGCCTCGCTGGAATTTGACCAAAACCTTAATGAACCGCAAGTGCTTTTGAATTTTACCAGTGAGGGTAAAGATTTGTTCGCCAAAATTACAAAAGAAAATGTCGGCAAAGTGCTGGGAATTTTTCTTGACGGCCAACCTCTTTCTTTGCCGGTAGTGCGCGAAGAAATTCGCGACGGTAGCGCGGTAATTTCCGGCAATTTCACACCAGCTGAAGCCAAGACATTAGTACGCGACTTAAACTACGGCGCTTTGCCAGTACCGATTAAACTTTTAAGCACTCAAAAAATCGGCGCCTCGCTAGGAGCAGACGCGGTCAAGGCCGGTATTAAAGCCGGTGAAATTTCTTTTCTAGTCATCGCCCTGTTTTTAATTCTTTGGTATCGTCTGCCGGGCTTAATAGCAATTATAGCTTTGGCGATTTACATAGTTCTAAACTTGGCTTTATTCAAACTGATTCCAGTCACATTGACAGCCGCTGGCATAACCGGTTTTATTTTATCCATCGGGATGGCGGTAGATGCTAATATTTTAATTTTTGAACGACTCAAAGAAGAATTGCGCCGTGGTAAAACTCTAACCAACGCTATTCACGAGGGATTTGCCCGAGCTTGGACTTCCATTCGCGATTCCAATTTTTCTTCCATCATCACTGCCGTAATTTTATTCTGGTTCGCTTCCACTTCGGTAATTAAAGGTTTCGCTCTGGTTTTCGGCATCGGTGTTATTACCAGTATGCTCACCGCCATCACTGTTTCCCGCACTTTGCTATTCGCGCTTGGTTTTAAGGGAGAAAATAAAATTACTAGATTTCTTTTCAGTTGCGGAATTAGATAAAATAAAAAAATGTTTATCGTCAATAATAGAAAAATATTTTACATAATCTCCATTGTTTTGGTTGGTATTTCTATTGTCGCGCTAGCAATCTGGGGATTAAACTTGAGTATTGATTTCAAAGGTGGTGCTATTGTTGAAATTTCTTATCCTGATGGTAGACCGATGGTCTCTGATATAGAAAAAAATCTAAGCGCGCTTAACTTAGGAGAACATTCCATTCGGCCAGTAGGCGAGACGGGCTTCCTCATTAGAACCCGCGAGTTAGAAGGATTGGAACGGACAGCATTACTCAAGGCGCTTTCTAACGATGGAGCAAAAAAAATAATTGAGGAAAGATTTGATTCCGTCGGGCCTTTGCTTGGAAAAGAAGCTGTACGCAAATCACTATTTTCCATTATTTTTGTAATTATTTGTATTGTTCTTTTTATCACTTTCGCTTTTCGCAAGGTCTCCGAACCAGTAGCTTCTTGGAAATACGGCTTGATAACCGTCTTGGCTTTGATTCATGATGTCTTGATTCCAGCTGGTGTTTTTGCTGTTCTAGGACATTTTCAGGGTGTGGAAGTAGACACTTTATTTGTCACCGCTCTACTGGTAGTGCTCGGCTTTTCCGTCCACGATACCATTGTGGTCTTTGATAGAGTGCGGGAAAATTTGAAAGTCAATCGCGAAACGCACGCCAAAAAACCCTTTGAACAAATTGTCGGCGAAAGTATCAGCCAAACATTTGTCCGGTCTATCAACACCTCAATGACCACTATCTTGGTCTTAATTGTTTTGTTCTTCATCGGCGCCACCTCCACTCAAATGTTTTCTTTAGCTTTAATCATCGGCATCATCGCTGGCACCTATTCTTCAATCTTCATCGGTTCAACTCTTTTGATTACTGCCGAAAAATTACACCATCAATAGTAACGCGGACAATATTGTTGTCCTCACTAACTTCAGAGATTGAGTTGGCTGGGTCAATGTTAATGATTAGTACATTACCGTCGGCTTCTTTGATGCTGTCAAAACCCAAAGTAAATTCAATTCCTGTGTTTGGTCTCAATAATATTTGACCATCGGGAACATAAGTAAAGAAAGGATAGGTGGTGGGCAAAACTGCGTTGAAATACCAGACGCCGGTCTCTTTGGTGCCCAAATTTTCAACCACAAAGCGAACGGCAATTCGATCGGTGGAATGCAAAGTGGTAGTAGATACAAAGATATTGGAAACCTTATCAATAATACCTGTCTCTAAAACTCTTACTGACAAATCCGACTTACCGATATCTTTAACTGGCACGACAACTGGCACAACTGACGGCGGAATAGGTTCGGGCACATTCTCAACTTCTGGGATAACTTCGGGTTCGGTGGTCGTAGCCGCAAAATTAACGGGCGGGGTAATTGGATAAACGGCCTGAACCACAGCAGCAACCTTAGGTGAGGAAGGAGGATAAAAGGAGGCAAAAACCGCCGGCAACTTAACGCCAATCATAAAGCCGGCAAAAGCGCCGATCACGATCAGAGCAATAAAGCTAACGTTGTTAACAATTTTGGAATAATTCATATAATTCATATTAATATTGACAATTTTTGCAAATCGTGTATATTTAGCGAGTTTAACATCAAACAAATTATTGTCAAGTTATGAAATTTTTTTCATCTTTTATTATCTGGCTTGTAATTTTCGCCGCTAGTTACACCTTGCTCTTGGTTGCCGATTTGGCACCAATGGAAATCAAGGAAATGAACGCGGTAGTTTTGTCGTTATTTGATAAAAAAGGAAATGCCGTTGGTCCATTGGCCAATGATTTACCTACACTGGAACCAGATACCTCAACAACCGGTAAACAACCAATCCGTTTAATGATTGAAAAAATTGGTGTGAACTCACCGGTGGAAAATCCCCAAAGCCGAGATCTAACTGTCTTGGATGAAGCTTTGCTCAAGGGCGTTGTGCACTATCCGGGCTCCGGTTCACTAGAGAGTAACACCAATATGTTTCTTTTCGGCCACAGCACCAACTGGGTGGTCGTTAATAATCAGGCCTTCAAGTCTTTAAACCGACTCAATGAACTCCGCTTAGGTGATGAAATAAAATTATTCTCTGATGAAAAAGAGTATCGCTATAAAGTAACAAAAGTTGAACTAGTTGACCAAAATGAGGTGTTGGTAAAATTTGAAGTGGGTAAAAGAAAGTTGACTCTTTCCACTTGCGACTCTTTTGGCAAAAAAACTGACCGCTTTGTGGTTGAGGCAGATTACATTGGTGAGGTATTGACTAAATAACTTATACCTGATAGGGTGTGCGACAGGTTTGTAGGGAGTACAGAAAACAACAACAACAACAGAAAGAAAGAACAAATGAAAAAGTACATTGTTAGCACGGTGGCCTTTATGGCCTTGGCAATTAACGCCTTTGGCGTTGATGGCGACTTCGTTGACCCCAACCTTGGGATCTCGAAAATCAACATGTGGGCATCGGTATGCCCAAACAACAAAGCCGACTTGGCTACCGTTTGGGTTCCGTGGAGAACTCGAACTCTTGGCTTCTTGATGGGCAATGAAGCCC
>JBAZSH010000009.1:0-30946 GCA_041662545.1 Minisyncoccota bacterium
GGGCTTCATTGCCCATCAAGAAGCCAAGAGTTCGAGTTCTCCACGGAACCCAAACGGTAGCCAAGTCGGCTTTGTTGTTTGGGCATACCGATGCCCACATGTTGATTTTCGAGATCCCAAGGTTGGGATCAACGAAGTCGCCATCAACGCCAAAGGCGTTAATTGCCAAGGCCATAAAGGCCACCGTGCTAACAATGTACTTTTTCATTTATCACCTTTCGTTTGTGTACAAAAATTACTATTGATACAGTAACACAAAGCTGAAAAAAAAGCAATTTTGCTTAAAAATTTTAATTTTCAA
Source organism: Minisyncoccota bacterium (assembly GCA_041662545.1). GTDB lineage: Bacteria > Patescibacteriota > Minisyncoccia > Phycocordibacterales > DSPV01 > 2-02-FULL-44-35. The sequence continues at coordinate 302 of JBAZSH010000009.1, forward strand.
ACTTGTAGAAAACTTTGTTACCGTAGCGAAGATCAATGTAATCAATAACGCCGCCACGAGCGAGCGCTTGTGTAAGATTGTTGGAACGCAAAATGGTCCGTAAGTTTTCTAGAATAACAGAAAGATCGCCCGTAGTTTTGATGATTAGCCGACCGCCTGCTTTCAGTTGGATTTGGTAATCATCGCCGTCAATTTGTAAACTGGTGGCAACTAAACCCAACGGCAGTAATGATTCCAGAAAGAACGCGATGCGCCGAAACTCGTCCGGTGGTAAAAAGTTTTTGCCGACGATTGGCGAAGAACTAGCGGTGATTTGCCCGCCAGTAAATTTTAGAAAAATGTTGTCGGAAAAAACTGGTGCCGGCGAAAAAATCAATCCGTCACTATCAAGATAAAAACAATCGGTGGAAGCGACTGATTGACACCACAGGGCAGACGGGACGCGTTCCTCCACTGATAAATTCAGAGTGTACCAATTTTCCAAATTACTGTGTATGCTTTTGATTGCTGGAAAACTGGCGGCTAGCGTTTTTTCTATGTTCTTTTCTGGATAAAGAAAAATGTTACTTTTGGTAAATAAACCGAGATAAGAATCAGAAATAATATTTTTTACTGTCGCTAAAATGTCTTTTGAGGCAATAAGTGAATTGCCCGAAACGGTAATCTCATTAATAACAACAAATGGCCGGCTTAAAAACCAGGAAAGGAAAAATAACGCTATAGCAAAAATTACCAAAATCAAAACGCCGATTATCACTTGAGCTCGTCTCCTACGAACAGCCAAACTATTTGGCCGTTTGGTTTTATAAAATCGATTCTTTGCCGACATATTTTTGAAGAACTTTCGGCACTAAAATAGAGCCGTCAGCTTGCTGATTATTTTCAATCAAAGCAATGAGTGGGCGTGGCGTTGGCAAAGCGGTACCATTTAGCGAGTGAGCAAATTGAATTTTATTTTCGGCATCTTTATAACGAATGTTAAGCCGGCGAGTTTGAAAATCATGGAAATAAGAAATGGAGTGGGTTTCGCGATATTTGTTTTCTGATGGCAACCAGGCCTCAAGGTCGTACTTTTTTACTTGACCCAAACCCAAATCACCGGTGCAATTGACTACCACCCGATAAGGAATCTCCAATAATTGCATAATTTCTTCGGCATTGGTCGTTAATTCTTCGTGATACTTAACCGATTCAGTATGACTAGCTTCGCCAATAATTATCTGTTCCATTTTGTAAAATTCGTGAACCCGAAATAATCCTTTAGTATCTTTACCATGACTGCCGGCCTCGCGACGAAAACAAGGAGAAAAAGCAATAATTTTTTGCGGCAATTTTTCTTTTGGAATAATGGTGTCCATAAAATAACCCATCATGCCAACTTCGGCGGTACCAGCAAGATATTCGCCGTCTTGCGTTTTATACAAATCTTCTTCGCCTTGAGGCAAATAACCGGTGCCGACTAAATTTTCGCGACGAACCAGCGACGGCACAAAAAACGGTGTAAATTTTTTCTTATTAACAAAATAATCAAAGACAAATTGCCAGAGCGCCATACTCAAAACTGCCGCTTCATTTTTTAAGAAATAACCGCGAAAGCCGGCAACTTTGGCGCCATTTTCGAAATCTACCATATTGAGTTTCTCCATTAATTCAATGTGGTTTTTTGGCGTAAAAGAAAATTTAGGTGGCACACCCCAAGTTCTAATTTCTTTGTTTTCCGAATCATCTTTGCCTTCGGGAACAGAAATATCCGGGATGTTGGGTACTTCCACCATCAGTAATTGCCAACTCTTCATCACTTTTTTTAATTCTTCCTCTTCTTTTTGCAAAACTTCTTTGAGTGTTTTCATTTTTACAATTGCTGTTTCGCGCTCTTTTGGTTCGGCAATTTTTACCAAAGTTTGATTAAAAGCGTTTTGTTCGGCGCGGAGTTTTTCAATTTTCGTCAAAAGCTCGCGTCGTTGAGTATCAACGGTAATTAAATCAGCCACTTTAAATTTAAGTTGCTTTTTTTTGGCAGCTTCCTGAATTAATTCTTGATTGTCGCGAATAAATTTGATGTCCAACATATCAATATTATATAAAGAAGTGGTAAAATAAACAAATGGAAAAAGTGGAAATAAAAATTCTAGGAAAAGAATATTGGCCGCCATTGCTAAAAGAAATTAACGATCCTCCAGAAAAGCTTTATATTCGTGGAACAATACCCGACTGGGAACAGAAATTTCTTTGCGTGGTTGGCGCGCGTCGTTATACCAGTTATGGCAGAGAAGTCTGTGAAAAATTAATCGCCGGTTTGCGGGGTTATCCCATTACCATTGTTTCCGGCTTGGCTCTAGGCATTGATTCCATCGCTCACAAAGCCGCTCTGGCCGCCGGCCTCAAAACGCTGGCAGTACCGGGTTCTGGTTTAGCGCCCGATTCCATTCACCCGCGAATCCACCGCGCCTTGGCGGATAAAATTGTTGAGGCCGGCGGCGCTTTGCTTTCGGAATTTGAGCCGGATTTTTTGGCGACACTTTGGGCTTTCCCTCAAAGAAATCGAATTATGGCTGGTTTGGCGCAGGCGACTTTAGTAATAGAAGCCGAAAAAAAATCCGGCACTTTGATCACGGCAAAATTGGCAACCGAATACAATCGCGATGTCCTCACTGTTCCCGCTTCTATTTTTTCACCTAATTCTGAAGGACCGCATCTTTTAATACGACTTGGGGCCACGCCAATTACTTCACCGACAGAGCTTTTGGAAGCGTTGGGTTTTAAAATTGAAGCGGAAAACAGCCAAACTCAATTGGAATTAGCTTACAATGATTGCTCGCCGGATGAAAAGAAAATTTTAGGATTGTTGCGGGAACCACTGGCGCGCGATATTTTAATTAGTAAATTAAATTTTCCCGCTAGCCGTATCAATGCTCTGCTCTCAATTTTGGAAATCAAAGGATTGATTAAAGAAAGTATGGGCGAACTTCATCTAGCTTAATTCCCGTTAATTTCCAGAGTTTGTTGGATGGTGGCAGAAGCAGTAGTAGAAGCATCGGGATAAAAATTCCAAACCTCAGTTTTTTGAAAATTAGCAATTTGGTCTGAAAATTGGCCGATGCGTTCGGACAATTCATTGGTTAGCCCCTTGAAAGCGCCAGTAATGGTGGCAAAGGGACTGGTGCTCGAGGTTTTTTTGGCAACGACTTCGTTGTTGGTGCCACCCAAGTTCAAGGTCGTTAGCCAAAGACCAAAAATCATGGCGGTGATGGTAACGGACAAAAACAAAACCACCATTTGCTTTTTCTCTGGCGGTAATAGTTGTAGTTTTCTTAAATATTGGAAAAACATAATTATGCCTTGTTCAAGACCACAATGTCCCCCTCTTTTCCTTCCAAATCTTTTTTCTTGAGCGTTAGTTTATCTTCAGCTTTTTCATTTTCGGCGCCGCCTTCTTTAAGGAAAGTTTTTAGGGCGTTTTTGTCACCCACCTCGCCAAAATGAATGGGAATAATTATTTTCGGTTCTAGCGAGACGGCTACTTTATAGGCGTCAGCTGGACCTAAAACACCATTGCCACCAATGGGTACGAATAAAATATCTACTTCTTCGGTTGCCTCTTGGACTGGCGTTGGCAAGTTAGGGGTATTAAGCGCGCCTAGAAAACAAATTTTAATTCCCTCCAAAGTTACCAGATAAATTGTATTATTAAATTTTTCTCCACTATAAGCCGACTCACCACCGGCTAAACCTTCAGCGAAAATTCCTTTGATCTCATATTCACCCGGACCAGTGGCGACAAATGGTTTGCGTTCGCCATAGGCAACACTTTCTGCGCCATTCATATCGGGATGATTCAAAGAAATAAAAGCTACATCTGCGCCAAAACGCACTGCCCCAAATTTAGAATCCTTGGAAATCGGATTAAAAACCAACACCTTGTCCCCAAATTGGACTTTTACGCATTCAACTCCGTGGTAAGAAATTATCATAAAAAGTTTTAAAATTTTTATATTGGATTAGCGTTTATTGCTTTGCATCTATTATCTTCACAAATTGCCTTCATGCCACTTAGTGGCAAACAAGGTGAACATAGTGGAGCTGGGGTGGAACATTTGTCGTGCTTCAGAGAATTCCAGTTTTCAACAAAATTTTGGTTTATCGCTCCAGGACAACCACAACAAGTTTTACCTTCTACGACCACGCAGTCAGTATCTTTATTACAAGATTTCCACTCCGAATTATTTATGCCAATCAACAAGAGGTTGCGGTCGTTGTCAACAAGTTGCTGATTCGCTTGATTTTTTGTGACAACTGAATAGGCGGCAAAAACTCCACCAGCAATCACCAGTGCGACAATTATCAGTAAAATCAATTTATTTTTATTTTGCGGTTCCATATTTTTTTAATTATGAATTAATTATTAACTTTTAACCACTCGCTTCGCGAAATGCCGGCTTGTCTAAGAATTTCTGCGAGCAAGTTTGGTGAAATGTCGCCGCGATGCGGATTGGGAATCCTAACTTTCAAATCACCTTTTGACATAAACAAATGTTTACCACCGGGATAAGGTCCAGCAAAACCGAGTTTCCTAAACCCGCGAACCAAATCGCGCAAAGAAATATTCCTAGGCATAAGCCATTCGCCTTTTGCCTAAGACCGACGAAAAACCGGACACTCTTTCGCCTGCTCTTATTTTAACCACCAGCCAATCTTCCAAAACCTCTTTTAATTCTTCGCGGCATTCTTCAAGAGAATTGGTATTCGCCCACACACCCTTTACACCTCGGATTTCGCCAAAGTAAGTGCCATCGCCGAGAATTCTGTAAGCGGCATCTTTTAGTTTTGAGTTTATAAAATCAGTAATCATAGTTTTAGGGTATCATATTTGACGCAGTATTTCAATTAAATTTATTCACTAGTAATACCATCAAAATGTTCGCTTTCGTCGGCTACGGCGTCGGTTTTGGTTTTGTGAATAGTGCCGTCCAAATGGTTTGGTGGAGCATAGACAGTGTAAAGCAAAAGCGGTTCGCTGGCGGAAGTGTTGACGATATTGTGGCGAGCGCCAGCGGGCACGATGATGGCGAACCCATCGGAAAGTTTATGTTCAACGCCATTCAAAATCGCTTTACCTTCGCCAGCTTCCACGCGAATAAATTGGTCGAGCTGATGAATTTCCTCGCCGATGTCTTCATTTGGCTGAAGACACATCAAAACTAGCTGGCAATTTTTCGCCGTGTATAAAACCTGCCGGAAATTTTCATTCCGCTTAGTCGCTTCTTCTAGATTTACCACAAAACCTTTCATACTGGTATTTTATAACAAAGATTGTCCTAAAACAAGTTAAATGCTAATCTACCACCAGAACAAAAACCATCAAAGAAAGGCAAATTATGGCTCAACTTCAAATATGTAAATACTGTGGAAAAAATGCTTTGGATTCCCAGTGGCACCAAGGGTGTCGGCAGGCGGCACTCGAAGGTCTTCTGTATCAAGTACAAAAAGTATTGCGGAGAGGAGATAACCTCTCTGGGGGCAGAATGTTCGAGCAAGAGATTCTCAACGAAACCTTCTGTTCCAAAGAAGAGATTGAAAAGAAATTCAAAAAGGTTGAGGAGCTGGAACTCGCGAAGGAGCGTTGGAAAGACGCTTTTCACAAAGAGATGCAGAAATTTGCCATCAGGTGGCAAGAGGAACATCCCGACCCCGACCCACCCACTTGCTAACCAGAATCCTGGCCAATCAAAAAGGCGACCTCACGGCCGCCTTTCCTTTTTGCTGCGCAGGTCAAACCTGCGAAATTCGCAGGTTTGACCTGCGCAATGCACAAACTCTAATATTCCATCTCTCCACCCCCCATATGCGGAACCGGCGGTTTCTTTTCTTCTGGTTCATCGGCAATCGCCGCTTCGGTAGTGAGCAAAATAGCGGCGGCACTGGCGGCATTTTCCAAACCGCTACGAGTAACTTTCACCGGGTCAATAATACCGGCAACTAACATATCAGCAACCATTTCATCTTTGAGCGCATCATAACCAATATTACCTTTGCCAAGGCGAATTTTTTCCACAATCACCGAGCCATCTTCTTTACCAGCGTTAATCGCGATTTGGCGCAACGGCGCTTCCAAAGCTTTAAGCACAATATTAAAACCAACTTCAAATTCTTTAGTAAGAATTTCTTTTTTGGTTTTTTCGCGCTTCAACCATTCGCTAGCTTTTTCCGCCGCTCGGATTAAAGCCACGCCACCACCAGCCACGATACCTTCGGCAATTGCCGCTTTGGTGGCATTGACTGCGTCTTCAATTTTTAATTTCAAATATTTCATTTCTGTTTCAGTCGCCGCGCCAACACGAATCACCGCCACACCACCAGACAATTTAGCAATTCTTTCATCCAATTTTTCAACATCATATTTGGAATCAAGCGCTTCTTTTTGTTTTTTGAGTGAAGCTACCCGCGCTTCAATATCTGGTTTTTTGCCTTTACCGCCAACAATTATGGTTTTATCTTTGTTAGAAATGACACGGCGCGCTTGGCCAAGCATTTTTGGGTCAGCATTTTCCAATTTGATACCAAGTTCTTCGGAAACTACTTTAGCGCCAATAGTCACTGCGATATCACCCAGCAAATCTTTTTTCCTGTCACCATAACCCGGCGCTTTGACTGCCAAAACGTTGAATGAACCGCGCAATTTATTTAAAACAAAAGTCGTTAGCGCCTCGCCTTCCACTTCTTCGGCAATAATTACCAAATCTTTTTTGCCAGTAGCGGCCAGTTTTTCCAGCAACGGCAAAATTTCTTTGATGCTAGAAATTTTTCTGTCGGTTACCAAAATCGCTGGATCATGATATTCCGCTTCCATTCTTTCGGCATTAGTAATCATATAAGGCGAAACATAACCTTTATCAAATTCCAAACCCTCCACCACCTCCGAATCCACGCCGACAGTTTGCGCTTCTTCCACTGTTACTACGCCATCTTTACCAACTTTATCAATGGTATCGGCGATAATTTGTCCCACCGCTTCATTTTCAGAAGAAATTGCCGCTACTTGGCGGATTTCTTCTTTGTCTTTTATCGGTTTGGCAATTTCTTTTAACGCTTTGACAACCAACTCAGTGGCTTTTTCTATGCCACCACGAATGGCCATGGCATTGGCGCCGAAACCGGTTTGGCGCAGGCCTTCAGCGAAAATCATTTGGGTTAAAATTACCGAGGTGGTAGTGCCATCACCGGCAACATCATTAGTTTTGTTGGCAACTTCTTTGGCAATTTCCGCGCCCATATTTTCAAATTTATCTTTGAGCGTAATTTCTTTGGCAATGGACACACCGTCATTGGTAATGGTTGGCGCGCCGTAACCGCGGTCAAAAACCACATTGCGACCGCGTGGGCCGATGGTAATTTTCACCGCGTCAGCCACTTTGTCCACACCGCGTTTTAGAGCTTTCCGAGCGTCCTCGTTGTATAAAATTTTTTTACTCATATTTTTATTTAATAATCGCTAAAATATTTTCTTCTTTGATAATAAACAATTCTTCGTCTTCAATTTTTATTTCGTCATAGCCATATTTAGAAAAAAGCACTCGGTCACCTTCTTTGACGCGCGGTTTAATAAGTTTTCCGTCATCATAACGGCCTTCGCCAATTGCGAGCACTTTTCCTTGCTCCGGTTTTTCTTTGGAAACAGTGTCGGGAATAATAATGCCAGAATCGGTTTTAGTCGCTAATTCATCCGTGTCTATCGGCTTAACCAACACTCGGTCGCCCAATGGAAAGATTTTTTTAACCTTTGTCATATTATAAAAATTAATTAATAAACAATCAATAAACTGGCTTATTTAAGCCATTTTTTGATAACCAATGTCTGCCCATTATATTCACTAATGAAATTTTGTCAACATTTACTTCGCCACTTCAACGGCCTCGGCGAATTGGATGGAGAGCAATTTGGAGACGCCATCGGAACCCATAGTCACGCCGTAGAGCACTCCGGCGCGAGACATTGTTTCGCGATTGTGAGTGATTAAAATCAACTGGGATTTTTTGGAAAGTTCTTCAATAATGTCGCCATACTTGCGCGAATTAGCTTCGTCCAAAGCAGCGTCGGTTTCGTCTAAAATTATAAACGGCGGTGGATTGACTTGGGAAACGGCAAAAATCAAAGCAATAGAAGTGAGCGCTCGCTCGCCGCCGGACAGCATATCCAAACCCTTAATTCTTTTTCTCGGTAAATTAACGCGAATATCTATACCTTCTTCACCTTCCTCTTCCTCGCCCACCAATTTTGCCAAAGCGACGGTTTCAATATCTTCGTCAAACAAACCGATTTCTTCCGCAGTTGTTTTCTTTCTTTTCTTTTCGCGAATTACTTCAATGCTGGCTTCGCCGCCGCCAAACATCATCGCAAAATATTTTTGAAACTCGGTGTTAATTTTTGCCACACCAGTTTTAAATTCCGCCGTTAACTTTTCATCCAACTCGGCAATCAATCCCTTCAACGAATCGCTGGTTTTTTCTAAATCAATAATTTCTTTTGCTAGGAAAGCATCTCTCTCCTCGGCTTCCTGATGTTCTTTAATAATATCTCCACCACCACCCGCACCCATTTCCTCAATGCGAATTTTGATTTTTTCTAACTCCCGACGCCGTTCATTTTGCACCGAGCGCAGTTCAATTTTGTCATTTGCTTCTTCATAACGAATCGCTTCTGTACCGGCAATGGCCACTGCTTCGGTCAATTCCCTTTTATACTCTTCTTCATCGGCACGCAATTTTTCCTCGCGAGCTCGTAACATTTGCAACTTGCTAGCGATTTCATTTTGCGCCGCCATTAAACGGAACACTTCCCGCTCGGCGGCGCGACCTTCGTTCTTTTCTTTTTCCAAAGAATTTTTTAGTTCATTATATTTTGCCAAAAGTTTTTCCTCATCGGTAACTTCTTTTTTCAACGCTTCTTCCAAATCCACTTTTTCTTTGCTTATTTTTTCAACAGCTTGATTTGATTCCTGTAGGGCAGCATTGTCATAATTTTTTTTATGAAGTGTCAAAAAATTGGCCACCAACTCTTTAATTTTTTCTAGAATAGTTTGCTCTTCAATTTCCTTAGCCAATTTTTCCACCTCTCGCCAGGCGATGGTGCGATGTTCTTCATTTTTTTCTTCTAATTCCAGCCGCTGAAACAAACGCTTCTCCGCCGCCAACTCACCTTCCAATCGCCCCAGCTCACGAAATAAATCGTCTTTGCGAGCGCGCAAGGTCCGCAACTCACTTTCCAAAGTCAAAAGTTCGTGACTTTGCTTGTCAGCCGCCTGCGAATTTTCCAAAACCTTGCGCGCTCGCGCCAGTTCACACTCAATTTTTTTCAATTCTTCACTCGGCAATCGTCTTTCTTCCACCAATGTCCCACGCTCGTGATTGAGGTAGGCGCTCTCGCGACGAAAATATTCGTGATAGAGCGCGACGAGTTTCGCTCGCAACTCGGCGGCTTTGGCAATTTTTTCCACCTGTTTTTTAAGAAATTTGATGTGGGGAGCGATTTCTCGACGCAAAGATTCCACCGATTTTATATTCTCTTCTGTTTTTTCCAATTTGCGCTCGCTTTCCTGTTTTTTGTAATGATAAATTTTCAAACCCAAAGCGTCTTCAATCATCAATCGTCGTTCTTTAATATTGGTATTCAAAATTCGGTCAGCTTCGCCTTGGGAAATAATGTGATGACCCGACGGCCCAATGTGAGCGCCGGCTAACAATTCCAAAATATCGCGCAAACGCACTTGACTGCCATTGACCAAATATTCATTAACACCATCACGGTGCACCACACGCTCTAAAATTACCTCGTCAAAATCTACATTCAAAAGTTTCTGACTATTGTCAAATGTCAATTTAATCGCCGCGCGATTTTGTCGTGGTGAGCGTGTCGAACCATTCCAAATTAAATCCTCTCCTTTTTTGCCACGCATTGATTTAATGGATTGCTCGCCCAAAACAAAACGAAACGCTTCAGCAACATTACTTTTGCCGGAACCGTTGGGTCCAACAATCGCCGTAATCGGCGTATTAAAAGACAGCTCGCTTTTTTTGGCGAATGACTTAAAACCAATCAATTCCAATGATTTCAATTTCACCTCAAGATTTTACCACAAAAAAGTGAGTTGACTTAATCAAAAATACTAATAGTATTAACAATAGAGTTCATTGATAAATTTTGGGGTAGCCTTGTGGGCCTTATTTACTATAAAACTCATGAAGCTGCCTCAAAGAGTTGGTTTGATGCCAACCACTTGGCATATAAAGTGCTAAGGCTATAGGCAGCATCAAAACAATGAAAACAAAACACTGGCAAAAGACGGTAATAACCTGGATGTGTCATGGTGTGGATTGGGAAACAAATATTTCTGTGACCGATCTCAAAGGTTCCAAAGGACTGATGCATGTCATTCGTAACATGAAAGCAGTGTCTGTTACCAATACAGACATGATTGAAGCAAGAACCGCCATACTCACATTCGATGTGATCCGTGGCTGTATTGGTCCAACAACTCGTAAAGCAGAGATAATCAAAAGACTCAATACATTACACAAGAGCGCAGAGATGCGTTATGTGAAAGTGTCCGCAAGTGAATTTGGAAGTGGCTTCAAGATTTCATTCAATTTGCGACGGTCTTTCTGTGAAGAAGTAATTGAATTCATGCGAGAATTTTTCGCTGTTCTCGGCATTAAAGATCCCCGAAATTACCGGTTGTCGGACTTCGAGGTGGAGAGTACTACAATGTCTCGACAAGGTGAGGGTTGGATTCCTTTCACGGATGATTTGAAACTTCGATTCGGGTTTCTTGTCGGCGAATTAAGTGTTGAAATGATGCCAAACACAGATCCTCTGTGTTGAGCTTGATAATTTGAAAGCTCGCAACCACCCGGAGAAATCCCGGTGGTTTTTTTAAACAAAAAAGCACTGGTCAGGCGCTTTGATTTATTTCTTGACCTTGCCGTCAAGGTGCGGCTTGTTCGCCGACAGTTCTACATCTCTCACATTGACTAATGTAAAGTTGCATAGCTCCAATCATAATCTTGAGTCCACATGGTGATACTTCACAACAAGGAGTACAATGCTCAGAGAGTAGGCCTAGCTTTCTGTCAGAGTGACAACTGCAATGGCATTCGTATGGATCACCATCACTACAACAATCCACTAATTTTCCCGTTCCCATATTTTGTCCTTTCTTATAAAGGTGTTGACTTTTAGCAGAATCGCACCGCCGTTTCTATTTAGAAAGTTATCACCCTTACCCAAAAATGTCAATCTACAGCAAAATTACACGATCGTGTAAAATAGCTGTATGGGAATACTAGAAAAAGAATTAAGAAAAAGAACGCGAAATAGAAATATTCAAAAAATTGTGCTCCAAACAGTGGCAACCGCCGGATTCTTAAGCGTTGCCCTACTTGCGCCCAACGCCTTGCAAGCCTTTAAGCAGATTGGTTTGTTTCCTAAACGCCGTCAGAAAGAAATTTTTAATTCTTCACGAAGGCGTTTGGTCAAAGCCGGTCTATTAACTTATGATGGCAAATTTCTAAGATTAACTGATAAAGGTAACGCAAAATTACGGCAACTTGAGTTGCGTGATTACAAATTAACAAAACCGAAACGATGGGACAAGAAATGGAGGGTTTTGATATTTGATGTGCCGGAAAAGCGTCGAGGTATTCGAGATAAAATTCGCAACACCATTACTGCGGTAGGGTTTATGAAACTTCAAAAAAGTGTTTGGGCTTATCCTTATGACTGCGAAGACCTCATCAATTTAATTAAGGCTGATTTGAAAATCGGAAAGGATCTCCTTTATCTTATTGTTGATTCTGTTGAGAATGACAAAACAATTCGCGATTATTTCCAACTGCCTTTATCTTAAAAGGTGATATACAACTAACTTTCACGATCGTTAAAAATAAGTGTAGTCTAAAAAAGACGCATACCACGAAAAATGATGGGAAAATGCTGGCACCGCACCTAGAACATTTCTAATTCCAGTTTTTGGCTTTGAGGCCAGCGCGAGCGGCGGCTTGCTCGGCATCTTGTTTTGACTTACCCTCACCTTCCGCTATTTTTTCTTTGCCGAGAAAAACGCCAATAGTGAAATGCTTGTCGTGATCGGGACCGGTTTCTTTGATGGTTTCGTAAGCGGGAGTAATGCTGGTAACCTCTTGAGCTTTTTCTTGAAAATGACTCTTGGCATCCATCCAAAGTCCTTCCTTAAGAATTTTTGGTAAAAGTGAAAAAAGATTTTCACCGATAAATTTCTCAACCACTTGATAACCTTGATCAAGAAAAATCGCACCGATGAGCGCTTCGATGGCATTCGCCAAAATATACTGGCGAGCGCGGCCGGTATCTTTGGCTTCACCTCGAGACAGCAACATAAAATTATTCATTTTTATTTTGTTGGCTACATCAGCCATAATGTTGGCGTTAACCAAGGCTGAGCGCAATGAGGTCATTTCGCCCTCATTATAAGTGGGATATTTTTCGTAAAGGTAAACCGTAACGACTAATTCCAAAACAGCATCACCAAGAAATTCTAGACGCTCATTGTGTTCCAAATTAGTTTTGCGATTTTCGTTTAGATAGGAACGATGAGTAAACGCTTGTTTCAAAAGCGCTTTGTCTTCAAAACTCACGCCGATTTTTTTTTCAAATTCAGAAAAGTTCATTTGTTTCCCAACAATAAATTTACTCCCTTGGTAACAATCGGCAAAATGTCATTATAAAAATTCAAATCAATAATATCTCGCAAACGAAACCATTGGGCATCATCTAAACCACCAGTTTTTGCCAATTTCAAATCATTAAATTTTGCCTCGGCTAAATAATAAATCACCTGCTTGCGAATTTTGCCTTTTTCTGGATGAGAGGCAATATATTCATTACGCCCTAAACAATCTTTGGCTTTAAGTTTCAAACTAATTTCTTCTTCCACCACTCGCTCTGTGCCTCGCGCTTCGTCTTCACCTTCGGCAAGATGACCTTTGGATAGTGTCCAATGGCCGAAAATGTCGTGAACTAAGGCAATATAAATCTCACCGTTGTGGCGAGAGAAAACCAGCGCGCCACCAAGCCGTTCCACTGGAAATTTTGCTGGATCAACTCTTTTTTTAGTGGAAGTTTCCGTCTTGCCGGGTTCACCAAGTTCTTTGTAAACCGAACCCATCACGCCATTTACAAATCTACCACTATTCTCACCACCGTAAGTTTTTGCCAATTCAATCGCCTCGTTAATCGCCACTTTTGCTGGCACTTCTCCACGCTTAGCGAATAATAGTTCATAAAGTCCAACCCTTAAAACATTTCGGTCAACACAAGAAATTTTATCCAGTGGCCAATCAGGTGCTGCCTTTTCAATAATCTCATCTAGATCAACTTGCTTTTTTATAATATTAGAAAGGAGGAGGTCGGCAAAAGAATGCTCACCCATACCGGGAGCAAACTCGGCAAGGTTTTTCTTCAAAATTTGAATCGCCTCGCCTTCGCTTTTTTGGGCAAAATCCCATTCAAAAAGCGATTGAAGAACTATTGAACGAGCTAAGTGCCTATTGGCCATTTTATATTTTTTTTAATGAGCTTCCTTAGAGGTTTTATCTTTTCGCCTCTTCTCTTTTTTCGCCTTAATCGCCAACACGTCTACTACCAAACGACCCCGATACTTTCCACAATTCTCGCAAAGTCGGTGACGCAAATGCTCAGTGCCACAATCCGCACACTTCGCCAGACGCGGTCCTGCGAGCGCGTGGTGACTTCGTCTATGACCGGTATGGGACCGGGTGCTACGCATTCTAATAACCATGATGAAAATAATATAGCATAAACGCTTAATAACTTGCAAATCAATCCGGTTTCATTATACTACTTCTGCCTGTTGTCCTGACGCAAGGTCGGGATTAATAAGAATTAAAAAGGCATTAATAGTCACAGCGGAAAGTAAAGTTGCCTCGTCGGCGAACCTTCCGCCATAAAATTTATGGACACTGAAACTTTGGTTAAAGAAGCTCCAACAGAGATCGGGGTAATGGGTATTGTTTTAAATCAAACAAAAACCCCGCCTACTGAAGGTGAATTAGTGGAGGGCACTGTACTTGGTGTGGAACGAGCGGTTGTTTATATTGATTTGTCGCCCATGGGAACCGGCGTTATTTACGGCCGGGAATTTAACAATGCTCGCGACCTTATCAAAAAGATGAATCCGGGCGATGCCGTCTCCGCCAAAATTGTCGGCACTAATCACAAAGACGGTTACATTGAATTATCGCTTAAAGAAGCGCGACAAGCGTTGATTTGGGACGAAGCGGAAAAAGCCATCAAAGAAAAGAAAATTTTTGAATTGGTTGCCAAGGAAGCCAACAAGGGCGGTATAATTTTGGAGTGGCAAGGTCTCCAAGGATTTTTGCCAGCTTCCCAATTGAAAACCGAACATTATCCCAGAATTGATGATGGTGATAAAAATAAAATTCTTGATGAATTGCGAAAATTAACCGGCACTAAACTGGCGGTTTCTATTATCGCTGCTGTGCCAAAAGAAAATAAACTAATCTTCTCCGAAAAAACTTTAGAGCAAGAAGGTAAAGAAAAAATTATTGAAAAATATGCTGTCGGTGAAGTAACAGAAGGAACGGTAACCGGTGTCGTAGATTTTGGAATTTTTGTGAAATTAGAGGAAGGATTAGAGGGGTTAGTTCACATCTCTGAAATGGATTGGGCGTTGGTGGATAATCCGCGAAGCCGTTTCAAAACCGGTGATGTGGTAAAAGTGAAAGTGATAGAAGTAAAGGGTGGCAAAGTTTCGCTTTCTATCAAAGCACTCAAACCGAATCCGTGGGTGGAAGCGGCAAATAAATATTACAAAGACGATGTGGTCAAAGCAGTAATCATCAAATTTAACAAACACGGCGCTCTCGGTTCTATTGAAGAAGGGGTTGCCGGTTTGGTTCATGTTTCCGAATTCGGCAGTGAAGAAAAGTTGCGTTCCGCTCTAGAAATAGGAAAAACCTACGACTTCAAAATTACCCTTTTTGAGCCAAAAGAGCAGAGGATGACTTTGTCTTTTGTCGCTAAATAGTTAAAACAAGAACAAAAAAAGAAAAAGTCGCCCCATGTGGAACGGCTTTTTTGAACTCCTCATACGCTAGCGTCAGAGGAATATGAAACGCAAGACAAGAACAAAGAGAGAGAGGATGGCAAATGCAGCACCATATGACACACCGAGGTTTGCTCTTTTTGTCACCAGCTCTAATCCACCACGTTGTTTAATAAAGGTTTTGGCATCAGCAATCTCCTTTCGAAAAGAGGTGTCAACGTAACAACTATATTCGTTCAGTATGTTCGGTGCCAACTTGTAAAGGCGACACTGGTTCTTCAAGCGCATTGCTTTTCTAAAGAACATCAGAGTGACAATGAAAACAACGAATAGAATAATATTGATAATCATAGGTCACCTTACAGTTTTTGGTTTCTACTCTAGGGCTATCTTACAGAAAATAACCATGGTGTCAATAATAAATACACATTTTTGTTATACACACCTAATATTGACTTTTTTGGTTGATTGGTTAAGATATTAATGTGTCTGCGGGGCGTCAGCCCCTATCGGCATCAAAGCTGATGGCAGACATACTAAAAATCCCAACTCATCAGTTGGGTTTTTTAGTTCCCATTATGCTGAAAAAATGTTTTTGCCCGTTACCGAATTGTCTCACTATTACTTTAATAATTTGTTTGCCGAATTTTTCTACAAAAGCCCAGAAATGGGCGATTGAAAAAATTCTAATTTTCTTGCCATGCTTTTCAATAATTCTTTCCTGTTTTCTTTGCGAATAAAGAATTTTCGCTTTTGGATTTGCTATGATTTTTTTAGCGTAAGGAATTAAAACAAATCTTCTTTTCTGTTCATTCCTTGTTCTAATAATACGGCCTTTTCTTATCAAATGATTGAATCCGTCGCTATTGAAAGAAACAAAATCTCCACTCAAGGCGGGACATTTAATTTTGCCTATGCGTGAATAGATTTTCTTTGCCTTTTTCTTTGATTTCTCGTAGCCCAGCCGCCAAGTTTTCATATTGTTCCGTTTGATTATAGGCTGTTATATTTCCCCATCGCTTTTTCTTTTCCTTCTTTCACAATAGTTTCTATTGCTTCGGAAATTTTTTTGGCGGTTTTCTTTAGAATTTCTAATTCTTTGTCTTTAAACTTGCCGAGAATAAAATCAATTACGGCTTTCTCGCCAACAGGTTTTTTAACTTTACCTTTGTCGCCGGCAGGCGAGATACCGACACGAATTCTAATAAACGCCTCGGTTTTGAGAGCTTTGACAATGGACAAAACACCGCGGTGACCGCCGGCGCCTTTATTAAAAGAAATTTTGAACCGGCCCAACGGCAAATCCAAATCATCGTGAATTACCACTAAGCTCTCGGCTGCCTTTTTACTCTTAACCATTTTCGCCACCGTCTCGCTTGATTTGTTCATAAAGGTCTCGGGTAAAAGCAAAGTCAGCTTGCCTTTTTTGGAAATTAAACTTTTTGTTTTTTTATCTTCTTTCCACTCCGGTAAATCATTTTTTTTACGAAACACTTCCAAAACAATTCGGCCAGTATTGTGCCGCGTTTTTTCGTATTCTGTTCCAGGATTTCCTAAACCAACGATAATCATAAATAAAATCTATCATAATAAAGCCGCTTGCGTCAAACTAATTTTTGTAATAATATATGCCCCATATGGAAAATAACATTTCGCCGGAAAAGGAAAATTTCTGGCGCGAGGCGGTAAAATTCACCATTATTGCCCTAATGATTGTTTTACCTTTTCGCTATTTTATCGCCCAACCATTTATCGTTTCTGGTGAGTCAATGGTGCCGACTTTCGCTAACGGCGAATATTTAATTGTGGATGAATTAACTTATCGTTTTGTTCACAGCCCAGAACGCGGCGATGTGGTAGTTTTCAAGTACCCCTACGACCAAAGTAAATATTTTATAAAAAGAATAATTGGCTTACCCGGCGAAACAGTAACGCTTAAAACTAGTCAGGTCTCGGTGGAAACCGCCTCTTCAACTATTATCCTCCGAGAACCATATATTTCCACCACAACCAACGATGAACTTACAATCAAACTCAAAGACAACCAGTATTTTGTAATGGGCGATAATCGACCAGAAAGTTCTGATTCTAGAATTTGGGGGCCGCTGGACAAAAAGTTTATCACCGGTAGAGCTTTCGTCAGACTGTTACCATTCAGTAAAGTTTCACTTTTCCCTGGTGGAATATAAAACAATTATTATGAAAAATGACAAAAAGCAAAAAGTGAGCGAGGTGGCTGGCTATTACGGCTTTGGTTTAATTGAACCGCCAACAATAAATAAAGACGACGCTCACAAAATTAAAGCTTTACTTCAAGATGAGTCAGTGAGACACCGCGATAATTATGTTGATTTGCCAGAAAAAAAAGCTGCCATTCTTCGACTGTATGAGGAAAAAAACATGGCTAACTTGCCTCAACCAGTAATGATTTGTTTTGGCAATCGACCTGATGGAAAACATTTCGACTTAGAAATTCTTGGTTGTGCCAAAGCTATTTCCGAAGCAACGATAATCCAGGCCGCGCTGGCGATTTTGCGTGAGCAAGGTTATCAAGATCTTTATGTCAACATTAATAGTCTGGGTGATCGAGAATCATCGAACCGATTTTTTAGAGAACTTGGTAATTTTTGTCGCAAACACTTAGATGCTTTGCCAGCCGATTGCCGAGCGGCGGTCAAACGCGACGCCAGCGAATTTTTCCATTGCCGTGGGGAAAAAATAGAAGCGTTGTCGGAAGAAACACCAAAATCGGTAGCGTCTTTGTCAGAGTTGGCAAAAATTCATTTCAAAGAGGTCTTGGAATATTTAGAAGCTTTAGATATTCCCTATCGAATTAACAATACACTTCTGGGTGTTCATCAGCTTGTTACTCATACAATTTTTGAAATCCGAGATTTGAAATCAGAAAAGGGTGATGATGCTTTGGCTTTCGGTTTTCGCTATAACGCCGTAGCGCGCAAAATCGGCATGAAAAAAGAAATCCCAGCCATCGGCGTTGCCATTATTTTAAAAAAGGGCGACGGCAAAAAATCAAAGACGAGTAAGATTAAAAAACCGCGAGTGTTTTTTGCTCAAATCGGCGCTGAAGCAAAACTAAAAAGTTTGAAAATAATTGAAATGCTTCGGCAGGCGCGTATTGATATTTGCCAAGCGTTGTCCAAAGATAAAATAGGTAGTCAAATTGCCGTTGCCGAAAATTTAAAGGTGCCCTACATTATTATTATGGGGCAAAAAGAAGCGTTGGAAGATACGGTCATTGTCCGCAATATGTCCAATCGCAGTCAAACCGCTGTCCCTATTCCAAAACTAGCCGACTATATAAAACACTTAAAGTAGTCAGACGACTAATTGCGTAATTTGATAATTATGCTATATTGCTGACTTATGGTTATTAATGTGGAAGTCGCAAAAAATGGCGCGGAGAATAGTTTGAGTTTAATTCGCCGCTTTACCAAAGCCGTTCGAGAAACGAATGTGCTTAAACATGTCCGAGCGGTTCGCTACCAAACTCGTCGCCAATCAAAATGTGCCCGAAAAAAGATTGCCTTGAAAAAAATTGATGGCCGAATTGAATTTGAGCGACTGTTCAAATTGGGTAAGGTGGTAGAAAAAAGCAAAAAACACGGTTTTAAGAAATGAGCACCGACAAACTAGGAGTTAAAAATTTAACTAAAGGCAAGCTTCCCCGCTTGCCTTTTAGTCTCGCCAAAGAAATGATCCTCGGTAAAAATTATGAATTGAGTTTGGTTTTTATTGGCAATCAACTAGCAAGAAAATTAAACAAAATTTACCGCAACAAAAATGATGCGGCTAATGTTTTAAGCTTCTCGCTGGACAAACACACGGGAGAAATCTTTATTAATCTGGAGAAGGTTAAAACAGACGCCAGAGTCGCTTTATTACTTATCCACGCCTTGCTCCATTTGAAAGGTTTGCAACATAGTAGTAAAATGGAAGGTGAAGAAAGAAAATTTTTATCTTTAATTTCTAATTATGTCCCGCCAAATCTCAACCGGTATCGATATCGGCAATCATCAAACAAAAGTAATGGTCACCGAAACGGTGGACGGCTCGATTTTGCCGCGCATCATCGGCGTCGGCTTAGCTGAATCTAGAGGATTGAGACGCGGCTTTGTCGTTAATACCGAGGAAGTGGCCAAGAGCGTCAAAAGCGCCCTTAATCAAGCAGAAAAAACAATTGGCTTACAGATAAAGAGGGCGTCTTTGTGCGTCGGCGGGGTTGGTGTTAACGCTTTTACTCAAACTGGCGCTACTTCTGTTTCCCGAGCCGACTTAGAAATTACCAATTTAGATATCAACAAAGCGGTAGAAGAAAGCCAAAATGCTATTGGTGAAAGTGTCCTTTTAAATCGTAAAATTATTCACAATATTCCGGTAAGTTTCAAAATTGATGGCAAAGTAGTTTGGGGACAACCGGCCGGAATGAAGGGCGCTAAATTGGAAGCTAAAACTTTTTTCGTTACTTGTTTAGAACAACACTTAGATAATTTGACCGAAGCGGTAGAACTAGCTGGTGTAAAAGTTGACAATCTTATCGCCTCGCCTTTTCCAGCTAGTTTGGTTAATTTAAATAGAACACAAAAAATCGCGGGTGTCGCCTTGGCGAATATTGGGGCCGAAACGACAGCTATTGCTGTCATGGAAAACGACCTGCCGGTATCGTTGGAAATACTACCATTTGGTTCTTCCGACATTACTAACGATATTGCTCTTGGTCTAAAAATTTCTTTAGAAGAAGCGGAAAATTTGAAAATTGGAAATGTACCACTTGGCAATTTTTCTCGGCGGAAATTGGATGAAATTATTGACGCGAGACTGTCGGATATTTTTGAATTGATTGATGCACATTTGAAAAAAATCGGCCGAAACGGTTTGTTGCCGGCTGGCATTGTAATTACCGGCGGTGGGGCGGGAACAATCAATATTGAACACTCGGCGCGAACAAATTTGAATTTACCCGCGAAAGCTTTAACCGGTTTACTTGGCGCCAATTCAAAAATTCAAGTGAAAGAAAACATTTGGTCAACGGCTTACGGCCTGTGTCTCATCGGGAAAGACGGCATAAATGAAGAAAGTTTCGGTAACAATTTTGTCAAAAAAACCCGACTAGATATTTTAAAGTGGTTTAAACAATTTATGCCGTAACTAAAATGAAAAATTGGAAATTTTTAAATCTTGGTTTTTTCCTAACTCTATCTGCTTTTTTTATTCCGGGTTTTGTTTTTGCAGATGATCCAATCGTCACCAATTTTACCGCGTCACCTTCGTCAATAGGAAGTGGTTATGGTGTAACCCTTAGTTGGAATATACCCACGGGCGGATATGGTCAAAACTTTTACTTTTCTTGTCCAGATAGTGTAAAAATAAAAAACCTGGACGGCACAAATGTAACTTGTAATACAAACCTCGCGATCGGTCCAGTTTCCTCTTCCGGTACTGCCGCCTTTTTTATAACTAATGTAAGTGGCACCACCCAAACTGTTGGAGTAAAAATTACACCAAAAAGCTACAGCGGTGCTGACTGGAGCGCCGGCTCAGCGCAAGTTTACATCTCCGTCGGAACAACACCAATACCTATTCAAAGTTTTACCTTATCAACCACAACGACAGTTGCGTCAGGTGGAAATATTACTTTGTCGTGGGCAACAATTGATGTTACTGGTGTAAATTTACAATTCAACTGCATTGACGACTTAAAAATTATTTCTTCAAACCCAGTCGGAGCAGGATTTTTGCCTTGTGGTTTACCAGCCTATGACGGAGTTTTACCAGCCAATAGCTCAGTAACAATAAACATCTCAAATAATTCGTTTTTTCCCACAAAATTACCCGTGAAAATTTTGCCGGCAATTTCAACTAATACTTATGATTCTACCCATGGTCTGTCGCTTGAAATTGAAGTGGATGGCAAGAAAGTTATGTTGCCAGAAATTAAAAGTTTTTCTAGCTCAAAAACAGTTGTTACCTCGGACGAAAAAATTTCGTTTTCTTGGGATTCGCAAAACGCCAATGGGGTAAATTTTCGAATTCAATGTAGAAGCGATTTAACAGCGGTAGGTATTTTACAAGGAACCACGACAACGGCGTTGCCTTGTGGTTCACCGGCTTTTTCTGAAGTTTTACCCTCGATGGGCAGTACGACAATATATTTTTCAAATAAAAGTTCAAACTGGCAAGGAGTTCTGGTTACTCTCTTACCTAGAAATACTGACGGTACTTATGATGGAACTAGAGCAAAAGAAATTTATTTAAATGTCACTTCACCAACATCGGGAACAATTTACACACCACCAATTTCAAATCTCACTCCAGTTATCAATAATTTTTCTAATCCTTCCCTTGACCAAAAAATTAAAGTTGTGCGGACGATAACTTTTTCCACTTATTTAATGGCCAGTTCAAGAAACGCACAAGTCACAGCGCTTCAAAAAATGCTTTCGCTTGATCCGACTTTATACCCGGAACAGCTGGTAACCGGCTATTTTGGTCCGATGACCCTACGAGCAGTAAAAAAGTTTCAGGAAAGATATGACATCGCCAAAAACGGTGACGATGGTTATGGATTTGTTGGGCCAAAAACTAGAGCAAAATTAAACTCATTAGAAAATTTTTAAAAGGCAACAGGGTCAGACAAAAACATTTTTTTGTCTTTTTTGAAAAACCAACTGGCTAGGTGATAGATGGTGTAGGTGATGAAGAAAGCCGCTAGAACATCAATGGAATAATGAAGGTGTGCCAGAAGGACGACAACGCCAAAAAAAATTGCCGTGACGGTAAACAATACCAGTAGCCGACGGTTCTGATGAAAAATCAGTGCCATTAAAAACGGCAAGCCGGTGTGGCCGGAAAAAAACAAATCGTTGGCGGAAGTAAAATATTTTAATAAATTTGAATCAAGTGGTGCCAAATCCGGAAATGGTCCGATATGCGTCAAGGTGACAAAAACTGAACGGATAATAACAAACAAAGCGACGCTTTTTAAAACAAAAGGAATTCTTTGTGGTTTGGCAAAAATCAGCCCAACAATAAAAATCCAAAAAACAAAAGGTCCGTAGATAAAAATCTCGTCCACATCAAAAATTGGGATATTGCTTAAAATAATATCGGTAACCGAGCCGCTGGCTCTTTCGGTGGCATAAATTCCAGCGAAATAATTAATCACAAAACTCACCAACAAAAAAGCCACCCCGAGCCCGACAGAAAATAAGAATTCCCTATCACGAAGAAAAGGTAAATATTTTTGTTTCAAAGAATTCATAGAGCGTTTTTGTATTCAACTAAAAATTTACTAATTTCATTGGAAACTTCCGAGAAATTATTAAGAACAAGAATGTGATCGGCGTTCGGTAGGCTGACAAATTTTGAATCTTTTATTTTGGTCATCATTGCCTTGGAATTTTCTATGGGGAATATTGTATCCTTTTCACCGTGAATAATCAAAACTGGAATTTTTATTCTTTCCAAAATCAATTCAAAATTCTGCTCATAGGATTGGAGAGTACCATAAAAATAAGCCCGAAGACCGGTATTACTGATATCAGCAAACATTCTTCTTAAATTCCAATCACCGGTGTTTTTATAATTTGAATAATCAATATGCTTTCCAACTCGTGGTGAAAATTTCCAGAACCCAACCAGTGGTTTAAAAATATTAAAAAGTGGCTTGAAAAGATGGGCGATCTTTATTTTTCCAACGGCAATATTCGGACTTATAAAAACCACCGCTCGAACTTTTTCTTGGTGATGAATAAGAAATTCAAAAGCAACTAAGGTGCCAAAGGAATGACCAATAAGAACAAAATTTTTTATACCCAAGTGATCAATTAAATCATTAACATCTTCTGCCAACTTCCCCATCTCATAATCGCTATAATTTTTGAATTTTGGTGATTTACCGTGACCGCGCAAATCCAATGAAAGAGTGTTGTATTTATCTTTAAAAAAATTTTCGTAGGGCAACCAAGCCGAGGAACTGCCGGAAAGGCCGTGGATAAAAACCAAAGTCAGCTGATTTTCTCTAAACTCATTCATCCTATAATACAATCCGTTTTTTGAAAAAATTTGTTCGGTCATTTTAAAGAATAATAAAGATTCTCCAACTTTATAACACTTTGATGGATATCGTATTGCCGGGCTTTCTCTAAACTAACCGCCGACATTTTGGCTCGTAATTTGTCATCGGCTAGCAATATTCCGATTTTTTCAGCAAGAACGGCGACATTCTCTGGCTCAAAAAGCAAACCGTTGTCAGTTACAAAAAAGCGGGCGGCATTCATCTCGGCGTCAGTTGTAATAATCGGCTTGCCGCAAGCCATTGCTTCCAGCACCGTCATCCCTTCCAGTTCCGCCAAAGAAGGCGAAACAAATATGGTGGCAAGATTAAAAACCTTAATCAAATCATCATCGCTCACTCTCCCTAAAAATCTTACCCTGTCTTTTACGCCAAGATTCACCGAGAGATTTTCAAGTTTAGTTTGGAGATGACCGGTACCAGCGATAATTGCTAAACTTTTAGGATATTTACCGAGCACGAGCGGCAATGCTTTAATAAAAGTCTGGACTGATTTTTCCGGAAACAATCGTCCCACATAAACCAAATTGAATTGATTTCTAGGAATATTAAATCGTTCGTAAAAATCACCAACATCGGCCGGCTTGAATTCTTCGGTATTTACGCCATTGCTTATCACCACAGAATGTTTATCGGCTCCGCACAAATGGTGGAGAATTTCGCGCCCCAGCTCCGAAGGATAAATAATAGCGTCCGCTTTGCCATACAACCAAGCGAGATATTTATTCCAAATTTTCGCCAACAGGCCATAAATCCATTTGGGAGCTTCGGAAAAAAGATTCTCCGGTTGGGAATGTGAGTGGGCAACTATTTTTATACCCAGAGCGCGGGCCGCTTTGGTTGCCACCAAAGCTCCAGACATGGGTAACCAAAGGTGGATAATATCAATTTTTTCTTTAATCAAAATTTCTTTAATCTCTGTTACAGTGGGAAAAGCCAAATGCCAACCATCGGATTTTGGCAAAGGAACACCTCGAAATCTATAGGTTTTTATTCCGTGATAAAAACCATTTTCTTTATTTAATTTATCGCGAGCGCCGATAAAAATAATCTTATGACCTCGAGCTGCCAGTAATTTACTAAATCGCATTGCCGAAACCAGCACGCCGGCTTTATAGTCGCCAATGGGATCGCAGATCATCGCCACATTTAGTTTTCTTGATTCGGTGTTTTCCATCTCAGCCTTTTTCTTAAAAGAATAATTATTACGACAATTATTCCAACAATAATAGTAGTGGCGGCGAAATAGTCAAAATACTTTCCGATTTGAACATAGGCGTGGCCAAAGAATAACCCCACCAAAGTCAAAACTAGCGATTGAACAATGCTAGTTAAAAGACAAACCGAAAAAAACTTCTGATAAGGAATTTTTAAACTGCCGGCGGTGATAAGACCAGAGACGCCAATACCATGAACCAATTTAGACATTACCAAAGATTTTTTTCGGTGGAGATTAAAAAATTCTTTGGCTTTCAATAATCGCTCTTCGGTAATTCTAAATAGCTTACCAAATCGTTTCAAAAAATGTTCGCTACCAAATCGACCGACAGTATAAGCTATCGAATCGCCAATAATGTCTCCAGCAATAATAATTAGATAAACAATTACAAAATCTAAAATGCCAATGGATACCAGAAAACCTCCCAACACCGCCAAAATCGGCCCTTCAATAATGGAAAGAGGAAAAAGAATGGCATACTTATATTGCAGAATCAAAGCAATGGTCTGTTCCATTTACAATGATTATAGCAGATATCCAAGTTATTTTTTCGCCTCTTTGTGGGGTGTTCGAATACGACAAAAATGGCAAAATTTCTTGAGCTCAATTTTGCGCTCAACTTTCTTTTTATTTTTCTCGCTCCAGTAATTTATCTTTTTACACTTGGAGCAAACGAGTTTTATTAGTCGATCTTGGGACATGTTTTTAGGTGGGTGAATATTAGCACGAGTATACCCTTTTCATCAAGGGGTTGAGGCGAGTAACGATTTCGTAATGAGAAGTATCAGAAAGGTTCGCTAGTTCACCAGCGGAAATTTCTTCTTTACCTTGCTTACCGATTAGAATAACTTCACTGCCAATTTTCGCGTTTTTTATACCAGTAACATCAAGGGAAATCATATCCATAGAAACCCTGCCCAAAATTCTGGCTCGTTTACCATTAACCAAAACGAAACCGATACTGGAAAGCACTCGTGGATAACCGTGCCAATAACCAATGGGACAAACAGCAACCCGAGAATCTTTTTGCAGGGTCTCGGTACAGTCATAGCCGATTTTTGAACCCTTCGGTAAATCTTTAATTTCAGAAATAATCGTCTTCCACGATAATGTGGGTGCTAAAGAAATTTTATTAGTAAAATAAGATTCAATTTCTTTGGCTGGCCAAAGACCATATAAACCAATGCCGATTCGCACCAGATCAAATTGCGCTTGAGGAAAAATCATTGCGCCAGCGGTGGCGCTAGTGTGGCAAATCGGCGACAATCCTGCTTTTGTAAAGGCCGTTCGCCATTTTTCAAATTCAGCAATTTGTTTTTTGGTATACTCCGGAAAAGCTGGATTTTTCGCCGCCGCGAAATGGGTGTAAAGCCCCTCAACATTAGCTTGTAGGAAAGACAAAACCTTCGGCAAATCTTCAATTAAAAAACCCTGCCTATGCATTCCAGTATCAACCTTAATATGAATTTTCAAAGGTTTAGAAAATTTTTCTTTCTGGACAGCTTCTAGTGTTTCAAAATTAGAAATTGTCAGAGAAATATCGTTATCAACGGCTTCTTTAAATTTGTCTGGTAAGGTGTAACCAAGCACTAAAATCGGGACCTTAATCCCCTCGCGCCGAAGCGCTAACCCCTCCATCACTGAATCAACGCCAAACCAGTCGGCGCCAAGCCGTCCTAATTCTTTAGCAAAACCAATTAAACCGTGGCCATAGGCATTGCTTTTGACCACCGCCATTAATTTGGTCTTAGGATTAATCAGTGAACGGAAAATTTTGTAATTTTTCTCTATCGCCCGGCAATCAATTTCCAGCCAGGTGCGCAGCCCGTTTCGGTCTTTTTTCATATTCAAATTTTTACTCTCCCAGTTTGTAGATCAAGGAGCCCTCTTTGGCTTTTTCCGCTAATTTGTTTATTTTGTTATTTTTCGACCTTATGCGCAGGGAAGGATTCGAACCTTCGTAGGCCATAGGCCGACAGATTTACAGTCTGTTGCAATTGACCACTCTGCCACCTGCGCAACTAATTAAACTTTACTACATTCCCTTCAAAATTTCCACCGCTTTGTCCATTTGCGGGTCGCGTTTGGCTTCAACATCTTTAGCGGTAATTTTTACCTCATAATCAGGCGCCAGTCCTTCTTCAGAAATTGAATGACCGAGCGGCGTGAGCCAGCGGGCAATAGTTAATTTAAGTGAGGTATCGGGCGTAATTTTAACTAATTCCTGAACCGAACCCTTACCAAAAGTTTTTGCACCAACCAATTTGGCAATGTTATGCTCGCGCAATGCGCCTGCCAAAATCTCCGAGGCCGAAGCCGAACCCTCATTAACCAAAATTATCATTTTCAAACTATCGTTGAAAATATTATAACCGCGCGACCGGTGAATGGTCGGTTCAGTTCCAACTGCGTATTCTTCAGACACCACCACTTTACCAGCCGGCAAAAACCAACTAGCCATATCCACTGCCGCATCCAAATAACCACCCGGATTGCCCCGCAAATCCAAAACCAATTTATGCGTACCAGAAGCAATAAAACCGCGCAAGGCTTCACGGAATAAATTTACTGAATTGCCGGTGAAATTATAAAGTTTAATGACATAAACTTCGTTTTGCCAAGGATTGGTTGTGCCATCGCCGTCAGCACTAGCAACAATTTTTTTAATTTCTGTATCAATGGTCGGAATATTTATAACATCACGAACAATTTTTATTTCTAACGGCTCATTTTTGCCTTCCCGTGCAATGGTCAAAGTCACCGGTGTGCCACGCGGACCGCGAATCATTTTCACCGCCGCCTCAATAGACATATCGGCCGACAAAGTGTCATTGATTTTAATAATTTTATCACCGGACTTAATGCCGGCGCGAAAAGCTGGTGTATCTTTTAGTGGCGCAACAACACTCAAAATATTGTCTTTGATGCCCAGTTCCATACCGACACCCTCAAACTTGCCGCTTATTTCTGTTTCAAAAGCTTTGTTTTCTTCTGGAGGAAAGAAAACGGTATAGGGATCACCAAGCGATTTTGCCAACCCCTCAATGGCACCATAAACTTTTTCTTGGTCGGTGGTAGAGGTGGCGGCAGTAACAAATTTTTCATTGATGACATTCCAAGCCTGCCAAAAAGACGCGAAATCAACTTTATCTGGTTTGCCAACTTCTTTGTTTTCTAATTCGGTGGCAACTAATTTTGTAGAAGGATGGCTCGCGCCTTGCTGGTAACCAAAGAAAAAAGCACCTCCGATTATCAGAAGCAAAACCAGAGCGGTAGAAAATCTTTTAGGCGTATTTGTCTCCATTTACAAAAACATTTTAACATACCTTACCACTTTTCCACCAATAACATTTCTTTTTCGCCAAAGGACTGCCAGATTTCTTCAGTAATGAAAGGCACAAAAGGGTGTAGCATTTTTAGAATTTCCCGCAAACCATGGGCCAAAATAGCGGTGGTTTCAGCATCTTCCCTTTTTTTACTATCCTCAATAAACTTATCGGCGAATTCGTGCCAGACAAAATCGTAAACTAAATGTGCTGCTTCGCCAAATTTGTAAGCGTCCAAATTTTTCTCCACTGCTTTCTTGGTTTCGGCCAAAGCTTTCACGAATTGTTTATTCTCTAGTAACTTCACCGACTTGGAGGCAAAGCCTCCAAGTGATGGGGTTTTGAGTTGAACGAAGCGAGCAATGTTCCAAAGTTTATTGGCAAACTTTTTACCCATCAAAATATTCTGCTCATTGAAACGAATTTCCTGTCCACCAAATTCCTGAAAAATCAAACCGAAACGAGTGGCATCAGCACCGTATTTTTCAATCAAAACCAAAGGATCAATACCAGTGCCCAACGATTTACTCATCCGCCGACCATCTGACGCTTGAACGGTGGAATGAATAATTATGTCTTTGAACGGCGGTTTGCCCATAAATTCTATGCCGGAAAAAACCATCCGCGAAATCCAGAGATGTAAAATATCCCGAGCGGAAGTGATAAGCGCGGTCGGGTAATAATTTTTTAGATCATCGGTTTTTTCCGGCCAGCCCAAAGTGGCAAAAGGCCAGAGTGCCGATGAAAACCAAGTATCAAAAGTGTCTTCGCTACCTTCAATTGGAATCCGATGCCCCCACCAAATTTGGCGGGAGACGCACCAATCTTTCACCTCTCGTAGCCAATCTAATGAGATTTTTTTCCAACGGACCGGTGTATATTTCACTTCACCTTTTTCTATCGCTTTAATCGCCTTCTCCGCCAACGGTTTCATTTTAATAAACCATTGTTTAGAAAGCATTGGCTCAACGGTAGCATTACAACGATAACACTTGGCAACATTATGAGTAAGTTCTTCTTCTTTTTCTAAAAGTCCAAGGTCGGTAAGTTTAGCGACAACTTTCTCTCGCGCTTCGGCAATTTTTAAACCATCAAAATCTGGGCTGACATTTATAATTTTTCCAACTTCATTTATCACTTTGCGGTAAGGTAATTTGGCGCGCTCGGCGATGGCACTATCAGTCATATCGTGAGCCGGTGTTACTTTTACCGCACCAGTACCAAATTCTTTATCCACAGCAAAATCGGCCACCACCGGAATTTCTCTTTCCACAATTGGTAGCATTAAAATTTTGCCAACCAGATTTTTATATCGCGCATCTTTCGGATTGACCGCCACCGCCGAGTCGCCCAGCATCGTTTCCGGCCGAGTAGTTGCCACCGTCACAAAACCAGAACCATCTTTGAAAGGATACTTAATATGCCAAATTCTTGATTTTTCTTCGGCGTATTCCAATTCCAAATCAGAAAGCGCCGTCTGGCATTTAATACACCAATTAATCACCCGCTCGCCCTGGTAAATCAAACCTTTCTTTTGGTAATGATCAAAAGCAGTTTTAACGGCTAGTTGATATTTTTCATCCATAGTAAAGCGCGTTCTGCTCCAATCCATAGAACAACCGAGTCGCTTCAGCTGATTTAAAATCGTTTCGCCATATTGCTCGCGCCATTGCCAAATTTTTTCTAAAAATTTTTCTCGGCCAAGTTGATGGCGAGACAAATCCTGCTTTTTCAAATCTTTCTCCACTACATTTTGAGTGGCGATACCAGCATGATCAGTACCTGGTAACCATAAAGTTTTAAAACCTTGCATTCTTTTGTAACGAACCAAAATATCAGAAATGGTATTTTCCAAAGCGTGCCCTATATGAAGCGAGCCGGTAATGTTCGGCGGCGCGATCATCACCACGAATTTTTTGCTCCGCTTACCAGGCAATTTTTCCGGCGCAAAAAAACCACTTTCCAACCATTGCTGGTAGATTTTATCCTCCACCACCTTCGATTCATAAGCCCCAGATATTTCTTTCATCCCATCATTTAATCACAATTGCGCTTTTTTTCAAAACTCGCTCACCCTCGCCTTTAAGATAAAAGAAAATCCGCGACCATATTTCAGATCGCGGGATGATTATTTTTCGATTTCCACAAGTCTCCTTATTAACTCAGAAATCTTCTGTACTTCGTCTTGTCGTCGCGTATTCTCGGAAGTTATAAAATGTACAACCCTTTGAATTATTTGCTCACACAAAAACAAGAAACGGTCGCCGGTAAATTCAAAATTGGGATTAGCTACGAATTCGTCGAGAGAGTAATCACGGCATATGCTACCAACATTGTTACCCCAAACACCGATTGTTTTACCTGATGAACGGATTGCGTAACTATAGCCAGAGACTTTATAAGGAGACCCATTTGTAACTACTAATAGTGCTAATGGCGCCAGCACTTCAAGTAATGCTTTTTTCTTTGCATTCAGGGCCAAGTTTGCTTTTGTGTGCTTCTCCACTAACTTTTGGAGTTTTTCCCTGAGATCACTTCCGACATTCATCGATGTGATTGTTTTGAGATTTTGATCCACCCTGACCAAAAGATCTTCGGTAGACTGCAGTAATTGTAGTAAAAGAGGGAGTTCGTTCATATTTGTTTTTGGTCTAAAATGACTCTGAAAATACAACATTCTATATCCTCGGAGTCACTTTAAACCGTTCTCAATGAACAATTTACTGCCAAAAAGTTATCACAAGGCGGTATTTCTGTCAAGCGCTATTGGTAATGTGCACACACATATGGCGGTTTCTCCTAAAATGGAGGAATGAGTATACATATGGTCAAAACAATCAAAGAAGAAAGGTTAAGATGGGTACTGCCAATAGTAAGAAAAGAGGTAAAACT
>JBAZSH010000010.1:0-29659 GCA_041662545.1 Minisyncoccota bacterium
CTAACACAAACAATACGACAAGTGGAAGTACACCTCCTTCCACTTCCAATACAGACAATACAACTGGTGGAAGTACACCTCCTTCCACTTCAAATACTGATAACACCACGAGTGGTGGTGGAGGCGGAGGCGGTGGTGGTGGAGGCGGCGGTGGTGGAGGTGGTGGAGGTGGTGGTGGTGGAGGTGGTGGAGGTGGTGGTGGTGGAGGTGGTGGAGGTGGTGGTGGTATAAGCAAACCTCTTGTTGTTTTGTTGCAAAAGAACCTTGAATCACTGCCCGGCTTTGCCTATCTCTCTCAAATTCCTTACACCGGCTTAAGTGGTACTAGTAAAATTTTATTGTTCCTGTTGGGTTTGGTTATCTGGAGCGCGCTAGTTGTCTACGCTCTACGCAGTAACAAGGTAACAGAATTTATAGAACGATTAGTAAATAATATTCGCGCTCGTTTCTCACCAAATTCTAATATGATTTTCAAACCAGTCGGACAATCTACAGAAGCATTTGAGGTTTCTGAGATTTCTGATGATTTATTACTTGATACTCAACCAATGGAATCATTACTAGCAGTTGAGGCTAAAAAAGAAAGAACTTTGATTTCACCCGATGGCTTGAGGGCGATTGTTGAAACTGCCTCTGTTAAAGGCGAAGAACCGCTTACCACACTTGGTAGAGCAATTGAAAATGCTAAAACAAGATTCCCACGCGAAGATGGTTGGCTACTCTTAAATAAAGAAAAAATTGACGCCAGTTTGCCGACGATGGATATCGCCACACCAAATTATGGCGCGTCAGAAAAATTAACTCCAGCAACCCCAGACATACCCGAAACACCAGTAATCACCGACAATCAAATGACAGAGGTTAATACTTTCGTCAGTTTATTGGCGCGAGGCGATGAAAAGGCGGTCAACAATCATTTGCGCAATTTGCGAGAGGGGGGCAAATCAGTGGAACGATTCATCCGCGAAACGATTATGGAACTTGATGGCGCTTACCGAACGCGGGTAGAAGGGGAAAACAATCGACGCAATTTTGTCTTATCACAAATTATTTCTCGCTGGAGTGGCGAAAAAACCGAAGAAATTATCGGCATCTTGCTTTCCATCATTGATAAAAATTACAAAAATTCCACTATCGGTTTGAAATTAGCGGTGATGCGGATTGCGGAACTCAAAGAATAGCGGAAGCAAAATGCCTAAATTTTTATACGCGTCGGAGCCCACCCCGTCTTCGGGGAAGGGTGAAGCGGAAAAAATTTAGGCATTTTGCTGTAGCGTTACTTCCTCACCGCGATTTCTTTCTGAAGTTTTTGGATAAGTTCGGCAACAGACATTTGACCGAGATTACCTTGAGCACGACTTTCCAAAGCAACTTTGTCAGCAGAAATTTCTTTGTCGCCGATGACCAACCAATAGGGAATTTTTTGGATTTTAACGGCGCGGACTTTTTTACCGAGGGTTTCGTTGCTTTCATCTAATTCAGCACGAATATTAACCGCGAGAAGTTCTTCCGACACTTTCTTCGCAGCCGCCAAATGTTTTTCACTAACCGATAAAATTTTCACCTGCACTGGTGACAGCCAGAGTGGAAACGCACCTCCGTAATGTTCTATCAAAAATCCAATGAACCTCTCATGAGTACCTAGGGGCGCGCGGTGAATACAAAGCGGTGTTTTTTCTTTATTATCCTTGTCAGTATAAACCAGGCCAAATCTTTTTGGCACAGCAAAGTCAACTTGATTGGTCGCCAAAGTAAATTCTCTACCAATGGCACTCCAAACCTGCACATCTATCTTTGGTCCATAGAAAGCAGCTTCGTTTGCCACTTCTTCAAAGGGAATCTTTGATTCAACCAAAACTTTCCGCACCATATCTTCCGTCTTCTTCCAAAGTTCTGACTCATCAACAAATTTTTTGCCAAGTTTCTTGGGATCATGGGTGGAAAAACGCATCACATATTTTTCCACGCCAAAAATCTTGAAATATTTTAGATACATTTCATTAACCGCTCTAAATTCATCGGCAAACTGTTCTTCTGTACAATAAATATGGGCATCATTCATAGAAAGCATTCTGACTCTCATCAAACCAAAAAGTTCGCCGGATTTTTCATGGCGATAACAAGTGCCATATTCGGCGAGACGAAGTGGTAAATCACGATAACTTTTTGGAGAAGCGGAAAAAATTTTATGGTGATGCGGACAATTCATCGCCTTCAGATAATATTTTCCACCTTCATATTCCATCGGCGGATACATACTTTCCTCGTAGTAGGGAAGATGGCCACTTTTTCTGTACATTGACTCTTTGGCAATATGAGGGGTACTGACTCTTTTGTAACCAGCGGCAAATTCGGTTTCTTTTGCTAATCTTTCGAGTTCTTCGATCATAACTGTGCCATTAGGAAGCCATAGGGGAAGACCCGGTCCAACATCATCGTCAAAGGTAAAAATTTGAAGCTCTTTTCCGATAATACGATGGTCTCTTTTTTCTGCTTCTTTCATCATCGCCTCGTATTCATCCAGCTCTTTTTTATTTTCAAAAGCCAAACCGTAAATGCGAGTAAGCATTTTGTTTTTCTCATCACCCCGCCAATATGCGCCAGCAATTCGTGAAAGTTTCCACGAATCTGGTTTGATATCTCTGGTTGGATTTTCAACATGTCCGCCACGACACAAATCAGTGAATTCGCCACAAGTATAAAAAGTGATTTTTTCTTTATTGGCAACTATTTCATCTATCAATTCTATCTTATAAGTATTGTCCTTGAATGTTTTTTTGGCTTCTTTTGGATTTACTTCTTTGTGCAAAAACTCTTGCCATTTGGGCAAAAGATCTTTCATCTTTTTCTCTATCTTCGGCAAATCTTCATCAGTAATTTTCAAATCATCAAAATCATAATAAAAACCATTATCCACTGCCGGACCAATGGTGTTTTTCGCTTCCGGATATAATTCCAAAACCGCGGCCGCCAATAAATGAGCGAGAGTATGGCGCTTGTGGGCAAGTTCATCCTTATTCATACCAAAATAATAGCAGGTCTTGAATTTTTGAGCAAAAAAGAAGGAACCTTGCGGTTCCTTCGGTGAGACTTGGGCTGCCTCAAGCTTTTTCAGCTGATTCGAGAAGTTCAGCCAATTTGCGGCCGGTGGGGTCGTGTTTTCTGAAACCTTCAGCGGCGCGGTCCCAGATATGAGTTTGGTCTCTGCAATCATCTGGTTCACCAACTGGTTTTTTACCGCGTCTGACCATTCGGATTTTTTGTTCTTTTGCGTCTCCTGCTGAAAAAAGAGCACTGGGAATTAATTTGTTCATTTGTTTCCTTTTGTTCAATTTTTCTGTTTAGGACTATATACTATTTTTTAAAAATTTCCAAATCCAATTTATAAAAGATGTGAAGGTTGAACCTTCACATTTAAAAATGATATAATATCCAGCAATGAGTAGAAACTTCAATATAAGTATCGGCGAGTTTTATCACATTTATAATCGCGGGGTTGATAAAAGAAATGTTTTTGAGAAACCTAATGATTATAATCGCTTCTTATTTTTACTTTATCTGTGTAATAATCTTGAACCAGTCGACCTGCAAAAATTATTTCGGCAGAAAAAAACATTTTCTGAAATATTTTCTTTAGAGATTGATAAAAAGCTTACGACTATTGGAGCATATTGCTTAATGCCAAACCATTATCATCTCTTACTTAAGGAAACAAGAAAAAATGGTATTAGTAAATTTATGCAAAAATTGTCAACTGCTTATTCCATGTATTTTAATATCAAACACCAAAGAACAGGAACTCTATTTCAAGGTAGGTATAAAGCCAGACACCTAGACAACGATAATCATTTAAAATATTTATTCGCCTATATCCACCTAAATCCCATCAAAATGATCCAAAGAAACTGGAAGGAAGATGGGGTAGAAAATCTCAACGGGGCCAAAAAATTTTTAAAAGGTTACAAATATTCCAGTTATCATGAATACATTGATGTCTCTTACCCGCAAGGTTCGATAATCAATAAAGTAGAGTTTCCAGAGTATTTTTCTTCAAAAAGAAATTTCTCAGATTTTATAGACGAATGGCTTCAATTCCAAAGTTCTGAAAACCTAGACATTTTGATAGTGTGAAGGTTCAACCTTCACACTAGCGGATTTCTGTTTTAATTTCGGCTGGAGCGGATTTTACAATTTCAAAATTAATCCGGCCAATCAACTGCCCGCGATCGGTCATCACATCTACCCGCCACTTGCCAGCCGAAATGCTTTTTTTAGTGGAATAACCTCGATAACCGCCGTCCCGACCGCCAGCAATATCATAAGAAAAAATATCGGTCTCCCGCCATTGGCCAGTGGCTTCATCAAGCGAATACCAGTGGTGGAAAATCTTGATAGTTATTTTTGTTGGGGCAAAAACCGCACTGAAAACATAAACCGACTCGTTGTTCTGCTGGTGGAAAACTCTGCTGGTGTTTTCAAAAGGCCGATACCAAGGAGCCGACTCAAATTTGTATTCATACTGATCACCACTGGCGCGACTCACTTGGTGATAAACGCCGATTTCTTTTAGCGAAAGTGGAATAGGCGGAATGATGTTAGTAAAGTAGGCAAAATTGAAAAGAATATAAATGGAAGCAATGCTGAAATAAATTGTGGAACGATTGCTGCGAAAATTTCCATGGGAAAAACGGCGAATCAAACGAATGACTAAAGTGATGACAATCAAGCTGATAAAACCGCTAAGCAGAAAAACCCAAGCGCCCATTTTGCCGATAAGCACCGGCACAGAAAAAGTGGTGTAGGAGAATAGAACAACAAAAAAGATGCTCAATTGAAAGGTGAGATTTTCATATCGCTTACGGAATAATTCATTGCCAATAAAAAGAAAAGCTAGAAAAAGCAGAAACGGCCAACTTGCAGCCAGAGAAGCACTTCGAGAATAAAAAATAATATAACCGCTAAAGAGACCGCCGAAAGCAAACTGGATAGCCAGTGGCAACCAATTGGAAAGTTTGGTGGCAATGAAACCGCCCGATGACCGCGCCGCCAAAACACTCAACCAAATAATACCCAAACCGGACACAACGATATAGCTGGTCAAAATTAAATTATCCAACCACTGATCAACCCGGGTTAGAGTCAAACTGTCCCAAACAAAACCGGAAATAAAAGCGATGGTGCTAGCATGATGCCAAATTTTATGAAAAAAATTCCTCATTTATTTTATAAATTTTTAAAATGGCAGGGTGTGGGTAAGTTTGTGGGTATCAATATCGGTGATTTTTTCCCAATTACTAGTATCCAAAGGAATTTCTTTAATAACTTTCAAATCGCGATATTTTAGATGGTGATTTTTCAGGGCGTACTCGTAAAGCTCTTTGGTAATTTTCACATCCTCAATACAATATTTTATCACCTTTTCAATCTCGCCGGCTCGCCACCAGCGCACCGCTTCCATGCCATCAGCGATTTTCTTGCGACCAAGCGTCGCTTCCGCCAAAGTATCCAATTTAATTCGCCGGCCCAAAACTTTTTTTACTTCTTTGAGCAGATCCACACTACGAATTTTTGAAAGATCGCCAGAATAATATTTATTCAAAAGGGGAGTATCAAAGTGTTCGGAATTAAAACCAATGAGCAAATCGGCTTTTTCTAAAATCGGCCAAAGATCGGGAAGTTCTTTTTGGGTAAAACTTTTGTATTGGTCGTCGACAGAATCGTGAATACAAACCACCGCCAAATCCAAAGCGGCTGGTTCGTTTTTGCCGACATCGGAAAAATAGTTTGTCGTTTCAATGTCAAAAAAGATTTTGCGCATTATTTATTTTTTTAACGGCAAATTATGCGTAGTCAAAAAGTCCAGAACGGTTACATCGCCCATGCCAAAACCCACCGTCGGCACTGGTTCAACCCCGAACATTTCTAACAAATTGTCATAGCGACCGCCGCCGAAGAGAGAACGGCGATTTTCTGGATTAGTATCAAAAACTTCAAAAACCATACCCGTATAATAATCAAAGCCTCGAACCACTTCAGGAGCATAAACTATATTTTCTATCCCTTTCTCGCGAAGTTTCGACAACAGACCATTCAAGTGCTCTCCAGCCGGAATAGTGAAGGGTTTGTCTGACAACTTAACCCATTCTGCTGAAAATTCTTCTTTGGGAATTTTATTCGCTTTATCTATCAATCGCATCGCGTTCGATAAATCCGAAGAATCTTTCAAAAGTTTCAATACCTCAGTTTCACTATGAGCGCGATCGTTCAATTGAATTTGAAAATCTTCGTCCTTCGCCCCGAATGCTTTCATTATCGAAAGGGCAAGGGAAATTATTTCCACCTCCGCTTCAAGACCAGCAATGCCCATCAGGTCGCAATTAAGTTGCCAGTGTTCTCGGCGGCGGCCGCGCTGTGGACGCTCATATCGAAAAACATTGGGGACAGAATACCAACGCAAAGGAAATTTCAATGACCGGCGTTGGGCGGCAATCATCCGAGCTAGAGTAGGAGTCATTTCCGGACGCAGAGCTACTTCGCGATCACCCTTGTCTTTAAAAACATACATCTGGTCGTTAACAATTTCATCACTACCTTTGTTTCTGTAAAGCTCCGCATATTCAAGGATTGACGCGCTATATTCAACATAGCCGAATTTTTCGGCCACGCTCCGCCAAACGGAAAAAATATAATTCTGGATGGCCATCTCCGACGGATAAAAATCACGAACTCCTTTATATGGTTCAATTTTCATACCTATATTCTAACTATAACTGGCTTTTCATACAACTATTGTCTTTTTCATAGTTTCGTGTATAGTATTGAGGTCGTTAGAATTTCTCTAAGGTAGGAAGTGCTTTTTTGTTTCTTCTTAGCCAGGTGAGAAGGTCGTAGCGATAATTAGTAGCTATTATTTTTGTCACATGGCAAAGAAGTTATATGTGGGCAATTTGCCCTACAGCGCCACCAATGACAGCTTGCGTGATACTTTTGCGCAAGCCGGAGCGGTTGTTTCCGCCAATGTCATCATCGATAAGATGAGTGGCCGTTCACGCGGTTTCGGCTTCGTAGAAATGGAAGATGCCGATGCCGACAAGGCTGTTGAGACCATGAACGGTAAGGACATGGATGGCCGCAAACTCGTAGTCAACGAGGCGCGCCCAATGGCCGAAAGAGCACCAAGACGGTAATTGAAACTCTTTAACAAAAACCCCCCGATGTCCATCGGGGTTTTTGTTTTGCCAAATTTGTGGTAAATTTTAGAGCACGGGCGATTAGGTAAGTGGTATACCGGCGGTCTCCAAAACCGCATTCGGGGGTTCGATTCCTCCATCGCCCGTCAAAATTATTATGATAAAAATTGAAAAAAATTTTGATTTGAAACTAGGCGACAAAGAACGGATTATTTTAGAAATTAATTTTATGGGCAAATTCAATCTTAAAGACAAAAAAGATTTTGGAGAAGTAAAAGTGAAAGCCGAAACTTTTTACAAATCGGTTGGCGAAATTCACTGCCCGTATTTTGGTGAACTCATTGCTTTTAACGCAAAGGGGTTGGAACACTTGAAATTCAAATCTAGACAGCGAGCTCGCGCACTTGATGACCAATACGCGCGTTTCAAATTGTTGCGTTTAGCCCCAGAAGTGTTGAAAAAATCTCATACTCTGCAAGGTGTCTGGAAAACGAAAAGATTTGAAACACAAAAAACAAACAGTCGATGGGAACATATTATGAAAGATGTAATCTTTTACGAATTTATTGCTGTAATGGAGAATGTTCGTCTAAAAGTTATTGTGAAAGAAATGAGTGGTGGTGAGAAACATTTCTGGAGCGTGATTCCTTATTGGAAAATTGATGCGGCGAATAGTCGAAGAATTTTACATACAGGCAATCTTGAAGATGCCTAAACTAAAAAACACCCTATTGGGGGCGTCCTTTAGAGGCACTTGGTTACAGCTTGGATAGCCGTGAGAGGGCCAAAGCCCTCCAAATGCCATAAATAGTTTATCATTATCAGTTAGCAAATGCAAGTCAAAATGTGGGAAAGTTAAAATTTATTATACATACTATAATTATCCAATGGAAACCGTATTATATAGAAAATATCGGCCGAAAAATTTTAAGGAAGTGCTGGGACAAGACCATATTGTCAAAATTTTGGCTGAGTCGGTAAAGCTTGGCCACCTTGCTCACGCTTATCTTTTTGCTGGTTCGCGTGGCACCGGCAAAACTTCCGTCGCCAGAATTTTAGCGGAGACAGCTGGTGTCAGCAAGAATGACATTTACGAAATGGACGCCGCTTCCAATCGTGGTATTGACGATGTAAGAGCAATTCGCGACGGCGTCAGCACCGCACCCTTTGAATCAAAATATAAGGTCTACATCGTGGACGAAGCCCATATGTTGACCAAAGATGCCTTCAACGCTTTGCTCAAGACCCTAGAAGAACCGCCTGCTCATGTGATTTTCATTTTAGCCACCACGGAAATGGAAAAATTACCGGAGACAGTGGTGTCCCGTTGCCAAGTTTTCAAATTCAAAAAACCAAGTCAGATCGCTCTAAAAGAAATGACTATCAGTGTCGCCAAAAAAGAAGGCTTCACACTAGAACCGGCGGCAGCTGAATTGATCGCTTTGCTGGGCGACGGCTCATTCCGCGACGCCTTAGGTATGCTTCAAAAAATCATCGGTGCTTCATCTGACAAAAAGATAACAGCAACGGAAGTAGCCGTCGCCGCCGGCGCGCCGCGAACGGAATTAATCAATGAGGTAATCACAGCACTCAATGAAAGCGAGGCGGGCAAGGGGATAGAAGCGTTGCGGCGCGCCGGCGAAGAAAATATTGATATGAAAATCTTTTTAAAATTATTGCTAGCAAAATTGCGTTTTGTTTTGCTCCTGCGCCACGCGCCAGAAATGAAAACCGCCATTGCCGAGGAGGTCTCGGAAAATGATTTTGCTTTTCTTCAGAAAATCGCTACGGCTAAAGAATCCAGAATTTCTGCGGGAACAATTTTAGAATTTTTGAAGGCTGAAGAATTTTTGGGCGCCGCCGCGGCGCCATCCTTGCCCCTAGAATTGGCCATCATCAAACTTTGTACTTAGATAGCCAAATTCTTTCAACGAATTTGGCTTACAAAGTATCTTTCAAACGCAAAGAAAAGAACAGGCCACCCAGCATGATGATACCGAGCGCCAGGAAAATCATTTTGAAATCCACAAAAATGAACAGGATACTGGCGGCCAACGGACCAACAACATAAGCGGCTGGCCGAGTGGCGCGATATAAGCTGATGATATCTGCTTGGTTACTTTGAACTTTTTTGAAAAAATAGATCTCACTCATCACTTCAATAGCGCTAGCACCAATGCGAGTAGTAAAAAGCAGGACTGCCCAAAGCGCCATGCTATTGGAACTAACGAAAGCCATCGCTGCCGTCGCCAGCGCCGTGATGACAAAACCCAAAGAAAGAATTTCTTTTTCGCCCCATTTTTTGTCCGCTAATTTGCCCAGTGGCGCTTCCGTCAAAACAAAAGGTAAGAGCATAATGGTAAAAATCAGACCGATATTTTGCCAAGAAAAACCAAGATGTTCGTGCAAATAAATTGGTGTATAAATAATCATCCAGGTGTAGAAAAAACCCAACAGGAAACTAACCGAAAAAATTCTAAACAGATCCTGCTGGCACCAAACATTTTTCAAAGCCGTACCAATGGCGATATTTTTATAAATTGGATCGTTAAATTTTCGAAAACCGCCATGCAACAAAAATAGTGCCGGCAAAACCAAAACCGCGCCGGTAAAATAAATTTTCCAATAGTTGCCATCGGACAAAATAAAACCAGCCAAAAGAGGGGCGAGAACCCAAGCACTGTTTATAACGGTCATGTAAACACCACGGATGGATCCGGTTTTGTTATCGCGGGAATTGCTCTCCAAAAAAATATCCAGAGTAAAAGCCAATATAAAAGTGGCGACAAAAACACAAACAAAAAAACCAATCGCCAACCAAAACGAATGGCTAATGGCTAAACCAAGCATGGCAATCGCATCCAAAACAAAAAGCCCGAAGGCCAGCCGGTAATTGCCAAACCGACGCAACAACCGTGGCAACAGAAAAAATAAAGAGACAGTAATAATGGAAGCAAAAGTATAAACCATGCCAACGGTTTTTTCTGTTGTAAAACCCGAAAGAAAAGTGGAATTAATATAAGCTGGCAAAGCCTGATTCAAGGCAAACAAAAAACCCATCAGGTAGATGATAAACAATGCCCGTGAAATTTTCGGCGTAGTCATGCCAATTATTTTATCATGAATTGCTGATAACTAGAAAATCATCGAGTGGTCTTTTTTCTTGACAAATATCACAATTCACCTAGAATCAACACCAGAACAAACTGTCTAACTAGAACAAAGAAAAACGGAAAGAGAAAATATGAAAACTGAAAGAACTGATTATGATTATCTAATTGACATGCTCATTGTCTTGGGTTATGTAACCCGTGAACGAGTGGCAAATTTTCGGCGAAAAACACCGAAGGGAACAAGTGTTGTCTTGCACATGTTGACTAAGAAGGTCATCACTCCTACCGCCCTAACTTTCACCAGGGCGACTCACTTTAATTGTGAAATGGTGTGTCTGAGAAAAACAATGGGACAAGAAATACCTGATCGAGTAATTGCTACCATCCCAGCAGCTGTGGCGAGAAAATACAGAGTCATCCCATTGGAAAAGAACGAGATGGGTATCAAGGTCGCAATTAGTGACCCATCCGATCTTGCTACCATTGATTCTCTCGGACATTTACTGGGAACAGAGATAACACTTGTCGTAGCTACTGAAAACGATATCGCCTGGGCACTCAACCGATTCTATCCAGAGAATCCCAAACGGCAAGACTGGTGGAGACGGGGAAGAAAGTAGCCACGAACCACCTTCACTCGGTAACCGCTACTGGTTGCCGAGTTTTGTTTTTACTAATTTTCAAAAAAACAAATTCCCAAATTCGTTGAAGGCACATATTGAGCGGAAGCTTGGTAGGCGCGACTGGCGCCGGACAGAGAAATTTTCCAGCAGGAAAATTTCGTGTTCCGTGAGATATGTGCCGAAAAAGAATTTGGGAAATTACACCCTACACCCCCAACACTACCGGAATGACAATCGGGCGCTTGGCGGTTTTTTGGAAGAGAAAACGGCTAACATTTTCCGTCAAAACATTTTTGACAAACTCAAAGTTTATCGGGCGCATACCAGTGGTAGCTTCTTCCACTGTCCGTTTAACCACCAGCCGTGTTTCTTGGAGCAAAGCTTGGGACTCGCGCAAATAGACGAAACCGCGGGAAATAATATCGGGTGATTTTTTCAAATGGCCAGTAGCAGAATTAATGCTAGCGATAATCACGAACATTCCATCTTCCGCCATCAATTGCCGATCGCGAATAACCACTTCTTGCACATCACCAACAGAAAAACCATCCACCATCACCATTGTGGCTGGCGCTTTTTCCTTCAATTTTTTAATAGTTTTGCCCCCTTTCTCAATTTCAATAATGCTACCGTCATCGGCCACAACAATATTCTCCCGCGGCGCACCCAAACCCCGCGCCAAATCGGCGTGCATTTTGAGCATAAAGTGATAGCCGTGAACCGGCATAAAAAACTTATACTTAATCTGTTTGTGAATCCATTCCAATTCGCCACGCTTGCCGTGACCCGAAGCGTGAACATCGGAATCAAAATAAGTAATAACTTTGGCGTCGTGACGATAAAGATTGTCTTTAAGCGTAATAACTGCCGTTTCGTTGCCGGGAATAACCGAGGAAGAAAGAATAATAGTGTCGGTGCGCTGTAATTTAATTTGCTTATGAGTGCCGGTCGCCATTCGCATCAAAGAAGCAAACTCTTCACCTTGAGCACCGGTCGCCAAAATCATCACCTTATGAGGCGGATAATTATTGGACTCTTCAACAGAAATAGCGTGTTTAATTTCCGCCAAGCGTAATTGTTTGATAATTTCCAAATTGGTTTTCATACTGCGACCGTCAATGGCTACTTTTCGGCCATATTTTCTAGCAATTTCAATAAAACCGATAATCCGCTCCACTTGCGAAGAAAAAGTGGCAATAATAACCCGTCCCGGCGCTTCGGCAACAATTTTATCCACCGTCTCAATCACCACTTTTTCCGAAATACACCAGCCCGGCCGATCAACACCGGTAGAATCCATCGCCAAAAGCAAAACATTGCGGTCTTTGAAAATTCCATATTGTTTGACTTCTTTTTCTGCCGGCACACCATTTGTATTTTCCACCCGCACATCACCGGTAAAAACCAGATCGCCTTCGGGCGTTTCAATAATCACACCAGTGGAATCCGGAATGGAGTGAGTCAAACCAAAAAATCTAACTTTCAAGTTTTCAGAAATCGGCAGAACGCCGTCATCGGCAGAAACAATTTTCATATTAAGTGGCGGCAAATGCGGATGCTCTAATTGTCTTTTCTGAATCAACATCGCACCAAATTCGCGACACCAGATCGGCGGATTGCCTAATCGATTTATCAAGTAGGGAATACCGCCAATGTGATCCAAGTGACCGTGAGTAATAACCACCGCACGAATCTTATCTTTGCGTTCTTCCAAGTAAGTGGTATTGGGCAAAATGTAATCAATACCGGGCGTATTCTCATTGGAAAATTGCATACCACAATCAACGACAATAATATCGCCTTTGTATTCAACAGCCGTCATATTCTTGCCAATTTCTTCCACACCACCTAGGGGAATAATTCGAATATTATCGCCAGATGGGGGAAGGGGTATAGCAACTTTCTTCCGATCGGTAAAATTCTTTCGGGATACACCCTGATTGGGTTGACGAGATCGACGAGGTTGACGAGATTGGTAAGAAGAAGTCTTCTGAGAAAAACTTTGAGTTGTCGGCGTTACAGTGGGAACTAATTTCTTTTCCGTTTTAAGGGGCGCTAAAAACCGGCGTTTAAACGCCTGTCTGCGTCCACCAACATTTGATGATTTATAGGCCATAGTTTAATAATATTTAATAATCTATCCGCCCAAGGCGGACCAGCCTTAGGGCTGGAAGAAACCCCAGACCTTGTCGGTTTCAACATACCATTGATTAATGTTGGCAAACCGATCTGAAGGAATGGTTAAACGACCAAAAGCAAACCCTTTAATTTTTTCCGGCAGAACATACATAAAATCAGGTGAGTAAAGAAAGATCGCTGGTATATCTTTTTTGATTTCCTCGCTAAAAGCAACAAGTTTTTCTAATCGCGCCCCTTGATCGGCAATCGTCCGGGCTTCTTCCAAAAACTTATCGGCTTTAATGTTGGCGTAAAGCGCGACATTAAGACCTGGGTCATTTCTCTGCGAAGAATGCCAAAAAGCAAACAAATCCGGA
The DNA here is from genome assembly GCA_041662545.1 of Minisyncoccota bacterium. Classification (GTDB taxonomy): domain Bacteria; phylum Patescibacteriota; class Minisyncoccia; order Phycocordibacterales; family DSPV01; genus 2-02-FULL-44-35. Next base: position 13,422 of record JBAZSH010000010.1, read on the forward strand.
TCACGGCCAATAATTTCGCCGAAAAGCAATGCGTCATATTTTCTTGGCCGGATTACCGTTTGATTTAATTCACCCGGTTCAAAACCATTAGTGATACATCGGCGCCAATCTCCGTCCAAGTTGCCTTCAAGATTTCTGCCGTCTTTTTGAGTTCTGGGGTGTTGGAAGTGGTGATAGTAAAAGCCAAAGTCAATGTTTCTGTTTTGGACTTTTTTTCAAAAATACCTTTCTCGTTTTTCTTCCAACCATTCTTGACCAATAAACCTTCAGCAAATTCGACGGTATTAGTCGCGGTCGAATTGTCTATTGCTGGCATTTCCGGCAAAACACCCGGTGGCAGAGGACCAAAAATTTCCGTGCCATAACCACCCAAAACTTCATTGACTATTTTTGAGCGATCGGCCGTCATTGCCAAAGCCTTACGCACCTCTAGGTTGGCGAAAACCGGTGCTTGGTTCTGGTTTAAGAATAGAGCAAAAATTCTAGGTAACGGTGTCTGTTCTACCCGCTGACCTTGGTTTTTTAAAATTTTAGCTGTTTCTGATGTGATAGCGCTCATACTTTCAATTTCACCTTTATTGAAAGCGGTTAGCAACGCCTCCTCGTTGTTAAAAAATCTAAAATTAAACTTGTTGAGAAGTGGTTGGCCAAGGGCATATTTCTTGAATGATTTAAGCTCATAAACAGTTGGCAAACCACCGGTATTCTTTTTGACAGAACCAACTTCAAAAGGACCAGAACCAATCGGCGTAACATTATATTGACTAAAAGAAAATTGCTCAGGATCAATATCTTTCCACAAATGTTTAGGCAAAATTCCCAAAGTGGCATTTTCCAAAAAAGATGAATAGGGTTGCTTCAGGGTAAACTTAACTTCGCTGTCGCTAATTTTTTCCGCCATAACTCCTTCCCAATTGGCCCGTTTCGGACTTTTCAATGATGGGTCTTGGGCTTTCTGCACGGTAAACAAAACATCGTCAACGGTTACCGGCATTCCGTCATGGAAAAAAATATTATCCTTAAGTGTAAAAGTATAAGCCAAACCATCTTCGGATAAATTCCAATCTTTTGCCAAATCGCCAATTAGTGTGCCATCTGGTAAAGCTCTCAACAAACCAGAATAAATTATGGCGGTCAGATCACGATCAGCGTCGGAGATAGCAAGCAGAGGATTAATCATACCGACAGAACCGACTATTCCTTCAGTCAAACTACCACCACGAGCAGGAATTTCCACCAAAAAAACTTCTGTCGCCTTTTTGGCAAGAAATAAAGCGGAGATTGAAAAAACGGCAAACAAAATCGTAAAGACAATTTTCTCTGTCAAACCAAAATTAGCCAAAGCATTTTGAAGCTTGGTCAAAAAAGGAATATGCCACTCCTTTTTGAAAAGATTTTCTGACAAGAGAAAAAATAATTAATAATAAGGGGTAAGAAAATTAAATGATCAAAGAAATGAAAGCCGACAAAGCAAAAATAATAGCAAGAACAATAGTGACAATGAATAGGAATTTTTCGGAGCCACGACGAGTATGGAAAGCCGAACTCCAGTTGGCATTTTCACCGAAAGCCCCACCGGCTCCCGCTCCCGTTTGCTGTAACAAAATTGCGCCAATCAAAACGATTGACAGAAAAATCTGGATATAGGGCAAAAGCGAGCCGATTTCCATAGATACGATATCTTAGCATATCCCCAAAAGAGCGCAAGCCCACGCAAAAATGCGAAGTTGCCAAGAATATCGGTTTGTGATAACCTCTCGCTATGTTAATGATTCGGTTACAAAGAACAGGTAGGAAACATGTCCCGAGTTTTCGGGTGGTTTTAACTGACAAAAGAAACTCCACCAAAAGCGGGCGAACGCTGGAAAAACTTGGCTCTTATAATCCCATCAATGATAAAGAAAAAAACCTTAATGTGGAAAGAATAAAATACTGGTTATCCAAGGGCGCTCAACCTTCCGGCACGCTTCACAACTATTTGATTGAACAAAAAGTTATCACTGGCAAAAAAATCAATGTTTTGCCCAAAAAGCGACCAATTAAAAAAGAAGAAAAACCTGAGGAAAAACCTGTTCCAACCGAAGCGGTAGAGAAAGTAGAGAAAAAAGAAGAAGCTACCGCACCAGTAACTGAAACACCAGCTAAACCAGAAAAGATAGTTGCCACGGCCTAAAAAATGAAAAAAATATTTGTTTTTCTGGTTTTAATTTTGCTATTAGTAATTTTCTGGCGACCGACCACTCAACCGGCACCAACGGCTTCGCTGTTCATTGGTAATACAGAAATTTTTATAGAAATTGCCCAGACACCGACTGAATTAACCAGGGGGTTGAGCGGCCGGCTAACTCTAGCGGAAAATTCCGGCCTATTTTTTGTTTTCCCTTACTCCGATAAGCATGGCATCTGGATGAAAGAGATGAATTTTCCCATTGACATCATCTGGCTAGACGAAAATTACAAAATCGTCGCCATCAAAACAAATGCCAGCCCCGATTCTTATCCCGAAGTTTTCACCCCGCCCACACCGGCGCTTTATGTTTTGGAAGTTCCGGCCGGTTTCGCCCAAAAACACAAAATCTCCATCGGCAACATTGCAAAATTTGATAAGTAGCAAGGTGGACATTTCCAAAATTCTGTTCCCGCGTGCTTATTCACCTTTTGTTTTAGAAAGTTTTTGTATTAAAATTACCTAACATTTAAAAAATTATTTTCACTTTTATGATGATAGCCAAAATGAAGCGCGACTCGGAAAGAGAAATGGAGTTGGTAAAAAAAATCCAGAAGCGGGATGGCTCGGTCGTTCCATTTGATATCAACAAAATCAAAACCGCCGCCTACAAATCTATGCTTCAGACCGGCGAAGGTAGCGAAAAAGAAGCCGGCTTGGTAGCCAACAAGGTCTACGGCGAACTTTTGCGCATCACCAAAAAGCACAGAAATTTCGTTCCAACGGTTGAGGGGGTCCAAGATGAAGTGGAAAAGGAATTAATTCTCTCGGATTATGTCAAAACCGCCAAAGCTTATATTCTCTATCGCGAAAAGCGAGCCCGAATGCGAGAAAAAGGCCTACAAGTGCCGTTATCAGTAAGACGCTTAGCGTCGGAAAGTAAAAAATATTTTCGCAACTCGCTCGGTGAATTCGTTTATTATCGCACCTACGCCCGCTGGATTGACAGCGAAAGTCGTCGCGAAACTTGGGTGGAAACTGTGGACCGCTACCTCAATTTTATGCGGGAAAATGTTGGTAAAAAATTAAAAGAAAGTGAGTACAAAGAAATTCGCGAAGCGATTCTCCGACAGGAAGCCATGCCCTCTATGCGCCTACTTCAATTTGCTGGCAACGCAGCGGCTAAAACTAACATTTGCGCCTATAATTGTTCTTTCATCGCCCCACAATCATTTCAAGACCTGGCGGAAATAATGTATGTATCAATGTGCGGCACCGGCGCGGGTTGGAGTGTGGAAAGTCAAAATGTTCACAAATTTCCGCAAATCAATCAGCAAACCGGCAAAAAATTACCAGTTCACACCATAGCTGACAGTAAAGAGGGTTGGGCCGACGCTCTAGCTTTTGGTATGAAAACTTGGGCAGAAGGTAATGATGTGGAATTTGACTACTCACAAATTAGACCAGCTGGTGCACGACTCAAAACGATGGGCGGTAAGGCCTCGGGACCCGATCCATTGCGCCGATTGCTGGATTTTACTCGCACCAAGATAATGAAACGGCAAGGCAAGCGATTAACCACTTTGGATGTGCATGATATTATTTGTATGATAGGCGACTGCGTCGTCGCCGGTGGTGTCCGTAGAAGCGCTATGATTTCACTTTCTGATTTTGATGATAAAGAAATTCGCGACTCCAAGAAAGGTCAATTTTATCTAACCGACCCCCAAAGAAGTTTGGCGAATAATTCTGCTGTCTATACTCAAAAACCAACCAATGCCGAATTTTTGGAAGAATGGTTAGCTTTGGCAATTAGTGGTTCCGGCGAACGAGGCATTTTCAACCGTGGCGGTTTAAGCAAACAATTGCCCGAACGGAGATTAAAACTTCTGCAACAAAAACATGCTGGCTACTTTTCGCCTGACGGCACGATTAAAGGTCCTATTGGCCCTAATCCTTGTGGCGAGATTTTATTGCAAAGCAAACAATTTTGTAATTTGTCGGAAGTAGTAGCCCGAACGGAAGATGATGAAAAAACATTACTAAGAAAAATTCGTGTTGCTACCATTATCGGCACCTATCAATCTTCGCTGACAGATTTTCCTTATCTTTCCAAAGAATGGAAAGAACACTGCGACGAAGAAAGATTGTTGGGCGTCTCTATCACCGGCCAATGGGATTGTCCGATAGCTCGTCAGCCGGAAGTTTTAGAAAAATTACGCAAGGAAGCCATTAAAGTAAATCAGACCTACGCCAAACGATTCGGCATCAGCGCTTCAACCGCCATCACTTGCGTCAAACCGTCGGGCACGCTTTCCCAAATGGTGGATTGCTCATCGGGTATGCATCCACGCCATTCGCAATATTACATCCGCCGAATTCGTATCGCCGCCACCGATTCGCTATTTAAAATGCTGAAAGACCAAGGAGTGCCTTATCATCCAGAGGTTGGTCAAGTGCCAGAAAACGCCACCACTTATGTTTTGGAATTTCCAGTCAAAGCACCCGCCGGTTCTATTTTTAAAGATGATGTGACTGCCATTGAGCAATTGGAACATTGGAAAATCGTCAAGACCAAATACACCGAACACAATCCTTCGGTAACAATTTCAGTTGGCGATGACGAGTGGATAGCGGTAGCTGATTGGCTCTACAAAAATTGGGAAATCATCGGCGGTTTGTCATTTTTACCGCGCGATAATCATGTTTATCAATTAGCACCCTACGAACCCATAGATGAAAAGAAATATTACGAACTAGCCAAACGGCTGGCGCACTTGGATTTTTCTAAAATTATTTCCTACGAAAAGCAAAACGAAACCGATCTGAAAAAAGAATTGGCTTGCGTCTCGGGGGTCTGCGAGATTGTGTAACTACTCCAAATGAATTGCTTCGGCTTGTTTGATTTTTTCTGCTAGGGTGGGGAAGTTTTTTAGAGTTGGGTCTTCAGTGATAATTCTTTGGGCTTCGGCGCGGGCGGCCTCTACCATTTTGAGATTTTTTAGCGCATCCATAGCGATATCGGATAAGCCCCACTGCCGCGCGCCTGACAATTCGCCCGCGCCACGAATCTTCAAATCCTGTTCCGCTAATTCAAAACCATTGGCGGCTTGCTCCAAAGCTTTCAACCGACGCACCGCATTACCTTTTTGCGATTCAGTAAAAACATAACAATAGGCCTGATAATTACTTCTCTGAACCCGACCGCGAAATTGATGGAGTTGGGCGAGACCAAATCTTTCAGCACCTTCAATAACAATCACGGTGGCATTTGGCACATTAACACCAACTTCCACCACCGAGGTGGCAACTAAAATATTGAGCTTGCCATTTTTAAAATCCGCCATCACTTCTTCTTTTTCTGTTGGTTTTAATTTGCCATGTAAAATTCCTATTTCAAATTCCGGAAAAATTTCTTTTTTCAATCGCTGGGCTTCAGCTTTCACTGATTTGGCTTGAAGAGCAAGTAATTTATTTGGATCGGGTTCATCAATGCGTGGGCAAATAACATAAGCTTGCCTGCCAGCGACAATTTCAGCGCGAATTTTTTCATAAGTATTCTCTCGGTCATTCTGCAAAACCAAATCGGTAATAATCGGCTTGCGACCAGGCGGCATTTCATCTAATAAGGTTAAATCCAAATCACCGAAAATTGTTAAGGCCAAAGTCCGGGGAATCGGTGTGGCGGTCATAGAAAGCAAATGCGGGGCCAATTCGCCTTTGCGAATTAATTTTTGCCTTTGAATAACTCCGAAGCGATGTTGTTCGTCAATTACAGCAAGAGCTAAATGTTTGAACCGAACGGTTTTTTGAATCAAAGCATGAGTGCCGATTAAAATCGGGATTTCACCATTGGCGACCCACTTCAAAAGCTGGCCCCGAGAAATTTTTGTGGCCTCTTTTGGATTTGTCTTGGACGGAAATTTTAGACAACCGGAACCGGTAATCAAACCAATATTAATGGGCAGGTGAGCGAAGTATTCAGTAAATGATTCAAAGTGCTGTCGAGCTAAAATTTCCGTCGGCGCCATATAGGCAACTTGGAGATTGCCAAAATCTTGCTTGCCCTGAGCGAGTCCGCGAGTCGAAGGGGGGCGAGTAACCACAGCGGCATAGGCGGCGGCAGCAGCGACAAAAGTTTTGCCACTACCGACATCGCCTTCCAACAAACGCAACATTGGCCGACTTTTGCTAAAATCGGCAAGCACATTGGAAAGTGCGCGTTCTTGGGCGCCGGTCGGTGTAAAAGAAAAACGACTTTTAAACTTGATTAAATCAGCTTCGTTGGGAATAATTTTGAAAGAAGGATTTTGTTCGTAATCCCGCCGAGCTTTTTGCCGTTCCAATTGAATAAAAAAAACCTCTTCAAAAGCGAATCGTTTTCGGGCAGCAAGAGCGTCATTTTCGGTCTTGGGCGCATGAATCCAAACGAGGGCAGTTTTAAGACCGGGTAAATTATATTTTTGTAAAATTTCTGACGGAATAGGATCAATCAAATTGTCTAGAATTCCACTCTTTAGTACTTTTTGAGTGGAGTGATAAAGCCAATTGGACGAGATGCCGCGGCTTTCGGGATACACTGGATATAAATAGTGTTCATCACCAGCCGAACCAAAAAGCGATTCACCAACACCAATCGGTACTTTATCTACTTTCTCAATTTTGGGATTACTCAAATAGAGCTTACTTTTCTTCTCTGAAACTTTTCCCTCCACCCGCACCAAAGCTCCTTCCGAAAACATTTTGGCAATATAGGGCTGATTAAACCAAATGGCTTTGATATTACCGGACTCGTCGGTAATTTTTGCCTCAGCCATAGGAATTTTTTTATAAAAGGCCTTGCTGGTTTTTAGATTAGAAATTTTTCCAAAAATCACCGCCGTCTCACCTTGGGTTAAATCACCAATATTTTTCATTACTGCCACATCGCCATAACGAGTGGGGAAATGGCGCAACAAATCACCAGCCGTCAAAAGCCCAAGCTTTGCCAGCGCCCGTTTTTGATAGGGATTCAACCGAAAAATTTTTTCCACCGTTGTGTTTATTTCCATATAGAATAAAAAGTGGTATTATGCGTCAATATAACACAAATGACACCAGAATTTCATCTCATTCTCCATAATGTTGTATCGATCGCCTCTGCTATTGCGATGCTAGGTGTGGCTTTTTTCACTTTCCTTAATGGGCCACGGAAGACCGTGAATGTCACATTTTCTTTAATGGTTTTGGCGGGCACCACATTTATCATTTCTCATGTCATCGGTGTTAACATCAAAAATCCGGACTTCTCAAAATTGGTCCTAATGTTTAACATGTGTATGTTTTTTATTGGTTCGTTTTATCTTCATGCTGTACTCGCTATGATTGGATTAGACAAAGAAAAACGATGGATGATTGTATTTATACACACCTCGGCAATAGCGTTTATAGTTTTATTCTCAATTTTTACAGATTCATTCCTCTTACCATCAATTCCCAAAATGTATTTCACTAATTATTACAATCCCGGTGTAATGAATTTTGTTAGAATAACATTCCTATACATCACTGTCTTGCCCTATTCACTATACCTTTTGTACATCGCTTATCTTAAATCAAAAGTCGGTGTAACGCGCAATCAGTATAAATATTTCATTATCACCTCGGTTGTTGGTTTCGGCATTGCATTTATTCCCAACTTATTGGTTTATGACATAAAAATTGACCCGCTGTGGGGTATGTCGTTTGCTTTGCTTTTTGCTATTCCTTTTGCTTACGGCACAGTACGCTATGGAATGTTAAATATTCGCGTTATCGCCAAACAGGCATTTTTGTACAGCGTGGCAGTCGGGGCAGTTGGTGGCTTAATCACTCTTTTAAATTATTCAAATAATTGGCTTGAAACGGCTTATCCTGCTTTTCCAAGTTGGATTATGGCTTTAATCTCCGCCGTTCTTGCCGTTACCATAGGAATTGTTATCTGGTATCGTTTGCGAGAAAATGATCTTTTAAAGTATGAGTTTGTTACCACCATTACTCACAAATTTCGCACACCACTGACTCACATAAAATGGTCATCGGATAATCTTTTAAAATCAAACTTGGTTGAGCCGGAACGAGAACAAGTTAGACAAATTAAAATCGCTGGTCTTAAACTGATAGAGCTTACCAATCTTTTGGTGAAATTACCCGAGGCGGAAAGTGATGTTTACAACTATCATTTACAGCGAGGCGACATTTCAAATATCGTCCAAGAAGTCACTGAATCATTGGCCGAACAAGCAAAAATTAAGAATGTAAATGTCACAAAACACATCAACTCCGAGTTGATGACCTCTTTTGATCCAGACCGCATCAGATTCGTGATTCAAGTTCTTGTTGAAAATGCCATTAATTACACACCAAACAATGGTTCGGTTATTGTTTCTGTACATCAAGAAGGAAAAAACATTGTTTGTTCCATAAAAGATACGGGCATTGGTGTCTCCCGAGAAAATATGCCTCTGCTTTTTTCAAAATTCTACCGAGGCGATAAAGCCAGAATGGTTGACACTGAAGGTGTGGGCATCGGATTGTATGCCACCAAAGAGATAATCTCTCGCCATCACGGCAAGATTTGGGCTGAGTCAGCCGGATTAAATCAAGGCAGCACTTTTTATTTCTCGTTGCCTTTGGTAAATTAGAAAGTAAATTAGATTTTTGTCAACTGTGTCTCCTGAACAAAATCCGAACTTTTTACCAAAACAATCCGAGCGAGGACTAATCTGCGCGCCTCGGACACGCTCGCGGACTCGCGTGTGCAAAAACCAAAAATTTTCCTTACCTTTCATCTTTTCTTCGGCGGGGGTGTGGGGGGAGCCGACAAAAAATGAAAAGGAAATTTTTGGTTTTGCTTCGCCGTTTCAAACTACGAAATGAACATTTGTATTATATCATTTGTAGTTCTTTAGAGTTGTTCATTTCTCCGTCCTCACGGCGAGACGAGGCGCTTCCTCTCTGCGTTTGGTGGTAGCTTGAAACTACAGTGGCTTCGATACTGGTCGTGGTAACTCAGAATATGGATTGTGCTAATGCACAAACAAATCTGTATGTGCTTGCCCCGCCCTCCCTGTGCGCGCACAAATCCCCGCCGTTTTATAATATCTCCTAAAAACGGCGGGGTTTGCTCCCTTACAAAACTAGAGAAGTCGTTGAGCTTCTTCCCATGTTATAACATCAGCCCAATTTTCAACAGGAATTTTGCAAAGTGATTCTTTCTCGCTTTGTTCACCAGAATAAGCATCAACGGCTTCTTTCAAAATCTTTACTTTGTATCCGCGAAAATTAAATTCTTGTGCGGTACAAAGTACGCAACAATCGAGAGTTAGTCCGACCAAAACAACCTCCGTATCTTCTGGCTTGCCAATCACTCTTTCAATCCACTCGCTAAACTTTTTCGGGTCTTGATATGGAATACCCGGTTGTTTTGTTGGATCGCCGATATTATCTCTTACCCAAATCGGCGAGTTCATACACTTTAGCCAAATATCTTTTTCTTTCGGCCGATTCGGGTATTTCTGATTCATAGCCCCATTCGCCGGGATGACAACAATCACCTCTATCGCCGGGTCTTGGCTGGCGATAATCGGAAATAATCTCGGCGATTTTAAGATTTTTCTGTTCCAAAAATGAAACAAGTGTATTTTTAATAAAATCAACTGATGGACGCGGTTTGTAGCAAACACCGCCTTCGGCGGTAAAATCTTTTTGAAAATCGATTGAAATAATTTTTGTTTTCATAAATTATGTAGTGTGCTCCAAGAAAATACTCAACTCCCTCAATGGTTTTTTTTCATTGTCCCAAAAATGAGTTTTAATATCAACAGATTGAGCACTTTTTACAGCTTCGGGGTTATGCTCGAAATAAACAACATCCTCTGATGTTAGATTAAAATGCTCAAGCATTTTTTTGTAATACTCGGGGTTAGTTTTTTCAGGATCGTGCTTTAGCGAAAAAACTTCATAAGGCATTTTATCCAAGCCAAATTTTTTAAATTGCTCATCATTTGCACCTGTGAGAATTATTTTCGTATTCGGAAACTCATCAAGCATTTTTCGCATTGGTTCAAAAATCCCGAAACCGTTTTCGGTTTCGACAACAAAAGCATCTACGGCATCAACTAAAATTGTTTTCATATATTTTTTGGTTCAAATTGAATAATCTGGAAACCATACTTTTCGACTTCCTCCGGTGGCCAAAAAGTTTGTCCTTTGGTTTTGAGAATGTAAGTGGCAACAACATCAATCTTTCTTCCAGTATATTCTTTCTTGTCCTTGTCCCATTCTTCTAAAATCAAAGTGTCGCCTTCATTCACTTCAAAATCCGCAAGACGAAGTTCCAGCTTTTTCTTGCCGGAAATAATTTTCTCAAAGTATTCTCGCCAGATTTTTTTGTGAATTATTGCCATAATTATTTTTTTGAATCATTTAAAAGACTTGCTTGTTTTGACGCATCCAAATTCTTTAGATCTTTCGGTATCCTTGCTTCTCTCGGATCGAAAGAATCTAATGTGATCAATTCTTTTTTTATTCGTTTCTCGGACATTTTGATATAGTCAGGATTTACATCAAAACCGATCCATTTTCGCTAGCAGAAAGTTTCTCAAAAACTTTTTCAATCGCCACATTGTGCCATTTTTCATCAATTGTCATTGTGTTATTGTATCAGAAAAAGAAGAAAAACAAGCCGGCATCAACTTCACCTTCCCAACCCAGACGATTCATTTGGAGAAGTAGAAAATTAGCAAACTGACCGCGTGTTGTAAATCATGAGCGCAGTCGAAGGGGTACGAAGTTGGAACTATTTTAATTAATAAATTTTAATGATCTTTTTTTCTTTTCGTTACCCAAGCTTTTTTAGCTGTTGTCTTGTAACTACATTCTGGGCACCAAGTCCCTTGTTTTATTGAATTTGGTTCAGCTTCCCATATATGACCATTTTTACATTGCCATTTGAGTTTAGTATGAGCATTTATGTATTCATCTGACAAACATTTACCACCTCCCATAATTGCAAGTTCTTGTGGTTCTGTAATATCCAGTTTTTGACTTCCTCCGCAAACTGGACACCATGTTCCAGATTTTACATGGGCCGGTGTTGCTTCCCACATATGACCATTTTTACATTGCCATTTGAGTTTAGAATGGGTATCGAAGTATCCTTCCGACAAACATTTACCGCCACGTTCTTTGGCAATTTCTTGCATATTTTTTAACCATGTGGGTGAATAAATTTTAAATTCAGAAATATTAATTTGATTATAATTTGGTATAAAAATATGTTTTTTCTCACATTCTTTCAAAATAAAATCTTCCATATCATTAAACTTCACAGTATACGGAACTTCAACAAGAATAATTTTGTTTTCTATGCATAGTTTTAGTTTATCCCTGTCATCTTCTTGTCGCTGTTTCAAACTTCTTTTATAGGCTGATTCAATTATTTTTTTAGAATAATGATATTCTCCGTGATATTCAAAAGCTAACTTTAATTTTTCACAATAACCATCTAGTTCCATCAAATTACCTCGCTTATTCCTTAGCCACAGCGGCTTTTTTTTAGGAAATTTCTGTAAAAATATTCTTTCAAAAAATTCCCTGCATATTCTTTCACTAATACCGATAGAACATATAGGACACCAGGTTCCTTCCAAAACATGAAGTGGAGCAGTTTCCCATATATGTCTTTCGCTACATTGCCATTTTAATTTTGTGATGACATTTACATATTTTTCGGACAAACATTTTCCACCTTTTTTATTAGCTATGGAATGCATATCATCAATATTTAATCTTTGACTACCTCCACATTTATGACACCATCTTCCCTGCAAGATTTTACTCGGAGTAGCTTGCCATATGTGGCCTTTTTCACACTGCCATTTAAGTCTAACTTTATTACTCACATATTTATCTGATAAGCATTTACCGCCACGCTCTTCGGCAATTTGATTCATTTTTTCTATACCTAGTTTCTGGTTGTCGGCACATACTGGACACCATGTCCCAAGTTTTACTGAGTTGGGGACAGCCTCCCATTCATGCTCCTCATTGCATCGCCATTTTAGTTTAGTTTGACTGTTTACATACTTGTCTGATAAACATTTTCCACCTCGCTCAGTTGCTACTTCCTGGAAATCTTTTAAAGTTAATTTCGCCATATTTTTAACATTTTTTATTTTGGCATTTCAACATTCCTTGGAATAGAGTCTAACAACTATAAACTAAAATCAAAAGAGTTCTTAAGGGCTTTCTTTGTCTCGTTAATTTTGGTCACTATCCCATCTCTAATCTTTAATGTTTGCTTTTCAATCCCACTATTAATTTCAGAAGCTTTTTTGAGAGAGTTGCCAGCATTATCTAATGCATCATTCCTAAAATTTGGTTCATTAATAACTCTCAGATTCTCTTGATAGTTCACAAGAATATTGCCAGTAATGTTTGAGATTTCAGTCAAACTTTCTATCAAGTTGTTCCAGTCCGTTTTCTGTTCAGGAAAATATGTGTCTATGTAGGCTGCGATTAATTCCATATCAGACTCAACATCTTCCTTTGAGAGTGAATTATTTAGATCTTTGAAAACCTTCTTTTGTTTCTTTGACTCTATACAATGACTAGCGCTTGATAGAACAGCCGAACTCTTACTTTTAACCCCCAATAACTTACCAATAACCTTTAAGCCTTTGTCTTCTATCGAATCAATGAGTCTCAGATTATAAGAATAACGCTTATCCTTTGAGCCCTGAATTAAACTTAAAAGAAGGGCGATAATGGTGAAAAACCCAATAATGAAGCTTGGATCAATGTTTTGATTTTTAAGAAACAATCTAAAACAATCAGAGGATAGGTATAGAACTAGTAATGTCAAGACGGCAAACAAAGCAATGTAGATTATGCGAGCCTTTAGTTTTGTTAATAACGATTTCATAAATTATCGATACTTTTTGGAGTTCGGGTCTATCTCAAACTAAATTTAAATAATGCGCCAGTTGTTTTTTAATGATTAAACAAAGCAAGTTTCTTTTCTCTCCTCCAGCCCTTAATTTCGGCCTCCCGCTTACGGGCTTCCTTTAGCGTCAAAAATGATTCTGAATATTTTAATACTACAGGTCTGCGTAATTTTGTGTAGTGAGCACCCCACTTAGAATTATTGTGTTGGAAAAGTCTCCTTTCAAGATCATTGGTACAACCGACATAAAAAGATCCATCTGCACATTCAAGAATGTAAGTGAAATAAAGCATACTCTGATTTTATAACAACCAACCTCACTTCGTCGATGACTCCTCAGTGTCTTCAATTTTCTGTGGATCGAAGCCCGGCTGTCTACAGCCGGGCGCAGATTCTGAAATTTTAGTCTTCGAAAATTGAAGAACTGCCGAGCTTGGACTCGAACCAAGATACTCGCCTCCAGAGGGCGATGTCCTACCATTAGACGACTCGGCAACATTTACATTCTATCATTTAAGAACCTCCTTCCAAATCCAGTCTTGAAATACTTTTCTCTACTTATCACTTTTTGTTTATCCATACAGACCTCATAATAAACAATCTCAAAAGGCGGGCGGGCCATTAGACGACCCCGCAACACTAAAACTATACAAGAAAAGCGGCCCCGATGGCAAATCGGGGCCGTGCCGGCAGAAGGATTACCACGACCTTCTGGAGTGTTCCGGCAATCTCAATGGCCGGATAGTTTCCGACCTGCTGGAAAAGTGATGTTGTTTTTTGTTTTGGCCGTTGTTGTGATTATCAACGGACAATGTTGTTCTGTTGCCTAGGGAGGTTTGTATCCAAGGTCTTCCGGATGTTGCCGAGAATAATTTAGTAGTATTATTCACTTTTCTTTTGGGTTTTGGTTTTGTGCTCTTTTGCCTTCGCATCCACGAAAGCATCTAATAAAATCATAGATGATTTCTATTTTATGTCAACAGCTCTTCGGCAATCTTTTTAACAACCGAACCATCAGCTAAACCTTTGCATTCTTTCATCACGGCGCCGACAAAAATCCCGATTTTAGATTTGTCGGAAAAGCCAAGTTTAGTTTTGACCGCCTTGGCAATTTTTTTGATTTCTTTTTCGTCCATCATTTTTGGCAAATAGGTTTCCAAAATTTTCAGTTCAGCCTTTTCTTCTTTAACCAAATCTTTTCGCCCACCTTTTTCAAATTGTTCAATAGAATCTTTGTGCTGTTTAACGGAACGCTTGATAACAGCAAGCGCCTCGTCGTCTTTCAATTCTTCTGTCGGCTTGCGTTTCTTTGCCACCAATTCATTAACAAAAGCCGCCGACAAACCACGCACCACCGTCAGCCGTACTGTATCTTTGGCAAACATCGCTTCTCTTAAATCAGCTTTTATTTTTTCCGTTAAAGTCATAAGTATATCTTATCATATTTCCCGAACATTGGTATAATGGTGATATGAATTGGGGATTAATTATTGCTTTGGGGTTTGTGGCCATTTTGGCCTTATTTCTGTTTTTGGAATTACGGCGCTTACGCCAAGCGTCTGAAAATCCGAGAGACGACACCGGTTTCAAACTTTTGCTGGAACAAATGAACGAACTCTCGCGCGTCGTGGACCGCAAAATCGGCGATACCACTAAACAAGTCAGCGAGGCAATGCGTGGCCAATTTTCCGAATCGGCAAAATTAATTAGAGAAGTAACTACCGGTCTAACTAAACTAGATGAGACCAATAAGCAAGTTATTTCTTTCGCTGACCAATTACAAAGCTTACAAGATATTTTGAAAAATCCTAAACAGCGCGGTGTATTAGGTGAATATTATTTGGAAACTTTGCTCAAAAATGTCTTACCGCCGGGCAGTTTCCAAATGCAATACGAATTTCCTGACAGCACAATTGTGGACGCAGTGGTTTTCGTCAAAGATAAAATTATTCCCATTGATTCAAAATTCTCGCTGGAAAATTACAATCGGATGGCAGAAGCCCGAGACCCAGTGGAAAAAGAGCGGCTGGAAAAACTTTTCGTTAATGATTTGAAAAACCGAATTTTGGAAACTTCTAAATACATTCAGCCGGAGAAGGGAACTACTGATTTCGCTTTTATGTTCATTCCTCACGAAGCGATTTATTACGACCTGCTGGTCAATAAAGTTGGAGCCATTACTGATGACACCGAAAATTTAGTCCAGCGCGCCGCCGGCAAATACAAAGTGATCATCGTCTCGCCGACTTCTTTTTTGGCCTATTTACAAACGGTGCTCCAAGGATTAAAGGCAATGCAAATTGAAGAAACGGCAAAAGACATTATCAAGAGGGTAGAGGACTTGGGCAAGCATTTGAAAAATTACGAGGAATATCACAATAAGTTGGGGAACGCTCTATCCACCACCGTCAACCATTTTTCCGCGTCCAGCAAACAATTCAAAATGATGGACAAAGATGTCCTGCGCATCACCGGCACCGCCGTCGGCGTTGAACCACTCATCTTAGAAAAACCCGATAGGGAAGAGTAATGGATACATTAACGCTCCACGATCGTTAATCCTTATTGTATATTGACAAAATAGCAGGAATCTGCTAGGATATTGGGCAGAATTTGGCCGCTCAAACACGTGAGTTGGGGGTCAAAAGTGTGGTAAACCATCAACAACAAAAGAAAATTGATCGTGAAAAAACTGAGTGTTTACGAAGAGCAATTCCGAAACGCACAGGACATTGAAACCAAAACAGAAACGTTTCTTGGGATTGCCTCTGAAATGTTGGGAGAGATTGGAGAACTCTGTCAAGCACGTAGAGCTCAATGCTCTGATGCCATCCTGGCGGTTATCAAGGATGTCGTTGACCGTTGGGAGAGGTTCTGCGAGCGGGTAGAACTACCTAACCAAAAGCATTTGGTCTTGGAGCTCCTACAGAAAGGTCCAAAAAACGGGGAGTTTCTTTACTGGGAATTCGTAAGTAAGTATCCAGAAAAGTGTTTTAGGCACAGACATTTGGCGGTTTAATTAATTGATAATCTTTCAGAAATTCATTTGGCGTTTTACCATTTAAACCGCAATGTTCTAAATCATTGTAGTAATCATTCCATAGT
>JBAZSH010000011.1:0-27028 GCA_041662545.1 Minisyncoccota bacterium
GCTCAAACTATGGAATGATTACTACAATGATTTAGAACATTGCGGTTTAAATGGTAAAACGCCAAATGAATTTCTGAAAGATTATCAATTAATTAAACCGCCAAATGTCTGTGCCTAAAACAGGCAAATTCTTTCTTGACTATTCCAAATACTCCGGGCGATTAGCGGTAAGCCATTCTAAAAGTTGGCGCATAATGTAGGTGCTGCCGATGGTATTGGCGCGTGGTCCTTTTTCCATTATCACCACAAAAGCGTAGTGAGGATTATCATAGGGAAAGAAACCGGTTACCCAAGAATTGACAAATTGTTTGGAAAAACCGAGTTCGGCTGTTCCGGTTTTTGCCGCCACTTTTACCGCTGGGATATTTAAGGCCGAAGCGATGCCAGTTTGAACACCTTGGCGCAATCCTTCTCTTATTACTTGCAAATCTTCCTGGGCAACAGGCAGTTTTTCTTTTTGAGCGTTCCAAGTATTATCATCCAAAAGAATGGTGGGTTCCATTAGCTGGCCACCGTTAGCAATGGCCGCCACGGCCTTTAACATTTGTAGTGGTGTAACCTGAACGCCGTATTGACCAATGGCAGTGTGATAGGTGTCGCCGAGACGCCAAACACCGTCTTCAAAATTTTCCGCTTTCCATTCTGGATTAGGAATAGTGCCGACAGTGTCGCCAAAAAAAGGATTAGCTGAACCGCGGCCGAAACCAAACATTCTTAAATATTTTTCTATCCTGCTGATACCAAGACCCGGTTGTTCTTCAAAACCTCCGCCCACTTCGTAGAAATAAACATTGGAAGAAACAGCTAAAGCTTGACGCATATCTACCCAGCCGTGCGCTTTCCAGTCCACGAAAACCGATTCTTGGGTTTTGTCGTAGGGATTGGGAATAGAAATAGAACCCGTGCTCAAAATCTTTTTATCCGGTGTGATAATTTTTTCCGTTAAAGCGCCGGCGGCGACGAAGGGCTTAACAGTGGAGCCTGGGGTATAGAGTCCGGCAATGAAACGATTAAGAAACGGATTTCTTTGGTCGTTTAGAATTTTCGCAAAAGCGTCTTTATCGGTGCCGGCGGTCATTACCTGTTGACTATATTCGGGGAAACTGACTAGGGCCAGCATTTCGCCGCTTCGGACATCCATTAGACCGCCGGCACCGCCCTCAAAACCAACTTCACTGGCCAAATTTTTAATAAAGCCGTAAAGAGCATCGCTTAGTTTGGCGTCAATTGAAAGTTTTAAATCAGCTCCATTGACTGGCGATAAAAAAGTATTTTGGAAAGTGGTCTTTCCGGCTACATCTACTTCAACTATTAGCCGGCCGGTTTGGCCCGCTAGGGCGCCGTTGAAAAATTTTTCGGCGGCATCCATTCCTTCAAAATTTTCTTGATAATAAAAACCGGCGGTATCTTTGGCAGGATATTTAAGATAGCCAACCAAGTGGGCTAGGCCATTTAGTGGGCTGTAACGACGCAGGGATAGTTCACCATCAATGCTTTTCCCTTCATTCCAAGCCAATAGTTCGTCATATCGATCGTAAATTGTTCCCCGCTCCGGAAATACGAGGAGGTGGCGCAAGCGATTCGTTTCGGATTTGGTGGCATAGACGGTTCCGTCGGTAATCTGCAAGTTCCAAATTTTTCCAATATAGATCAAAGCGATGATTGTAAAGGCGACGCCCACCGCGACAACCGTTCGTTGACCGATAGATTTTTCTAATCGTCCCTGAAATCGTCCCGGGTCAAACATCGGCAAATTTCTGGAATCAATAAAAATTTCTTCCGGTTCGATGGTGTGGTACTTTTTTCTTCGATGAAACAAGCTAAACATACAAGTGGTTTTTAAGTCGTTGTTTGAGGGCCGTGATTATTACCAAAATAACGACGGCGGAAACAGTTAAAGCAAAACGAAAACCCCAGAATTTTCCCGATGGTTCGCTGTAAATCAAATCTAGAAAAAGCGCCATAAAAAACAGTTCGTAGAAGTGATGGTAGAAAAAAACCATTGGGATGCCAATCAACAAAAATAACCACCAGGGCAAGATTAGTGATACGACGCAGAAAATAATACCAATGCCGATGCGAGTTATCATTTTTTTACAATCATAACGAAGCGCAAATTGTTTAGATTGATTGGTAGGTTGAATAAAATTGTTTGGAATGGGTCATTGGGACTGGTGTCAATTTTTGAGACAAGACCTAATAGACGATGGTTAATGTTCGGTAAGACAATGGCGTCATTGATTTCCACCGGAACGCCTTTAGGAAGACGGAGTCCAAAATTGCCACCACCGCGACCGCGGGCTGGCGCTTCAACTCGTTCCAAACCAACCGCCACTAGTGTTTCGCGGTCTGGTGTTGAATAAAGAGAAATTATTGAATTGTTTTTGGTTACCGACGACACTTCGCCAATAGCTGAATTTTTTTCCACCAAAACAATGTTGCCGATAGTAATGCCGTCTTCACTTCCAACATCTACTAAAAAGGTGTCATAAGGAGAAACTGGTGGTCGATTTAGGATGGTTGCCAAAATAAATATTTGGTCAAGTTGTCGGCCTCCTAATTCTTTGAATTCCTGATTTTCCACTACCAAATCTTCTAGTGAGGCTAAGGTTAAATTTTTTCTTTCCAGTTCGTTTTTTAGTGCGGCATTTTCTTTTAGCAAAATTGTGTTGTTAGAAAATGGCGCAGCCATTGTTTTGAGTAAATTTTGTCCCCACTCCCAAGTTTGCCAAAAAGGCGTTGCTAGGTTGACAAGTGGTTGACGCAAAAAAGCTGGTGGATAAACATTTAAGACAAACAAAATTATCAACATTAAAAAAATTAAAGCTCCGCGCCAAAGCATCTTTTTTTGCCACCTTTTATTACTTGGTTTGAGATAAATCATCATCATTTTTGATCAGAACATCCTTATAAAGTTTCAAATCCTCTAAAATTACACCGGCACCGCGCGCTACTGCAGTTAGAGGGTCGTCGGCAATGATAATTGGTATTTTCATTGTATCGCGCAGTAAGTCACTCATTCCTTGAAGTAAAGCACCGCCTCCAACTAAGTGAATGCCCCGTTGCATAACATCGGAAATTAATTCCGGTGGTGTGGTTTCTAAGACCTCCCTTGTTCCTTCTATAATATTGTCAATTGATGGAGCGATGGCGGCACGAATGTCAGCATCGGTGATAATTACTTCGCGTGGCAAACCAGTAACTAAATCGCGACCTTTGACAATTGTTTCAGTAACACCACGAGGCAAAGCTGAACCGATTGTTATTTTCGCGTTTTCTGCGGTTTTTTCGCCAATCAAGATTTTGAATTCGTTGCGGATGTAAGCAATGATGTCGCGATTTAATCGATCGCCGGCAATCTTTATGTTTTTTGAACGAACGATGCCACCCATAGAAATCACTGCCACATTGGTGGTGCCACCACCGATATCTATAATCATTGTGCCCACGGGTTCGAAAATTGGTAATCTAACACCGATGGCCGCCGCCATCGGTTCTTCTACGATGTGAACTTCTCGGGCGCCACTGTTCATCGTTGCGTCTCGAACGGCGCGGGTTTCCACATTGGTTATCATTGAGGGCACACCAACTACTACCCGTGGCCCCATAATTTTTTTTGTTTCTTTTTGGGCTCGATCTACTAAATAAGCAATCATTTCTTCAGTTACTTCATAATCAGAAATCACGCCTTCCACAATTGGTCTAACAGCAATAATATGACTTGGTGTTCGGCCCAGCATTTTTTTGGCAGCGGCGCCCACCGCTACTATTTGTCCGGTTTTTTGATTAACTGCTACCACCGAGGGTTCGTTGATGATGATTCCCTTACCTCGAACATAAACCAAAGTATTGGCGGTGCCCAAGTCAATGCCGATGTCATTGGACAAAAATCGGCTGGCCTGCTCGTAATATTTTCTGAAATGTTTGCGCATTGTTGTTTGTGACTATATTGCTATAAATTTACCACGCGCCGCGATAATAAAGCAATCTTACGGCTCCAAGAACTAAATTTTATATTGCAAAACTCTTTCTCGGGTATATAGACCGAGAAAATATTGGAATGATTTAAAAACTAAGCTGAAAACAGAAGGTAGCGAGGTGTCCGAAAAAATCGGACAACTGAAAATGCAGGCATCTGACGGCAAATTTTATCTAACCGACACGACAGACACAGAAACAATGTTTCGCATTATTCAGTCAATCCCATCGCCAAAAGCCGAGCCGTTTAAATTGTGGTTGGCGCGGGTGGGTTATGAAAGAATTGAAGAAACCGAAGATCCGGAAAAAGCCATACGGCGAGCGCTGGCGACTTATCTCAAAAAAGGTTATTCCAAGAATTGGGTTGATTTGCGTTTGAAAAGCATTGAAATCAGAAAAGATTTAACTAACGAGTGGGACGATCGAGGCGTAAAAACAAGTGACGAATTTGCCATTTTAACCGATGATATTTCTTTTGCTTGGGCGGGGCTGAAAACCAAGGATTACAAAAAGCATAAAGATTTAAAAAAAGAAAATTTGCGAGACAATATGACAAATTTGGAACTGGTTTTGAATATGTTAGCAGAAACCGCCACGACAGAAATCTCCAAGAAGCGTGAGCCAAAGAATTTTCCTGAAAATCGGCAAGTGGCGCGCGAAGGCGGAGGAATCGCCGGCAACGCCAGAAAACAGATTGAAGCCAAGACCGGCAAACCGGTTATCAGTAGATTGAATTTCAAAAATACTCAAGAGCAAAAAAAATTAAATTCCCGTGCCAAATAATATATACAAAGGCGAGGCCTTCGTTTCTTAAGTACACTGATGCCAGTAGGCAGAATGTGTGGTAGGATTTGAAGTGATTTATGATTAGCCCAAACGAAATAAAAAACAAAGCATCTGCATTTGCTCAAGAGTGGGGGCTTGAGGAGAGGGAGGATGCGGAAGCTCAAACATTTTGGAATCAATTTTTTGAAGTATTTGGTGTTAATCGAAGGCGAGTTGCGACTTTTGAGCACCCGGTAAAAAAGTTAGATAAAACACAAGGATTTGCTGATCTTCTTTGGAAAGGTGTCCTTATGGTTGAACACAAATCTAGGGGGAAAGATCTGGATACGGCGTATAAACAGGTCAAAGATTACTTCCCCGGACTCAAAGATGAAGAACTTCCTAGATACATAATAGTCTCAGATTTTGCACAATTTAGAGTTTATGATCTAGAAAAAAATGAGCAACATAATTTTAAAATCTATGAATTATATAAAAATATAGATTTGTTTGGTTTTATTTCTGGCCGAAAAAATGAATACGAATACGAGGCAGAAATCTCAGCAAATGTTGAAGCAGCAGAACTTATGGCGGAATTTCATAATAAGATTGCCGAGATGGGTTATTCTGCACCAGATTTAGAGATTTTTCTTATCCGAATCCTTTTTTGTCTTTTTGCTGACGATACGGAACTTTTTCCCAAAAATATTTTCAAAAATTACATAAACCAAAGAACTAGTGATGACGGGAATGATCTTGGTCCAAAACTTGCTCAAATTTTTCAGGAACTAAACAAACCGGAGAAAGAGCGTCAAACAAATCTAGATGAAGATTTAGTAAAATTTCCATATGTTAATGGTGGCATTTTTTCAAAAAACATCGGGATTGTTTCTAGTGATGTGGCAACAAAACTTCGTTTGTCAAAGTGTTGCGACTTTGACTGGTCAGCAATATCAGCCGCGATTTTCGGTTCGCTGTTTCAGGGGGTAATTGACAAAGATGTTAGGAGACATCTCGGCGCACATTACACATCCGAGCGAAATATCAAGAAATTGATTAAACCCCTTTTTCTTGACGACCTGTATATTGAACTTGATGCCGTTAGATATGA
This sequence comes from Minisyncoccota bacterium, assembly GCA_041662545.1. Lineage (GTDB taxonomy): Bacteria > Patescibacteriota > Minisyncoccia > Phycocordibacterales > DSPV01 > 2-02-FULL-44-35. The sequence goes on from JBAZSH010000011.1 coordinate 5,855, forward strand.
TCCAAGGCGATTAGACATTTTTCATACAAAGCTTGGAAAATTAAAGTTTTTAGATCCTGCTTGCGGATGTGGCAATTTTCTTGTAATCGCTTATCGTGAGTTGCGCGCGTTGGAAATGGAAATCTTAAAGATAAAAATCAAGAATGGGGAAGAAATTTCGGAAGACCCGTCAAGAATTAATTTAGATCAGTTTTATGGTATAGAAATTGAAGAATTTCCAGCTCGTATAGCGGAAGTAGCGATGCACTTAGTTGATCATCAAATGAATCTTGAGCTTGGTAAAATGTTGGGCAGATTTATATGCAAACTTCCCATTAAAATATCCGCGACAATTAAAAATGCCGACGCCCTTTCTTTTGATTGGAATGAATTGATTCCAAAAAAAGAGCTTTCTTTTATCCTCGGCAATCCGCCTTTTTCTGGTGCGCGGCTAATGTCAGAAACACAAAAAGAAGGTTTGCTGAAAGCTTTTGATGATATGAAAGGGGCTGGAAATCTTGATTTTGTTACCGCTTGGTATGCCAAAGCGGCAAAATATATTCAAGGCACAAAAATAAAAGTTGGGCTTGTTTCAACAAATTCAATTTCGCAGGGCGAACAAGTCGGTCTTCTTTGGAAATATCTTAAAGATTTTAATATCGTTATTCATTTCGCTCACCAAACATTCAAATGGTCAAACGATGCTCCGGGTGTTGCCGCTGTTTATTGTGTCATTATCGGTTTTGGAGCTTTTGATGTTGAAAGAAAATATTTATATGAATATGAAGATATAAAAGGCGAAGACAGAGAAAGGGAAGTTAGTCATATTAACCCATATCTTGTGGAGGGAGAGGACGTTTTGATTGAAAGCCGAACAAAATCGATTTCCGATGTTCCAGAAATTGTTTTTGGAAGTATGCCAAATGATGGTGGTAATTTTCTTTTTACTTTGGAAGAAAAAGATATATTTCTTGAAAGCGAGCCAGAAGCAGAACTATTTATAAAAGAACTTATTAGTGCCAAAGAATATTTGAATGGTGAAAAGAGGTACTGCCTCTGGCTTAAAGATGCCGACCCAACAACTCTGAAAAGCTTGCCGAAAGTTTTGGAAAGAATTGAAAATGTTAGAAAATTAAGAAGTGAAAGTAAAAGAAAAGAAACAAAAGAATTGGCGAAGTTTCCAACATTGTTTGGCGAGATTAGACAACCAGAAACAAATTATGTATTTATCCCGCTAACTTCATCAGAAAATAGGGAATATATTCCCATGAGTTTTTTTAGCCCAGATTTTATTACTAACAATACTGCCAGTTTGGTTCCAAATGCTACTCTATATCACTTTGGTGTCTTACAATCTGAAATGCACATGGTCTGGGTAAAATATGTTTGTGGTCGTCTCGAGAGTCGTTATCGTTACTCAAACAATATCGTCTATAATAATTTTCCTTGGCCGGAAAATGTATCGGAGGAAAAGAAAAAGAAAGTGGAAAAAAGCACCGAAAATGTAATTTTTGTTCGCGGTACATTTCCACATAGTTCGCTCGCCGATCTTTATGACCCTGATACTATGCCACCTGAATTAAGGAAAGCTCACGAAACTCTTGATAGGGCAGTGGAGGCTTGTTATGACAAAAAATTTAAGGACGACCAAGAGAGAATTTCATTTTTGTTTGAATTGTATAAAAAGTACACTGCCAAAAGATTAACAAAATAAAAATTGTTGACGCTGACTAGCTCGTGTTAAAGGACAAAACAGTTTTACACTTTTACATTATCCACAGTCAAGTTGTAAAGAGTTTAACGATGTGCTAAATTATATTCAATGTCTACATGGATACAAAATAAGCGGAAATTATCAGGTCTTTCTCAGTCCGAAGTGGCGAAAACTCTAGGTATTTCACGGCCTACATATACCAAACTTGAACAAGGAGAATCAAAACCAACCGAAGGGCAGAAGGCCATTTTGGCGAACCTATTTGGCTTGTCGCGAGAGACTTTTGACAAGAATTCAACTGAAAAAGAAGTCGTTTCTGTCGATGTTAGGGTCAAGGAGATTCCAAAAGAAAATATAGAAAAGTTTAAGCAAGTTTTGCTATATATCGTGAGCAAAGTGGGAAATCGTCCAAATATCGGTCAGACGGCAATCTATAAACTTCTTTATTTTATTGATTTTGATTATTACGAGAAGTATCAAGAGTTTCTTATTGGCGCGACATATATAAAAAATACTCATGGTCCGAGTCCCGTGTCTTTTGCCAAGATTGCTCGAGATTTGGAAAATCAGGGGAAATTGGTTGAGGTAAATAGTAAATATTTTGACTACGACCAAAAGAAATATATGGTTACCGCCGAATCAGAAGTCTCATCACTGAGTGCCCAGGAATTGAAACATGTTGATGATGAATTAGTGCGCTTCGCCTCAAAAAGCGCAAAAGAGCTTTCTGATTTGTCACACATAGATACTCCGTGGCGTGTGGCGGGGGAAAAGGATATTTTAAATTATCGGCATGTGTTTTATCGGCCAGATGAAACGACTATCGCGAATGAATATGAGTAAATTTTCTCAACTGTCAGAATTTGAAAAGGAATTGAAGAGGTTTTCAAAAAAATATCCGACACTCACGCATGATATTGACGATATAAAGCCGGTTCTCGAGAGCAATCCAACAGGTATTGGAAAGAATTTTACCATCATCAGCACTTCCCAAGAAGTAAAAATAGTAAAAGTGCGAATTCATTGCGAATCGTTGCGAGCCAGAACAATACGCCTAATATACGCTTATCATAATGACACAGCGATTTTTACATATATTGAGTTATATTTTAAGGGCGATAAGAAAAATGAAGATCGGAAAAGAATCAAAGATTATTTAAAATTAGGCACTTTGGGATAACTCTTTAATTAACTCGTCTTCAGTAATTAGGGAGACTTCTTCGGTGGCGCGGTCTTTAATTTCTATTTTATTTTCCCTAAGTGTTTTTTCACTGATTACCGCGCGCAATGGGATACCAAGCAAATCAGCATCGGCGAATTTTTCACCAGCTCGCAGATCGCGATCGTCAAACAAAACTTCAATCCCCTGTTTTAAAAGTTCGTTATATAGTTTATCGGCGGCAGTTTGGACTTTACCATCTTTATCAAAGATAGCGATTAAATGGATTTGGAACGGTGCCACGCTTTTCGGCCAGACAATCCCCTTTTCATCAGCCAAGACCTCCACGATGGTGCCCATCAGCCGGCCCGGACCGATACCATAACTGCCCATTACCACCAATTTTTTTTCTCCTTTTTCATCAAGATAATTTAAGCTAAAGGCCTCGGAAAAACGCGTGCCCAAAGAAAAAATATTACCCACTTCCACCGCTCGTTTTTCCACGAGTTTTTTTTCACCACATTCTGGACAGGAATTTTGCTCGGCGAAAATTTCTTTATTGATTGCCACTTTGCATTTCTCGCAGAGGTAAATGGTGTCTTCGCCGGCATCGGTGACTGTTTGGAATTCGTGCGAATTTTTGCTAAATGAGCCGCCACTGGCAAAAGTTAGGAAAGTTTGGTCACCGATGCCGGCTCGGTCAAAAATATTTTTGTAGGCTTCTTTAGACTTTTCATAAAAAGTCTCGTGTTCTTTGATGTCGCGTGAAAAAGAATACAAATCTTTCATCAAAAATTCACGGCCACGAATAATGCCACTGCGAGCGCGGGGTTCGTTTCTGAATTTTGTTTGGAATTGATAGATATAGCGCGGTAAGTCGCGAAAAGAGCTGATGTGATTTTTCATCAAATCGGTTAACGGTTCCTCATGAGTAAAAGCCAAACCTGCCTCGCCGCCAGTTTTGATTTTTGTCTTGAACCAATTGTCAAAGACCTCATCACTCCAGCGACCAGTTTTTTTCCAGATTTCTGGATTTTGTAAGGCTGACAAAAAAACTTCTTGACCGCCGATGGCATTCATTTCTTCTCGAATGATAGTGATAATTTTTTCTAAAACTCGCAAACCGAGTGGTAGAAGAGAATATACTCCCGCCATTTCTTTATGGATGTAGCCGCCGCGAATTAGCAGTTTAGCATTTTTTGCTTCCTCATCCGTTGGTGCTTCTTTGCGAGTTTTAGTAAAAAGTTCACTCTGTCTCATAGCCGAATTTTACCTTATTATTGAGTAAACACAAGATTGCCACCGAGGAAATAAATCGCTACAAGAAGTGCTATTGCTACCGCTATCCATTGAACTTTGGTCATATTATTTTTTTTAACTTTTAATTACTCTATTTTACCAGAAAACGGCAATTATTTGCAAAATTAGGGTTGGTCGATTAGAATATTAGATATGAAATTAAATAATTTAGACAACAAATCCGTTGAACCCGCGGCTTGTCCTCTGACGGTGTCAAAAATAACAGAAGAAACCGAAGCGCGTGTTTCTCGGATTCAAAAAGAATTTACCGAGGGTTTTGAACTTTTAGGAAAATATCCCAAATCAGTTTCTTTTTTCGGTTCTTCTCTTTTTAAGGAAGATAATGAGCATTATCAAAAAGCTCGTCGTTTGGCCAATAGATTTGCTAAACTCTGTTTTGCTGTGATTACTGGTGCTGGTAATGGCATTATGGAAGGAGCTAATCGGGGCGCTTTTGAAGCCGGTGGTCAGTCGGTTGGTTTGAATATCAAATTGCCGGAAGAACAATCACTAAATAAATATTTGACCGATTCAATGGAGTTTCATTATTTTTTTAGTCGCAAGACGGTGTTGTCGTTTGCTGCCGAGGCTTATCTTTTTTTCCCGGGAGGTTTCGGTACGCTGGATGAATTTTTTGAGATTTTGGAATTATTACACACTAAAAAAATTCTTCCGGTGCCACTGATTCTGGTGGGCAGTAATTATTGGAATGGGTTGGACGATTTCATTCGCGAAATCGTTTTCAAAAAATACCACACGATTGAAGAAAAAGATCTGACCATCTACAAAATTATGGACGACGAAGAGGCGATAATAAAGTTAGTGACGGAATCACACACCTCAAAAAAACACTAATAAATACTGAGAGTTGTTTCGGCGAGAATAAAGGCAACATAGATCAAAAATAAAGCAAAGGCTTCCCTCTTTGTTATTACTTTTCCCGTTGAAGAGAAAATGAGGAAAGCTATTACGGCGATCGCCAAAAATACTCGGCTAACTATATACGGTGATATCATTTCTCCACTGATCGGAGAAATTATGGACACGATGCCAAGCACTACGCTGGTTGAGACAACTGTCGCACCGAGAAGATTGCCTGCCATTAGTTCGCCCTTTTTTTCTCTGGCTGCTTCGGCGGAAAAATAAACTTCGGGAAGGGCTGTGCCGAGTCCGACAATGAGCGCCCCTATTATTACGAGAGGTATGCCGAGCGATTCGGCGAATAAAGAAGCTGAACGGACAATACCTCCGGCGGCAATTATCATCACCAGCACTCCCACCCCAAAGATTGCGAAGTTTTTCGAAAAAACCGAGATTTTTTCCCAAATGGAAAGATTTTTGGTTTGAGGATCATCATATTTTTTTTCATAATTTTCTTTTCTGCCGGCTATCCAAAGAGTATAGGCCAAAAATGTTGCTATTAGAATGATTCCGTCCGAACGGGATAGAGTTCCATCAAGAATCATTACAATGGGCAAGAAAGCCATAAAGGCGGAGAACCAAGCGGTTTTTCTGATAATTTTAGACCTGACCGAAAATTTTCCGGCGAAAAATACGCAAATGGCAATGGCGAGAGTAAAGTGAATAATATTTTGCCCAATGATATTACCGAGCGAAAGTTCCGGTATTCCCTGACTGGCCGAACTCAAGCCAATGAAAAGTTCTGGTGAGGCGGTGGCGAAAGACATTATGAAAAACGAGACCGTAAATTCTTTCCAGCCAAAAAATTCCGATATTTTAGATAATGCCTTGACTAGCCATCTGCCGGAGAAAGCCAATAGAACGCAAGAGACAATAAATATTAAAATGTGAGAAAAAATAACCATATTTTTAAAAGTAACTTATTATGATAAAGGTTGAAAAAGAAAGATAAAAAATTGAAGCGGCTACCATAAAAAAATTTGTGATGATTCCCGGGCGCAGTGGTTTTGGTAATTTAAAATTGTTCAGATAAACAAGAACCGGCGTGTAGACAGCCATAGTTAGACCACCGAGTACGGCGCTTATGGTTAGAAAAACCAAGGGCTGTTTAAATGGCAAAAGAGCGGCACTCAAAAATACAATACCAAGAATTAGTCCATAGTAAAGGTGGCTCAAAGAAATTTTTTTGAATGGCGAGAGGATTTTTTGAAATGGTCCAGTTTGTGAATTTACATAAATAATATCTGAAACAATTCTAGTAAAAGCATCAATGATCGTCCACATTACGGAGAAAAGCATCAAAAAGGCCATAATCAAAAATAAATTAGAACCAAAAGCACCCCAGTTTTTTCCAAAGATGTGCGCTTGAACAACCGCTAGGTCTAAACCTTCAGGCACAAGTCCTTTTGGTCCGAGCACGGTGTAAGCGTTTAAACTAAGGAGAGCGAGAGTTAAGAATCCCAAAAGCCAAAAAATTAATCCTTGATCAATTCTTATAAAATTCATCCATTTTTTCCATCGAATTAGATTTTCGGCACTGGTTACAAAAGCGTAGCCCTTGTATGACACAGATTCAATTTTGCCGGTTATTGGATTTATTATTCTGCCGACATATCGGCCCATACCCACCTGTTTGTCGCGATACCAAAGAGAAATACAAAGATTTAATAAACCACCAGCACCGGCGAATACGATTGCTCCAAGCAGAACTTGCATATCAATTTCTTGTGGTAGATATCCAAAATTTGTTATTCCGGCAAATAATTCTTTTACATTTTGCCAAGTCAAAGTGAGAAAACTTGAGATAACCAAAAGCACAAAAAATATCGGCACGATTATTTTTAGCGATCTCTCCAGAAGCGTATAAGCAATTTTTCCGCTGAAAGTAAGGATTAAGACAAGAAACAAACTCATTACCGCCCACCATAAATAATTTCCGAAACCAAACAATTCTTTTAAAATTGTGCCGATGGCCGCCGCCCAGCCAGGCCAGATGTAAAGCAAAAGAGCTGACAACATCCAGAACGGCGCAAACCATCTGAAAACTCTTGAAGAGGAAGTGAAAAAACTTTCGCCGGTGGCGAGAGAGTGCCTTGCCACCTCTTGATTTATAAAATATTGAAAAGTTATACCGAGCAACGCCGCCCAAATTATTCCAAGTCCGTGTTTAGTCACAAGATGAGGCCAGAGAATAAGTTCTCCCGTTCCGATAGCCAGACCGGTTACTACCACGCCAACTCCAATCGCCTTAGTCCAATGGGGCGGTTTTGGTAGCTCTCTGATTTCCCTCTCGCCGTAATGATTAGTCATGAATGATTTTGCAAAAATTTAATTCGTTAAGAATTATACAACAATAAGAAAAAAATGAAAAAAAAGACAAAGAAAGTTGCGAAGAAGCGAAAGGTAACCAAACGCCGAAAAGCTACCAAGAAACGCTCACGCCGATAGAGCACAACACAAAAGCCCCGATGAACATCGGGGGGTTTTGCTAGCTTCAGCTGTAAAACTTAGGCCTTGCTGACTTTAACCGCGTTCGGTCCTTTCGGACTGTCGGCGACTTCAAAAGTCAATTTGTCTCCTTCGTGGAGTTCTTCGAACTTCACATTCTGGAGTTCATTGGAGTGAAAGAAAAGATCTTTCTCTTCTCCCTCTCTTTTGATGAATCCGAACCCATTGTTGAGTCGGACAATTGTTCCTTCTTGCATAGAATTATTTAATTCAAGCGACTAATATATCAAGGACAGTGGGCTGAAAAACGAGACTCGAACCTAGGTTCTCTTACTCAGCGCTGTTTGATTGTGTAAGGATAGCATATCCACTATTTCTTGTCAACTTCGCGATTGGATACCAGCCAGTCCATGAATTTTTTGCGGTGTTTATCAACAATCCATTCAGGGCTCTCTTTGAAAAGCATAGGGTGCGTTGTTTGGAATTTTTCTAGTGTTTTCGTTGTGGCGTGAGGAAAAACTCCAGGAACATTCTTGTTATAGTATTGGAGGAAAATAGCGGCGGATGTGCCAATAGAATTAATATCCGGTAGTTTATCTTTTTTATTTATCACCAGTACACAATACCACAAAGCGAGTTTATATTCAAGTTTTCGCATTCCTATTTGTCTATTCCCTTACTGGCGGACTCTGCTATGCTAGAAGCAGAAAGTTCTTAAACAAAAAGGAAACCATCTTATGAAAAACTCGATGTCTCAACCGATTATTCAAGGCGGCATGGGGTTTAATATCTCAAGCTGGCCTTTAGCCCGAACCATTTCAATGCTTGGCCAACGCGGTACCATAGCGGGCACGGCTTTGGAAAGAGTTATGGCGGAGATTCTCCGACGGGGCGATCTCGATGGACACTTCCGGCGCGCTCTTGCGCACTTCCCTTTTCCGCATATTGCCGATCAAGTAATTGACGCATTTTATGTTGAAGGTGGAATTGATAATGACGCTTCGAGAGCTACTCCGGTTTGGAGTATAAATCCTTCCAAGCTGTTGATCTCACTAACTGTTTGCGCGAATTATGCTTGCGTTTGGCTTGCTAAAGAAGGCCACGAATATCCGATCAGCATCAACTATCTGGAAAAGATAGCGATTCCCCACATCTACGCCATTACTGGCGCGATGCTCGCCGGCGTGGACTTTGTTACTATGGGTGCCGGCATTCCGCTTCAGATTCCTGAAGTGTTGAAAGCTGTCGCTGAACACAGAACAGCGACTTACCGTTTGCCAGTGGTTGGTAAAAACATTACCAGTCACACGATGAGTTTTGACCCTCGGATTTTCTTTGGGGAGAAACTCCCTGAAATGAAACGCCCGGGATTTTTGCCCATCATTTCTTCAAATCTACTCGGCCTAATTTTTACGGATCCGAGGAGAATATCCGAAGGAAGTGTTCAAGGTTTGGTGATTGAAGAACCAACGGCTGGCGGACACAACGCTCCACCAAGAAGACCGCCCGATTACGGCGAAAAAGACATTGTTGATTACAACAAAATCGCCGACCTGGGCTTGCCTTTCTGGATTGGCGGTTCATATGCTTCTCCGGAAAAACTCAAATGGGCGCAATCAGTTGGAGCGACAGGCATTCAAGTGGGCACTATTTTTGCCCTCTGTAATGAATCAGAAATGCGGCCAGATATTAAAGCGAGAGTTCGCCAGCTTGGTTTTGAGGGAAAGCTAAAGGTTAGGACTGATATGCTATTCTCTCCATCGGGTTATCCGTTCAAGGTCGCGATTCTTGATGGAACAGTGGCCATACCAACTGTTTATGAAAAGAGAGAAAGATTGTGTATTCACGGCGCTCTTTTAACTCTTTTTGAAAGACCAGACGGAAGTATTGGATACAGATGTCCAAGCGAGCCAACGGCGAGGTTTGTTGAGAAAGGTGGCTCCGTAGGGGAAACCGAAGGCAGAGGTTGTATCTGCGCTGGACTCTATGCTACCGCTGGATTAAGCGATGGAGAACCTCCTGTTGTCACCCTTGGTGACAATGTTAGTTTCCTTCGAAGAATTATGGCTTCGGCCATAAGTTCATATAGCGCTGAAGACGCCGTCAGGTATCTTTTGTCTAGATGAACAAATCAACCCCCCGACTCACATCGGGGGAATTTTTATATATTATACTTTTTATTATATCACTTTCTCCACCGAATTTTTGTTTTGCCGGAGGTTAGGGTGCAACCGTAAAAGTTACTATCCCCGAGGCAAACGACATTATATCTTCACTCTGGTCTGAATTGTGCGAACGGCCATATATCCAAACAGAATATTGTTTTCCGGGAATCAATTCGGCACCATTGTACACTTTGAAAATATCAGGACCACTTGAATTAATTGCGGTTAATGTTTGTTGAGAACCACTTCCATCACTTGGTGCTACCATTACCCAATAAGTCAACGATTGAGACCAACTGCTTACTACTTGCCATCTAAAAGTTGGGTTTAATGAGCCAGAAGATTCAACTACGATGGGAGTTTGAATAGGAAATGTTCCAAGAAAAGTTGATCTTCCTGTTATAGAAGCTGGTCCCTCCTTACCCGAAGAATCTAGAGCCGTAACATAATATAAGTAGTCGCCAAGGGCGTAGCTGGAAACCGGATACAGACTGGTACGGCTTATATGCCATCCAGAACCCGGACAACCAGTAGGTCCTCCTCCTAACGAGTAGAGATCCCATGTTCCATATGTTCTTTTAGTAGAGCAAGTGGTGACCCCTGATGGATTGCTAAATTCCGCGACCAGATTAAATGATGAGTCCTGCGGCTTTTTCTGATATAGGCGGAATGCACTCACATTGGATAGATTACTGGCGTCAAAATTAAAACTCAAACTCTCCTCAGCTTTCACCCAGTTACCGACGCCGCTCCCTATACCAAATCCAACCTTGAAGCCTGTTGGCGCTGGGAGTGCGATCGGCGTAGGCGGTGGAATAGTAATAACCTCAGTTGAAGATGCGAAACGCCATCCACTTGCGCCGGGATTCACAAGAACCAAAAATGCACCGGATGCCTTTTCATAATACTGACACGAAGAACCCCCATCGCCACAAGCTGCACTGTTGCCGTTCTGTTCCATAAAAGAGATAACCTCATAGTTATTGCCTTGGCGAGTGTAGTGAAATTTATGTTCTCCGGTATCAATGGGGTCTGATGGAACGGAGGGTATGTATTTTGGAGCAAGTCCGGGAATCCATTCTGGATTGCCATTTACATATTCAATCCCATCTTCTCCGGGTGGAACTCCATCGTTGTCAGATTGGTAAAGAGCGATGGCGGTCGCAATCTGACTTACATTAGCTATTCGCTGAGTATCACGCGCTTTCTCGCGAACAGAATTTAAACTTGCCATAACAACAGCACTCAGAATTCCAATTATTGAAATAACAAGCAAGAGTTCAATAAGTGTAAAACCCCAACCAGAAAATATTTTTTTGATTCGTTTCATATTAAGATAATTTTAACACACAACAAATTTTTCCCCAAGAGTCGTGGGGGGATTATTTTTTATGTAATAAACATTCGCACGGTTTATTTTTTAAAATAATCTTTTGCTCGCCTACTGTATTAATAAAAATTTTTTGACTTCCAAAACCTATTGCTAAATTTTTATCGAGCGGAGTATGGTGTCCGTATCCTCGCTGAGAAAATTCTTTCACCAGCGCCTCGTGTCGGAGATAAAGGGCTTTTTGCTTCCCCGCCCAACGCAAAGTCTCTGGATGTCTAGAATATCCGCCTTTACCTTTATGCTTGGTTAAAATATTCCAAAGGCCATGAAGCTCGCGGTGTTCAGCGAGCAAATGTTTTCGGCACAAATGTCTTGGATGAATGTCCCAAACACGCATAACTTTTATTTCATAAATTATTTTTTGTAGATTTTAATTCTTTTTGATGTTTATATTCAACTTTCCAAATTAGACCTGGCTTTATACCCGATATGGCTGGTAATAGATGATTTAGAAGTTGTTCCGCTGTCATAGGAAATTTTTTACCTTTTGCAGAAATCTTAACCCAACCATCTTCATCACGAAAATATTTTTCAGTGAAGTTTTTTGTGCCCATCAAGATTATATAGCTATCATTTGTTAACTTCATATTTCAATATTACATCAAATCTGTGAAGGTTGAACCTTCACAACTTTTGGGATTGTTTAGTCAGAATTTTTCTTTTTGCTCTTTATCACGCCTATAATGCCGATAATCACCGCTAGAAGTCCGAGCAGTTGCCCTCCAGGGCTATCATCAATTTCACCATATACAAACATAAACACCCCGAATAATATTGCGAGAAAGGAGTATATTATTTTACTTTTATTCATATAAAAATTATATCACACCAATTTCCTTATACTGTAGTGATTGCCTTGCTTCTGGATTTTTTTGGCAATGTCAAAAATATTGCTTCTGGCTTCAGTGATAGATATTATATTTTTCATTTTTATATTCATATGGACATTATAACGGACATCTAAAATTAAGACATCTAAAATTAAAGCGAGTTTTTCTCTCAACCAATCAACTTTTGGTAAATCGTGAATGGTAAATGATTGACTCATTTATACTCAAATCCTACCACTCTTTACGGTGCTTCGGTATTGCCTGCGCTTGGGTTAGGGTCATGAGGATTAGGGCAGTCACCGTTTAGATTGGCTTGGGCATTGCAAAGAGTGCCGTCTATCCTTTTGCACATCGGGGTTGGCGTGTCCAAACCTTCAAGCTGGCCACCAGTGATAGCGCAGTAAACTTCAGCGTCAGTTTGATAACCAGTCACCTTCAAGCCCCCGACCGGACACTCTCCGCGCATAAGCGCCCACTCTTCACATTGTCGGTTGTCCAGGAAGTAGCAAACGCCATATTGTCCTCCTTTTTCATTTGTTTTTATCTCAAGCGTGCCGCCTTTCTGGATGCAATTTACCGAAGCGGGATTGGCCAGAGCGCTTTGCTCATTATTGATTACTTGTTTAGAATTTTGTGCTCCCAGATACAGATACTAAAACCGGTGACAACGACAAGAAGCACGCCTCCGAGCGTTAATAATGTTGTTTTATTCCAAGGATTGTTTTGCATATTTTTTATTTAAATGATAGACGAGCATATTCATTGGCTTGATTACTAAAAAGAAAACAGCGGTTGCCACCAAGAGGAAAGAAATAAGGCTGTTGATAAGATGACCCACCATAAATATGCTTCCATTGATTGTAAAAGCTAATCCCGAAAAGTCTGGTACTTTGGCAATTGTTTAAATTCTTTAAGTATACAATAATATTATCACACTCTTTGTTTTTAACAAAAACCACCCCGATGTCTATCGGGGTGGTTTGTTTCTTGAACAAATTTTATTTGAGTAAAGTTTCTATGGTGCTTGAGGCTTTGAGTTGTTGAACGAAGTTTGTAACGAGTTGTTGCTGTTTCAGTTGAATAATTTGATTTTCAACTTGAGTTTTAACTTCAGAGAGCGGAGGAATGGTTTCATTGTTAGCGGCCGCTTGATCGTAAAGAGTTTTTATTTCCGTTTCTGTGGCCGTCGCTGAACTGGTGTCAATATTAGCCGTCAGATATTGCCGAATGATGTTATCCCTAGTTAAAAATTCTTTGAATGTTTTGTCGGTATATCCTTGTTCGGTAAGAACTGTCTCAAATTCTGTTTCATCAGTAAATTGAGATTTGCTTTGAGTAAAAGCAGTGTCAACTTCTTCAGCGTTAGCTTTTATACCGGCCTTGTCAGCAGCCTGTAAAAGCATAGTTTCCGTAATAAGATCATCTAACACTCGATTTTTAATCGTCGTTTGCATTTCGGTGGTGGTCGCTGATTGTCCTTGGGTCGTGATGCTCGCCGCGAGTTGGGCATAACGATTGTCATATACACTTTGCGATATTTTTTCACCGTTGACAATAGCTACCGCCCCGCCACTACCAACCACATTTATCCCTTGTTTTATCACGAGATATATACCGGCGACAATGACTGCTAAAATAACGATAAACACTAAAAGCTTAGAAAACGATAAACCAGAACGCTTTTTCGTTGTTCCCTGTTGATTTTCTGTGGTTTCTTCAGGCATAATATTTTTAACTATCTAATAATATTTCGTCATTATAACACAAATCTCTAATCAAGAACTGGTGATGGTCAGAATTTCGTTTTATAATTTTCAAAAAGGGCTTTGATGCCCGAAAGATTCTGTTCCCATTCAATGGTTTCGTGAGTTTTGAGCTCAACCGTGATTGCCGGAATGCCAATGGAAGCCAACCAGCCCTCGGCATCACCCGTCACTTCATAACTATCAAAGGTTTTAATTGCCGGATAACCCGATGCTCCCGCATAAGCACTCATAATATCTAAAGTGGCTGGCAAAATACCTTTTTCACACTCCGAAGCATAGACGGCATTGGATTGACTGTGCCAAAAAACAACTGCGTCTGGATTATTTTTTAAAACAAAATTTTGGAGAGCCAGCGCTTCCGGTTCGGAAAAAGGTGCTGTGCCGGCGCTTACGACATCCCCCCTCCAAACACCTTCTGGTTTCCATTTGCAATCAAAATTTCGGTTGAGGTCTACTTCATTGGCATTAAATCGGCCAGAAGCCAAAACATCTTGCGATAGCGACACATCTTCTACATTAAACCGACCCTCTTTGCCGGTTACCTTGTAAACTCCATCGGGATTAATTGAAGGAATTACCGTAACAATTAAATTTTTCGGAATAATTTCTGGATTAGCGGAAAGATAATCCATAAATTTGTAAGCCAGAAATACGCTATTCCATTCATAACCGCCGTGCATCCCGCCGACAAAAACGATATGTTTTTCCCCAGTTCCGTAAGTGTAAGCCGTTATGTTGCGCCCCTCTACTGATTGGCCGATTATTTCTTGTTTTGGTTCAGAATTATTATTTTCAACCAGCAAAGCTTCCGATGGCTTAAATAAATTAACAAGTCCAAAGACGCCGACGGCAAGGACAGCAATTATAATTACGGTTGTAAGGATTGGTTTAATTGGCGTAGTATTTTAACAATGCGTTTATGCCCGCTTTGTTTTTTGTCCATTCGGTGTCGGTGTGATTGGTGAGCAGAATACTGATGGCTGGAATGTTTATCTTGGCTAACCAGTTGGTTAAATCGCCAGTGGTGGCATAGAAGTCAAAACTGGCATGGGCGGGATAGCCGGATGCGTCGGCATAAGTTTTCATCAGCGTTTCCGTTTCCTTTGAGACACCGTTGTGGCAATTTGAAGCATAAACACCACCCGCGGCGCTATACCAAACAACAACACTGGTCGGCTTGTTTGTTTCTACATAATTTTTCAAAGCCAAACTTTCTGGTTCGGAAAATATTTTACTGCCACCGCTGACGGTTTTGCTTTGCCAAGTGCCGGAAGTCTGCCAATCGCAATCAAAATTTCGGTTGAGGTCTACTTCATTGGCATTAAATCGGCCAGCGATTACTGTATCTTGAGAGGAAGATACATCAGCTGATGTAAAAGGACTGGTAGTGCCGATAACTTTATAAAGGCCGTCTGGATTTAAAACTGGAATCACTGTTACTCGGACATTCGCCGGAATAACATCGGGATTAGCTTTCAAATAATCCATTAGTTCGTAAGCCACGAGAGCGGTGTTCCAAGAATAGCCACCGTGAATGTCACCGACAAAAATAAGTTCCGTGGTAGTTGTACTAACACCACCGTAGTGATAAGCGATTATATCGCGCTTTTCAACTGAAACGCCGATAATTGTTTTGCTTTTATCTTTTTGTGTTGCGCCTGTTTGGTCGCCGCCAGTGCCGGTGGTGGTGGCCATTTGGTCTTGCGCCAAATCTACCTTTTTAGATGAATTTTGAAAGAGTAAATAAATACCGAAACCCGCGACAATAATAACTAGAATTGTGATGACAAAGTTTTTCATAGTGATTTCAGCATAGCACGATGCTTTTTTTAGTCAAAGATGTTGATGAGATAGGTACTAATGTCGCGCTGATCCATATCGTAAAAGTTTAATTTGTTGTTATGTAAATAAGTGGCGAGTTTTACTCCCACAAATCGCCAGTGCCACGGTTCATAGACATAGTAGGTGTTGTCTTTGGGATAAGACATTTCAAAACCGTAGAGGTAAGCGTTAGCAGCGAGCCATTTAAAGGAGGCGGTGTTGTCAAAGGCGTCGGTTAGATCGCCACCAAGTCCGGAGGTGATAAAGTCCGTTGCCGTGCCGAGTTGATGTTCCGAATAGCCCTGGTCAGCGGCAAAAGAGTTGGCGGTGCCGGCGCCGTAGATAATGGAGTATGTTGATTTGAGTGTTTGTTGTTCGGTGAAAGAGCGGTAGGCGGATTTTACATAGAGCGTTATGCCGTTAGCTTTGGCCGCGTCCAGTAACTTTTGTAGAAACGGCCAGGCCTCCGTTAAAAATTGTTCCGATATTGTATTGCTGTAAATATATTGCTGGGAAATTGTGAGCAGATGCGGTGGTGTGTAATTTTCGTTTAGGAAATATACTTTAGAATATTTTTTGAGCAATTCCCCATCAATTTGCGAAAGTTTTTGAAGATTATTAACTGTGCCGGAAATAGAGCCGATCGTTTGCTCAACTCCCCCGACTTGGTTTTTGACCGATTCCACATTTTGCTGGGTGCTGGAGAGTGTGTTGGAAAGCCCGACAGTTTGCGAACGGAGGTCGGTAATATTTAAAGAAAGCTCATTAGTATTTCGCACTAGAGTTGCGGTGGTGGAAGCTAGCTCCGTTGAAAGCACGCCCAGATTTTCCGTCAAAGAAGAAATTCTAAAAAAAGCGTAGCCAAGAAAACCGCCTAGTATAACAAGGACGACGCTGGCAGGAATTATGTTTGATAAGTAGTTTTTAATATCCTTTTTAAGGTCTTTGGACTCCATACCTTAATTGTATCACAAATACTTCCAGATTCCATCTAAAACATAATTATACCTGAACTTTTATTTTGCAACCACTAACAGGCAGGTTGAAAGAGAATTGATAAAAAACAGCACTGGGCTCCGCGGGCTGGATTCGAACCAGCGACCAATCGCTTAACAGGCGATCGCTCTACCGCTGAGCTACCGCGGAGCTCAATGTTGTTTCCTATTGATTTGTGAAAGAGCTTTGGAAATAATAGCAGATTTTTTGAAAAAGAAAAACCCCTCCGATGGACATCGGAGGGGTTGATTAATAGCCCGTTGGCTATCGTTTGATGTCGCCAACCCAAATCCATACCTCGGGCTGGTCAGCGAAGAAAAGGAGCTTTGCGCGAGCCATCACCATCCAACCCCGCCCATTCCTTACGGGCAATAAAGACACAATCTGAATGTGACAGTCCGGCTCAAGACAAAGTCCTGTTTCAGCGCAATGAATGGATTCTCCGAATCCAGCTATTCTGTAACACGCCGCCCTGCAAGTTGTGCGGGAGCATTGTCCAATAAGGTTTTCAAATTCGGTAATTCTACTTGTGGTGGTCATTTACCCCCCTTCTTTTTTTGGAACTTTTTTATAGTTTAGTCCAAATTATTTTTTATGTCAAATCATTTTGGGACAAGGTTACTTTTTGGCCTGGTTGGATTTCGCCACGGAGAAGTTTTTCCGCAATCAATGATTCTACTTTATCCTGAATGGCTCGGTTGAGTGGCCGAGCGCCGAATTGTGGGTCGGCGCCAAATTTTACTAAGTAATCTACCAGAGCGTCGTTGATAGTTAAGTTCACACCTTTTTCGCGAAGGCGCTCGGCCAATTTTTCTAAAAGCAATTTGGCAACTTGACGCAAGTCGTTGTCCAAAATCGGTCGGAACAAAATTACGCCATCAAAACGATTCAGCAATTCTGGTTTAAGCGTGCCTTGACTCACCAAAAGATCAACCAGTTCGCTTTTGTGGGTTTGCAAATCGCCTCCGGTTTGGACAAACTGCCAGATTTTTTCGGCACCGGCATTGGAAGTGGCGATAATCAAAAGATTACGCAAATTAACTTTTTTGCCTGACATATCAGAGAAAAAGCCCTCGTCCAAAACCTGTAGGAATAAATCCAGAACTTCCCTATCGGCTTTTTCCAATTCATCCAAGAGCAAAACACCATAAGGATTTTCCCTCACCAAAGAAGAAAGCACGCCTGGCCGGCCGCGTTCAAACGAGCCAATGAGTTTATCCATCGCATCAGCTCCTTTATATTCCGACATGTCCAAACGCAAAATTTTCTTTTCATCGCCGAAAAACGCTTCTGCCAATGCTTTGGCAGTTTCTGTTTTACCAACACCAGTTGGCCCCAAAAACAAGAACGAGCCAATTGGTCGATTGGGATTTTGAATACCGGAACGCGCTCGGCGAGCCGTTGCCGCCACGGCTTTCAATGCCTCATCTTGACCGACAACTCGTTTTTGCAAAATTGCTTCCAGATTTAAAAGTTTTTCTCGTTCGGCAGGCGCGGCGGTGCCAGTGGGAATGCCGGTTTTGGTTTGAATTAATGCCATTACTTCATTTTTGCCAATGACTGTGAAATTTTGCGCTTTGGTATTTGGTATAATTTCTTCCAGTAAATCCACAGCTTTGTCTGGTGTGGCTTCATCGGAAAAATAACGCGAAGCGCCATCGACAATGGCTTCAATCGCCGGATAAGTGAAAAACAAATGGTATCTGCCTTCAGCCTTGACCGCTTCGTCTTCCAAAAGACCGATGATATTTTCACGGTCGCCACTTTTAATCAACACTTTTTCAAACCGCCGCGAGAGTCCGCTGTTGGATTCAATAACTTTGTGAAAACCGCCGGGGGCGGCAACCGCAACAACTTGCAAATCAGCAGAAATTAAATAAGCATCCATCAAACTGGGCAAATCGGAACCAATGGTAGCGGCGTTTTCAATAAATTCCGGTAAGTTACTGATTACCAAAATAACATTACCGGCTCTGGCGGTTTCGGCAAGTAATTTCAACAGCTCGGCTTCAAACGCCGCCTTATCGGCATTGGCGGCAATAAAATGATTTTGGTCAAACAGCATCATTCGTTTACTTTCAATGGCCGGCAAAGCCGTGCCCAAATTAATCATTTTTGCCAAACGACTTACCACATCCATCGCTCCGCCGCCCGGCTCGCCGACAATGAGCGCATTGGCTTCTTTAGAGCGCGAAAGAATTGTTTCCACTCCTTCTATTTCTTTTTGTAAATAGGTTTTAGAAAATTCTCCATCACCGCCACCACTTAAATCTTTAGCGTATTTTTCTAAAGTCCAAGCACCACCATAAGCCAAATCTTTTCCGAGACCGGGTATGCGGCCCAAAGTATCGCGGCTCCACCAGCGCTCGCTTCGTCGTACCACTCGCGCTTCCCTAACCAACCACAAAGCGGCACCAAGCAAGTCCTTTTCCTGTATGCCTTGAGTAAATAAAAAATTGGCAAATTCTTTATCTTGTTTTAATAAAGTTTTAGCCAAATCAGCCAAAGTGATGCCGTATTCCGAATCAAAAGATTGAAAATTAAATGTGTCAGCTGGTATTTTTGTCTGGCGACTTTGAATAAATTCCCCGATTATTTTTTCGTCTATACCCAATCTCGCCAAAATTTTTCTGCCGGGCGACGAGACGATAAAACCAAAAGTGAAGTCATTTGCTGGCGAGTGATATAAAACTTGCGCCGTCTCAAAACTAATCGGTTCTTTGCCGGCTCTTCCAATTCCTCGTTCTAAAATTATCGCGTCTAGTGTTTTGAAATAAAAAGATGAATGAAAAGCATCCAACATAGAGAGAATTATGGTAACGGCGGCTAACAAACAAAATGCGCCAGCAAGAGTTGGAACGACGGGCACCACTGCTAATTTGGTGATATGGGCCACTAATGGTAAAAGTAATAGAAAAAGAACCGGCATTAGAATATTCAGAAGCCGTTCGCGAGTTCTGTGGGAAATCAAATCTTCCAACAATAAAGCTGGGTAATAGTCGCGAATCATTTTTTTAATTTCTAAATAAGTCATAGTAAATAGAAAAGTTGGCCAAGACCGAAAGCAATTAAAAAGATAACCAACCCAGGCAGAACGAGCCAGAAAAGCAATGCCACCACGCCGATGACGACAGTGAGCAAGATGAAAACTAACCCCATAATAATTATTACCGAGCGCACCAGAAAGCCGATGAATCGCATCAACAAATTGATTATCATCGCGCCGCCCCAGTCCTCAAATTTGAAACTGCCTTTTTTCTTTTCCTCTTGTATCCGTTTGAATGGCGAAAACAGAGTTCGCAAAAGCAAACCAATGGAAAACATATGAAAGAAAAACCAAACAAAGTTGCCAACAATTCGCCCCCAATCAACCAACGCTTCGCTGTAATGCCAAACCAAATATCTTGTCGCTAAAATTGAAGCTTTCATTATTCAAAATTATACCACAAATAAAAAAACAGATTGTCGTTACAACAATCTGTTTGGGTTGGATCAAGTCTCACCTATTGAGAGGCGGTGTGTAACTAACCTCATTGGATGGCATACTTTCCAATCCGTTTGTGGTGTAAGCCGTGGCCACAAAGTAGTAAGTTACTCCGTGTAGCAAATTTGATACTGTTACTTGGGTGTAGTTGCCCACACTCTGATGGGTAGTGTACCCACCGCTGTTTGTGCCATAGTGAATTGCATACTCGTCTACCTGGCTATCTGGGCTGGCGTCCCATTCCAAGGTAACTTTTGACAAGGCAACTTGGAGATTGTTTGATAGATTGTCTGAAAGTAACTGCAATCTGTAAAAACGATAACCTGTTGCCGGTGAGTTTGTGTCGATAAACGGCGCTGAAGATGTTGACAATGCTACTTTTGCCAAAGTACTCCAACTATGGTTTGAATTATCAATCATCTGGATGGTGTAGAAACCGTTTGTTCCAGTTAAAAGACTAAGCACGGCCGTGTCGTTGATTAACTTAATGCCCAACATTGGCAATTCTTGAGATTCAATTAAGCCCGCGTCTCTAAAAGGCAACGACCTTGTCATTCTGGCAGCGACCTCGCCTGTCTTTTTGATTTCCACCACGCAAGTGATGGTGAACGGTGCGGCCACCGAATTGTTTGCGTTCACATAATTCATGATCGCGTCCAGATTCGCTTGGTTCTCCGCTCCACCAGCAACCGCAAGTCCTACATAGTAGAACTCGTTGATTGGCAATGTGGAATTACCACTGGTGCGGGTGACATCGTCACCCGTTCCCTTAACCTGATCAGGACCCCAGTAAACGCCAACAATTTCGGGAGCGTAACTCCCAACTGCCAAACTAAAGTGGAGCCAATTGGCAGGATCACTGCTACTGATCACCATGTTTAGGTCGCTGAGAGCAAATGGCTTGCCCGCTTCAATCTGAAGGGGCCAGCAAACCCGATTTCCCCTCTGCGGGTTACCCCGGTTGCTTTGAGCTCACCGAGCCACATTGGTACCGTTAAGGAAGAATTGGCGCAAATGTAGCGCCAATCGCCAACCGTGACGATCCGGAACTGTTCCGGTGCAACGGCACTTCCTTGGGCTTCATTGCCCATCAAGAAGCCAAGAGTTCGAGTTCTCCACGGAACCCAAACGGTAGCCAAGTCGGCTTTGTTGTTTGGGCATACCGATGCCCACATGTTGATTTTCGAGATCCCAAGGTTGGG
>JBAZSH010000012.1:0-12100 GCA_041662545.1 Minisyncoccota bacterium
TGGACTTTGGGTAGATACCGGTCCAGGTCACCATCGCGGTAGTAGTACCGCGATTGGTTGGTGAAGCAGTCAGTGGTGGGTTTGGCCCCGATGGCGGAAACCGGGATGGCTTTGAGTTGTCGGAAGATGGTTTTGATCTTCTGACCGAAGTGTCTGACCAAATCGGACCAGAAGGGGTGGTCAACCTGCTCAATTACATTCTGAACCACTTCTCCATCTGCCCCGAGTTGCACGAGTTTCTCGGCCACCTGCCCAGCCAACTCAAACGCCTGACGATTCGTGATAGTTTTCATTCATTTTTTCCGAACCAGTGCGGACTGTGTATCTCGTTGCGAGACCTTATCAGCTAACATCTGGTTGCGGAATACGAACTATTTCATTAAGAAACAGGCCGTATTCCGCAACCAATAACCCAATTTCAAGGTTCAAATTTACTGTTAAAAGTGTAGCAAATATCGGAGAGGTTGTCAATGGGGTAAAAAGTGGCTCTACTTAGCCGTTTTTTTGTCCAAAAAACTTTTGAGGATCAGAGCGGCGGCGGAAGCGTCCAGTTTTTCATTCTTTCCCTGAAGTCGTGCCGCTTCGGCACTGGTAAAAAATTCCGGTTCTAATTTAATCGGTAAACCAACCGTTTCTTCCAGCTCTTTTTTGAATTGATTTATTTTTTCTTGAAGAGGGTTGTCTTCCCCGGCAAAATTTTTGGATTCACCTAGCACAATTTCCCCGATATTTTTTTCTCGGCAAATAGTCGTTATGGCAGTTAAAAGTTTTTTATCATTTGGTAAAACTGAAAACGGCAAAGCAAATTCGCCGGCTTCGTCGCTTATTGCCACCCCCACTCTTTTTGTTCCATAATCAATACCTAAATATCTCATAAAAAAATGGTAGCACAAAAGCCGTTTTTCATATATTCTAAATAAAGTCACGGTGGGGTGGCAGAGAGGTCTAATGGAACAGTCTTGCCCGCCAGTGGATTAAAAAAAATTTTGGCAACTTGAAGAAATAATCGTTCTCGCGGCGGAGAGGTGGCAGAGTGGTCGAATGCACGAGTCTTGAAAACTCGAGTCTCCGCAAGGGGACCGTGGGTTCGAATCCCACCCTCTCCGCCGCGAGCGCGATAGTCTTACCCGACGATTTTGATTGATAAATTATTAAAGTAAATTTATGACTAATCAACAAAAAGCAAAAGAGGCTTACGAAGCTTATTTACAGAAAGCAAAAAGCGATAATCGAATCATCGGCATTATCCTTGCGGGTGGACGAGGGAAAGGAGCTTTTTCCGAAAACTCCGATTATGATGTCGTGCTCGTTACAACTGACGAAGGGCTTGAGAGCGTTAAAAAAGATTATCCAAAAACGGAATATATTGATTCACTTCCACACGCTATTTCTGAATTTAGAGAACACGCAAAAACTGGAACACACACGCAGTATGACAAATACACTTTTTCACACAACAAAGCTATTGTTGATAAAACGGGAGAGATACAAAAACTTTTCGAAGAAAACTTTTCACTTGTTCTGTTAATAATTCTTCGCGGACATATTTTTGCGAGCAAGTCATTTTCTTTTTCGTGCAACGATAATAGTTATGGCCTTTCTGTGTTTCGGCGGTGATAGCGCAACCACATTCTCCACAAGCGAGCAATCCGCGAAATGGAAAAGTTTTTTCTGCTTTTCTCGTTTTGATATGTCCGCGATCTTTCATAACCTCCTGACACTTATCAAAAAGTTTCTTTGTGATGATTGGCTCGTGTGTTCCCTGATGCGTCTCGCCCTTAAACTCAAAAAGTCCGTAGTAAAACGATTTGCTTAACATTCTCTGGACACAGGAAACTGCAAGAACATTGCCTTTGTAGCTCCGCAATTCCAGATCTTTCAAAATTTTGGCAATTTGTTTTAGAGTATATTTTCCTGTGGAATAAAGCTCAAAACCTTTTTTAATT
Source organism: Minisyncoccota bacterium (assembly GCA_041662545.1). Classification (GTDB taxonomy): domain Bacteria; phylum Patescibacteriota; class Minisyncoccia; order Phycocordibacterales; family DSPV01; genus 2-02-FULL-44-35. Next base: position 1,947 of record JBAZSH010000012.1, read on the forward strand.
AGCGGAGCTTTTTCAGTATCAACATCAATATCTCGTGTTTTGTGATTATTCACATATCCGAGTGGGGCAAAGCCGGGCCATATTCCTTTGCGTAATTTCGCGCGATGTCCGCGTTTGATATTTTCGGCGAGATTGTCCACATAATATTTGCTTTGTCCAAAGGCAATGCTCAACATGAATTTTCCTTGCGGTGTATTTTCAAACCAGTGCGTTGGAAATTTCAAATCTTTAATTTTTCCTGTGTCCAACAGATAGATAATTTGTCCTCCGTCAATCGAATTACGGGCGAGACGATCCGGATTCCAACTCAAAATCCCGTCTGCTTTCCCTGATTCCAGAAATGACAACATTTCGGCGAATTTCATTCGCCCAGGTTCTTTGGCAGTTTGGGCTTCGCAAAGCGAAGCAACAATTTCAAGTTTTTCTTTGGCGGCAAATTCATTCAATTCAGAAAGTTGGGACTCAATAGACATAACTTGTCGTTCTTCTGATTCAGTACTTTTTCTAGCGTAGATTATATATTTCATGTTTTTGTTAGATTAAAATTGATAAAAAATTTCTTTTGCCCTTCATTGATAAATCCTTTTCTTTTTTGCCCAAAAAGCCCTTCCAAATCCTAGCCGAGCGGCGCGTTTCGCGCCGCGAGGCATCTGTTTTCCACTTGCGAAATCCTGAACTGCGGTGTATTCTTAAAATAGCTCGAACGGAGTTTGCTCGCCGCGCTTCGCGCGGCTCGTATGGTGGGGGTGAATAAATACGGAGCGACTCCGCCGCACATTCCAAACTGCCAAAGAACCTGAAAATAAATCGGCTTGAACCATATTTTGCCTGCCTGCCGCAGGCAGGGAAGGGCAAAAGAAATTTTTTATCAATTTTAATCAAACTAATTAACTCTTAATTTATAATAATATGAGTCAGAAAGGTTTTACAAAAATTATTCTCATAGTTATTGCAATAATTGTCGTTGGTTTTGGGGGTTATTTTTTATTGAAACAAACATTTTATCCGTATCCACCGGAACGACCTGTTTTGCCCGTAACATCTAGCCAACTAACTCCTCCCACCCAACCTGTTTCTCAAAATAATCAGATTCAATCCGTTTTTTCTTCTCAGTCAGAATGTGAGCAAACAAGCGGTCGCACCTGTAATTTCCAAATGTGTGATGTGGATTGTGGAAAAGATTTCAAAAAAGGTTGGGTTCCGTTTTCTACCTATGTTGCATTGGATATCAACGCACCGTTTTCTTATGCTCTTGTACTCATCAACGAAAATGGTTCTATATTGTACAAAGAACAAAAACATGACGGAAAAGAAACTCAGATTTCAGGATTAACAACTCAAGCCCAAGTTGCTGAATTAATGCAGTGGATCGCTGATCACAAATTCTCCGAGTGGAAAGATCGCCCTCAAATGCCCGATGATCCAACTGACGGAACGATGTTTACTATAAATGTTCGTTTTCCAGCAAAAGGATCAAATGGGTTGTTTGTTTATAAAAACTATCGCGTCCAGTGTTATGGATTTGGATGCAATCAGGATTTCTTGGAACTAAAGAACAAAATTATCGAATTATGGGGCAAAGAAGTTTTGGAAATCGGAGTCTAATTTATTTGTCGCCAAAGAAAAACTTGAAATTGTTAATGTGCGGCGGAGTCGCTCCGTATTTATTCACCCCCACCATACGAGCCGCGCGAAGCGCGGCGAGCAAACTCCGTTCGAGCTATTTTAAGAATACACCGCCGCGAGCGCGATATTGTGAGTTCCCAGCCCGAGGCTGGTCCGCCTTGGACGGAGAATCCCTACCCGCCTAGGGCGGGTCACCCCCACCGTTTTGATTAATTTTTTAATAAATTTGATATAATACCCTCGTGAATATTTACTTTTATGTAATCGTGATAATTACGGCTTTCGGTGGCTTATCGATTGCTGGCCTAATTCATCGCAAGAAAAAATACGGCCATCCTTTGGTTTGTCCGGTCGGCGCCGATTGCGATCCGGTAATTTATAGTAAGTATTCCCAGCTTTTTCGTATTCCTTTGGAAACTGTCGGCGCGATTTATTACACTATCATTGTTCTGACCTACGCCGCTTTTCAAGTTACCCCCGACCTACACTCACCCGGTGCGGCATTGGTGCTACTTGAACTAACCACTGTCGCCCTACTGTTTTCTATTTACCTAACTTGCATCCAAGCTTTTTCTTTAAAACAATGGTGCACCTGGTGTCTTTTTTCGGCCGCCATTTGTCTTATTATTTTCTTAGTTGAATTCCAAGCTGCCGGCTTTTTTGACATCCTAAAAGTCGCCAAACAATTATTGGCATTCTAATTAAATGGAAACCGAAAAAATTATTACTTGGGAAACTTTTGAATATCAACACCACGAACGCAGTGGCGATTGGTTTTGGGTTACCGGAATTGTTGCTGTTTCATTAGCGATTACTGCCATTTTATTCAACAATCTTTTGTTCGGTATTTTAATTATTATCGCCGGTTTTGCTTTAATGCTCCAAGCCGCCAGAAAACCGCGCTTAGTCCAATTCACCATCAACCAAACTGGCCTCGTCGCTGGCCACACTACTCACCCATTCTCGTCACTTGAATCGTTTTGGATTGACGAAACCAATCCAACCGACGCTCGCTTACTCCTGAAATCGAAAACTCTAACCGCCATGCTAATTGTCATTCCATTGGGTGACACCGAACCGCAAGCGGTTAAAGATTTTCTCTCTCAATACATCGCCGAAGAAGAACTCCACGAACCATTGTCGCAAAAAATTATGGAAGCTGTTGGGTTTTAAATTCGAACCTAGATCTGGTATAATATTGGCATATAAACTATCCGATTGATTTATGCGAGGAAAGTTTTATAGCCAACAAACAAAAGACAGGATTAGTAAATTGCGGTCGCAAGGCGTAACTTATAGCGAGTTGCGAAAGAATTTTGGCATTCCCAAAAGTACCTTATCAAATTGGCTTGGTGAAAAATATAAAGGAATATTCGATAGGAAGGCGCAATTAAAGCATCTCGCGAAAGTTAGACCTGCAGCGTTGGCTGCTGTACAGAAAAGAATTGGGGACGAAAACCAAAAGATAAAAGAAAAAGTAAAAAAAGAATTTCCAACTTACCCCATAAATCATCTAGGTTTACAAAAGTCTGTCCTAGCAACGCTCTATTGGGCAGAAGGATCAAAATACAATAAAGTAAGCGGGTTGGGATTCGCTAACACGGATCCAAAAATAATAAATTTATTTGTTAATCTTTTAAGGAGATGTTTCGATATAAATGAGAACAGAATAAGAATAAGATTGCATGTACATTATTATCATAAAATAAAAACTTGTAAAAAGTTTTGGTCGAGAATAACTAATGTGCCGATTAAACAATTTCGCCACACCCTTGTTAAAAAAAGAAGTAGGACAAAACGTTTTAGAAAAAATTTTATGGGCATTTGTTTCGTTTATTATTTTGATAGCAAAATTAGAAAAGAACTGTTAGAGTTATGCGACCAAATGTATAGATGGTTTGAAAAGTAAAAGACCTCTCGTCGTTCAACGGATAGGACACTTCCCTGCGAAGGAAGAAATGCAGGTTCAATTCCTGCCGAGGGGAAATTAAAAATTTGACATTAAAAGATTTCCGAATAATATCTAACCTGGAGATTTAACATTATGAAACAAAAAGAAACTGGTGGTTTATGCTGGGTCTGTGGTGGTAAGGTCATTGAAAGAACAACAGAATGTCTTGCAGATGGAGACATTATGTCAATGGAGGTGGGCAACGAGAGAATGACGATAAAAAAAACGATCTTCTGCGGAACTTGTCATCTTTTGTATGAAAGTCCGCCACCACCTAAACCAATTACGACAATTACAAGCACAGAGAAATGAATCACAAAATTGCCCCGCACACTGCTGGGCAATTCTTATTTCATTGATTTATTAATGAACTTTGCCAAACGCGATTTTTTGCGGGCAGCGGTATTTTTCTTAAAAAATTTAGTTTTGACGGCTTTATCTATAGCTTTATAGGCCATCGGCAGAAGCGCTTGGGCTTCTTTGATTTTCTTTTCTTTAACCAAACGACTGATTTTTTTTACAGCATTGGCAACAGCGTCTTTCCGGCGCAGATTAAAAACCCGCTTTCGGGCGGCCACTCGAATCGCTTTTTTCGCTGAACTGGTTATTGCCATGACTCCAAAAGATTAACAGAAGTCGCCGACAAACGCAAATTTTGCTAAGATAACTTTATGATTTCAACCCTTAAAGGAATGGTGGTGAACAAAGACCAGAAATCGCTGATTGTAGAAGTCGGCGGCATAGGCTTGCAAGTTTTTGGTACTGGCGAAACTTTAGCTAAAGCCAAAAAAGGTTCGGCTATCGCCTTATTCACTCACCTCGTTGTCCGCGAAGACGCTCTGATTCTCTATGGCTTTATAGACAAAGAAACTTTGGAATTTTTTGAATTGCTCATAGGCATCAGTGGCATCGGACCAAAAACCGCTGTGGCGATTTTGAATGTTGCCAGCCCAGAAACCATCCGCAAGGCAGTGGCTTCCGGCGACACTTCTTACCTGACAAAAGTTTCTGGTATTGGTAAAAAAACTGCTGACCGGATTGTCCGCGAACTAGAAGACAAAATCGGTGTGTTGGAGGAAGGAGCGAGTATTTCTGATGAAGTGGATGCGGTAGAAGCCCTACGCTCCCTCGGCTACTCGCAAAGCGAGGCGCGCGAAGCGCTCAAAAAAGTGCCCCAACTAGTTGTCGGCGCTGGCGAACGCATCAAAGCGGCCTTAAAAATTCTCGGGAGATAATATGGAAAAAATTTTAAATTTCTTAAAAAAACTCATTCCACGGAAAATTTTCGGTTTTTTTCAGCCAGCTTATCATTGGTTGTTGGCCTTGGTCGCGGCAATTGTTTATCGCTTCCCCGCCTGCCAATGCCTGAGCATGGCGATGGCGGGCAGGCCAGCTAAAAAAATAAAAGTAATTGCTGTTACCGGCACCAAGGGCAAAAGCTCGGTTTGTGAATTGGTAAACGCGATTTTGGAAGAAGCCGGTTACCAAACGGCACTGGCTTCCACCATCCGTTTCAAAATCGGCGAGCGTTCGGCGCGAAATCTTTTTAAGATGACTATGCCCGGACGGTTTTTTGTCCAGAGATTTTTACGCCAAGCGGTCAAAGAAAATTGTGACTGGGCAATTTTAGAAATAACCAGCGAGGGTGCGCGGCAATTCCGCCACAAATTTATTGATTTAGACGCTTTGATTTTTACTAATTTGGCACCGGAACATATTGAATCGCACGGTTCTTATGAAAAATATCGCGACGCTAAACTTTCTATTGCCCAAGCTTTAGAAAAATCTCCTAAACCCAACAAAACTATTATCGCCAATGTGGACGACAAAGAGGGTGCGAAATTTTTGGCGATTAATGTTCAGAATAAAATCCCCTACCAACTAGAAGACGCCAAACTTTATAGTTTAAAAACTGACGGTTTGGAAATGATGTTTGGGGGTGAAAAAATAACTTCGCACTTGCGTGGCTTATTCAATATTTACAATATTCTCGCCGCCGCCAACTTCGGCAAAATCCTCGGTGTTTCTACCTTGATGATTAAACAAGCTATTGAAAAAGTGGAGGAAATAAAAGGTCGGGCACAGATTATCCCATTCGACTCTGCTCAAAGTAAAAAAAAATTTGAGGCAGTAGTAGATTATGCTCATACACCGGACTCGTTACGAGCTCTCTATGAGGCCTTTGCCAGCAAAAGAAAAATTTGCGTTTTGGGTAATACCGGCGGTGGTCGAGACAAATGGAAAAGGCCAGCTATGGGCAAAATCGCTGATGAATTTTGTGACAAAATAATTTTGACTGACGAAGACCCGTACGATGAAGACCCGAAACAAATTTTAGCGGAAATAGCCGCAGGCATAAAAAATCATAAACCAGAAATTATTTTGGATCGAAGAGAAGCAATTCAGAAAGCCCTTCGACTTGCTTCGACTGGCAAACCCGAACAACAAAACAACTGCGTTGTTTTGTTGACGGGCAAGGGCACCGATCCGTTTATTATGGGTCCAAACAACAGTAAAATTCCTTGGAGCGATGAAGATGTGGTCAAAGAAGAATTGGAAAATTATGCCTGAACTGCCCGAGGTCCAAACAACGGTCAATGGTTTAAATCGCTTCGTCAAAGGACTGGCGATTAAAGATGTTTGGACCGACTACTATTCGGAATTTCATATTGACAAACCGAATATTAAAGACCGCGAGTATTTCAGAAAATTTAAGGTGGCGATTATCGGCACAAAAATCCTTGGCGCCAAAAGACGAGCAAAAAATGTTTTGATTCAGTTATCTAATGGCAAAACAATTCTTGTTCATATGAAAATGACTGGCTATCTTTTTTACGGTGATTGCAAACAAAAGGAAAAATTTGTGCATGTTGTTTGGAAATTATCCAACGGAAAATGTTTAGTACTGTCGGATTTAAGAAAATTCGCCAAGGTGACACTAGTGGACACGGACATACTTGATACCAGTTCGGATTTAAAAGATTTGGGTCCGGAACCACTGGAAAAAAATTTCTCGTGGCAAAAATTTCAAGAGCGATTACTTAAAAAACCAAACGGTAAAATCAAGCAGGTTTTAATGGACCAAACCGTTATTGCTGGCATCGGCAATATTTATTCTGATGAAATGCTTTGGTATGCCAGTATTCACCCCTTGGCAAAAGTTGGAAAAATTCCAGAAGCAAAAATTAAAAAAATGTACACGGCAATGCGAAAAATTCTCCAACACTCCATCAAAATCGGCGGCGATTCGGAATCAGATTACCGAAATATTTTAGGCCAACGAGGCAATTTTCAAAATGAAACTCGCGCCTATGGCCACGAGGGAGAAAAATGCTCAAAACCTAAATGCAGTGGCATCATCAAACGAATAAAACTCGGTGGCCGCTCGGCACACTTCTGTCCAATTCACCAAATTCTTTCTCGGCGCATATCTCACGGGGCACGGATATCCGCCGACTGGCGGATTCCTCGTGCTCGTCCCGATGCTGCCATCGGGACTCGCAAGCCCCCGCTCGATATGCGCCTCAACGAATTTGGTGTATAATCGCGACATGACAACCCGAAACGCCACCTTGTTTTTCGTAATTGCCGCTATTTTGATTGGTGGTGGTGCTTGGTTTTTTATTGGCGGCAAAAGCAGTCCGAAACAAAACATCGCCGAAAACCTACCACCACCAACAGTACCCACCGATAACACCGCCACCGACCAAAACCAGCAACCAAAAGAATCATGGTTTTCCAAACTTTTTTCTATGCCGTCTTTTGGTGATTCAGCGTCTAATTTCCTTCCATCTTTACCTGCCACACAAGAACCCTCGGGATATGATTCAACCGACGCTAATACAAGTACCAACGCTGGCACAGAGACTTCACCGGAAACCAATACCAATTCTTCACCGCTTAAAGGTAAAATTAGTTTTAGTTATGATCGCTCCACTTATTATGGTGCTGGCGAAAAAGATTATGCCAATCAAGAATACCTTTCCGTTAAAACCGAGCAGAATATCACTGACAAAATCCGCATTACTGGTTTGGTCATAAAAAGTGCCGCCAGCAATACAAAAGTTATAATCGGCCAAGGTGTCTATCTTTATTTTTCCGGCACAATTAACTCGCCTCAAGACATTTATCTTGGTCCAAACGAAACCGCCCACATCATCACTGGCCGATCACCGTTGGGTGTATCATTCCGAGTAAATAAATGTTTGGGCTATTTAAGCCAAAATCAAAATTTTACTCCTTACTTATACAGCAATTGTCCGGCCATTCAAGATGAACCCATGCCTCAAGCACCCAATCAATTAAACGATAAATGCTTGGACTATATTCAATACTTCCCTTCTTGTACCACTTTCACCACTGGCAAATTAGAATTGTCGCCAGAATGTAATAATTTTCTCATTGAAAAAGCTAATTACAGCTATTGCTCCCGAGCCCACAAAAATGACAAAGATTTTTACAGTGCCGACTGGCGAATTTACCTATCGCGCGACGAAACAATTTGGAAAGACAAACGCGAGACCATAGAGCTTCTAGACCAAAACGGCAAACTAATCGATTCGATTTCGTATTAAACTCCCAAAATCCGGAATAGTGCCACACCGACGGCGACACTGACATTGAGCGATTCTTTCGTGCCACGCATTGGAATTTCTGCAATAACATCGCAAAGTTTCAAATGGCCCGGCGGGATGCCAGAAACCTCGCCCCCCAAAACAAACACCATTTTCTCCACTGGTTTTATTTTCCGATAATCAATCGAATGCAAATCCTGTTCAATAGCTATGATTTGAAAACCTTCTTTTTTGAGTTTCTTTATTAAATGAATAAATACTACTTCGTGTTCCCAAACCATAGTTTTCTCCGCCCCCAGCGCCGTCTTGGTAATTTCTTTTCGCTCTCGGCCAAATCGGTCAATGGGACAAGGGGTCGTGCCCACCAGAAAAATTTTGGCTATACCAACCGCATCGGCAGTCCGAAAAATCGCCCCAACATTGTGGGCGCTTCGGATGTTATCCAAAATTAAATATGTTATACTCATAACGCTATGCTAAGTGTTTTTCCTTCCCTTTTCAACTTTTCGTTTTTCGCACCGACAATCCTACGACTGGCGGTCGCTTTAATTTTCGTCTCCAATGGCTATCAAAAAACCTTCACTCGCAAAGCCGAATGGATAGAGCATTTTAAATCAGTGGGTATCAAACCCGGCAACCAAATTATTTCGGCTGTTGGTATTATAGAACTCGTCGCTGGTACCTTATTATTGGTTGGATTTTGGGCACAACCTGCCGCTTTGGTGCTAACAATAATTTCTCTCGCTTACATTATTCTCAAAATAAATAAACCCGCGGCACTGCCAAATAAAGTAAGTTTTTATCTTTTGCTTTTAGCTATCAATCTTTCCCTACTCCTCACCGGCCCCGGCGCTCTCGCCTTCGACTGGCCATTGTAAAATCTCCCTTTGTAAAAGGGAGTATTCCGCCGCATAGGCGGGAGGAGGGATTTTAAAAAACAGAAAATCCCCCACCCTTTGGGCACCCCCTTTTTCAAAGGGGGAATTAACAAAACTGGACTTTTCGGTGTTTTTTCTGTTATATTTCTATCGCAATATACCCGCCCATAGCTCAGCTGGTAGAGCAGCTCCCTTTTAAGGAGAAGGTCGTAGGTTCGATTCCTACTGGGCGGACACTTAAATCTCCAAAATTAACTTTTCCAGCGCCACATCTAAGCTTGGTCCACGGCGTCTGGCATTATGATAAACAGCGACCATCTTTGACGAAAGGTTTTTGAGTTCAGGTAACGAAAAATTTCTGGAGAAATTTTTCGCCTTTTGATAAACAAATGGTTTGAGTCCGGTTTCGCCAGAAGATTTGGCAACCGCCACCGCCAACATTGTTTTAATTTGCCAAAATAGAACGCCGTGAATTTCTTCCGGCGCGAGCCCTTGGGCGAGCGCTTTTTGGTACAAAACCCAAAGTCCCCTCTTGTCCCGCCGGCCCAATTTCTCAGTCAAAAAAAAGATGTTTGGACCCGCCCGCCTCGCAAGCTGAGCTTGCGAGGCGTTGCGGGCGGGAAATTGCTGAACTTTTTCGGCAAATTTTGTTAATTCTTTCAAATCAGTCCGATTTAATTCATCTTCCAGAAAAATAAAAATGTTTTCTGATTCGGTGAGCACTTTCAATTTTCCCAGCACAATTTCTTTGGCTTCCTTGGAACGAAAAACGTTATCGACAAAAACAATGTATTTTCTTTCAAATAACCCTTGGCCGCCGCCCAATTCATCCAACTTGCCCATACTAACCATCTCATCTTCCAGCCGAAAAACTTCCACGCTGGGCCTCTTTTTTAACAAACTGGCAATCAGCTCGCGCGCCTTCGCCCGCGCCTTTTCAAAATCATTTCCGTAGATTAAATAAATCATATCAATAGTTTACTCGCCCCTCTCCAATTTGCCAACTACAAACTTTTTTCTTTTTTAACGGGGTGAGTTCCCCGAAACCTCGCCACCCGAAGCGATTTACCGCGGATGCCAGCGGGTCCAGATAAAATTATACCCCGTTCCGATGTGCCTCGGAAC
>JBAZSH010000013.1:0-7102 GCA_041662545.1 Minisyncoccota bacterium
TACTCTTTTTTGAATTCGGATGTCGCAAGCGGAGGAGGAGGGGTTTGGGGAGGAATCCTCCGCTTGCTCCGCTGTTTTCTTTTGGCGAATTTCGGGCGGGCTAGTTATTAAATAAATCGTTGAGGTCTAAAATTCTTCCGATACTTTCTGCACGACCAGTTTCAACAAACGTTGGTATGCCGAGAATACAGCCAGAATCTTTTATTGCCACGCCTCCAGAGTTTCCATGGTCAATTTTTGCTGATGTTTTTATAAACCGAGTGCCCTCGTCATATTCAAAGCCAGATACGATTCCGTCTGTTGCGGTAAGGGATGATCCGCCTACACCCGGATAGCCAAGAATAGATATATGATCGCCAATACCTGTAGATTTACAATAAGTATTTGAAGTAAAATTCTTAGCATATTTTCCTAAATCGCTCGTAGTTCCTGCATTTTCGCTATCAGCAATTTGTGGGATTAAGTAAGCAAAATCAACTCCGTATTTATAGGTTTTATATCCTGCGGTTTTATACACGAGATAGTTTGAAGTATTTCTATAGCTAGGATACACAGCGATAGCACATTTTGATGGCGATCCATCAGAGGTTTGTACTACATGAAGATTTGTTTCAACAAAATAAGTAGAAGGATCTCCAGAAGCTGAATGGTATAAAACTCCTGATCCCATTTGCAAATCTTCCCCATAGACATCTGAGTAGCAGATAATTTTTACAACAGACGGAGAAAGTGAGGATAACGCATTACCCCCAACATTGCTTACGGTCACATTTGAGTTTGATGTGCTTTTAAGATCTGCTTCAAGTTTTGCTATTTGGCCAGTTTTTTGACTGAGCTCTTTTTCCTGATCAGTTAGTTTTTGTGCGGTAGAAGAGGCAATGTCATTTAATTTTGTTTTCGTTTCCTCTAATTGCTGTGAGGTTTGAAGAATTGTTTGCTGGGTCTGTTCATACGATTTATAAAAATGGTAGGCACTAAAAAATATAATTATTAAAAATAATATACCAAATACTTTTAAAGGCGGAGTATCTTTGATTTTTGAAAGTTGGCTATTTAACAACAAAAAATATTCCTTTGCCTTTAATTTTAGATTGCCAATTATTCCCGTATCGTTATCATTTGGGACTTTTGCTCCACAATTCTCACAAAATAGACTTCCTTCAATATTTTTTTGCCCACAATTATGGCAGAACATATCTGTCATTATTGATAATTAGCATCTAAAAATGCTTTAACTCTAGTCTGATAAGATGTAGCCGTATTTTTATATGAATTTATTGATGAACTATAATCTAATGACGTGCCTTCCGAAGAAACCAGAAGATCTATCGCTTTATTTAGATTGCTAATTGCACTGACCATATCATTTGCAGCTGCATAATAACTAGAAGAGAGACCGGTGAATCTTGAATTTAGATCAGAAACAGTACTATACGCACTATTAAGCACAGCTCTAGCACTGTTTGCTTGTGCTATGGCCAATAGACTATCACTGCTATTTGAATATTTTATAGCTGAGCCGTAATAAGTTACTCCTTGGGTATATGAAATGTACCCTGCAGTTAACTCATTTCTAAAGCCTTTTTGTACCTCCAATCCACGAGCGACAGCGGCTTGGGCAGCTGCATTTGCTGTCGCAGAATCAGCGGCACTTTGTGCGCGTTGCGCATTATTTTCTGCTTGAGTACGAGCCGCTTGAGCTGAAGCGGCGGCCTGTCTATTTTTTTCGGCTAACGCCGCAGAATCGGCAGCGGCTTTCTTGCTAACACCGGCCTCGTCTTGGAGTGCAACTACAAGAGCATTTTGGATCTTAGTCATTTCAGCCTGCACATTTTTGTAATCAGGATAACTAGAGTCTATAGATTGCAAATCTTTCAACGCACTTTGGAGACTAACAGATAAGGAAGTTTTCGCGGTGGATGTGCCATTCTCTACAGCAACGGCACTATCAAAGGATGCCTTGAAAGTAATAAACTTTTGATCATCAGTTTTTATACCGTCAATTCTAGTCTTTTGACTATTTGTAAATGTTTTATTTTCCCAACCATTCAGAGTATCTATTGATCCTTTATAGTCACCTGCAGTTTGTAGTTTTTTAGCAGTGCTTATTTTTGATTCAACTTGATAATATGCGTAAGCTTTTGTGCCTCCATAAACCAACCCCCCTAAAACGATTAAACCAATGACGAGTACTACGATAGGACTTTTCCAAGTAATGTTAGAGACGAGTGATTCCTTTTTACCACTTGAACCATGAGAAGTGTCTGACAAAGTATTACCGCAAGAGCGGCAAAATTTACTACCCAAACGATTCTCTTTTCCACATTGATCGCAGTGCATATAGATTTAATTTATTTTATGAAATACCCAATATCTTTATTATACATCTTTGCAAAGGTTTGAAGTTCGACAACATCAACTCTCTGCTGTCCTGATTCAACATTAGAAATGTGCGATTGCGGACGCCTCAATTTCTTGGCAACCTCTACTTGAGTCAATCCTGCCTCCTCACGAGCTTTCCGCAATCGCTCGACGAAATAGGCATATTGCTTTGTGTGAATTGACTTAACCATATACTACTATGTTCTATCTAAATAATCAATATCCAAAATCCTGATACTGTGATATTCTTAAGTTATGCCCGCCCGAAATTCGCCAAAAGAAAACAGCGGAGCAAGCGGAGGATTCCTCCCCAAACCCCTCCTCCTCCGCTTGCGACATCCGAATTCAAAAAAGAGTAGCCGAGTGTTTTGCGAAATCCTTTCCCCAAAAAATAGTTTTCGCAAAACCTCGTCCGCATTAGTCCCGCCACCTGCCCGAATACTTGGAGGGCAGAACACCAAAGAAAAATGTCCTTTCCTTTTTAGAAGAAATTGGTCGCGCGCAAATCCGAAAAGCAAGGAACATTTTTCTTTGGTGTCCGCCGAGGCTCTGCGAGGCGGTGGCGGGGCTGATTCATTCGTTCAGTTTCCGCTCGAAAAAAGTTCGTGCAAAGTGTATAATTACAGCATTGACTTAAAAACAATCAGATGATATTGTCTGTTTTAGACATTAAGCTAAAACGGCTTAATTTGTACATACAACAGAAAGGCAAAGCATGCAAACGACAGAGAAGACAACGAAGCGTCCCTTCCACGAGACGATCATCGACGCCATTCACTCGGCTTCTAGCAACGATCTCCGTTGTCTAGCAACTCTCATCAAGGCGACGAAAATCCCGAAGAATCACGACGAGATCATCGCGGCGTGGAAACAACAACGAGAAGATGTGGGTTGGGACAACGAAGAACTCGGCGTGTCAGCCGATCTTCTCGAGCAAAAACAGGAAGCCGCGGAAAAGGAAAATGCTAAGGCGAAGGAGAAAGAACAGACAGAAGCCACCTCCTCCTAGCCCCAAAACACGGGGGCATCATCGCGTACCCAACTCAACTGGCGCACGACCTACCGGTACGGCGCTTTTCTTTTTACACTTATTATTTCCTATAGTGAATTATAAGTGTAGAGTGAATTAATAAGTGTAGGTAGTTTACACCCCATCGACTAGTTGAAATTTCATTCTAATAATAGTAAAACAAACATCAAGGCGAAGCCGAGAAGCATGGCAAGTGCTTGGAAAAAGGATTTTCTGAAACCGGTAGTTTTGTGAAGCTCCGGCACGATATCGGCAGCAGCAATGTAAATAAATCCGCCGGCGGCGAAAGCCAGAGCCGCCGGCACAAATTTTTCGGCGCCAGCACCTAAAATAAAAACCGCCAAAACTCCAATCACCGCCGTTAAAGCCGACAAAAAATTAAAAAGCAGAGCGCGTTTTTTGCTCCAACCAGAATGAAGTAAAAGACCAAAATCCCCGATTTCTTGTGGAATCTCGTGGATCACCACAGCGATAGTAGTTGCCAGACCAACCGGCAAAGACACCAGGTAACTTGCGGCGATAATTACACCATCAATAAAATTATGGACCGAATCGGCAGCGATGACAATCGTGCCCAGTGGCTTTCGACAATGATCATGGCTAGCAAGAGTTTCGGCACATTCTTCCACTTGACCATGCGAATGATGCCAATGGAGAACTTTTTCCAAAATAAAAAATAAAAATACTCCTGCTAAAATTAATGCCGACATAATCGTTGTGTTGCCACCTTCAAATGCTTCTGGAATCAAATGAACAAAAGCATCGCCCAGCAAAGCACCGGCGGCTAAACTCACTAAATAAAAAATTATTTTTTGTAAAACTCTACCACTCAAAGCCAAAGTAAAAACACCGACCAACGATATGACGCTGACCACCAACACACTCAGAAAAGAATATAGAAAAGCTTCGGTCATTTGCTTAAAAGATGAAACAATATTAATATACCAGAGTTATTAATTATACAAATATATGGAAGAACAACAACCAACGAATAAATTTGCAATACCGGTAGCTATAGTTTTGGCTGGCGCTTTGATTGCCGTTGCTCTTTATTTTAATAATGCCCAAAGTAATAACCGACCGACCACCAGCGAAAATCAAAACCAAGAATTGGCTAGTGGAAAAATCGAGATCGCCGCGATTTCGGCTAAAGATCATTTACTCGGCAATCCCGATGCCCAAGTAACAATGGTGGTCTATTCAGACACCGAGTGCCCATTTTGCAAATCTTTTCATTCTACCGCCAAAAAAATTATTGACACTTACGGCAAAGACGGCAAAGTAGCAATGATTTACCGACACTTCCCGCTTTACAAACCAGACTCCTACGGCCGAGTACTTCACTCCAAAGCCGGCAAAGAAGCCGAAGCATTAGAGTGCGCCAATGAGCTGGGTGGCAATACCGCGTTCTGGAAATATGTTGACCGGCTTTTTGAAGTCACGCCATCCAACGATGGATTGGACCCAGCTGAATTACCAAAAATCGCCGAGTTCGCCGGTCTAAATAAAACTACTTTCACTAGTTGTCTTGATAGTAATAAATACGCCGACTTCGTCAGCAAGGCCTATGATTCAGCGTTGGCGGCCGGCGCTCAAGGCACACCTTACACCATCATCGTCTTGAAAAATAAAATTGATAGTGCGGCAAAAACAGAATTACAAAAATTAGCTTTACCTTTTCCAGCGGGCACAATTTTTACCTCTGATGATAATCTAAAAGTTGCCGTCAGTGGCGGCGTCCCCTACACTATTCTTGAGCAAGTCATCCAGATTGTGCTGAAATAGAAAAGTGAGGGCCCTATCGTCTAACGGTTAGGACGGGAGCTTCTCAAGCTCCAAATCGGGGTTCGATTCCCCGTGGGGTCACAGAGTGATACTTCGTAAGAAGTCAGCGAAAAATCCGCGCGCGCCGAAGGCGCGTGATATGGCGAAAGAATGGAATCCGTCTTTTGGGCTCGGGCGAAATCCGAGGGCGGGCAAAATGAAATTGAAATAGTTTTGTCTTTTAACGCGGGGTTCGTTCCGAAGGAACGAAGAAAATCTCTCACTTCGTGAAGATTTTCACTGGTTGCCAGAAACCCCGCGTGTTTTGAATCCAAAATCCATTTCCGTAGGGGTTCGACCCAATTCTTTCTCTCGGCTCGGGCAGATGAAGATTTTGCTTGAAGCGAGATTTTTTGACGCATCAAACTATCTTTTTTCACTAAATATATTTCGCGTTCAATATCTTTGTTTAAATATAAATCAACAAGTGCGTCAAGCTTCGCTTCAAGCG
Source organism: Minisyncoccota bacterium (assembly GCA_041662545.1). GTDB lineage: Bacteria > Patescibacteriota > Minisyncoccia > Phycocordibacterales > DSPV01 > 2-02-FULL-44-35. The sequence continues at coordinate 5,688 of JBAZSH010000013.1, forward strand.
TTTTCAAGTCAATCTTCATCTGTCCGAGACGATTCCCCGAAGCGTGGATTTCGTCATGCTCAAAAACTTCAACTTTTTTGAGCATATAATCCGCCCACGCTTCGGGAAGCGACACTGATTGAAGCTGTTCTTTAATTTGGAGAGCGAGCGCATCCTCTTGCAAATATCCTTGACTACATTTTCCTTTCTTTTTCGTACAGCGATAATACCGATATCGTCCGCCCATTTTTCCAGTACACCATTGAGCAGTTATCATACTTCCACACTCCCCACAACGAAAAAGTCCAGTAAAAGGAAAATTGTGGGATATTTTGCTATGTCTTTTGTGCGCTCGCTTCTCCAATGCTTTTTGTACAGCTTCAAATAGTGTCGGAGAAAGAATTGGCGCAAAGCTTCCGGGAAAATATTCTCCGTGATGTAAAGTAAATCCTAAGTAAGCACGATTGGTTAAAATTCTTTTCACGGAAGCTTTGACAAGTGGCGTTCCGGACTTTTGGACAACACCATGTTCCGCCAAAAACTGCGACAATGAAATGAGAGTATGAGAACCTGTTGCGTACGCTTTATACGCGCGCACAATGATTTTAGATTTCACCGGATCAGGTTCGATATTGTGCGTAATAAGATTGTTCACATAACCAAACGGAGCGCGCGTCAGCCATTCACCTCGTCGCAGTTTTTGGCGAAAACCTCGCTCAACATTCTGTTTCAGGTTGTCAGAATAATATTTACTTTGTCCGAACGCCACTTGAAGCATAAATAGCCCCTGCGGTGTGGGTTCAAACCAAAATGTCGGAAAACGCAAAGAGACAATTTTAGAAGTGTCTACGGCGTAAATGATGCGTCCTCCGTCAATACTATTTCTCGCTAGACGATCAGGATGCCACGCGAGAATACCAACATTACCCATTTTCTCAATACGCATCATCATTTCGCCGAACACTTCTCGTCCAGGACTCTTTGCACTTTTTGACTCTTGAAATTCCTCAAGAATTTCAAGATTTTCTCTGCTCGCAAATTCACGAAGCTCTACAAGTTGAGCTGGAATACTCATCACTTGTTTATCATCATCTTCGGTGCTCTTGCGAGCATAGAGAAAATATTTTGGTTTGGACATATAAATGTTTTTGGATTCAAAAAAAGATTAAACTATTAAGATCTCATTTCTTGCTTTCCGCCCGCCCTCGGATTTCGCCCGAGCCCAAAAGACGGATTCCATTCTTTCGCCATATCACGCGCCTTCGGCGCGCGCGGATTTTTCGCTGACTTCTTACGAAGTATCACTCTGTGAGCTAATTCTAACATTTGCGCGAACTTTTTTCCAAACAAATGACTAATCGCACATCCGTGCGCTAAAGCGCCTCTGTGCGAAGCACAGAGCTTTCCCAAAGGGAAAGTACGGATATGCGAATACA
>JBAZSH010000014.1:0-7058 GCA_041662545.1 Minisyncoccota bacterium
GCAGAATGATTGGCTCGCACCTTTCCAAAACTGGCTAAAAGACGCACAATCATTGGACAAAATTGCTTCTGATTCAGACCTTTTTGCGAAAAAGGTCTGTGCCAAAGAAATCTTTGGCTCGCACCTGTTTCTTGGCGAAAAAACAGTGCGCGCAAGCGCGCCAAAAATTCTGAATTCGTTGGGGGAATTCGGCGGGAATCCTTGGGACGCGCTTCGCGCGTCCCGCATTTCTGCTTCAAAAAAACCTTTGAGTTCTGTTCTGGTGCGCGGGAGAGGAATTGCACCTCCACGCCTTGCGGCATACGCACCTCAAGCGTACGTGTATACTATTTCACCACCCGCGCAATACCAACATATTATGCTTAATCCGAAAGATTTTCAACAAAAAAAGAGCTCACGCCCTTTTTTATTTTTTCTCTTCGGGAATTTCTGTTTTTGCTTTTTCAGGAATGGGTGGCTCTTCCACTGGAATTTCGGGAATTATTTCTTCTTTCTCCATCCTAATGTTTTTCATTTGCCGACGAACTTCTTTGGCGGCTTTTTCACGAATATAGTAAAGCTTGGCGCGACGCACTTTGGAACGGCGCAACACTTCAATTTTTTCCACCAACGGTGAATTAATCGGGAAAATTCTTTCCACTCCAACACTCTCAATTATCCGGCGCACCGTAAAAGTCGCGCCCGCTTCCTCACCGTGCTTTCTCGCCAAGACCAAGCCCTCAAATGCCTGTGAGCGAATTTTTTCTTTCACCTTATCTTTTTCCATCACTCGGTCAATAACTTTCTGCCAGACGCGCACCGTGTCACCCGCTTTGAAAACGGGTCGTTTTGGAGCATTTATTAATTTAATTTCTTTAACAGCCATCGTAGCGACAATCTAACACAGCTCGCCCATTTCCGCAAATCAAAAACCCTTAAGAGCCGACTGAAAATCTTCCGGTAGAGGAGCGATGACAGAAATTGTTTGCCCAGCAGGATTTTCAAATTCTATGGAAAAAGCGTGAAGGGCTAATCTATTAAAACCAAGTGCCAACGGCCGTTTCGGCGCGTAAAGTGAATCGCCTACCACTGGATAACCAACGGCTTTCAAGTGAACGCGAATTTGATGAGTTCGGCCGGTCTTAGGCCTGACTTCCAAAAAAGAAAAACCCCCACTTTTTTTCTTTACCACAAAATGAGTAATGGCATCGCGAATTTTGCCTTTTTTTCCGCGCTCGGCACTTCGCTGGCGAAAATCGTTTTTGCTTCGGCCGATTGGTTTGTCTATCATTCCCCTATCGTCTTTCATTTCACCCCAGACAAATGCGTTATAGACCTTAGAAATTTTTCTGTTCTGAAATTGTTTTTTGAGCCAAAGATAGGTTGGTTGATTTTTGGCAATTACCAAAACACCGGAAGTGCCGACATCTAGACGATGGACAATGCCCGGCCGTGATTCGCCAACATCTTTCAATTCCGGAAATTTTTTCAAAAGCCAGTCGGTCAAAAACGGCCCCTTGGATTTTCCATCCGGATGGACCATCAACCCCGTCGGTTTATTCACCACCAACACATCTTTGTCTTCGTACAAAATTTCAATTTTCATATGGGCGATGCAGGGTTCGAACCTGCGACCTTTCGAGTGTAAATCGAACGCTCTGACCAACTGAGCTAATCGCCCGAAAAACCAAATGCCCTCGAGAGGAATCGAACCTCTATCAATGCCTTAGAAGAGCACTGCTCGATCCGTTGAGCTACGAGGGCACTACCAATAATTTACAACAAAATGTGGTTTTTATCTAGACGGATCAACAAAACGCAGAGGAGAAACTTTAAGTTCCTTAAACTTTTGCTCGCGCTCGGTAAGATAATTTACAGCTGAACCAAGTTTAGCGCGATCCAACAAAAGAGAAGTGGAACTGGCAAATAACATTCGATTAGAAATCCGATCGTTTTGCCGATAAATGGAAAATTGATAAAAAGCCAGCCCAACAAAAATTGCTGATAAAACAACAAAAAACCCGACGATTATCAGCCAATCGGTGGCAATGCTTCTGCCTAGATGATAGGGGTTTTTATTCATGGGCCAAAAATTATTTTTTAAGTTGAAACGCTTTTATTAAAACCGCCATTTCCCAAGTCTTTTTTTCTTTGTTGTTATTAACATTAAAATCAGCTAGATCCAATCGATAGGGTGCGACTTCTAACAACGCGGCAAAATTCATAAGATTAGACCAAGTGCCCGTCGCTTCACCGCGCAAAATAATTTGGTCCTTGAAATCCTCCTCCGACTGCTCCACCCCAAGCGAGGTAATTTCAAAATTGACGCCAGCCACTCGTGCCAATGATTCTAAATACTCAACAAAGTTAACGGTTTGATCAATGCCAACGAAATAGGAATCAACTTGCTGACGCTCGGTTTCCGTATCACTAACCAATTTTTCCAAGTCGCCGGAGACATTATTCCTCTCCATCTGCAAAGCAATATCACCTCGGAGGTAAGAAGATTCATTATTTGCATCATTAGTTAAAAACCAAAACCAAACATCTAAGGCGGCGACGGCCAAAACGACGACAATTAAAATCAATAGCCAAATTTTTGACGGATTATTCTTCATTTTGAACAAAAGTTAAAGAAAATTCTATATCACGATCTTTGGCAAAACTAGACACCGGCACATTGATACCAGTAAAAGTTGGCTCGGTTTGTAAATTTTTAACAAAATCCACAATCACTTCCCGATTACTAGCTACACCTTTAAGGGACACCACCGCCACCAACCGGCCACTGGCATTTTCTTGCGGATGATAAGCTAAACTGGTAATTATCACGCCGACTGGTTGATAAGCTGAAATTTCTTTCACCGCGGCAGTTAGAGACAAACCCTGATGGATGGATAAAAAGTCTACTCGTCGGTTAGCTGTTTCCAGTAACTGATAAATCTCCTCACTACCACTGGTGCTTTGGGAGTTATTAAGTGAATCCAATTCTACCTTTAATTCTGTCTGTCTAGCTTGGATTAAAATATATGAGGGAAAAAGCGCAAAACCACCAATCATTAGACTAACAATAATCACACCGACCAAGCCGGCCAAAAAACGACAAAGGTAATCCTTTTGGTTTTCTATTTTTTCTTTTTGCGGTAAAAGATTCATAAAAAAAATATTTAAGCGGGGCGGCACATGGCTAAACCAACGGCGGCGGCATAACCCAAAGAATCATTAAATTGAATCGGTGGCACATATTCGTCAAAAGAAAAAGTGTTGGTCCAAACATTTCCAACGACCACCGGCAAATTAACACTGGCACTGATGTATTCCCTAAAACCATTAACGCCCGCGTCCCGTCCACAAAGAATCACTGATCCGATTTTGTCTCCGGTGGCATTGGTAACTCCACTAGCTAACACTCGATGTTCCTTCCAGAAGACCAGTAGTCGATTAACTTCGTCGTGCAATACAGACAATGTACCAAGTAAAGAAGAAAATTTTCCAACATTACCACCCATTTCTTTGCCTTCCGCCGCAATTGATTTTTTTATAGCGGAAGAAAAAGTGTTGCCGCCAATATTTAAGGTAGAGCTATATTGAACAACATTGTGACTCACGATCGCCAAGCCAGTAGAAACATTGCCGAAATTGATAATTAAGGTCGTTCGGTCATCATCCCTAGAAATCAGCGATCGAGCCGCCGCCTGTGGTTCTACCTCCAAAGAAAGTGGTTTAATACCGGCGGCTTCTAAAACACCCGTAAAGTGAGACACGATTTTCTTCGGCAAAACCGCCACTCCAATATCCAATGAATCAGCTTTAATTTTTGACGGACCGATTAATTCAAAATCAAAAACTACATCACTAGAAGCAATCGGCACAAACTCTTCCAAGTGCAAATCCAAATTACCGCGGATATGTTTTTCGGCCATTGTTGGCACCTCGGTTTTAAATAAAAAAGCTTTTTCTTCTGATATAGAGACCGCTGCGCAAGAAGTTGGCCAACCCTTTTTTAGTTTTTTGAGAATCTCAATAAGCTCTTGAGATTTAACAATGTCGCCACCCAAAAGCACACCGGCTGGCAAGGGTTGCTCCCCGTAAATAATTGGTTTCAAACCACCGTCATCAAAATGTTTAAGCAAAACAAACCTAACGGCCTGGTCAGAAATTGCCAAACCAACGGCCGGTTGCGCCAAAAAATGCGGCGGTGGAAAATATTTTAGAAATCCACTAGCTATCACCTGTTTATTATACAACTTTTCGGCGCAAACGAAAAAGCCCAGGCAAAACAGAAATAAAAATTATCAGCAAAACAATTGGTAAAATATATTGGTCAATGCCCGGAACTACTCGACCCAAAAAATAACCAGCCAGAATAAAGCCGAAAGACCAAACAAAACCGCCGACAATATTGAAAACGATAAAAGTCCGATACTTCATTAACCCAACACCAGCAGCAATCGGCGCGAAAGTTCGGACAATGGGAATAAACCGTGCGAAAAAAATTGCCAAAGCTCCGTGTTTTTCGTAAAAAAGCCGAGCTTCTTCAGCATAGCGTTTTTTAAAAAAGAAAGAATCATCGCGGGTAAAAAACTTTTCGCCAACTGTTTTACCAAAAGCATAACCAACCGAATCACCTACCACCGCCGCCACAAAACAACCAAGCGTTAGCCAAACAATCGGCAAAAACCCTTGAGAAGCCAAAAAGCCAGCGGTGAAAAGTAATGAGTCGCCCGGAAAGAAAAAACCAAAAAACAAACCCGTCTCGGCAAAAACAATTGCCAATACGCCGATCAAACCGGCGGCTTTTATCAAAAACATTGGGTCCAAAAATTCAAGAAAATTCATTTGATTTTGTAGTATATCATGATATCCAAAATTCCATTACCGCTATTGACATTTTAATATAAACTTGCTATACATTAAGGCGGTAGCACACAACAAAAAGGAAAATTATGAAAGAAAGGGTCACCTTCACTGTTAACGGATCGGCCGAGGCCCAAAAAGCTGTCGGCGATCTTCTCGGTAAAATTCGAGGATTCGCGGATGAGCTAGAGAGGTTCATCAAGAGCCACACGATCGTCAACCGGGACGACACAGAATACCGGACTTGGTTGATCCATGCGACAGAGAACGACCCGTTTATCGCTTGTACTCTGTCGCGACAGAATGACAGCGGAACTGTGAGTTTCGGGTTTGTTGTCTCCCGTGACGACAAGATGCCGCCCGCCAAAATGGTGGTGGCATACTTATACCCCGAGTTCACCTAAAGCCCCTCTCTCAAGCCCCGATGTCCATCGGGGCTTTTTTATTGCGAAGATTTTTCCAAAAAACTTTTGAGAATTTAGAAATTATGTCACACTAACCACACTACCCATCGCGTAAACTCTAATTTTCTCAGACAAAATATGTGCATTCCCCCACTTCAACATTCCCAAATACGAAGCGATAACATCCGGCCTAAAATCCTCCCGCAGATTCCTAAACATCCGCCGTCTGGTAGAAGTTCTCAAAACTCGGTGATTAGGAAAATGAACCCAACCCAAAAAATCCAATCCGGAAGCGATAGTTTTGATAAAAATTTTATCCGGATGGATTTGTAATTTTAGTTTGTTCCAGAAAAAATCCTTGATTGGTAACAAAATTTTCTCCAGCCAATCTCTGTTTTCCGAAAATACAACAAAATCGTCAGCGTAGCGGATGTAAAATTTCGCCTTGATTTTATGCTTCACAAGTTGGTCAAATTCGTTGAGGTAAATGTTAGCAAATAATTGCGATGTTAAATTGCCAAGTGGTAAGCCAATACCGACAAAACCGGTCGCATTGAAACTTTCCACCACTTGTCGCAAAAGCCAGAGAATGTTTTCATCTTGAATCTGTAATGTCAGAATTTTCAAAAGTGTGTGGTGGTCAACGCTGGCAAAAAATTTTCTGACATCACATTTCAAAATCCAGCAGGTTTTGGTATTGTTTTTGCTGACTTTCCAAACAAATCGGCGAAAACGATTGAGAGCTTTATGCGTTCCTTTGTCATTTCGGCAGGAAAAAGAATCGGCAATGAATGTTTGGTCAAAAAACGGATAAAGTTTTCGGTATATGGCGCGATGAAGCAATCGGTCGCGAACACTGGCTTTATGAATATTTCTCGGCTTCGGATCATAAACTCTAAAGGATTGATAATCACCATGACGATAGGTTCTTGTCCGTAAATCCTCGTGAAGCGAAATAATGTTGTCCATCAAACGCAAATTGAATTCTCGCACATCCAGTTTTTTTCTTTTACCTTTCACAAATTCCCGCCAAGCAGCAAGCAGATTTTCTAGAGAAATGATATCGTCGTAGGTATATGGAAAATTCATCTTTGCCAATAATAGAAAAACTTAAGGAAGTATATATGATTTGGCAACAAATTCTGCCACATATTTCAAAAAGTCAGCGACAAACTATAGGAGCAAAAATTGATGGATTGCTTCTTGATGCGCTTGAATCGGCTTTCCAAGGAAGGTACGCGCTATTATCAAAGCGTCTTAATCTTATCACGAACGCCGTTACAAAAATCGATTCAGTAAAGTTTTTTCTCCTTGTTGGTTGGGAAAACAAAGTCATTGATGACAAAAAATATATTCGACTTTCCGAAAAATTAGTTGAGGCCAGCAAGATGTTAGTAAATTGGAAAGAGTATTTAAGAAAACTTCCGCCGAATAATGCGGAAGAAAGAAAAGAGTAGCGGAGGAAAAACCGGTTATCGGCATTCCACCTGTTGTCGTTGCCAAGCGAGTTCTGGTTGACATTCCACTGCCTATCATTCCGATTCACATTGACGACCGAGACGCTCCGTGCGATGTGTCATCTATTCCACTGCCCTTAGAATACTCTCTGGGCTGTATCGAATTCCGAGCCAAAACTCGTTAATACATCGCACCAACTTTTTTCTTTTTTAACGGGGTTAGTTCCCCGAAACCTCGCCACCCGAAGCAATTTACCGCGGATGCCAGCGGGTCCAGATAAAATTATACCCCGTTCCGATGTGCCTCGGAACAGAAAAAGAAAAGACCCCGCGTTCGGAAACGCGGGGTCAAGAAGTGTCC
>JBAZSH010000015.1:0-3850 GCA_041662545.1 Minisyncoccota bacterium
AGCCCGCCAAAAAAATCCGAAAAGAAGCCCGCGCGGATTCCCTCCCAGACCCTTCCTCCGCGCGGACGAAATTCGAATTCCCGCCAAATAAATTAGTCTCGGTTTTGCGAAATCATTTCCCAGAAAATAGTTTTCGCAAAACCGAGTCCATATTTTTCTAGTCTTTCATTTTTTCTTGGAAATAGGTTCGCGCAAATGCTATAATGACACCAAAACACTTCCAAAGAGGAAGGATTTCTGCTATGATAGAGAAGTTAAAAATTAGAAAAATATGGCGAAAAATAAGGGCTACACAGCTGAGGCAATAACGGTCTTGGAAGGTTTGGAACCGGTCAGAAAACGACCGGGTATGTATATTGGAACGACTGGTCCTGATGGCCTTCACCACCTCATCACTGAAATTTTTGATAACTCTCGCGATGAAGCGATGGGCGGTTTTGCCAATGATATTGAAATTGTTTTGTTGCCGAATAATCGAGTGCGGGTGACGGATAATGGCCGCGGTGTGCCAGTAGACATTCACAAACAAAGTAAGGTTTCCGCTTTGGAAACGATTATGACTACTCTTCACGCCGGCGGTAAATTCAATAGCGATAGTTATAAAGTTTCTGGCGGTTTGCACGGCGTTGGTGCTTCGGTGGTTAACGCGCTTTCAATTTTTTGCGAAGTAATTGTCCATCGCGATGGTGGAGCTTATTACCAAGAATACAAACAAGGCAAGCGCAAGGCGGCGGTAAAAAAAATCGGTAAATCAAATTTGAATGGCACGATTGTTACTTTTGAGCCAGACGCGGAGATATTTAAGGAAGGAATTATTTTTGATTTTAACCGCGTCGTCAATCATATGCGCCAACAGGCCTATTTGGTGAAGGGCTTACGGATTTCGGTTGTTGACGCCAGGGCTTTCCCCGAACCAATTGACCTTGCCGATGTTTTTTATTTCCGTGAACTTGGCTTGGATTTGCCGTCACAGTCGTTTTATTTTGAAGGCGGTTTGATGTCGCTGATTACTTTTTACAATAAAATTTTCAAGCCGATTCATAAAAATATTTTTTATGTGGAGAAATCGGGCGAGGGAGCAGAGTCAGTGGAAGTGGCACTACAATATGTGGACGATATTTCTTCTCGCATTCTGCCTTTTGCCAATAATATCTATAACTCGGAAGGCGGTACTCATTTGACTGGTTTCAAGACCGCTTTGACGCGCACTTTGAACAATTACGCCAAAAAAAATAATCTAACCAAAAATGGCGAGGATAGTTTTACTGGCGACGATGTGTTGGAGGGTTTGACGGCGGCAATTTCAATTAAATTGCGCGAGGTTCAATTTGAAGGTCAAACAAAAGCAAAACTCGGCAGTATGGAAGCTCAAGGCGCCGTATCAACGATTTTTGGTGACGCTTTCGCTGCTTTCTTGGAGGAAAAGCCAGATGATGCGCGGGCGATTATCAATAAAGTAACGCTGGCTTTAAAGGCGCGCAAAGCCGCCAAGGCGGCCAAGGATTCTGTTTTACGAAAAGGTGCTTTGGAAGGCATGACTTTGCCCGGCAAATTAGCTGATTGCCAGTCAAACGATCCGGCAGAATCCGAATTGTTTGTGGTAGAAGGAGATTCGGCTGGCGGTTCGGCCAAAACCGGACGCGATCGGCGGATTCAGGCGATTTTGCCTTTGCGAGGAAAAATTTTGAATATAGAACGGGCGCGTTTGGACAAAATGTTGGCCTCTGAGCAAATTAAAAATCTAGTGGTGGCTTTAGGCACAGCCATCGGCGACACTTTTGATTTAGCGCGTCTGCGTTATCACAAAGTTATTATCGCCACCGATGCTGATGTGGACGGCGCTCACATTCGGACTTTGCTTTTGACTTTGCTTTACCGCCATTTCCGACCATTGATTGATGGGGGATTTATTTATATTGCTCAACCGCCGCTTTACAAGATAAAAAAAGGCAAAGAAATTTTTTACGCTTATTCCGATGAGGAGAAAGATAAAATAATTGGTAAGGGTAGCGAAAGTGAGTTCTCCATTCAGCGCTATAAGGGTCTCGGTGAAATGAATGCCGATGAATTGTGGGAGACAACTATGGATCCGGCGCGCCGAGTTTTGAAAAAAGTGAATGTGGAAGACGCTCAAGAAGCCGACAAGGTTTTTGAAATTCTGATGGGTGAGGATGTTTCGGCGCGCAAATCATTTATTCAATCCAACGCCAAGCTCGCCACTTTGGATATTTAATTAAAAATCTGATATATTTCTCGCGAGGGCCTATAGTTCAGCGGTAGAATGCGTCCATGGCATGGACGAGGTCGGGGTTCGACTCCCCGTAGGTCCAAAATTTCTAGAAATTTTTACGACGACTTGACGCGTAATTTAGTTTGGCGGCCTTTGTCTACTTTTGGCAGGCGAAGAGTTAGAAGTCCGTTTTTTTCTGACGCTTCAGATTCTTCCACTTCTATTTCCTGCGGCAAAAGGATTGTCCGTGAGAACGAGCCCCAATAAAGTTCTTTGAAGAAAAAGTTTTCCTCGGAAATTTCGCGTGTGCCTTCGCGGAGTCCCTTGATGGTGACCATATCACGAGTAATAGAAATATCTAAATCGTCTGGTTTGACGCCAGCCACCATTGCTCGAATGACAATATCGTCAGGTGTTTGATAAACATCCACCGCCAATTGGCCGTCGCCGTTTTCTTCTTCCATCCATTCGCTTAACTTTTCATCAGAACTCGGGGCGGTGATATTAATTTCGCGCTCGTCATTATCATTTGACACATTAACTGTGCCAGTAAGCCGCTCAAAAAATGATCTTTTGTCTTTTGCCATGGTTTAATTAAAAATTGTTAATGTTTAATTGCTAATGATTTTACTTTTTCAAAAACTATCATTAAGACAACAACAGTAATCCAAACCGATAAGAAAACAAAAAATGTGCCACCGTTATTGTTGCCCTTAATTATAAACAAATTGAAAACTGTATGCAAGATGATGGAGAGGATAACTCCGACGATGACGAATTTTTTTTTGATTTTGGCGCTTTGATAAAAAGATAGAGCGATGGCGGCGCCGATGGCCGATGAAGAAATCATATGAAGTAGGGTAGCGCCAACAAAGCGTAGATTGCCAGTTACCAGTGCGCCAATGGTGTCGCCACCGATAATGGGCGTCAGAATAAAAAGTGAATTTTCAATTGCCGAGAAACCAAGAGCAATGGTAATCATATAAATCATGGCGTCAATTGGTTCGTCCACTTCTCTGCGTCGCAAAACAACAACCCAAGCGACAAAAAACTTGGCGAGCTCTTCTATAATCGCCCAAATTACAAAAATCAAGGTGCCAGAGCCGAAATAATCGCTAACCGCTTTTTCAAAAGGAATAACCAAGGGCACTGCCAGCATGCCGGCAAGAAAAGCGGTAAGAATTAAGATGCGTGGTTCGGGGTGCAGGCGGTCTTCGCGTAACCAAAACCACAACCAAACCAAAACGGGGATTATTCCACCAGCTAAAGCTAGAATTATATTTTCAAAAGCCACGCTATTATTTTAACATAAAAAAATAAACCCCATCCGCAGGAAGCGGACGGGGTTGTCGATGACTAGGTATTAGCCCTTTTGAGCTTTGGTACTCAGGTGAGGCGTTAATTTCGGATCACGCCTTCCCGTTGAGATACCGATTCAACAGTGGGCCGCTTCCCGCCATCTATAAAAATCTTACTCCCGCTATTTTACATTGTCTGTTTTAGGCACAGACATTTGGCGGTTTAATTAATTGATAATCTTTCAGAAATTCATTTGGCGTTTTACCATTTAAACCGCAATGTTCTAAATCATTGTAGTAATCATTCCATAGTTTGAGCTTC
>JBAZSH010000016.1:0-3506 GCA_041662545.1 Minisyncoccota bacterium
TAGTTTTACCTCTTTTCTTACTATTGGCAGTACCCATCTTAACCTTTCTTCTTTGATTGTTTTGACCATATGTATACTCATTCCTCCATTTTAGGAGAAACCGCCATATGTGTGTGCACATTACCTGTCATCATTGATTTTCAGATTTCCTTGTGCCGTAATTTTTTCACCACTTTTAGCTTTATTTGCTTTCAAACGCAACAAACCAGCAAAAGCAATCATTAGAGCATTGTCGGTGGCGAGTTCGCGGCTGGAAATAAAAAGTTTTATGTTGTTTTGCCCGGCAAAATTTTCAAAGGCCTCGCGGATATTTTTGTTAGCTGAAACACCGCCACCAATGATTAAAGTTTTTGCGTCGAATTGCGCCAACACTTTTTTTGTTTTGGCGACCAACACTTCGGTAACAGCATCTTCAAATTCGCAGGCAATATTTTTTTTATCATCCTCACTCAGCTCGCCCATTTTTTTTGCCAGATACAAAACGGCGGTTTTCAAGCCGGAAAAAGAAAAGTTCAAATCGCCGGAATTTAACATCGGGCGGGGCAATTTTAAGGTTGAACCTTTTTTGACTTCTCGGACAGATTCAGCTAGGCGGGAGATTTCCGGACCACCTGGATAGGGCAGACCAAGAATCCGTGCCACTTTATCAAAGGCCTCGCCGACGGCATCGTCTTTGGTGGCGCCGACAATTTCATAATCAAACCAATCTTTCATTAGCACTAACTCGGTGTGACCCCCAGAGATGAGCAATGCCACTGCCGGAAAATTTGCGATTTTACCAAATAATGCCGAGACAATATGACCCTCCATATGATTAATGGGAATAATTGGAATGTTCCAAACAGTCGCCAAAGCTTTGGCGAAATTTATGCCTACCCAAAGTGCCGGTTCTAATCCTGGCCCCTCGGTTACGGCGATGGCATCAATGGGCGGTTTTTCAATGGTCGGTATAAATTCTAAAAATTGTCCCAGCAATTCCGGTTCTCTTTCCAAAATCATTCCAACATTCTCAAGAATATCAGAATGTTTTTTTGTTAGGATTTTCGATTGAATCGGTTTTGAGAGATTTGCTGTTTCTAGAATTTTTTTAAAAATCGGCAGCAAATTTTTTGCGTGTTCTCTTTTCGCCATCATCGGAAAAACTCCACCATATTGTTGGTGGACAGTTTGCGTTAGGGTGATATTGGCGAGAACTTTTTCCCCGTAAATTAACGCCAGCGCGGTTTCGTCGCAGGAGGTTTCAATTCCTAAAATAATCGCGGATTTTTTCGGCATTTTCTTTGAGATTATCTTTATCGCCTTTGACCTTGTCGTTAGGGAAGAGCCAAATGTGGGCATGGGGCACTTCATCGCCGACAATTTTTGAAAGAATCCAATCGGTCTCAAATACTTTTTGCTGGGCTAGGGCGATTTTTTTGACGATTTCAAAAAAATCGCCGGTATTAGGTACATCCCAAACCCAGCGGTAATGTTTTTTGGGAATAATTAAAGTGTGACCGGGAGATTTTGGATGAATATCTAGAAATGCCAAAAAATTGGTATCCTCATAAACCTTCTCGGCGGGAATTTTTCCCTCCACAATTTTACAAAACACGCAATCGGACATAGCGAGAGTATATCGTGTTAGAATGCTTTCGTGAAGCAATGGAAAATTAGAGAAGGAATTTCGGCTGGAAATTTACTTGACCAGTTGCTTTTTCAGCGAGGCATTAAAACGGCGATTGCAGCGGAAGAATTTTTAAATGTTGATTATGAAAAAGGCATTCACGACCCCTTTTTGATGAAAGATATGAAAAAAGCGGTGGAAAGAATTTTGCGGGCGATTGAAACCGGAGAGAAAATTGTAATTTTTAGTGATTATGATGCCGATGGCATTCCGGGAGCGGTGGTGCTTCACGATTTTTTTAAAAAAATATCGGAAAATTTTTCGGCCCAAGGCCGACCAGCCTTGGGCTGGGAAAACTACATTCCCCATCGGGGCGACGAAGGTTTTGGTTTAAATCATAAGGCAATTGAAGAATTTGCCAAAACCGGCACCAAACTTTTGATTACTGTGGATTGTGGTACTGCCGATGTGGAAGAAGTGCGACGAGCGAAAGAACAGGGTATTGATGTAATTATTACTGATCATCACGAACCCAATGCGAAAATTCCACCGGCACTGGCGATTTTGAATCCCAAACAAAAGGACTGCGCTTATCCCGATAAAAATCTTTGCGGCGCCGGTGTTGCCTTTAAATTAGTTCAGGCATTAGTCCAAAAGTTGACGAGTAGTCCCTCGCAAGAGCTCGGGACGATTTCCAATGTTTCTACATTGAAAATCGGCTGGGAAAAGTGGTTGCTGGATATGGTGGGCATCGCGACCTTGTCCGATATGGTGCCTTTGATTGGCGAGAATCGCATTTTCGCTCGCTATGGTTTATTGGTTTTGCGCAAGTCGCCGCGTCTTGGTTTGCAAAAACTTTTGCGTCAATTGAGAATCGATCAGCGTTTTCTTAGTGAAGATGACATTGGTTTTATGATTTCGCCGAGAATCAATGCCGCCTCTCGAATGGGTAAGCCAATGGATGCTTTTAAACTTTTAGTTGCTGATGATGAAGTTGAAGCTGGTAGATTGGCAACACATTTAGATAAAATTAATCAGGAGAGAAAAGGTTTGGTGGCGGCGATTACCAAAGAAGTCAGGAAAATTATGCGAGAACGCCAAAGCGATCGGCGGGTAATTGTTGTAGGCAATCCTAATTGGCGGCCGTCGTTGTTGGGTTTGGTGGCCAATGTTTTGAAAGACGAACACGGCAAGTCGGTTTTTCTTTGGGGACGAGATGGCAATGCCACACTTAAGGGTTCTTGTCGGTCAAACGGCGTTAATGTGATGGAATTGATGACCGAAGCGCGCGAGGTTTTTGTGGAATTTGGCGGCCACGCTTTGTCTGGCGGTTTTACAGTGATAGAAGAAAAAATTCATATTTTGGAAGAGGAGTTGGACCAAGCCTATGGGCGTCTCTCGCCGCAGGCTTTAGTTGTTGGCGGAGAATTTTTAGCTGACGCGGTGCTGTCTCTAGATGAAGTTAACGCTGACACTTACGGTATAGTGGAAAAACTCGCACCATTTGGCGTTGGCAATCCCAAGCCGATTTTTTTAATAAAAAATGTTTTGCCGAAAATGGTTCGTCAATTTGGCAAGGAGGGGAATCATCTGGAAATTATTTTTGAAAATAGTGTCGGAGAATTAATCAAAGCAATTGGTTTTTTCCAAAAGGCCGACGGTTTCGGTCGGCCAATCAAAGCCGGCGAGCCACTCAATTTGGCGGCGACTTTGGAAAAATCCTATTTTCTCCGCACACCCGAAATCCGCCTACGAATTGTTGATGTTTTTTAGTGTTTTAGGCACAGACATTTGGCGGTTTAATTAATTGATAATCTTTCAGAAATTCATTTGGCGTTTTACCATTTAAACCGCAATGTTCTAAATCATTGTAGTAATCATTCCATAGTTTGAGCTTCTT